>JAFTAJ010000044.1 GCA_017458585.1 Bacteroidaceae bacterium
CGGGTCCATCCAGATGCGCATGCCATAGACATTGCCCATCAGCTGGATGTTGCCCACACCATTAATGCGCTGCAGGCGCGGCTGCACGTTGATGTTGAAATAGTTGGTGATAAAGGCATTATCGTAGCGGTTGTCGGGACACTCCAGGGCGATGATGCGCAGCATGCCCTGTTCTTCCTTCTCCACCTGCACACCAATGTTCAGCACCTCGGCGGGCAGATAGCCTTTAGCCTCCTCTACACGGTTCTTGACACGGATCTGTGCCAGGTCGGGGTCGGTGCCAGGTCGGAAGGTAACACTGACGGTAGCCATGCCACTACTGGTTGACGATGAAGTAATATACTCCATGCCCTCCACACCATTGACAGCCTCCTCAATAGGCGTAACCACACTTTTCATCACAGCCTCGGCGCTGGCTCCAGTGTACTCCGTATTGATAGTGACCACGGGTGGTGCCACATTCGGGAACTGCTCAACAGGCAGATTGATATATCCTACAATGCCCGCCAAAAGGACAAGCACTGAAAGGGCGCAGGCAAAGATAGGACGATTGATAAAGAAACGACTAATCATGATTGTTTTCCTCCTTTCTTGACTTTCTTTTCTGTTACCTCTATTCCGTCGGTTACAAATCCGGCTCCCTCGGCAATGATAGAATCGCCTTGCTCAAGACCGGCCGTCACAACAAAGTTTTGTCCGTCATTATAAGGCAAAATTGTCACCTCCGTTTCCACTGCCTTCCCATCGACCACTTTATAGACGAGATATTTATTGTGGATATCAACGACCGCTTCCTGTGGAATGACAACGACATGGTGCTGGATGTAGGGTAATTCGATATAGCCGTTACTGCCATTACGCAATCTCTCCGTGGGATTATGGAAGGAAGCACGTATATAAGTGGCACCATTGTTCAGATCAATGGTTCCACTGATGACATCAATATGTCCCTTTTCCTCTAACTTATAGCCCCAATTGCTATAAAACGTGACAGGTGGCAGCTTTTCAAGAAGCTCGTCGGCAGAGTTACAGTTGAAGTCCTTAAGAAGTTCAGAGAGTGTCTCCTCAGAGAGGGCACCATATGCATGGAGATTGTTGTTGTCTGAAACGATTACCATGTGTAGATCACCGTCGGTTTCAACAAGATCACCCACACGGTATTCAATCATACCTATGGTGCCATCGACAGGACTACAGATCGTGGTGTAGTCCAATTGGGTACGCGCAGATTCTAATTCAGCCAGTGCCGCTTCCAACTGTGAATAGGCTTCTTCCTTAGCATGACGGGCACGAAGCAGGTCGGACTCCCCCACCATTTTTTGTGCATATAGCTGCTCCTTGCCATCTAAGTTCAACTGGGCAGAGGAGAGTGCAACGCGAGCAGTGGACACCTGAGCTTTGGCGGCATCAACAGCAGCAATATAAGGGCTTTGGTCGATAACGAATAGCGGCTGCCCCTTCTTTACATGAGCACCTTCCTTTACTAAAATCTTAACAAGTCGTCCACTGACAAGTGGGCGAACATATATACTATGTAAAGATTCCATCTTCACAATAAAGTTGCGAGTCAGGGTGATGTCTTGCCGCTGCACACGCAACAGGCGGTAACAATCCTTCACCGTGGATGTGGCCTCTTCACCACAGTTGCTGCAGAGTATCGACAGAGTCAGCACGGCAACTACAGATATAACATGGTATAATCTATGATGCATAACAGATTGTATTTAAAGTTCTTTCTTTCCTGTTTCCTGGGCAACAGCCATTCCCTCAGTCACCATTCCGGCATTCTCGGCTATGATGACATCGCCGTCATTCAGCCCACTGCTCACCACATAGTCCTCATCGTTGGCAGAAATGCCCTTCACCTCTGTAGAGACGGCTCTGCCATCGACGATACGATAAACAAAACATTTGTCCTGAATGTGGATGGTGGCATCCTGCGGTATAACAAAGACCCCATGCTTTGTGGTTGGCAGCACTACATATCCATTACTACCGTTGCGGAACATCTCCGAAGGGTTGTCAAACGACGCCCGGATAAGGACGGATCCTGTCGAGATGTCTGCTTCACCGCTAACGGCATCAATGTGTCCCTCCTGCGGAAGTTTTTCACCCCAGATGGTATAGAGCGAGATGGGAGGCAACTTTTTTAGCAGTTCGTCGGAAGTACTGCAGCCGTACTCATCGAACAAGTTCACGAGCAATTCCTCTGACAACGTGACATAAGCATAGATATGCTTGTTGGCCGCTACGGTGGCAATAGGCAGACTGCTGGTAGGGAACACGACATTATCTTCGAGGAAATTCAGAATACTAATGGTTCCGTCAACAGGGCTGTAGATGGTAGTGTAATTCAGGTTGGAACGCGCAGATGCCAGTTCCGCCTGGGCAGCCTCGAGTTGGGCCGCAGCATCTTCTTTGGCATAACGCGCCCGGAGTAGGTCATTCTCACCCACCATCTGCTGTGCATAGAGCTTCTCTTTACCATCTAAGTTCAGTTGCGCCGTGGAGAGTGCAGCACGGGCTGTCCTCACCTTGGCTTTTGCGGCATTGGCAGCAGCGATGTAGGGAGCTTGGTCGATGATGAAGAGCGGCTGCCCTTTCTTCACGCGACTACCTTCCTTCACGCAAACCTTCTTCAATGTCCCTCCAATAAGAGCACACACATCCACATTCTCTTTGCCCTCTATCTTTGCCACAAACCGGCGATTCAGTGTGTAGTCCTGCCGCTCTACGCGCAACGTCTTATATGTGTTGGCAGGGCTGGATGCTGTTTCCCCGCAGCCGGTCACCAATGTCTGTATGCACAAAAGCATCAGAAAGCTCCATAAAGTGTATCGTGAAAATCTTTTCATACTTTATTATTTTGAATGTTCTTGTAATTCTGAAGTGATTTGAATAGGATGATGACTGTTACTGTTCCAACCACGACATCAGTCGCAGGCTGTGCCAGGAATACACCCATATCGGCATGATCTGTCAGTAGGCGAGGCAGGAGCCAAACAAAAGGTACAAGCAGAAGCAATGTACGTGAGATGCCTATCCAGAAAGTGAGTACGGGCCGGTTCATGGCCTGCAGCGTACACTGGCAGGCAAACTGCACTGTAGCCACGAAGAACACCACGAACGAGAGGCGAACCATCGGTACGGCGTAGTCCACCATAGGACCATCGCCTACGACCAGGCGAACCACGGGCTCTGTCTGGATCATCATCAACAGGCACACCATCATGGACCATACTAATGTAAATGCGAGCAACAACTTGACATTGTCCCATACCCGCTGCCATTTTCCAGCCCCCAGATTATAACTCGTTATTGGTTGGGAACCATAAGCCATGCCACGGACAGGAAAGAAAAGGAAGTCGTGAAGCATGATGACGAGTGCCATCGTGCCAACGCCCCAATCGCCAGCCAGATGGTAGAGTGTCTGGTTGTAAACGCCCATCTGCGCTGTTTCGGCCAGCATCATCGCCATGGGTGCTGTTCCCAAAGCCAGGCAAGGCACTATATGGCGCCACTCTATATGCTGAAGGTTCATCCGGATCCGCAGATTGCCCACACGTGCAAGCATCACAATAGCGACGACGGCAGAAGTTACCTCAGCCACAGTGGTAGCCCATGCTGCTCCGGCTATACCCCAACCAAACAGGAATATAAAGATGGGGTCGAGTATCATGTTAATCACGATACCAGACCCGATTACAAAGAGTGCTTCGTTGGAGTATCCCTGAACGAGCAGAAACGGTGCCAGCATGCTTGATATGATGCATGCCGCATTGCCGGGGGTGGAAATGCGCAGATAGCACTCGGCCATGGCTGCCGTTTGGGGACTACCGCCAAAAATACGTATCAGTTCGGGGCAGAATACTTCTACTAAAAGCAAGGTGAGCATGGCTAACAAAATACTGAACGCCATC
>JAFTAJ010000045.1 GCA_017458585.1 Bacteroidaceae bacterium
CGCCTATGAGGTTCTGGCGCGAGCCTGCATGGGTGTAGCTGGCCTCCATGGTGATTACAGGATAGAAGAGTATCTGGAAGGCGGGTGCCTCGCCACCGCTGGTGTGGGTGGCTATGGTGGAGGCGAGATGGCCGCCGGCGCTGAAGCCTATCACGCCGATGAGGCCGGTACCCACATTGTACTCCTCGCTATGACTGCGCAGATAGGACATGGCGGCGCGTGCCTGGCTGAGCGGCTGGTCGGGCTTCGACGGCGGCACGGTGTAGTTGAGCACGCCCACGGTGTAGCCAAGGTCGTTGAACATGGGTGCCCAGTCGCTGCCTTCGTTGGGGCCTGCGATGAAGCCGTAGCCTCCACCCGGGAGGACGAGGATGGCGCGGCCGTTGGCCTTGTCATCGTCGGACTTGAATATCTTGACGGCGCCTCCGGTGGGCAGCTTGATATTGTTGACGGTGGGCTGTCCCACCTCGCACACAGTGAAGATGCTGCCGACGTCGTCGATGCCGTGCCAGAAGCCGAGGTAGCCGCCCTCACCACCATATTCATTTATGTAGGGATAGGTCTTGTCGTCGGTGGCGAGCAGGAAGCCCTTGGGGCTCTCTATTATCTCCCATCTGAACACGCCTGCACGCAGGTAGGCCTTGCTGCCCACGCGGGTGAGCGACATGGCGGGGTTGGCGCGGCAGAAGACGACGATGCCGTCGTAGGGGTTGCCCTGGAACGCCCACTGATAGGCGTTGCTCTCGAGGTCGTCGATGGTGGCGTTGGGGTTGCACTTATAGGCGTTCTTGGTAGTGACATAGTCGCAGCCCTCGCGCAGGGCGAGGTTATACCAATGGGCATTGTCTCTGTCGGGCGACAGCTCGAAGGGCAGATTCCACGTGGCTACGATGTTGACGATATTGTCGCCCTCTTTCTGCAGGGTGACGGGCTCTGGGATGGTGTAGGTGGTGTAGGCCTTGACGTTGAGGGTGGGCGGCAGGTCGGTGACCTCGTCGCCAGCCACGCCACCAAAGGTGAGGGAGTCAAGGGGATTGCCCTCGGAGTCAACGACACGATAGAGCACCTCCACCTGGTTGCCGAAATAGTTGTCGAGTATGGCCAGTGCCTCGGTGGGATCGAAGTCGCCGGACTCGACGATGGCCGTATGGTTGCCATCATCAGCGGTGGCATAGCTATTGAGGCATACGCCTGTCTGGGTGCTGGCGGCGGTGTTGGCTATGTATTCGCCGCTGGTGAGACAGTAGGGATAGCCAGCCTTGATGCCCACATAGTTGACCTTGACGGGCTCTATCACCTTGTTAGAGAGCACAATGTTGCTCCAGTCCTCCTGATAAGCCTGCGGGTCGCGGAACATAAAGGACTTATCGGCCACGCTGTAGGGATAGATGAGTCCGTTGTAGGTGATGAAGGCGAACTCGCCCTCGGTGTCGCCGAGGCTGGTGAGCACCGTGTTGGTGACCTTGCCGTCCTTGGTGCCGTACTTGCCGCGCGGGGTGGACACCTTGTACTTCTTATCGTTGGAGGGGGTGAACACGTCCCAGGCGGGCAGCGGGTTCTTTATCTCCACTCCGTCGGCCTCGATGAGATTGAGGAGTGTCCTGGCCCATATCTCTGCCAGTCGCTTGCAGCCGTTGACATTGGGATGGAGGTAGAACTTGCCGTCATTGCCATTCTCGGTGGTGAAGAGCACGCGGTTGTCCTCGAAGTACTCCCACACGCCACGCTCTCCGGCATATACCTGGTCGTACTCACTGACGATGGTGTCGAGCAGGGGGTAGTAGCTGTGCAGACGGTCGAGGCCCTCCTGCTGGTAGCGGGCGCCGTTGTAGGTGCTGGGGCTGTACCAGATGGGATAGTTGAGGACTATCTTACAGGTAGGTATGGCTTCGATGAGTGCATCGATGATTTTACGGATATTGGCTGCATAGGTGGCGGGAGAAACGGGGGCTCCCTCGGTGCCAGAGCATGCGCTGTCGTTGGTGCCGAGCATGATGGAGAAGTAGGTGAGGCCGCCGTTCTGCTTGAAGAATGTCCTGGCGCTGTTGGCCACCATGGTGAAGTCGCTGCGTCCGGGCAGGAAGCCGAAGGTGGTGATGCCGGAGTGGCCTCCGTTATATACATTAGTGTTGACGCCTGTGGCCTCGGCTACCAGCGAGCGGCACACGATGGGTGGTGCCTGTGCGGCGGGAGAGGGTGTGGTGGCGCCGTAGGTGATACTGTTGCCGATGAAGAGGAGGTTGATATTCTTCTTCGGGTCGATGGGCTCGTCGCCTGTCTCAACGGCACTATACACCTGGAAGCGGCCGAGCGATACGTAGTAATTGCCGTTGGCGTCCTTGCGGCTGTTCACTCCGTAGTTCATGGTCTTCTTGACCACGAAGCGGACGTAGCTGTACTTGGCGCCGAGGTCGATATGAGGCGACTCGTAGCGGTCGGGCGAGAAGCTGGTGAAAGAGGACGACATCTCCTCAAGATGGGTCACCTCGGTCCACTCGCCGTTGGGCTCGTTGCTGGCCTGGACAATGACTTCGGTCGGGGTGTCGCAAGTGCCGGCCCACATGGAGCCTATCATAGTGAAGATGATGTGCTGTTGCGGCTCGGAGAACTGAACCTGCAGATAGGCATCGGTGCCTGCGGGCGGAACGGGAGGAGTACCCCACGAGGTGTGCCATATAATCTCGCCGGTGCCGTAGCCCTCGCTCTCGGGGCGAAGCAGGTTACTAGGCGGGAAGCCGTCCTGTGAGTTGTTGGAGGTAATCTGTGAGTCCTCGGTCAGCAGGGCTGCGTCTTTCTTCCATGTGGGAACGACGGGCTCCTCATCGCCCAGGTAGGCTTCATAGACCTGGAAGCGGCCGAGGGACACGTAGTAATTGCCGTTGCCGTCCTGACGGTAGGTGGCACCGTCGTTCATGGTCTTCTTAACCAAGAAGCGCACATAGCTGTACTCGGCGCCAAGGTCAATGTGGGGCGACGTGTATTTGTCGGGACGGAAGGAGGTGTAATCGTTCTCCATATTCTTGAGGTGGGTTATCTCGGTCCACTCGCCGCTGAGGTCGTTAGTGGCAAGGATTACCATCTCCGTAGGAGTATCGTAGGTCTGCTGCCACATGGAGCCAATCATGGTGAAGATGATGTGCTGCTTGGGGGCGGTGAAGGTAACCTGCAAGTAGGTCTCAGTGCCGGCAGGTGCTGCCGGTGTCCACGCGCTGTGCCAGATAATCTGGTTGGTGCCGTAGCCCTCGCTCTCGGGGCGAAGCAGGTTACTAGGCGGAAAGCCGTCCTGCGAGTTGTTTGACGTGATCTGCGTGCCCTCAGTCAGCAGGGCGTCGCCAATTTTCCACACTTGCTCTGCCTGTGCCTGCAGCGACAGGAACAGCACGGAGAGCAGGGAACAGAGGAATGGAAAGAAACGTTTCATCGCTATAAGGGGTTAATGTTATAAAACTTTTGAGCTGGTGGGTACTAGACTTTCTCTTCTTCTTCAGCGTCTTCCGGATCTATGAAGTCTGTCTGCCCATTCTTCACCAAGATATTGTACCACGAGATGAGCTTGCGCATATCGTTGGGATAGACGCGGTCGCGGTCAAAGTTGGGCAGCACCTGGGCCACATAGTCGGCGAGCTGCTCCTTGGTGGCGTTCTTAACATCCAGAGCCACTGGCTTGCCGCCCTCGTGAGCCTTCATAGACTCGAAAACCTGCATGAGTTTCACGTCTTCGTCGTCGGTATAGATGGACACGTCGTTGAGGGAAGTGATACGATCGCGTGCGCTGACATTGAAGCGACGCTTCTGCTCGTCGAGGGTTTCTACGATAAGGGTGCTGGTGCCACGGGCTATCATTAGGTAGAGCCCGGGCTTGCCACTGATGGCGAGTATGTTCTGTTTCATTGCTTTATTGTTTGTGTTTATGGTTTCTCGCTGCGAAGTTAGTAAAAAGTTAGGAGTTAGGAGTTAGGAGTTTTTTAGTAATTTTGCAGTCAAGATGAATGAACTCCCAATAATTATTAAGGATTTGGCACTGATACTGGTGATTGCCGGTGTGGCTACGCTATTGATGAAGCGGCTGCGCCAACCCTTGATATTGGGTTATATAGTGGCGGGCTTCCTATGCGGCCCGCACCTCGACATTTTCCCTTCGGTGGCAGATGCCGACAGAGTGAGCGTATGGGCCGACATCGGTGTGATATTCCTGATGTTCACACTGGGCCTGGAGTTCAGTTTTCGCAAGCTGGTGAAGATGGGGCCGTCGCCCGTAGTGGCGGCATGCACCATCATCTTCTGCATGATAGGCCTAGGCTCCGTGGCGGGCCACTGCTTCGGGTGGAGCAAGATGAACAGCCTCTTCCTGGGCGGTATGCTGGCGATGTCATCTACTACAGTAATTTTCAAAGCCCTCGACGATATGGGGCTACGACAGCAGAAATTCGCCTCAGCAGTGCTGGGCGCTCTGGTGGTGGAGGACATACTGGGCATCCTGTTAATGGTAATCCTCTCGACAATGGCAGTCAGCAATCAGCTGGAAGGCACCGAGCTGGTGCACAGCCTGTTGCGTCTGGCACTGGTGCTGGTGGTATGGTTTATTGTGGGCATCTTTCTCATCCCCACATTGCTCAGGAAGGCCCGTCCGCTGATGACCAGAGAGACTCTGCTGATTGTAGCGGTAGGCCTGTGCTTCCTGATGGTGGTGCTGGCAGTGATGAATGGCTACAGTGCAGCATTCGGTGCATTTATGATGGGCAGCATACTGGCAGAGACAGTGGAGGCAGACAAGATAAACGAGGTGGTGGGGCCAGTGAAGGACCTGTTTGGTGCTATCTTCTTCGTGTCAGTAGGCATGCTAGTTGACCCCGCGGTGATAGTGCAGTACTGGCTGCCCATATTGGTGCTAGTGATGGTAATCATAGTGGGGCAGACAGTGTTTGGTTCCATGGGCTTCCTGCTTAGCGGACAGCCACTCAGAGTAGCCATGCAATGCGGCTTCTCCATGGCGCAGATAGGTGAATTTGCCTTCATCATTGCCTCGCTCGGCGTGAGCCTTGGGGTGACGGAGGGTTTTTTGTACCCCGTAGTAGTTACGGTGAGTGTAATCACTACATTTATTACACCTTATATGATAAGGCTCGCACCACGTGCATACAAGAGCGTGGAAAGGCATCTGCCAGTGAGACTGCAGCAGGCCATGGACACCACTCACGACATCACGTCGGCAGAGAGCGAGAGCACATGGCGCCGACTGATAGGAGTGCTACTGAAGCAAACACTCATTTATGGACTGCTGTGTGTGGCGATACTGACCGTGTGCCTGTCGTCACTACTACCCGCGATGATAAACATACTGGGCAACGTGTGGGGCAAGGTGGCCACCGGGATTATTACCTTCTTGGCTATGTCAATATTCCTACGCGCATTGGTGATGCACAAAAATCATAGCGACGACTTCCGCGCCCTATGGGCGGAAAACTTCTACAACCGTTTTCCTCTCGTCTTCACAATCCTAGTACGCTACGTGATAGCCACAGCGCTAGTATTCTATCTTATCAACTACCTGTCGGGACTACCCGCGCTGACAGAATGGGCGCTGGCCTTCGTGCTAGTGGGAGTCATACTCTTCTCACGCAGCATCATGGTAAGTAGCAAAGGTCTGGAAGACCTTTTCCTCAAAAACCTCAAAAGCCGAGAGCTACACGCACAGCGGTCAGGCAAGGCTGCACCGATGTACGCCCGTCAGCTGCTGAGCCGCGATGTGCATCTCACCATTGTGCAACTGCCTATGAATAGCAAACTGGCGGGACGGTCGCTGCTTGACCTGGACTTAGCCAACAAAGCAGGAGTAATGGTAGCCTCGATAGTAAGAGGCGGCCGACGTATTCACATACCTGGAGCAATGACACAGCTCTTCCCTGGCGACAGACTACAAATAATTGGCAGCGATGAGGACATAAAGGCGTTCTCACAACTCATACAGGCAGAGGTATTCCCTGAGAAAGCATACGCTGACGAACACGACTTGGTGCTACGCAGCATAGTGGTCAGCCCTGAATCCTTCCTCTGCGGCAAGATGGTACGCCACTGCCGACTGCGCGAAGACCACGACTGTATGTTGGTGGGCTTTGAGAATGACAACGGCCAGATAGGCCTACCCGAAGCTGACCGCGTGATAGAGCAAGGCGACACGCTGTGGATAGTGGGCGAGAAGGTGGCGATAAGGGCGTTGAATATTGAGCATTGAACATGGAGCATTGAAAATTGAACATTAAAAATATGAGCGCTTATTTCTTTCTATTCAACGGGCGACGCGGCGATACCCTGAAGACGCTGGAGAGCCTAAAAGCACAACGGGGACTGGACCACATAGTGGTGCTGCAACCGCGAGGGCTGGCCGACAGCGAGCGTATCGACGACCTGACAGACAGCAAGGTGAGCATCGACGAAGTGGAGGACAGTTTCTTCACTGGCGCGGTTATAAGCAAGATATACAGCTATAAGGCTGACTGCTTCTTCCTCTACACCAAGACGACACCGCTGAAGATGGGCTACCGCGCCGCGGAGCGTATGCTGCAAGTTTGCTGTACGATGGACCAAATGGTGTATGCCGACCACTACGAGGTGAAAGACGGGCAGACACTACCCCACCCGCTCATCGACTACCAGCAAGGTAGTGTGCGCAATGATTTTGATTTCGGTAGCGTGATGCTCATCAACTCGTGGCAACTGGATGTGAGCGGCTACAAGCATGCCGCCCTCTACCGCATGCTGCTCGACATAAGGAATAAGACACATCTACGCGAGATGCTATACACCGAGCAGGAGAGCGACCTGCGCAAGAGCGGCGACAAGCAGTTTGACTACGTGAATCCCGCACAGCGCGAGGTGCAGATAGAGATGGAAAAGGCGTTCACCGAATGGCTCAGACAGGAGAGCCTGCTGCTGAGCGACGAAATGATAAGGGATGCGGATTTAGGAGAAAGGAGTAATGGTCAATGTATTGAGGCCAGCGTTATCATCCCCGTGAGGAATAGGGAGAAAACGATTGGCGACGCCATACGCTCAGTGCTGAGCCAGAAGGCTGACTTCGAATTTAACGTCATTGTTGTAGATAACCACTCCACCGACGGCACCTCCGAGGCCATAGAAGCCATTGCCAGCGAGGACAGCCGCGTGGTGCATATAGTGCCGGAGCAGGACGACCTGGGCATCGGCGGTTGCTGGGACTTGGCCATACGCAGCGAGCAGTGTGGCAAGTTTGCCGTGCAGCTGGACAGCGATGACCTCTACAGCGGCCCCGACACGCTGCAACGGATAGTAGATAAGTTCTACGAGACAAAGGCAGGCATGGTGATAGGCTCCTACAGTCTGGTGGACTTTAATCTGCAGCCGTTGCCGCCCGGACTGATAGACCACCGTGAGTGGACTGACGAAAACGGCATGAACAACGCACTGCGCATCAACGGCCTCGGCGCACCAAGAGCATTCTACACTCCAATAATCAGAGAGATAGGCTTTCCCAACACCAGCTATGGCGAGGACTACGCCGTGGGACTGGCCATCTCGCGCAAATATAAGATTGGCCGCATATACGACTGCCTATACCTCTGCCGCCGCTGGGACGGCAATTCCGACGCAGCGCTTTCGATAGAGAAGGTGAACCGCAACAACGCCTACAAGGACAGCCTGCGCAGCATGGAGATGGACAAGCGCAAAGACCTCATATTCTGCGGAGGCGCCATCAACCCGAGCACAGGACTCGACGAGTGGCTACAGCTGCAGTGGGACAAATGGCCCGAGGTGAAGCAGCGCTTCACGGAGCTCGACACTAAGGTAGAGAAGCGCACACTGGACATGGCAGGGGAGACGACACTCACCGTACAGTTTAACCCCGCCCGCATTCGCTCAACAGCCGCAAAGGTGGATAAGGATAGCATAGCCAAGCGGCAGTGCTTCCTATGCATAGACAGCCAGCCGAAGGAGCAGATACATGTGAACTACAACAGCAGGTATCAGCTATGTATCAACCCCTACCCAATTCTGCACCGCCACTGCACAATACCACTCATAGCCCATAAGCCGCAGCTGATGAAGGGACACTTCGACGACCTGCGTCAGTTGATACATTGGATGCCTAACCAAGCTGTGTTCTACAACGGTCCGCAGTGTGGAGCCTCGGCGCCTGACCACTTCCATTTTCAGGCAGGCAACAAGGACGAGATGCCACTGCTGCGCGACTTCGACAAATATGAGGAGACAGCCGAGAGACTGGCCGCCGGCATAAAGCTAATCAAAGACTACGTCTGCCCCGTGCTATGCTGCGAAGGCATTGAAGACCTGGAGATGATGGTAAATACGCTACCCGTGGCAGAGGGTGAGGCCGAGCCTCGCTTCAACATCCTTGCGTGGTATGACGACAGCCTAGGAGTCTATAAAGAGACCTACCTCCTCATACCGCGCCGTAAGCTGCGCCCCGAATGCTACTTCGCTGAAGGCGAGCAGAACTTATGCATCAGTCCCGGGGCCGTGGATATGGCCGGACTGATTATCACGCCGAGAGAGGAGGACTACCGCCGACTGACTGGTGAACAGGCTGCCGCCATTCTCAGGGAGGTGACTCTGGGAGAAGAGGAAATAAACAATGTATGTGAAAAAGTTAAAGCCCATGGATCGTGTTCAATGCTCTGTTATTAGAGTAGGTGTGATGACCGCACCTGCCATCATGGTCACTCTCCACGGCAAATGGAGAGGGAACGATGGCTGCACCATAAGCGACAGGCAGATAGTGGTGAACGAGCCCGCAGAGTTTGCGCCGCTAGGGCCTGACAGCTCCTTCACCCTGCACGGCGTAACCATTGGCAAGAGCTATCACTGGGAACGCAAAGAAGACCAGACGTTTATCGGCAAACTGACAATCATAAGAGAAGGCGAACAGCTCACCGCCATCAATATACTACCCATAGAGGACTACCTCGTATCTGTCATAAGCAGTGAGATGTCGGCCACCGCCTCGCTGGAGTTCCTGAAGGCCGCAGCAGTCATCAGCCGTTCGTGGGTAATGGAGAAAGTTAGAAGAAGACCTTCCCCCACCCTCCCTACAAGGAAGGAGCTTAAATCTTCCCCCTATAGGGGGATAAGAGAGGGGCTTCTCGTTTCTTGGCAAGACCACGAAGACCACACCCTCTACGATGTGTGCGCTGATGACCACTGCCAACGCTATCAAGGCATCACCAAGGCCAGCAATCCCAATGTGAGACGCGCCGTGGAAGAGACATGCGACGAGGTGCTGACCTACAACGGCGAGATATGTGACTGCCGCTTCTCCAAGTGTTGCGGCGGCAGGATGGAGGAGTTTGCCACATGCTGGCAGGACAAGGACATGCCCTATCTGCAAGCCCTTGAAGACCGCGACCCCAAGGATGGCACCATCCTCTGCGACACGCACGACAAGGCCATCCTCTCCCAGGTGCTCAACGACTACGACCAAGAAACCGTAGATTTCTACCGCTGGACGGTAACATATACGCAGGACGAACTTAGCAATCTGCTGCGCCGCAAACTGGGGCGTGACTTCGGCCGGATACTGGAGCTACGGCCCATCAAGCGCGGCAAGAGCGGGCGCATATACCAACTGTTGATACGCGGCACCAAGGACAGCCTGACCATAGGCAAAGAGCTCACCATACGCTCCGCCCTCAGCGAGAGCCACCTCTACAGCTCGGCCTTTGAAGTGGAACAGGAGGGCGACACCTTCACCCTCCACGGCAAGGGCTGGGGCCACGGCGTGGGGCTCTGCCAGATAGGCGCCGCGGTGATGGGCAGCAAAGGCTATAACTACCGCGAGATACTTGCACACTATTATCCGGAAACAAAAATAGAAAAATATAATGAAGAAAACAACTAACCAATCCTCCCCCTATAGGGGGATAAGAGGGGGTCTATCCAATCCTTGGGCTTGGGTGCCGTCGCTATACTTCGCTGAAGGCATACCCTACCTCATGGTAATGGCCATCGCCGCAATAATGTATAAGAAGCTTGGCCTTGGCAATGATGAGATTGCCCTCTACACCAGCTGGCTCTACCTACCGTGGGTCATCAAGCCGCTGTGGAGCCCCATTGTGGACATGTTTAAGACCAAGCGCTGGTGGATAGTGGTAATGGAGTTTGTGATAGGCGTCACCATAGCAGGCGTGGCCCTAACCATCAGGGCACCGCAGTTTGTGCAATATACGATGGCCTTCTTCTGGCTCATGGCCTTCAGTAGCGCCACCCACGACATAGCTGCCGATGGCTTCTATATGATTGGGCTCGACACCAACAAGCAGTCGCTCTTTGTGGGCATACGCAGCACCTTCTACCGCATATCCATGATAGCCGGGCAAGGCCTCACGCTTATCCTCGCCGGCACGCTGGAGAAAAATCTCGGTGACGAGCCTCTGGCATGGACCTACACCATGGCGGCCGTAGCAGTAGTGTTCATACTGCTCTTCCTATACCATGCCATAGTTTTACCACGCGTAGAGAAGAAAGACACCGTGGATAAGAAAGAGAGACGTGCCGTTGCCAGCCAATTCATTACTGTATTCAAAGAGTTTTTCACTAAGCCGGGGGTTTGGATAGCCATAGTGTTTATGCTGCTATACCGCTTCCCCGAGGCACTGCTCACCAAGATAGCGCCCCTCTTCCTGATAGACTCAACCGACGTTGGCGGTCTCGCACTAAGCACCGACGCGGTAGGCATAGCCCAAGGCACCGTAGGAGTGGTGGGCCTCACCATCGGCGGCATACTCGGCGGCATCGCTGCCTCGAAGGGTGGCCTCAAGAAATGGCTCTGGCCAATGGTGTGGGCCATCACCCTGCCCGACATAATATATGTGTTTCTGAGCATTATGTTGCCCAGCAACATCTTCGTCATTTCGACCGCCATTTTCGTGGAGCAGTTCGGCTACGGTTTCGGCTTCACGGCGTACATGCTCTTCATGCTCTACTTCTGCCAGACAAGCGCCCCCGACGCCGCCCAAAACAACAACCAGACATCCCACTACGCCATCTGCACGGGCTTCATGGCATTGAGCATGATGCTGCCTGGCATGGTGGCAGGCTACCTGCAGCAGTGGCTCGGCTACACAGCCTTCTTCATCCTCGTGATGGTATGCTGCCTGCTTACCGTCATCGTGGCACGCATAGTAAAGATAGACCCACAATTCGGAGTTAAAAAGAAAAACAATACATAAAAAACAAACAAAACAATTATGAAAACAATTTGGAAATTCACATCGACGCTGCTCTTCTTTGCATGCAGCATGATGATGTTCGCATCCTGCTCCGGCAGCAGCGATAGCGACAGCCCCGACGAACCCGAGCAAAAAGAGACCTATCGCCGCTCGGTAATCATCTACATCGCCGCACAGAACTCACTCGGCTATATCGAGTCTGGCTACACCAGCGCCAGCAGGCTCGACTCGCTGGAGATAATGGAAGGCATGAAGAACTACAACAGCACACGCGACAATGTATTCCTCTTCATCGACGACGACCAACGCCCGCGTCTCAGCCGTATCTACCGCTATGGTGGCGGTGGGCAGCTGCGTACAATGGTAAGCCTTGAAAAGAGATGGTCACTTGATGTCTGCTCCACCGACCCTGCCACACTACATGAGGTGCTCAGCTACGTGGCTACCAACTATCCATCCGAGAGCTACGGCCTCATCCTGTGGAGTCACGGCAACGGATGGGTAGCCAGCACCAATGTCCAGAACACTCTTCCAGCCACCAAGTCGTTTGGCATTGACGTAGGTGGCGGCGGCGACATGGAGAATGACACCGATGCCAGAGGCCGAATGGGCGTGCAGATGGACATCTCCGACATGGCCACAGCCATATCCCGCAGCGGCATACACTTGGACTACATATTCTTCGATGCCTGCGAGATGCAGAACATAGAGACAGCCTACGAGCTGAAAGATGTTGCCTCCTACGTCATAGGCAGCGCCACCTCCACCTCAGCCTATGGAGCATATTACACCGACCTCATCCCACACGGGCTCTTCGCCTACCCCATGAACGATGCAAATGCCATCCATCTGGCAAGCCAGTATTACTTTGATGCCACGCAGAATGTAAGCCTCAAAGACTACTACGGAGATCTTGGCAATGTTAACTCTGTTATCAAGACCAGCGAACTCGAACACTTCGCCGCAGTAACCGGGCAATACATTAACAAGGCCATCACCAATCGCACTACCATGGACATGACCGACGTGCAGCACTATAGTGACAACGTGTACTACTACTCACCCGCCCACTACGACATGGGTTGCGCACTGGGCCGCATCCTCAGCGCAGAGGACTACCAGGCATGGCGTGCAGAAGCCGACAAGTGCATCCTCTCCCACAATGCCACCGAGAAATTCATTCAATATCATCTTAACGGCCAGACTTATTACGGCATTCTCGATGATCCCGACCACATGGTCGGAGTGAGCATGTTCATTCCCGACGAGAGGTATGACGCTGAAAAATACAAGAAATACCCATTCAACAAACAATTCCAGTCCACCGCGTGGTATAAGGCCGCCAACTGGGCAGCCACAGGGTGGTAGCAAGAGAAGTAAGGAGTAAAGGAGAAATAAGAAATCAGCGCCGTGCAAAAAATGCACGGCGCTGATAATATGACTGGTACTTAACGTACTGTGTGCGACAAATTAGTCGTTCTCGGCAAGACCGCTGTAGCGTACGCCGCTGATCTTGTAATACTCATAGCCGTCGTCCGGATACCAGGGGTCGCCATCAAACTGAACGAAGAATACGATGCTGTCGCATACAGAACCATTCTTCTGGCGGCCCTCGCCCTTGAGTATCTTACCCTCTATTACGCTGAAGGCATAATCGCCACCCAGGTTCTCTGAATTTTCAGAAGAGAAGGTGAGATCCTTCTGGTTGATATTAACCTTACCCTTGAAAGAGTAGCAGGGATATGCGGCGTTGCCATAATAATTTGCCAAGTCGCAGTTGCCGAGGTCGTCGATAATCATCTCGTCCTTGCTGTTCGCGGAGGTGTTATAGGTGAGGAGAAGGAATCTTTCCTCATCATATCCGAAATAGTGCTCGCCACCGGGAATAGGGTTGCCGTCTGCATCTACTGCGTCTATGTCAACGTACCACTGTCCTGCCATATCGACGGTAGCAGTGTTCTCAATATCCTCCTTTTCGCACGAACTGAATGTCAGGCCTGCCAGGAGAAGTGCTGCGAAATATGTTATTTTCTTCATAACTATGTACTCGTTTTTACTTGGTTAGTTTTACATAGAACGGATCGCCATCGAAGTCGAGGTTCATCTCTATCTCGCCCGTTTCGGGGTTGTAGGTGCCGTCGCCTTCAGCAATAGTGATGGGATATACTCCAAAATACCAGCTGCCGACGCTCTCGATGTTGATGGTGTTGTCGTCATTGAGTGACAGTACAGCATCAGCGAAGAAGTCATAGCCATAAGCGTCATAGCCAGGATAGCGTCCATAGCTATAGAAGCCGCCCAGCACGTCGTTGATGGTATAGGTGCCATCGCCGTTGTCGGTGATGCTGATGGGAGCATTGAAGTAATGGCGGCTGCCATACTGGCTCTCTCCGTAATAGGTGCTGGCAAAGTTGTTGGGGTCAACAACTGCTACAGTACGCGAAGTGGAGGCGCTGAATCCATCAGGATTGGTAACTACATAATTCAGAGTATAGAAACCAAGCTTGGCAGTATTTACAGAACCGCTGGCTACTACCTGGTCGGAAACATCTTCACCGCCCATTGTAGCTACACAACCGGGGTCGGCAAAAGTGCTACCTACCGGCACAGTCATATAGGCATCATCGTTGAGCGTAAGCTCTGCATAGTAGGTGATGCGGCTCTTGCCTGCCGAATCGTCATCGCCGCAGCTGGTCAGAGTGAACATTGCCACAGCGAAAAGCATTGTATATAAAAGTGTCTTTTTCATGATTATTTCAAATTTTAATTATCAAATTTGATCAATGCGTAGCATATTACTTACCCCAGAAAACAGGAACGGTATAGCCCGGGAACTCGGGAGTAATGTTGTTGCGTGAAGAAGAGCTCTCAGCATAAGGCCAACGCTCCAGAAGCTTGTTGGGACCTACCTCGTTCTTTACATCGATGGGAGTGTAGAGAGTACCGGGCTGGCACTTCTCGGGCTTGTAGGAGGAGTCATCACGCTGGTTGTACATATCCGAACCCTTAACAGAGCCGAATGCAGGATAGTCCAGACGACGAACCTCGCACCATGCCTCAATGGTATTCACGCCTGTGAGGGCAACCCACTTGCTGATACCGATGGACTTCTTCCAGTTGCTATTGTCGTAGGGGAACTGTGCGATAACATCCTCAGCTCCGTCAACACCTGCGGTAGCGCAAGATGCCTCAATAGCTGCCTCATAGTGATTCTTTGCCTCGCCATTGTTGCCAGTGCGTGCATAGTACTCGGCGATGAAGAATTCAGTCTCTGCTACAGTAATCAGATATACGGGCATGTCGTAGCTGGCCACGGGACGGCACCAATTACCTGACTTAAGGCCGTCACCGGCAGTAGCGAAGTTGGTACCGGAGATACCACCAGTGTATTCACCGCTGGCATTGGGCTCGAAGAATGCGGAGAGACGCGGGTCTTCATAGACAACTTCGCCGTCTTCGTCCTTCTGCAGCATGGTGTTGATGATTGCCACATTGGCAACCACATTGATCTGAGTGCTACCCCAGTTGGTGGCAAACTCCTCAGCATAGAAGGGGCTCATTGCACCAGACTCATCCTTCCAGCAGCCTGCATAAGCTATGTCCTCGGTGGGGAAGTTGTCCTCCTCAATCAAGGCCTTAACCTGAGCAGCAGCAGCACTGTTGACGTCATACTCACGCATAAGTATCTTCAGCTTGAGAGCGTTGGCAAACTTAATCCACTCGCTGGCAGTCTTGCCGGGGAAGAGGAAGTTAGTAGCCACTTGGTCGCCAGCACCTGCCTTGTCAAGAGCATCGTCGAGCTCTGCAAGGATGCCTGCATATACATCAGCGCCATCGTCATACTTGGGCGAAGTGGCACCGGTGAAAGCCTCAGAGTAAGGAACCTCACCGTAGCAGTCCACGAGGAGCTGATAGATGAATGCACGCAGGGTGGTGGTAGCAAGATATGTGCCCCACTCTTCGCTTTTCTCTGCGAGAGTGCGAGTGGTGGTCAGGTTCTTCAGAGCACGTACATTGAGCTGAGTGTAAGCACCGCTGGAGCGGGTTGCAGACATCTCAAACTGTGAGTAATCCAGATAGTTGGAAGTACCGAAGGTCTGTGCGTATTGCTGTGCGAAGTAACCGCCGGTGATACGCATGAAATCACCATAGGTGCCAGCAAGGTTCATCTCTGCACCGGGCAACATGATGTCGGTAGTCATGTTGCTCTCAGCGGGAGAGTTGGGATCTTCATTGATGTCCAGATAGCTGTCGCAAGAAGCGAAGGTCAGCAATCCCAATACAACTGTAGATATAATTGCTATTTTTTTCATAATATATTCCTCCTTTTTTTTAGAATTTCAGAGCCACATTGAAACCGATGGTGCGGCATGCAGGATTGGAATAGAGTTCGCCGAACATACCGTCGAGGTCATTGCCATAGGACGAGGTCTCAGGATCGATGTAACGGTTGCCCTTGTGAGTCCAGGTAATGAGGTTGTTGGCAAACAGCGAGAGGGTGATGTCGCTCAGATAGAGCTTCTTCACGATAGTCTTCGGCAGAGTATAGGAGAGAGTGATATTGCGCAACTTCACGAATGAACGCTTGAGCAGATAGAACTCGCCGCCTAAGCCGGCACCAGACTTATTGAAGTAGTCCTGAATACCCTGGTTGTTGAGGTAGATGGGAGAAACGTTCTCGGTACCGTCAGCATATACAGAGTTGGGGATGACAAACGGATTACGCTCGTTGTAGAGAGTGATGTCGCCGTTACCAGTGAACTGCATGAGGTTCTTGGTACGAGAGAACATGTAGCCACCCTGGCGTACGTCAAGAGCTGCACTGAGGGTGAAGCCGTAAGCAGAGAGAGAGGTGGTAAGACCGCCAGTCCATACAGGATTGACATTCTTGCCGGTATCCTTAACCTCAGTGGTGAGCAGCGGCTGACCATTGGCACCCACGATCATCTGACCATCGTCGGTGTACTGGGGCAGATATGTGTAGAGCTCGCCCATGGGCTTGCCAACCTCAGCGTACATATATACTGCATCGTTACCTGCTGAGAAGCTGTTGATAGTGACCTTGCCACCCTCAAGGCTTGCAGGCATAGAAACAACCTTGTTGTTGTTCTTTGCAAAGTTGAAGCCCAACTCCCAACGCAGTCTTCTGGTCTGCACGGGCACGGTGTTAACCAAGAGCTCGATACCCTTGTTGGTTACCTTACCGAAGTTGGTTACCATTGAGCTGAAACCGGTAGAAGGATCAACGGGCAGAGTGAATATCTGGTCCTTGGTTGCACGGTTGTAGTAAGAGAAGTCCAAAGTGATGCGATTCTTGAGGAATGCAAGGTTAAGACCCATCTCAAACTCGGTGGTCATCTCAGGCTTCAGACTGTTGGAACCTGCAGTGGCAGATGCCTGGAAAGCGTTCTTGCCATTGAAGGGGAATGTGGTCAGGTCGCCTGCATAGTAACCATTGGAGAATGCCTGGACATAACGCGGATAAACCATGTATGCACCTGCATCGTTACCAGTCTTACCGTAGGCCAGACGAGCCTTACCGAAGGTGAGGATGTCGTTCTCAGGAATGACCTTGGTGAAAATCCAGCTCAGGGTTGCGCCCGGGTAGAAGTAGTTGTTCTTCTTGAGCGGCAGAGTGGATGACCAGTCGTTGCGTGCTGTAATGTCGAGGAACAGCATGTCATCCCATCCGAGGGTAAGGTCACCGAAGAGACCTACGCTGCGACGCTTGGCCTGGCTCTCAGACATGGAAGTCTTGGTAGCACCGTTGCTCAGCTGCCAGAAACCGGTATGGAATGTAAGTTCTTCTACCAGGTTGCTGCTGCTGGTGGAGTAACGCTCGCTGATGTTGACACCTGCCATGAGGTTAACATCGAGGCGGCCGCCGAGATACTTGTCCTTCCAGTTAGCGAGGAAGTCCTGGTTGATCTCATACCTGCGTGCATAGGAGGTAGATACAGAACCTGACTCGTTCATATTGGAGGGAGCGTAGCCGTAGTCATTATTGATGAGGGCGTCGTCGAGAGCAATCTCGGGATTACCAATCTTATGATCGTAGTCGCCGTAGTCGAAACCGAAGCGATAGGTCAAGGTCAGCTGCTTGAGTGGCTGGATATCAGCCTGCACCTTACCAAACACCTGCTTGGCGTCGTTGTGGTTGTAGTGGTTAGCAATAGCCCAATAGGGGTTGGTGATACCGTAGGGGGTAAACCAAGCCTCGGGAGTATTGAATGCGGAGCTGAGGTCCTGGCGGTCAACAAGGCTGATGTCGCGGGCAAACTCCAAGAGACCATCAATCATGGTGGCACCCTGGAATGAACCTACGGTGTTGGTCTTGCTCTTGGAAACGTTAACGCTGGAGGTCAGCTTCAACCAGTCGGTAGCCTGATAGCTGCCGCGATAAGCGAGAGTGCTACGCTTGTAGGTGTCCTTGTCGCCCGGGATGATACCGTTGTCTGAACTCTTTGAGAAGCTCAGGTAGTAAGTCATCTTGTTGTCGTCGGAAACACCATTGAGAGAGATGCTGTGAGAATTCAGGAAACCAGTCTTGAAGAAGTCACGAATGTTGCTCTTCAGAGCGCTGTACTCGTGGATGAGCTGCTGGTTGTTCCAGATAGGACCATAGACCTGGGTAGAGCCGTCGAACTCAGGTCCCCAAGAACCGTTCTCAATGAAGGTCTGAGTACCGTTCCAGCCCTGACCGAAGCGGTTCTGGAGCTTAGGCAGAGTGCTTACAGTACGCCACTGGAAGCTACCGTCGTAGGCAATCTCAAAGTTCTTGCCACTGCCCTTCTTACCACTCTTGGTGGTAATCATGATAACACCATTGGCAGCGCGGCTACCATACAGAGCGGTAGCGGCAGCACCCTTGAGGATGGTCATCTTGTCGATGTCGTTGGGGTTGATGCTGGAGATACCACCAACAGCATTCTGGTGCTCCTGAGCAGAAACGGTAGTCTGTGCGAGAGGCACACCGTCCACTACATAGAGGGGCTGGTTGTTACCGTTGATGGAGCTCACACCACGGATGATTACCGAGTTAGCCGAACCAGGGTCGCTGGAGGTGGTGTTCACCTGAACACCGGCCACCTGACCTGCCAAGGAGCTCGTCACATCAGTGAGCGCACCGAGAGTCAGCTGCTCATTGTCAATCGTCTGAGTGGAGTAACCCAGGGTCTTCTCTTCACGCTGAACACCCATGGCGGTAACCACAACCTCGTTGAGGTTCACCTGTGCCTGGCGGAGATAAATCTCCATCTGCGCCTTGACAGGTATCTGCTGGGTCTCATAACCCATAGCGCTGACAAAGAGGTGAGTCCTGCCCTTAGGCACGTTTAATGAAAACTTTCCGTCTGCCTTTGTCTCGGCAACTACGTTGGTACCCGTAACTACCACGATGACATTAGCAAGGGGCACGCTGTCAACCGACATCACTGTACCGTTGACTTTCATCTGTGCCCACGCTCCTTGCCCTATTGCGAGCAGGAGCGCCAAAAGAATTAGGATCTTTTTCATGTTCACACAATTTAAGTTAAACAAAAAATTAATTATTACTATCTCTTTTTAATCTTCAATTTTTCTGCCCCTAAGTTAGGGGAAGTCCCCATAAGGGGGATGGGGTGTGTCAATCCTCAATTAACACAAAACCTCTCCCCGTTGGAGCACAGGGAAACGTTACCTGACAAGCATTCACGCATGGGCGCGTACCTTTATATTATATTTATTAGCTTCTATGGGTATAGAAAGGTTGTTGTTTCTGTCGTCAATCATCAATACAAATACTAATGATTGGGCAAAATTATAACTTTTTTTTACAATAGCAATACATTTTTTGCCAGAAAACGCAAAAAAACTTAATTTTCGCCTCACTTTTATGACAAATGTTAAACAATTACCCCCAAAATGTCATTTGTCAATGGTAAAAAAGGGCAAAAAAGCATTACTTGTGAAATCCTGTGTCAACAAACACCTGAAAAACCCCAATGAGATGATGAGTGCTACGCACCTACTCATTATGCTTACTCAAAAGAATGAAAGCCAGCTTTCCCTCTTTTTCCTAATCATCATGAAGCGACTCCGTCGCCATCATCTCATTGGCAAAAACAGAAAAAACTTTCTTCCCTCTTGATCTCTAATATCGAAGACCGCAGGCTGTTTTTAGGCTTGAAAAGCCGATTGTTTTTGCCCATGACAGTATGTAATGCCTTCGAAGAAGGCCAAGATGTGAGTCAGGAATTTTTATCTATAAGCTTGGGCTTATAAGGAAAATTCTTGACTTGCATCTGGTAAGGGCTGAAAGCACTTACATACTGGCATGGGGGTTTTGAAGGTTTTTGTTATATTCTTTTGTTCTATTGCTTGCTTAACGGAGACGCTCAGCCAGTTTCTGCTCTATCTCCGCCATCATCTCGGGATTATCCCTAAGCACAGCCTTCAGCTTGTCGCGGCCCTGCGCTATGCGCTGGCCATCATAGCTGAACCAACTGCCCGACTTCTGGATAATCTCGTGCGCCACGCCCAGGTCAGCCAGTTCGCCGGTCTTGGAGATGCCCTCGCCGAAGGTAATCTCAAACTCAGCCTTGTGGAACGGGGGTGCCACTTTGTTCTTAACCACCTTCACGCGTGTCAGGCTGCCCACCACATCTTCGCCACTCTTAACGCCGGAGACACGGCGAATGTCGAGGCGCACGCTGGAATAGAACTTCAGCGCGTTGCCGCCTGTGGTGGTCTCGGGATTGCCAAACATCACGCCAATCTTCTCACGCAGTTGATTGATGAAGATGCAGCATGTCTTGGTCTTGCTGATGGTAGAGGTCAGCTTGCGCAGCGCCTGACTCATCAAGCGTGCCTGCAGACCCACCTTGTTATCGCCCATGTCGCCCTCTATCTCTGCTTTGGGCGTAAGGGCAGCCACAGAGTCTATCACTATGATGTCCACAGCCGCCGAGCTGATCAGCTGGTCGGCTATCTGGAGCGCCTGCTCGCCATTGTCGGGCTGCGACACAAGCAGGTCGGAGATATTCACGCCAAGAGCTTCGGCATAGTACGGGTCAAAGGCATGCTCTGCATCAATCATTGCGGCTATGCCTCCCATCTTCTGCGCCTCAGCCATAGCATGGAGGGCAAGGGTTGTCTTACCCGACGATTCGGGACCGAAAATCTCGATTATACGACCGCGGGGGTAGCCGCCCACGCCGAGAGCCATATTCAGGCCAATACTGCCAGTGGGAATCACGTCCACCTTCACCGCCGGCTGGTCGCCCAGCTTCATGATAGAGCCTTTGCCGAAGTCTTTCTCTATCTTGGCCATAGCCGTCTGCAAGGCTTTGAGTTTGTCGTCTCCGCTGTTGGAGACAGGATTTGTTGTTGCCATATCTATATGTTATTAGGAGTTATCGCTTTGCTCAGAAGTTATCGCAGCTACGCTGCTCGGGAGTTATCGGAGCCTGCGGCTCCTCGAAGTTATCGCGCTTCGCGCTCGACGTTAATCCTAGGTGTTGTCTTTAACTTCGAGCTTGCGCAGCAAGCGTTAACTTCTAGCCCGCATGCGGGCGTTAACTTCTTTAACTTCTTATTATTCTACTCATTGTACTTCGCGGTGATGGCGCATATCTGCACGATAGTGTCCATGGCCTTATGCATCGAGGGGATGGGCAGATACTCCAGCGGACCGTGGAAATTCATTCCTCCGGCGAAGATGTTGGGGCAGGGCAGCCCCTTGAACGAGAGCTGCGCACCATCGGTGCCGCCACGGATAGGCTGTATCTTCACAGGCACGCCGGCACGCTCCATAGCCTTGATGGCTATGTCGATGACGTGCATCATGGGCTCCACCTTCTCGCGCATATTATAATATTGGTCTTTCACCTCGGCCTTGACCACGGTGCTGCCATACTTCTCGTTTAGTGTGTTGCACACCTCGACAATCTGCTCCTTGCGCTGTTCAAAGCGTTTGCGGTCATGGTCGCGGATGATATAGCTCAGTTCGGCACGCTCCACATTGCCGCTCATGCCGGTAAGGTGGAAGAATCCCTCGTAGCCCTCTGTCTGCTCGGGTGTCTCGGCCTCTGGCATCATCGCCACCAGCTCGGCAGCTATGCGCCCCGCGTTGAGCATCTTGCCCTTGGCATAGCCCGGGTGCACACTCATGCCGGTGACAGCTATCTTGGCAGAGGCGGCGTTGAAGTTCTCGAACTCCAGCTCGCCCACCTCGCTGCCGTCCATGGTGTAAGCCCACTCGCAGCCGAACTTCTCTACATCAAACTTATGGGCACCCATGCCTATCTCCTCGTCGGGATTGAAGGCCACATGTATGTTGCCGTGCTCTATCTCGGGATGCTCCATCAGCCAGACCATCGCCTGCACTATCTCTGCGATGCCTGCCTTGTCGTCGGCACCGAGCAGAGTGTGGCCGTCTGTCACGATGATATCCTCGCCCTTATGGCTGAGCAGCTCAGGGAATGTCTGGGGCGAGATGCGTATGTCGGCCTCAGCGTCGAGCACTATGTCGCCGCCATCGTAGCACTCCACGATGCGCGGGTTGATGTCGGCGCCTGAGCAGTCGGGGCTCGTGTCCATGTGGGCGATGAAGCCAATCTCCGGTGCTTTCTTATTGGTGTTGGCGGGCAGCACAGCATAGAGATAGCCGTGCTCGTCGAGTTCCACATCGTCGAGCCCTATGTCCTCCAGTTCCCCTTTCAGGTAGCGGGCAAACGCCCATTGCTTCTCTGTGGACGGAGTCGTCTGGCTGTCCTCCGCCGACTGGGTGTCAAACTTCGTGTAATTAAGAAATCGTTCTACAATATTCATCAGTATCTATTTTTGAAGCCGTTTTTTATTTACGATTTTACGATTTATTTACAATTTAATTATTTAGCTATTTGGTTGTTCTGTCACCCCTTCGGGGTTATTTTGGTCTAACGTCTATTGCAGGGGTTTGTTTCCTGCGGAAACTGCACCACCTGCCTGTTATCTGTCGTGCCTACGGCACTTAACTCTAAATGTTTTTTTATGTTTTTGCTTTTCAAGAGCTTTTAATCCGTCAGGATGTGACGGGGCTTCGACAGGAGGATGACGGAAGTTCACTTACGGACAAACTCGTGGCGATAGCCTCGGCTTCAGCACAAAGTGCTAAGCTCTTGAAAAGAGTTTTTCTTGTTATCGTTTTCGTTATCGTTATCGTCCTAGGTATTGTCTTTAACTTCTAGCTTGCACAGCAAGCGTTAACTTCTTTAACTTCTTTATTTCTTTATCTTTCCACTAATTTTCTTCAGCAGCTCGGGCTTCAGCTCCAGGGCTTGCTGCAGGTCCTCCCACGCCCCTGGCTTGTCGTTAAGGCGGTAGCGTATCTGCCCGCGCTGCATGAGCAGCTCCGCATTGTCCGGCTCCTTCTGCAGCTGTAGCGTCAGGTCGGTTAGTTGACGAAAGAGATCCTGCCTAGTCATCAAAGTGAGTTTTCCACCACGGTGTGTCGCGCAACTCCTCCATCAGCGCGCGGGCGTCCTGTTCGCGGTACCCGCCGTCAGGCTCGCCAATCACCAGCGAGTATCCAAAGACCGAAGCTCTGGCCATCATCTTGCGGTTAGCCACCGCCATGCCGTGCTGCACCTTACGGGCGTAGGGAGTGAGCGGCGAGTTGTAATCGTTATGCATCATGGCTCAGAATTTTATTATATCGGTCGAGGTCAAACACGGTCGTCTCGCCGTTGCGTGTCTCGGCCACCACCACGGAGGTGGTGTTGTTGTCAATCAGAATCCAGCGGTCCACTATCTGGCTGTAAGTCTCGATGAGGTTGCGAATGCCCGCATCGTAGCGGCGCCTTATCACGTCCTCGGGGATGTGATGGCCACCCTCGGCCACGCGCTTGGCCACTCTCCTCACGGCCACGTCGGCGGAGGAGAGCCACAGGAAGAACAGCTCCACCGTGTAACCCGCCTTGTGGGCACGCTTGATGAGGTTTACATACGAATGGGTGGAGAGAGTTGTCTCCACGGCGAAGGTGACGCCTTTTCTCAGGAACTCGGTCATTCGCGAGATCATCAGCTTGCCGGCCTCTACGGGTACCCTCTCGGGGTGGAAGGGCGACAGGCCGCGTGCTATCTCGTCGGCGTTGACATACTCTTCGCACTGCATAAACTCGGGCAGGATGGTGAAGCTGGCAGTAGTCTTGCCAGCGCCGTTGCATCCTGCGATTATATACATCTTCTTAGCCATAGGCCATCACTTTTATAGGGCAAAGGTAATGATTATTTCTTTCACCGCCATATTTTAGGTAGAAAAAAAAGAATTCAGAAAAAAATCTCATTATTCTTCTTCTTCTTTTTCTTTAAGGAATTTATTGTCCAATAAATTCCTCCTTTCTTTTATTTTCTTTTGGTTACTTTTCTTTGTTTTTCTTTGGTCGTTTAGTCGTTTAGTTAATACTCAATACTCAATACTCAATACCGCATTAGCGGCGACAAAAGTACGGATTTTTCCGTGAGGGTACAATTTCGAAAAAAATACCCTGACGACAAACTTTTGATTTTCAGCGTGATAATCGTTTTGCGCCCCAAAATCGAGGTTACAAACACGGTACAAACACGCTACAAATTCACATACGGAAGCCGCACCACATACTTGCTGTAGAGAGACTGTCAGCCACCCTTGCAAAGCCTTTCGCTCACCCCAAGAAACGCCCCTAACAAAGTTAAGGGCGACCTTACAAAATCTAACAGCGTGCTTACAAAATCTTATCGTGAGCTTACAAAATCTAACAGCGACCTAACAGCGACAAAAAGCGACTTCTATCTCCTCCTACCCCTTTTTTCTCATATTAACTACTTGTTAACTACCCGTTAACTACTTGTCATTCCTTCTTCTTCGGCTTCTTGTTGAGTCGGTAGAGGACGTGTGCCATGACGTAGCTGTGGAGGGTGTTGCGGTAGGACTCGGTGCGGCCCTGGGAGTTGAGGTACTGGGAGAGACTGCTGAGCTGGCCGAGGATGTCGAAGCCGTCGATGGCGAAGGTGAGGCCTGCCTTGAGGAAGGTCTTGCTCAGGCGTGCGTTCCACACGAGGTCGTTAGTATTGGCGGCACTGCTGGCATCTCCGCGGCGCGAGTACATGGTAAGGTCGGTAGAGAGCTGCATCTTCCAGGGCATCGGGAGCGTTGCATTGAGACCGTAGTCGAAATTGTAGAGGCTTACATTGTTGAAGTCCTCACGCCTGGAGGTGCTGCGGCCATAGCCGATGTGGCCTCTTGCCCCTATCCTGAAGAATCTGTTTACCCTATAGTTGAGGTGGAGGTGGTCGTTAATCCAGTTGGTCATTACGCTGCTCCTCTCAGGTGCCGAGCCGGTGTCTGTGCCCACGAGGTCAACGCCGTGAATCATGTTCCAGTTTAGATTATTGCCGAGTGAAAGGCGTTTCTGCTTGTCAAGAGGCCGGGAATATCCGAAGTTTAGCTGGAAGTTATAGTTGCCACTTACGTTCGACGGCCTGAAGGTGCGTATGCCGGTGGAGCGGTCGTAGATGTAGCTCATTGCTACGGAGTTTGTAGTAATGTTATAGGAGGTGTTGAGGGAGTAGTTCAATTCTTTCTCCGTGTTTTTGTGGGTGTAGTTGAGGCTGGCGTTATGGGAGGCCATATTCTTTAGGTCGGCATTGTAATAGAAGATATTCATCGGGTCTGCATCATTGCAATAGTCAAGAGAATACATCATTGGAGGAGCCGAATGTGAAATGCGGTAGTTTAATGACAATTCATCACTGAGATTATTGGCCAGCAGTCTCGCCGTGAAAGATGGATTGAAGAAGCACGTGTTTCTTTTTGTAATGCCGTCATAAGTGCCGCGTGCATAATCAAGCTTCTCGTGATTGAAAGCCAGTGGCATTGACAGAGTCATCTCATAATGGTTATGCTTCTCCTTACGTTGTCCTGTCCAATAGTCATAGCCATAAAGCAGTGTTACATTCGGTGTCTGATGCACATTAGAGGAACGTCTGTAAGAGCTGTTGTTCGTATCTATGCACATGAGGTATTCTTCCTCAGAGGGGAGCAGGCCTATCTGGTGCTCATTAAGGTCATCCCATCCTGCCAGGCGTTCAAGCATATATGTCCTGTTGTCATTATGGGAACTGTTATACCCTATACTGTATCGGTAGTCAATACTGAATCCCGGCATTATCTGCTGACCCAACCCCACGCTTGTGTTGGCGCCGAAATGATGGTCGGGGTAGCTATGAGAGTATCTGTTGCGTATGTCTGATGCCTTTGTCGTATTGCTTGGATAGTCAACGCTCGTCTGGCGCCAGTTGTCGTTAGACTGCGTTGAGTAATTCACGTTGCCGCCAAATGTGAGAGAGAGGTTCTTGGATGTATTAAGTGCAGAGAAGAATCTGTAAGGCATACTCATGTTAAGTTGATATCCGTCTCGCTTGTCTCTGTTAAGATTTCTGTTGATGATAGTGGAGAGCAGTGCGGGATTATCGCTCTGATACACACTGTCAATTATCTCTGTTACGGACTCTATGGAAGGCTCTTTGTCGAATGTGGCAGATATGTTTTCGGAATGAGAATCATACTTCTTATAAGACAGATTCGGTTGGAGCTCCATTGTCTTACTATATTTTTTATTTATCAGCGAGAATTTGTTTTGCACGTCAAGCTTGAGATTACGATCTCGCCCCGCGTACACATTGCGGGAGAAGATGTTTCCGTCAGGCAGGTAGGTTTCAGATGCTGTTCTGGAACGATTCTCAAGGTCTGTATGGGTAAACTCGATGTTTCCAGTATATTTTATTCTTTTGTCCTTGCTGTTAAACAGGAGGTCTGCGCCAGCCTTTTGTGCCCTTCTTGATCCCGAAGACATCGCTTCGGGACTCCAGAAATCGTTCTCTCCAGGTTTGCGCTCATCACTAAGATTATTAATTTTCCCAAAGGTGGTGATGCGTGACAGCGGAGAGAATCGCACAGCAAAAAGCCTTGCCATATATAAGTTATGGTTTCCTTTGCCGACCTCTACATTGCCAATCCAGCCTATTTGATATTGCTTCTTAAGAATCACATCCATCACGAACTCCTTGTCGCCCATATCACGCCCCATCATCTGCGTTAAAAGTCCTGTCTTTTCGTAGGTCTTGACATTCTTGACCATATATGCAGGAAGATTTTCCAGCATTATATTATTTTTCCCCTTAAAGAAATCCTCACCGTTGAGCATAAGGCTTTCCACCTTGCGTCCGTTGACATAGATTTCTCCATTGTCATAAAGTTTCACGCCTGGCAGCTGGTCTATCAGCGCATCAAGCATCGAGCCCTCGGCTGTCTCAAACGCATCGGCATCATAAACGAGCGTGTCACCTTTGTGGTAAAACTTCACCTTCGTGGCCTTGATAGTAACTCCATTGAGTTCGTGAGTCTTCGGTGCTTTGTCCATCGGCACATCCGCGACAACGCGCATTTCGCCTTTTTTCAGGGGTTTCTTTGCCAGCTGCTCCCTCAACGGCCATGACAAGATGTTGTATCCTTCCTTCTCAAACAATAAGACATAGTTACTTCCTTCCTTGATGTCAACCTCGAAAGACCAAACGGGATGGAGGTATGTTATATTCTTATCAATAATACATGTAGCGACAATACTGTCGTTCTTCATCAGAGAAACTTTAACATCATACAGATACTCGTGCGTTAGCCGGTTATGGACATAGCCACGGATTTCGGCTGTGTTGTTTACAAGCCCCTTCTTCTTTGCCTTCTCTCCCTTGCGCTGCACGGAGATTTTGTTGCCGTTTACTTTCACCTTTACGGGCAGACCTTTGCATACCAGCTTGACGGCATCGGGGACGCTGAGGTTCTTTACGTAGGCATAGGTACGCAAATCAGCCAAGCCGTCTGCGAGGACGGCTATGGTGTACTCACTCTGTCCCTGCTCAATGGTGCGCAGAGCTTCAGTGAGCGGGGTGTTGTTGAATTTGCGGGTAATCTGCGCCATGCAGACTACGTACGATATACAACAGACAGCGAGAATAGTCAGGCGTTTCATTGCGCGTTACTTCTTCGGCTTCTTGTTGAGTCGGTAGATGACGTGGGCCATGATGTAGCGGGGCAGGGAGTTGCGGTAGGTCTCGGTGCGGCCCTGCGAATTGATGACCTGCGAGATATTGCTAAGCTGATTGAGGATGTCAAAGCCGTCAAGCATAAAGACAAGTCCGTGCTTGGGCAGGCTCTTTGTGATGCGGGCGTTCCATACGAGGTCGTTGGTGTTAGAACTGCCGGTGGCGTATCCGCGATGGCTGTACATGGTGAGGTCGGTGGATATTTCAAAGTTGCAGGGTAGCTTGACTGTGGTGGTCAGTCCATAGTTGAAGTCACAGAGGGTAAAGGTATCGAAGCCTTCACGCGAGGAGGTGACATGGCCTATGCCGATGTAGCCTTTGGCTCCGATGGTGTGCTTGCCAAGTTTGTAGTTGAGTCTGAGTGTCTCTGTACCCCACCACGTGTTGACGCTGCTGCGCATGGGGGTTATGGCTGCGTCCTCGCTGATATAGTCAACGCCGTGGTCGAGCTTGGCATGGGTAATGGTGTTGAGGGTAAGGCGTTTGCGCTTGTCAAGTGGGCGGCTGTAGTTGATATCGGCAGCGAGCAGGTAGTTGCCATCTACGTTTTGCGGCCTGTAGCGGCGTATGCCCGTGGTACGGTCGTAGGTGTAGGCGTAGGCTATGGCATTGACAGTGGTGTTGTATGTCAGGCGGGTGGAGAAGTTCGTCTCTTCCTCGGGGTCATTGGCTTGATACAAGAGGTACATATAGTGCTTGCTGATATTTCTGAGCCTGCTATTGCCTGTATATATGTTTAGCGGGTCGGTAGTGTTCTCTACCTCTATGAGGTTAGTCATATTGGGAGTTGTCTGTGTAAGTTTATAGTTATATTCGATGCTATGGTCAGTAACCTCATTCTTCCAGTTATATTGCAGTTTAAATGTCGGATCAAGTAGAATAGCATTTCTCCTTGATATGCCGGAATAGACAGCTCCGCGCGTATAATCCAAACGATAGTGATGTCGCGTGACAGGAATCTGTAGAAAGACATTCCATGAATGCATTCCGTTATCAGTCTGTTTGTAAGTGTCGTATTGATAATTGACGTATGCAGACTGATAATTATCATATTCTTTGAGATGGTAACTGTTTTGCTGGTCAACGACATGAAGCATCAGTTCTGTCTCGGAGGGCAGCTCTCCTAAAACGTGCTCTGTATCATCAGCCCATTCAGAGAGAGCTTCAAGGTTATAGCGAGAGTATTCGTGCTTACGAATTCTCTGTCCGACTTCACCAGCCACCTGAAGACTCATGTTTTGATTGAGTTTAAAATAGAGGAAGGGATTCAGACTATAAGATAACTTGCGGTTCGGATGGTCGTGCGTATAAGTGTTTTGGTATACTGTGGAGTTTTGTTGATGATTGGGATATGCCAGGTTATAGCGGGAGAAGGTCAAGTCTTTCTGAGCTGTGTGTTCTATGTCGCCTTGCAGGCCATAAATCATTACTCCATTATATTTAGTCAAGTCAATAAAGAGCGACGACGTGTTTTTCCAGCCTTTATACTTTGTTTCACGTATATAGCGGTTAAGCATTATTCTGCGCAGGTTGTCGCCCTGCATGATGTAGATGCTGTCGAGCAGGGCGCGACTGTCTGCATAGCTGAAGGGGTCGCTGCCAAAGGTGGCACTGAGGTTGCTGCCAAAGCGATTGTAGCGCGAGTAGTCGAAAGATGGTATCAGCTGCACACCGCTGATGCCGTCACTCTGGTTGAATTCCAGACGGTGGGAGGTAGAGAAAGCGAGGTTGTCACGACGGCTCTTAGTGCGGTTACGCATGAAGGTGTTACCCTCGGAGAGATAGTTTTCCACCGTGGACTCTGAGTAGTTGTCAGCATCGGTGTATTTCAGCTCAGCGTTGCCGCTGAACTTCTTCATTGTGCGCTTGGGCTTTATGAGATAGTCAACGCCTACGGCCTTCTGTGCAAGCAGACCGGTCGGCATTGTCTCAGGTGTCCAGTTGGAATTCTCGCCGGGTTTGCGCGTATCGTTGAGATTGTTCAGGTTGGCATAGACGCCCACTCGCGAGGCATCTGTAAAGCGCAGGGCAAACAATCGCGCAAGGTAGCGGTCCTCGCTGCCATAGCCAGCCTCCACATTGCCAATCCAGCCGATGGAATACTGCTTCTTGAGGTTCACGTCCAGAACATAGTCGCCGTCCTTGCGGCCCATTGCCTGCTGCATGGCATCCAGACGATCATAGACCTTAATGTTCTTTACCATATATGCCGGCAGGTTCTCCAGCATTATCTTGTTCTTCCCTTTGAAGAAATCCTCTCCGTTGAGCAGAAGCGCATCAACACGACGGCCGTTTATGGTTATCTCACCGTCATCACTTAGTTCAGCGCCCGGCATCGACTTGATGAGGTTGTCAAGCATCGAGCCCTCCGCCAGATTGAAAGCATCGGCATTATACACGATAGTATCGCCTTTATGATAGAATTTTATCTGCGTAGCCTTTACGGTTACAGCTCCGAGCACTTGGTCTTTCTTGCGTTGCATGTTGGCATTGAACGCAAACCTCATTTGCTCCATCTTCTTGAATGGCTTCACATGGTATTCCTGCACAGTGGGTTCATACCCGTCTTTCTGGAAAACAAAGTGTAGCATTCCTCCTTGGGCTGGAATAGTTGCTATCCAGTAACCGTATTCCGAGTTGTCTGTAGGACGATAATTGCGGTAAGTCTTTGATTCGGCAACAAGCGTAGTGTCTGAATAAATAGACACCTCTACATCATATAGAATCTCTTGCGTAATGTTATCCTTTACAAGACCGTAAATCATCTTGCCATTCTGGACATCCCTGCCTTGCGCCATGTTTCCCTTGCGCTGCACGGAGATTTTGCTTCCGTTCACTTTAACCTTTACGGGCAGACCTTTGCATACCAGCTTGACGGCATCGGGGACGCTGAGGTTCTTTACGTTGGCATAGGTACGCAAATCAGCCAAGCCGTCTGCGAGGACGGCTATGGTGTACTCACTCTGTCCCTGCTCAATGGTGCGAAGAGCCTCAGTGAGCGGGGTGTTGTTGAATTTGCGGGTAATCTGCGCCTGAAGTGCCTGCACAGCCATCAGCAGCAGCACAATAAAAAGTTTCTTCATAGCGCATCCTCCTCTTCAATAGCTTCGACAAAGATGGTGTCGCTCTGAAGGGTAAGCTGTAATCCGTCGAACATGTTCATCCCTGCTATGAAGTCGGCAAGCGGTTTGTCTGGCTCCCATGTCAGCAGGAAAGTCATGTCCCGGGTCTCGTCACTGCGGAAGAAGACTGCCTTGTCGTAGTGGGCAGAGACAACAGTGAGGATGCTGTCAAGGCGCACACCGTCGAAGCGGACGGAATCCGCAGGCAGATCGTTGGCCGTTGACCATTGGTTGTCGGCTATAGAACTTTGGACTTTGTGGCTTTGTGGCTTCAATATCAGGACAGTGGCGAGAGCTATGCCCGAAAGCAGTACAATGCCTGCAAACACGGCGGCGATGCGAAGCCAAACATATTTACTATTTGACAATTTACTATTTACTGTTTTATCATACGTCCCCGCCCTATCGGGCACTGGTGAATGCTTGGGGCGCAATAGCTCGGTGGTGGCGAGCATCTGGTCATAGTATTCGCTGCACTCGGCACAATGGCTGAGGTGCTCGTCGCACTGTGCCTTGACTTGCGGATCTACTTCTTTGTCGAAGAGGTCGCAGACTATGTTCTTAAATTCCTTGCAGTCCATAATGATTGTCTTTTTATTGGTTTTTAATCATCCCTATTCTTATTTTCTCTATTCCGTATTGAAAGCGCGACTTGGCTGTTGAAAGCGGTATGTCGAGGATTTCTGCTATCTCCGGAAAGCTCTTGTCACCATAATACCGCAGGCGTATTACCTCTGCCTGCTCCTCGGGTATCATTGCCAGCAGACGGCTGATGCGGCGATACTCTTGCTCAAAGTCTTCGGCCTCTACAGCAATGGGCTCTGGCTGCGTGTCGATGGGGACTGTCGGTCTGCGGGCTGCCTCGCGCAATCGACTGACGCAGATATTTGCCAACGTGCGGTAGAGGTAGGCTGACAGGTTCTTGATTTCTGCAGCGTCTTCGCTTTGCTTCTGGTACAGCTTGACAAACACGTCCTGCACAGCGTCTTCTGCATCGTCAATATTGCCCAGTCGGTAGCATGCGTACTGCAGCATTGCATGATGGACTATTGAAAATTGACACTTCGTTCTCGAACTTGCTTGCAAGATTTGCACCGGCTTCGCCGACAGCAAATGCAAGTTCTCGCGACTGCTGCGCAGTTGAGATTTGAGATTTGAAAATTGAAATTTATCCATTACCGCTCGCGATGCCCTCCGGATATTCTTGTCTTTTCTTATATGACGCACAAAAATGGAAAAAGACTTAAATAGGGGGGCTTATTTTTTGAAGAAGTAGCTGCGCTGGCGCTGCTTGCCAGCGGGGTTGTGCTCGCTGAAGACGGGTTTGAGGGTGTAGGGATGGAGGCCTGAGTACCAGGTGGCGGTGCTGACGGTCATGGGCGTGGGGGTGAAGTCCTGCACCTGCTCGAGGTGGAGGCCGAGGGCTTGTGTCTTGCGGGCAAGGGCTGCCATGTCGCGCTCCGTACAGCCGGGATGGGAGGAGATGAAATAGGGCACTATCTGGTAGGGCAGGCGGTGGCGGTGGCAGACGGAGTGGAAGAGCTCGCTGAACTGACGGTAAAGTTCAAAGGAGGGCTTGCGCATGAGTTGCAGCACGTGGTCCTCGGTGTGCTCAGGGGCTACCTTCAGGCGGCCGGAGACATGGCGCGTGATGAGCTGTTCGAGATAAGCAGACCCCCTCCCGTCCCCCTTGTAGGGGGAGGACACGGGACACACCCCCTCCCCCGGTAACACACCCCCTCCCCGCAAGCGGGACTCCCCCTTGTTAAGGGGGAGAGCCTTTTTTTCGCAACTCTCGACTCTCGACTCTTCACCCATGGCGTGCAGGATGAGGTCGTAGCGCACACCGCTGCCGATGTAGGTGTGCTTGACGCCGGGCACGGCATCGACGGCACGGTAGAGGTCAACGAGGGGGCCGTGGTCGGTGTTGAGATTACGGCACACGGCGGGGTGGATGCACGAGGGACGACGGCAGCGCTGGCAGAGGGTCTTGTCGCGCCCGCCCATCATATACATATTGGCGGAGGGACCGCCGAGGTCGGTGATAGTGCCGCGGAAGTCGGGCATACGGGTGATCTGTCTGACCTCGCGCAGGATGCTCTCCTTGGAGCGGCTCATGATGAACTTGCCCTGGTGGGCGGAGATGGTGCAGAAGGCGCAGCCTCCGAAGCAGCCGCGGTGGATGGTGACGGAGTGGCGTATCATCTCGTAGGCAGGGATGCGCTTGCCCTGGTACTTGGGATGGGGCAGGCGCGTGTAGGGCAGGTCGTAGGTGCGGTCGGTCTCCTTGGTGGTCATCGGGGGGAAGGGAGGCTCGACGATGATGTAGGCAGACCCAACAGACCCACCCCCAGCCTCCTGTATGATGCGGCGGGGCTGGAGGCTGTTGCTCTCCTCCTCGATGATGCGGAAGTTCTCGGCGTAGCAGCGGCGGTCGGCGAGGCAGGAGGCGTGGGAGTGCAAAAGAACAGACCCCCTCCCGTCCCCCTTGTAGGGGGAGGACACGGGACACACCCCCTCCCTCTGCGGGGACTCCCCCTTGCTAAGGGGGAGAATCCTTGAACCCTTGAACTCTTGAACTTCTTGAACCCTTGAACTCCTAACTCCTAACTCCTCATTCCTAATTTCTAACTCCTCACTCCTAACTCCTAACTCCTCACTCCTAACTATCCTGACCGTCTGGGGGATGGGGTACTTGTGGAGGAGCTGTCGGAGGTCGGCGGAGGAGGCGAAGGCGTCGTCGCGGCCATGGAGGAGCTTGTCGTCGATGAGGCGCACAAGGGCCTCGGTGGGCTGCTCACCAAGTCCGTAGGTGATGAGGTCGGCGCCGGAGTCGATGAGTATGGATGGGCGCAGTCGCTGCTGCCAGTAGTCGTAGTGGGTGAGGCGCCGCATGGATGCCTCAATGCCCCCGAGTACTACGGGGGCATCGGGCCAGAGTTGCTTGAGTATGCGGGTATAGACGATGGTGGGGTACTCAGGCCGTTTGTCGTGGCGTCCGTCGGGGCTGTAGGCGTCCTCGGAGCGGAGGCGGCGGGCGGCGGTGTACTTATTGACCATGGAGTCCATGGCGCCGGGGGAGATACCGAAGAAATAGCGCGGGCGTCCCAACTTGCGGAAGTCGCGGTAGTCGCCGTGCCAGTCGGGCTGCGGCACTATGGCCACGCGCAAGCCAAGGCTCTCCAGCAGGCGCCCTATGACGGCCACGCCAAAGGCGGGGTGGTCGACATAGGCATCGCCGCTAAAGAGGATGACGTCGAGCTGCTGCCAGCCGCGCTGCTCCACTTCTTTCTTGGTGGTGGGAAGAAAGTCTATAAAGGTTTAGGGTTTAGGGTTAAGGGTTAAAGGTTAAAGATATTTTTGTCATCTATTTCAACAGTCGGGCGATCTGGGTGCGGAAGGCGCGGCTCTTGGTTCCCTCGCCACCGATGATGGCGGTGTAGATGGCCACCACGTCGGCAGTGTTGACGTTGCCGTCAGCGTTGACATCGCATGCCTCGCGTTTGAAGCCGCTGGTGGCGCCCTTCTCTATGAAGGTATAGACGGCCACCACGTCGGCGGTGTTGGTCTTGCCGTCGCCGTTGACATCAGCGGGGTTGCTCAGCGGCTGGCGCAGTCCTGCGAGCACGAGGGTGTGGGCTGTCTCCACGCCCTCCACGGCTCCGCGGTAGGTCTGCGGGTCGATGACACCTGTCTGGGCTCCGATGCCCACACCGTCATTGGCGACTACGTATTCGTGGCCTGTGGAGTAGGCTGTCTGTGCGGGGAAGCCGGTGCCGTGGAGGCATCCGGCGATGCCGTTGCCGCTAATGGGCGTGTCGGTGACCTCGGTGGGGAACGGTATGATGAGGTCGTAGGCCTCATGCTCGCCCTCGGGGTCGCCTATCCAGATGATGCAGGGCTCGCCTGCTGCGAAGTCGGTCTTGTCGTAGAGCTCGATGGTGGTCTCGTCGGTCTCGGCATCGTAGGTCATGCTCTTGACGGCGTAGGTGTGGACATCTTCGTTGAGCTCTGCCACACTGCTATGGCTGAAGGGCACGCACATGATGTCGGTGTAGTTGTAGAGCACACTGGGATAGACTATCATGTCGGCCTTGTCCTCCACGGTGGAGAAGGTCCACGACGAGGCGCTGTTGTAGCCGCCGCCATCGTAAGTGACGATGGTGTTGCCGTCGCCCTTGGCGTGGAGGGGTAAACCATTGAACATTGAGGATTGACCATTGACCATTGAGGCATCAGCGGGGATGAGTTCAAACTGTCCGCCACCGAGGAATCCGAGCTGATAGGGCACGGGAGTGTAGCTGACCTTGACGGTGGCCTCGGGGCCGTTGGAGGCGCCCATGTAGAAGCCGTTGCCGAGGCACTGAACGTAGTAAGTTCGAGAGTTCGAAAGTTCCAAAGTTCCAGAGTTTTCTTCTACGGGGATGAAGCGCCACATGGCGTAGGGGTTGAAGAGATAGGCGAGGCTGCCCTCTTCGTTGAGGCCCCACTTGAGGGCGTTGCCGTTGTCGGTGCCGGAGGCGTAGATGACATTGTCAACGCAGGTGGCATCATCCTCTCCCGGTGCTCCGTCGCGGAATGCGTCGGTGGACATGATGTAATACCATGTGTAGGGCTCTATGCTCTTGATGGTCTGGAGGAACACTTCGTTGGCCTGCGTCATGAGCAGGGTGGCTGCATCGACATCGGCCTTTACGAGGGGCTCTGCAATGGCGGTGCCCTTCACCTGGTCGTGTACTGCCTGCAGCACATCGATAGCCTCCTGGGTGGTCTGTCCGAGCTCGTCGCCCACCTCGGTGTTAGCGAGCAGCTGCTCGGCATAGAGGATGGCCTGATTGAGGGCGAGGGTGTCGATATAGAGGTCCTTTACAGCCTGTATGTCGGCACGCAGACGGTCGATGTCCTCTTGTGTCGTGTTGCCCTCGGCGAGGATGCCCTCGCTGGTCTGGGTGGTGGCCATCATCTGGTCAACGACAGCCCGCATGCCGTCGAGGTAGTAGTACTGCGAGTGCTCGGTGTCGAGCGACATGCCATAGACCTGCAGCTCTCCGAGGCAGAAGAATGGATGCTCGAAGCCGCCGGAGCGGTTCTCGTGTGTCTTGAGTACGGTGAAGCGCAGGTAGCGGTACTGCTTGCCGAGGTCGATGATGGGTGTGTACTGGCTGCGCAGGGTGCTACTCCATGCGAGGTTGATAGTGGTGATGGAGTCGAGCACAGCGGTGCCTGCAGCGGTGCCGGTGGTGTCGTTGGTGGCATAGATGGCTACCACCTCAGGAGCATCGGCGCTACCGTAGGTGCCGGAGCGCAGGGCGAGCAGAGCCTGGAAGCCGCTCACGCTGTTCTCGAGCAGGTCAACCTGCAGATAGTTGTAGGCATGGGGGTCTTCGTGATAGGAGGAGTGGAAATATTTGTCGCCGCTGAGGTCGCCGTCCACCAGGGCAGCGTATGTTCCCTCGCCAGAATCCTTGGCATTGGAGATGATCTGTCCCTGGGTGGGGTCTTCGTCATTGGCCTTGGTGACGAGGTTGGCGGTCTTGATATAGGTGACGGTCTTGTCGCGCAACTCGTAAGCCTCGTCTATCAGGGCGGCTATCTCATTGTTGAGGGCGAGCTGTGCCTTGATGGCGGCGAGCTCGTCGAGCTTGCTCTCGTCAACATAGCGCAGATACCAGGTGGAGATGCCGTTGAGGTCGTTGTCGTTGTAAGTGACGATATTGCCCTTCTTGCCGGAGCCTGAGGAGTGGCTGGCGGGGTGGTAGGCGATGTCGCAGAAGGAGTTGGTGATGAGCCACTGCAGCGAGCCGATAGGTGTGATGATCTGCTCCACGGTAGGTTCGGCGCTGAGCAGCACCTGCTGGCTGGCCTGTGCGGTGGCCGACGAACGGATGTAGCGCTCGGTAGCGTAGCTCTGGATGGTGAAGTTGCCGCTGGGCATCGGGGTGATGCGGAACAGCTGCGTGGGGTCGTTCTCATCGAAGGTGCCCCATGTGAGCTTGCCGTCGGTGACGCTCATAGCCTTCTCCACGCTCTGCTTGACGAGGAACTCGGGGTATGCGCTCACGATGTAGTAGTAGCCGTCGGTGATAGGATTGAACGAGGCGTCGAGGTCTTCACGCAGCTCCTTCAGCTCCTCGAGAGCCTGGGCGTACTCTTCCTCAGAGTGGTCGGCCTCGAGCATCATCATGGCATTGATGAGGGCTGTCTCGAAGGTCTGCACCTTGTCGGCGGGATAGGTGCCGGGTGTGGTGCCGGCCTCGTAGAATACGCCGCTCTCGCTGATGAGCTCGATATATACCTTCAGCTCGGTGTAGGAGGTGGGGTGCTCGAAGTCGCTCTGACTCATCACCACCGCTCCGCACCAGGTGGAGGGATAGTTAGCCTTGACGGCGTCGGGCACCACCACGGTGACTCCGGAGGGCAGCGGGCTGTTGTCCACCCTGGGAGGCTCGGAGGCGTTGAGGAAGATGGTCTGCAGCGCGTTGGCTCCCTTGAACACATCGGTGCGCAGACGGGTCAGCGTGGAGGGCAGCGTTATCTCGTAGAGCTCGCTGCAGTTCTTGAACATCGAGTTGCCGATGTCGCTGATGCCCTCGGGTATGGCGATGGTCTGTAGCTTGGCACAGCCGGCGAACGACCACTCGCCGAGAGCGGTGCTCTGCTCAGGCATCTCAAGGGTGTGCATGTTTTCGCAGCGCTCAAAGGTGGCTGCGCCGAGGAACTCGACGCTCTTGCCCTCAAACTTGACGGACTCGAGGTCGTGGTTGTCCTGGAAGCAGTGGTCGGCCACTGCCACCACATCGTAGAAGGCACCGTCCACCTCGATATACTCGGGGATGACGAGGTTGCCTGAATAGGTGCCGCGCACCACGGTGGCACCGCTCTCACTGAGTGAGTACTCGATGCCCTCAACGATTACGTTGTCTGCATTGACCGTTAAGGTCAGAGAACAGATAACAGATAATAGTGAATAGAAAAGAAATGACTTTTTCATTTTTATTGTGTTTTAAAGTTTATTTCACTAGGATTTTGCGATGGTTCTGGATGTAGATGTTGCCCTTGACGGTGTTGGTCACCTTGCGACCGTGGAGATCGTAAGTCGATTGACCATCATTTCTAATTTCTAATTCCTCATTTCTAATTTCTTTGACGGCGGTGATGTCGTCCTCGCTGATGGTGTAGGTAGCAAGGTCGGGCATGCTCTCGGCGAGAGGGAGATAGACACTGTTGGCATTGACCACCGCGATGGTGGGCTTCTTCATCACGGGCTTACCGTTGGAATTGGTGAGGGTCATAAAGGTGCCCTTCTGCAATGATGTATTGCGGAAGAAGACGCCCTTGAGGAGATTGCCCTCAATGTCCTGACCGCCTTGTCCACATACGCCCACTGTAACTTTCTGGTATTTCTCACCGATGAGGATGGCACCGGTGCGGGCTGGTATGGTGTCGCCAAACTGGGTGAGCTGGAGAGTGCCGTCGCTATCTACGCCACGCACTCCAAAGGCCTTGACATCGGAGGGCAGCACTACGGCGTAGTCGAAAAAGACGGAGCTGGCGCCCACGGAGTTGAGGGATATGTTGGCCGTCTCGGCCGGCTCCACATACCATGTGCTACCCACAGCATCGGGGGCTGCACTCTTGATAGGCGAGTTGGTGCCGTTGACTACTGCCGAGGCAAACTCTGCGGCTCCGATATAGTGGGTGCCCCATGTGGGCTCGCTAAGTACGAAGGTGCCGCTGTTGGGGTAGTTGGAGGTAGAGGTGATGGTCTCGCCGGTGCGGTTGCCCATTGGCTTGAGGCTGACGCCCTGCGACGAGAGAGTGTAGCCGTCGTGACGCTTGGCGAAACGCCATATCTGCTCGGGGCCGGTGGACGCTGCCTTGGCATATATGCGCAGGTCGGCATCGGCTGCGATGTTGGGTGTGCCGCTCAGGCTCTCGGCAGTGGAGGTGAAGCGATAGACGGTGTTGTCGGGGTCAAACGCCACTACATCAACATTCTCCACGGCGTCGATAAACTCCTGAGGTGCAGCATCTGCATTGTCGTAGGCAGCCTGCAGGTTAACGCGGACATCCTCGGAGGTGAAGCCGCCGACCACTCCCACCGGTGTCTGCAGCATCTGCTGTATGCCGGCGGTGTAGAGGGCGAGCTTGTCGCGCATCTCAGTGCACTGGTGCAGCGAGTCGGCAACGCTGACGGGCTGTAGCATGCGGAAGTTGTCGTAGAGCGAGAAGAAGGTGCGGTTGCCTGTCTTCTCCTCAAGGCAGAGATTGCCGTCTTCATTGAGTCCTATTATCTTGTTGGTGTTTTCCACGATGAAGTAGAATGTCTTGCCCCACGGACGGGGGATGACGGGCTGCGGCGTGTCGCTCAGGCCTGTGTCAGAGTCGGTGTTGAGGAACTTGCGCGCGCCTATATTATAAAGGTAGTAGGAAGAATAGGGCTCGTTGTGCACTATCTGCCAGTTGTTGTAGGGGTTGTCGAGAATGGCCTTGGGCGTGGCCTGGACTTTGCCCGCCTCAGCGCAGAGGGTGCCATAGCCATTGGCGTTTTCCATGCAGTAGGCATGCTCCTGCGCGATATTGAGACGGCTGGTGACGAGATAGGTGCGGAGGAAGGAGGGCTTGCGGCTCACATCCTGCAAGGCGGTGGCCAGTGCCTGGGCATCGGTGCATGAGCCGTCAGCATAGACGGCTGCCAGCTCCTGCAGGTCATCGAGGGGATAGTTGTTGATGGTGCCTGCATTGTCGATGAGGTCCTTGGCGAGTGCCTTCAGCTTGTCGAGGTCATACTCTCCACGCATAGTAATCTTGTTGATACTCAGCGACCGGCTGCTGGTGTATTTGTGGTGGAAACGCATGCGGAGATACTTGGTCTTGATGGGGTGCGGCAGTGTGACCTCTATGCGGTCGAGGCAGCGCACCTCCAGGCTGTCATAGACGAGTGTCCAGTTTTGCCCGTCATCGCTGGTGAAGAAATCCACGAAGTGGGCACGAGAGTTGTATTGGTTTTTCCAGTACAGCTCAAAGCCCGAGAATGTCTGCTCCTCATCGGCCTGCAGGGCGAGGAAGGCAGGATAGGTGTTGGTGTACCACTCGGTATCCTTGTTGCCGTCGAGCACATTGGGGGCGGTGGCATACGAGCTGGTCTGGTCGTCAATCACTCGCCACGCGGTGACATGCTCGGCAGCGGCATTGATGCGCTCATTGAGGTTGTAGTAGTCGTCGTAGGCCAGTGTCTCATTGACGCGGCGGTTGAGGATGTCGAGCTGTATGGTATCGACGAAGCTCATGTCCTTGGCCAGCGGCACCACTTCGGCACTGTCGTGCCAGTGGACATAGCCGCCCATGTCCATGCGGAAGCAGTTGTCGTAGAGCGAGGTGGCTCCGCGCCCTATGTCGGTGTGGTAGCGGCGGTCCTTGTCGCCATTGTCGTCGTAGCCATGGGAGAGCAGGTTGCAGTTGTACCACTTGCCGCTGGCGGCGGAGCGCATGGCGGGGTGGCGGTGATAGACGGTGTGCATCTTGTTGCCTGCGTAGGAGGTGAACGGCTCTATGAAGTCGTACCATCCGCTGAAGTTGCGGCAGATGCCTGCTGCACGGATGCTGGCCAGATAGCGCCACTCAGGCATGGTGTCCACCTTGTACCACGCAGAGGTGACGGTGTAGCCATAGTTGAAGGTGGAGTCCTGGCCGTTGCGCCCCTTCACGGTGACGGGGGTGGTCATGGGCCTGGAGTTGACGAGCCACTGTATCCAGTGGTCGTCGCGCCACCACTTGGGGTCGTCCTTGAACATGACGGAGGCGCTGGAGCCCTCGCCACCGGCGTGGGTGTGGACAGCGTCGAGGTGGCCGTCGAGCACCTTGGACTGCAGATATTCGGCCAGATTGGGGTCTTCATCCATATTGGCGGCATCCCACACGGAGAAGAGGGTGCTGCGCACGAAATCGTTGTCGCCCACGGCATAGTTGGTCTGCATACCCATGTAGCCCGTGGGAGTGCCCACCATCATATAATAGGTGCCGGGGAAGTTGCGGTCGCTGTTGACGCGACCCTCGACATATATCCAGTCGTATGCCTCGCCCTCCGGAGCATCGGGATGGGTGCTGTGCCACGGGCTCATGAAGGCCGATGTGCCGCCGAAGTTGCGGGGGATGAGCACGGGCAGCTCGCTCTCACGGTAGTAGTTGAAATAGTTGATGGCCGACAGCGCGTTCCAGTCGTCGCTGCGCAGCTCTATGCGATAGAAATCGTCGGAGGGGAAGTTGATATCGGGAAAGAGCACACTGGTGCGCTCCTGCGAAGCAATCTCGGTGTTGCCGAACTCGCCGTTGTAGAGCACAGACCCCGAGTGGGGGTGCACCACCCTCACCTGCACCTTGGCGAACTTGGCATACTTGTTTTTCCACACCACGTCGGCCTTGACATGGCCAGAGGGGATGCGGTAGTGGTAGGCCAGTATCATGCCCTGCGAGGGCATGGTTGTCATCGGACTCTCGTTGGTGCGGGCATCAGACCACTTGGTGTCGGTCTCGCGATAGACATTGGGGTCGATGGTCACTCCGGCCACGGGCACCTCGCGATAGCAATAGTAGCCCCACATCTTGTCGGGCTCCGAGGCGTTTTTGTATGTTTGAGCAAAGGCCAGAGAACAGATAATAGAGAATAGAGAAAAAATGAGTGTTTTTTTCATGACTTGAAAAGTTCGAAAGTTGAGAGCAAAAATAGCATTTTTTACTCTCAATGACAAAAAAAGAGCCAAAAAAATAGCATTTTGTCGGCCGTCCGCACCATTTTCGCGACACATTGCCCAAAACAGGCTCCTCGGAAGATAATCTATTCTTTTAATGTCCCACGGAGATAGGAAGTGCACTCCTCAAAGGTAGAGAACGTTAGGTGCTCGGGCACCAATGCAGGAATCACGTTCATGGTCTGCAGCATATATAGCGGCTGCGGCTGAATCATGGTCATCAGCACCTTGGCGCCGTTGGCTTGGATGTCCTTGATGGCCGTCTCCATGGCATAGAGACCCGACTGGTCCATAAACGACACCCTCTTCATACGGATGATGACAATCTTGGCGTCAGACGGCACATTGCCCATCACCTGCTGGAAGCCCGTAATGGTGCCGAAGAAGATGGGGCCGTTGAGGCGCTGGATATATATCTTGTGAGCCACGGTGTCGGGCACCAGGTCTTCATGGTCCCACGGACTCTCCGCGTCGAGGTTAGTCATCTCCTGACTGCTGTAGCCGCCCTCCACGAGGTCGCTGGCACGCTTCATAAACAGCACACAGGCAATCACCATGCCAATGCCGACGGCCGTCAGCAGGTCCACGAACACGGTGAGCAGGAACACGGATATCAGCACAAAAGAGTCAGCCCTCGGAATACGGAGCAGGTCTTTGAAACCCTTGAAGTCAATGATGCCGATGCCCACACTGATAAGGATGCCGGCCAGCACTGACAGCGGCACATATTTCACCAGTCCGCCCAAGCCCAAGAGCACCGCCAGTAGCATCACGGAGTGAACCATGCCACTCAACTGGCTGCGTCCACCGCTCTTGACGTTGACCACTGTTCGCATAGTGGCACCGGCTCCGGCAATGCCACCAAACACACCGGCCAACATATTGCCTATGCCCTGCCCCACCAACTCACGGTTGCTGTCGTGGCGTGTCTTGGTGATATTGTCAGCCACCACAGAGGTGAGCAAGGTATCAATCGAGCCAAGTCCCGCCAAAGTAAGTCCTGGCACGATGGAGGCCTCCAGCAACTTCCCCCAGTCCAACCCCTGCAAGTCAAGTCCTGCCAACACGGGTTTGGGCAATCCCGACGGGATATCGCCAATCGTAAGATACTCGGGAAAGCCTATCAGCAGCGACACTACCGTCACTGCCACCAGAGCAGCAAGCGTTGATGGCACCTTCTTGGTCAGCAGCGGGAAAAGATAGATGACTGCTATGGTGCCCAGTCCGAGGGCAAGCGCCATCAGCGATATGCCACCAGAGATGCGCTCCGGCAACTGAGTAACCATGTCGAGCACCAGCACGGGCGACTTGAGACCCACCAAGGGATAGAGCTGCTGCAAGATGATAATCACACCTATACCGCTCATGAATCCCGACAGCACGGGATAGGGAATGTAGCGCACATACTTGCCTATCTTGATTACACCAAAGAGAATCTGAAACAGGCCGCAGAACAATCCGGCCAGCGACATACTTATCAATACAGCCGACATACTCTGCTGCGACGCCCAGATGCCGCTAATCAGACTGGCGGTGATGACCGTCATGGGACCTGTGGGGCCACTGATTTGGCTCGGAGTGCCACCAAACATCGATGCAAAGAAGCCCAGCATGGTGGCGCCTACCAGTCCGGCCAAAGCACCCACGGAGGCTGCCGACGGGTCATCCACGCCGCCGAAGGCCTGTATGCCAAACGCCAATGCCAAAGGCAACGCCACGACTCCCGCCGTGATGCCGCCAAACAGGTCGCCCTTGATGTTGCTCGTGTCAATGAATCTCATAGAATGTCAAGTGTCGAGAGTTCAAGAGTTCAAGAGTTTAAGAGCTTGAAAGTTTACTCGTACTCACTCCAGCTCTTGATGGGAAGTGCATCAACGGGCACGGTGCAGAACGCTCCTATGAAGGCCGACGCCAAACGTGCGTTGGTGATAAGGGGCACATTGTGGTCGATGGCTGCACGGCGGATGCGGTAGCCGTTGGTGAGCTCACGGGTGGTGTGGTTCTTGGGAATGTTCACCACAAGGTCGAAACGGTGCTGACCGATGAGGGTGAGCACATTGTTGGGACTCTGTGCATCCTCGTCAGGCCACAGGGTGGCTGTGGCTTCTATGCCATTGTCCTTCAAGAATCGGGCGGTGCCTGCCGAAGCGTAGATGGTGTATCCGCTCTTGTAGAGCAGACGGGCAGCATTGAGCAATTGCACCTTGGACTTGGCCTCGCCGGAGGATATCATCACGGCCTTATCCTTGGCCGGTATCTTATAGCCTGTGGCGAGCATGGAGAGAAGGAGAGCCTCGCTGTAGTCATCGGCCAGACAGCCCACCTCGCCGGTGGAGCTCATATCGACACCGAGGATGGGGTCGGCTCTGTCGAGGCGGGCAAAGCTGAACTGGCTTGCCTTGACGCCGATACGGTCGATGTCAAACGCGCTCTTGTCGGGACGCTCATAGGGGGCGTCGAGCATTATGCGCGTGGCGGTGTCGATGAGGTTGCGCTTCAGCACCTTGCTCACAAACGGGAACGAACGGCTGGCACGCAGGTTGCACTCGATGACTTTAACGCTGCCTTCCTTGGCGAGGTACTGTATGTTGAAGGGACCGGTGATATTGAGTTCACGTGCGATGGCGCGGCTCATTTTCTTTATCTGACGGGCTGTGGAGAAATATATCTGCTGAGCAGGGAATACCATGGTGGCATCGCCGGAGTGGACACCGGCATACTCGATATGTTCGCTGATGGCGTACTCCACTATATCACCGTGGTCGGCGACGGCGTCAAACTCTATCTCCTTGGTCTCCTGCATAAACTGGCTGACTACAACGGGGTAGTCCTGGCTGACCTCGGCGGCCAGCTCAAGGCAGCGGGAGAGCTGCTCGTCGGTGTGGCACACATTCATGGCTGCACCGCTAAGCACATAGCTGGGACGCACGAGCACGGGATAGCCTACCTCGTCAACGAACTGGCGTATGCCATCGACGCTGGTGAGAGCGCTCCAACGGGGCTGGTCGATGCCCAGCTGGTCGAGCATGGCTGAGAATTTGTTGCGGTTCTCGGCGCGATCAATGCTGACGGGAGAGGTACCAAGCACAGGCACTCCCTGACGGTGGAGCTTCATGGCGAGGTTGTTGGGTATCTGCCCTCCCACGCTGACGATCACACCGCGTGGCTGCTCCAGCTCTATCACATCGAGCACTCGCTCAAAGGTCAGCTCGTCGAAATAGAGGCGGTCGCACATATCATAGTCGGTGCTGACGGTCTCAGGGTTATAGTTAATCATGATGCTCTTGTAGCCAAGGCTGCGAGCTGTCTGCACAGCATTGACGGAGCACCAGTCGAACTCCACGCTGCTACCGATGCGGTAGGCGCCGCTGCCGAGCACGACCACAGAACGTTCGTTATGGTAGTAGCTGACATCGTGTCCGTGTGTGGCATAGGTGACATAGAGGTAGTTAGTGAGGTCGGGGTGCTCGCTGGCCACAGTTGGGATGCGCTTGACGGCAGGATTGACACTGAGCTCCTTGCGGCGGGCACGCACGGCAAGGTTGTCGCGCTCTCCAGCCTGGTCGCCAATCACGAGGCGGGCTATCTGGAAGTCGCTAAAGCCCAGCACCTTGGCCTGCTGCATGGTAGCAGCGTCGATGGCATCAAGACTGGGAAGTGCCTGGAGCTTGCGCTTCCACTCCACTATGTTGGCCATGCGCTCAAGGAACCAGGGGTCTATCTTGGTGAGGTCGCTGATGCGCTCCACGGTGTAACCCTCCTCCAGAGCCTGAGCTATGGCAAAGATGCGGAGGTCGGTGGGATTCTGCAACTCGTCGTCAAGATTGTCGAAATGGGTGTGGCGGTTGCAGACGAAGCCGTGCATGCCCTGCCCTATCATGCGGAGGCCTTTCTGGATAACCTCCTCAAAGCTGCGACCGATACTCATCACCTCGCCCACTGACTTCATACTCGAGCCTATCTTGCGGCTCACGCCCTGAAACTTGGTGAGGTCCCAGCGCGGTATCTTGCAGATGAGGTAGTCGAGCGACGGAGCGACGTATGCAGAGTTGGCGGTGCCCATCTCGCCTATCTGGTCAAGGGTGTAGCCCAGCGCTATCTTGGCAGCCACAAAGGCAAGGGGATAGCCGGTGGCCTTGGAGGCAAGGGCACTGGAGCGCGAGAGGCGGGCATTGATCTCGATGATGCGGTAGTCATTGGTCTCGGCATTGTAGGCATACTGTATGTTGCACTCGCCCACGATGTTGAGGTGGCGCACACACTTCACTGCAAGGTCTTGCAGATACTTCACCTGCTCATCGTTGAGCGAGCAGATGGGAGCCACTACGATGCTCTCGCCGGTGTGGATGCCGAGGGGGTCGAAGTTCTCCATCGAGGCCACGGTGAAGCAGTGGTCGTTGGCATCACGGATGACCTCAAACTCTATCTCTTTCCAACCCTTGAGGCACTCCTCCACCAGCACCTGCGGGGCAAAGGTAAAGGCGCTCTCAGCCACCTCGCGGAAAGTCTGCTCGTCGGGACATACGCCGCTGCCCAGTCCGCCCAGAGCGTAGGCCGAGCGGATCATGATGGGGTAGCCGATGCGGCGGGCAGCAGCCAGCGCCTCGTCCATCGTCTCGCAAGCCTGGCTGACTGGCACCTTGAGGTCGGCCTCGTTCAAGCGACGCACAAAGCGGTCGCGGTCCTCGGTGTCCATGATGGCCTCCACGCCGGTGCCCAGCACCTCTACACCATACTCTTTGAGTACACCACTCTGCCACAGCTCGGTGCCGCAGTTGAGGGCTGTCTGTCCACCAAAGGCAAGCAGGATACCGTCGGGGCGCTCCTTCTTGATAACCTCGGTGACGAAGTGGGTGGTGACGGGCAAGAAATAGACCTGATCAGCGATGCCTTCGCTAGTCTGGATGGTTGCCACGTTGGGATTGATGAGCACTGAACTGATGCCCTCCTCGCGGAGAGCCTTGAGAGCCTGCGAGCCGGAGTAGTCGAACTCGCCTGCCTGACCGATTTTGAGTGCGCCGCTGCCGAGCACGAGCACTTTCTTAAGATTGGATTTCATATTATTAAAAGTTCAAAAGTTCGAGAGTTCAAAAGTTCGAGAGTTATTTTCTTTCTATCTTCTCCATCTTGCGGGGCATGGGACGGGAATGCATAGATTCAGTTGACAAGTTGACAGTTTGACTATTTGACGAGTTGAGCGTGTCAACCGATGCGTGGAGTGTGTCGGCAGTGTCGGGGACTTCCTCCTTGGGAGGAGGCGGCGCCTTGTGTATCCTTACCAGCGAGGGACTGAAGATAAACAGCAGTCGTGGATTGATGTTCCACTCGCTTACCATATATATATATCCATATACGCGCTTGATGGGGCGCCGCGCTGCATCGATATTGAGCGAGAAGTCGCCGCTGCCATATACATGGCGCTCATAATGGCTCACACTGTCGCCGTCATACTGCACCGCCAGCGATGCCACAGCATGACGGGTGCCTTCTTTCTGCACAAACTGGGCGCGGAAGTTGAGCATCACCTCGTCGCCGGGCTTAAACACCGTGTCGCCCTTTATCTCAAAAGTAAAGCGATTGCTGAATCCGTTGCCGCTGAGCAGGTAGTACTGGCGTCCGTTCCATACATTGGCGGTGTCGCCGGTGGAGCTTAGCGCTGAATAGCGGTTGACGTCGTTCACTGCGCCGCCCGCATCGCCCAGCTCGGCATGCAGACGCTCACCAATGTTGGTGTATATCTTCTGCAGTAGCTCCATGTGCTGGCAGTACCACACAAGCGAGCTGTCAAACTCGGCCTCAGTGACACCATTGTCTCTCAGGCATGTCAGGATATAGGCTCGCCCTCTGATGGCGGAGCTGTCACCGCCGGCTGCCATTCCCTGCAACAGATGATACTGGTAGAGTATTCTCTCCATCTTGCCCTCGCTCAAAACGCCGCTCGGCTTGCCGGCCTTGCAGGCCGCCAGCAACAATAGGACAATTATGTAGAGCAGATGGCGCATGAAGAAAGTTCGAGAGTTAATCGGGGTCTGGGGTCTTGCGAGATATCAGGCGGTTGAGTGTCTTGTAGTAACATATCACCAGCAGCGCACCACCCGTGGTAATCGCCGCGTCGGCAAAATTGAATATCGGACTGAAGAACACGAAATGGTCACCTCCCACTAAGGGCATCCATTGAGGCCAGTTGGTGTCGATGATTGGGAAGTAGAACATATCTACCACTTTGCCCTCCATCAGGCTGCCGTAGCCCTGGCCGAAAGGAACGAGAGTGGCTGGCGTAAGACCATTGCTGTCGCTGAACACGAGGCCGTAGAACACATTGTCAATTATGTTGCCAGCTGCCCCTGCCAGCACCATGGACACCAGTACCACAAACGCCCAGCTTATCTTTGGCCTCGCAGCCAAGCGCCAGAGCAGCCACCCCAGCAGCCCCACTGCCACCAATCGGAAGATGCATAGCAACCATGTACCCACGAAGTCCATGCCGAAGGCCATCCCCTTGTTCTCGATAAAGGCAATGTACGCCCAGTCGGCCATACGGATACTCTCGCCAGGACACAGGTGTGTCTTCACCCATATCTTGAGCACCTGGTCCACGCCGAGTATAAGCACTATCACGGCGAGGGCAAGCAGCCTTCTCTTGGTTTCAGGTTTCAAGTTTCAGGTTTCAGGTTTCAGGTTGCTGGTTTCAATCCTGCCGGTTTTTCATCTGCTTGGCCTCAATGCTGAGTGTGGCGTGAGGCACTGCACGCAGCCTCTCCTTGGGGATGAGCTTGCCCGTCACCCTGCAGATGCCGTATGTCTTGTTCTCAATACGGATAAGGGCATTCTGCAGGTTGTCGATAAACTTTTTCTGCCGTGCAGCGAGGGTGTTGAGTTCCTCTTTGCTCTGGGTGGCATAGCCCTCCTCCATCACCTTATAGGTGGGCGAGGTGTCGTCCACGGTGTTAGCATCTCTGTGGGTTAGCGCAGCCAGTATCTGGTCATAGTCTGCACGGGCTACTTCCAACTTCTGAAGTATGAGCTCCTTAAACTCCATGAGCTCTTCGTCTGTGTAGCGTTTCTTTTCTGCCATATTTTTTAGAGTTATTAAAGTTCGAAAGTTTGAAAGTTCGAGAGTTTGAAAGTTTTTTAGTTTTTCTTGGTTATTCGAGCATTGAGGGTGAAGTCCTCAAAGTCGAGGGTGTCGGCTTGAAGGCCGGCTTCGAAGGAAAGGCTGTCGCACAGCACCTGGCTGAGGATGAAGTCGCGGTGTGCCTCCACAGCCTCGCGCACCTCTGCATTGTCCTCAAGGGTGATGATGATATGGTCGGTTATCTCGAAGCCCTGCTCCTTGCGATAGGTCTGGATGCGCTTCACCACCTCGCGGGCCATACCCTCGCGGCGCAGCTCATCGGTAATGGTGAGGTCGAGTGCCACGGTCAGCGTGCCTTCGTTGGTGACGCTCCATCCGGGGATGTCCTGATTGAATATCTCAACATCATCGCGCTCCACTCTCACGGGCTGTCCTTCCACCTCGAGTGTGAGGTAGCCGTCGGTCTCCAGGCCTATTATCTCCTCTTGCGACAGGGCGCCGATCATCTTGCTCACGGGCCCCATCAGCTTGCCGAGCTTCTTACCCATCACGCGGAAGTTGCACTTCACGGTCTTCACCAGGTGGATGCCTTCCACATAGCGTATCTCTTTCACGTTGAGCTCGCTGGTGATAATATCCGCCATCTCCTCTATAGTCTGCCGCTCTGCCTCGCTGCTCACGGGCAGCATGATGCACTGCAACGGCTGGCGTACGATTATCTTCTCCTTCTTCCTCAGCGACAGACCCATCGACACTATCTTCTGTGCCCGCTGCATCTGTGCCTCAAGAGCTTCGTCGATGAGGGCATCGTTAGCCACGGGGAAGTCCTGCAGATGGATGCTGCAGTCGTCGCCGCGGAGGTCGCGGTATAGCTGGTCGGTATAGAAGGGTGCCAATGGTGCCATGAGGCGTGCCACCGTCTCGAGGCACTCATAGAGCGACCGGTACGCGCTGAGCTTGTCCTGGTCAAGGCCGCTGCGCCAGAAGCGCTTACGGTTCAGGCGCACATACCAGTTGGAGAGGTCGTCGATGACGAAGGTCTCCACCAGTCGGCCTGCCGTGGTAAGGTCGTAGTCCTCGTAGCAGGCTGTCACTTTCTTAACCAGTGTATGAAGGGCCGAGATTATCCAACGGTCAATCCCTACTCCTTCATTCCTAATTCCTAATTCCTCATTCCTCATTCCTAACTCCTCACTCCCTACTCCATCCACATTGGCATACATGGCAAAGAAGCTGTAGGTCTGATACAGCTTGCTGAAGAGCGAGCGAGCCACCTCCTGCACTCCTTTCTCGTCGAAGCGCAGGTTGTCCCACGGCTGGGAGTTGGTTATCATATACCAGCGCAAGGGGTCGCTGCCATACTTGGCGATGGCGTCGAAGGGATCTACGGCGTTGCCCAGACGCTTTGACATCTTGTTGCCGTTTTTGTCCAGCACCAGTCCGTTGCTGATAACTGCCTTGTATGCCACGCTGTCAAAGACCATTGTGGCGATGGCGTGCAGGGTGAAGAACCAGCCGCGTGTCTGGTCCACGCCCTCGGCAATGAAGTCGCAGGGATAGCAACGGCCACTGTCAAAGGCCTCCTTGTTTTCAAATGGATAGTGTATCTGGGCGTAGGGCATGGCGCCGCTGTCAAACCACACGTCGATAAGGTCCAGCTCCCTACGCATCGGCTTGCCCGTCGGGCTCACCAGCACTATGTCGTCCACGTAGGGGCGGTGAAGGTCTATCTTGTGGTAATTCTCGTCGCTATAGTCGCCTGGCACAAAGCCCTTGTCCCGTAGGGGATTGCTCTGCATCAAGCCGGCGCTCACGCTCTTGTCTATCTCGTCGTAGAGCTCCTGTATGCTACCAATACATATCTCCTCGCGCGTGTCTTTATTACGCCAGATGGGCAGCGGTGTGCCCCAGTAGCGCGAGCGGCTCAGGTTCCAGTCGTTCAGATTCTCTAACCACTTGCCAAAGCGCCCCGTGCCGGTGCTCTCGGGCTTCCACCGTATCGTCTTGTTCAACTCCATCATGCGCTCTCGGGCGGCGGTGGAGCGGATAAACCAACTGTCTAACGGGTAATACAATACCGGCTTGTCCGTGCGCCAACAGTGCGGGTAGTTATGTATGTGCTTCTCTATCTTGAAGGCACTGCCCGCCTGCTTCATCTCCATGCACAGCACAATGTTCAGGTCCTCTGTCTTGGCCAGAGCCTGAGCGTCGAGGTCGGCATACTTGGGGTCGTAGTCATTCTTCACAAAGTCACCCGCGTGGTGCCAGTAGCTGTCGTTCACGCATGTCTCCACGAACGCCTCGTCCATGTCGTCCTTCACGAAGTACTTACCGGTGAAATCGACCATAGGCCTTGTGTCACCAGCCTTGTCAATGATAAAAAGCGAGGGAATGCCCGCATCCTTGGCCACCTTGGCGTCGTCGGCACCAAAGGTGGGGGCAATATGCACGATGCCCGTACCGTCGTCCGTCGTCACGTAGTCACCGGGGATGACGCGGAAAGCCTCCTTGTCTCTCACCACCACCGTGCCGTCCTCTATCGAACACGGCTTCACCCACGGAAACAGCTGCTCGTAGTGCAAACCCACCAGGTCGGTGCCCTTGCCGCGCCACACTATCTCAAGCTCCGTCCCCTCCGCAGCCTTGAAATAGGCGCCTACGCGGCTCTCGGCCAAGATATACACAGCCTCCTCGCCGCTATACGGGTTCACTCCCTTCACGGCCACATAGTCTATCTTCGGCCCCACACACAGCGCAGTGTTCGATGGCAGCGTCCACGGCGTCGTCGTCCACGCCAGAATATAAACAGGAAGAGAATTGAAGAATTGAACCCTAAACTGCGCCGTCACCGTAGTGTCCTTCACATCACGGTAGCAGCCCGGCTGGTTCAGCTCATGACTGCTGAGACCTGTGCCTGCCGCAGGGCTGTACGGCTGTATCGTGTAACCCTTATACAGCAGTCCCTTCTGATAAAGCTGCTTCAGCAACCACCATAGAGTCTCTATGTAGGAGTTCTCATACGTCACGTACGGATGGTCGAGGTCCACCCAGTAGCCCATCTCCTCGCTCAGCTTGCGCCACTCGGCCGTATATTTCATCACATCGGCACGGCACTGGTTGTTGTAGTCATCCACACTAATCTTCTTGCCTATATCCTCCTTGCTGATGCCCAAAGTCTTCTCCACACTCAGCTCCACAGGCAGACCGTGGGTGTCCCACCCTGCCTTGCGAGGCACATGAAATCCCTTCATGCTCTTGTAGCGACACACCGTGTCCTTGATGGTGCGGGCCAGCACATGGTGGATGCCCGGATGACCGTTGGCAGAGGGAGGACCCTCAAAAAATACAAAAGTGGGATTCTCCTTACTCTGCTCGAGACTCTTGGCAAACAGATCTTCCTTCATCCACTGGGACAGCACCTCCTTGTTTATCTCTGGCAGGTTCAGCCCCTGATATTCCTTGAATGTATTCTTGCTCATAACTTGCTACAACTTTTGGTGCGCAAAGTTACAAATTTATACGCACATTCACAAAAAACCAACAACAAAATGTTGGTTTGTTGAATTCAGTCAGCCTCTTCGCCCCTCCGCGAAGGGCGCTGGTCGTCAGTGATGGTGTCGCGCAAGCGCTTTCTTGCCGCCGCTGAGGGAATGTAATAAAGATGAGGGAATGTAATAAAATTGACCATTGAGAATTAAGAATTGAAAATTATTAGTACTTTTGCACCAAAATTTAGTAAATTAGGAAATTAGTCGTTTTAGAACTACAACTTCCCCAACGACCATTGACCACAAAACATTGAACAAACAACCAAATGAACAAGCGCAAGATTCTTCTTATTTATACCGGTGGGACGATAGGCATGAACCGCAATCCCGCGACGGGGGCCCTAGAGCCTTTCGACTTCCACCACCTGCTGGAGCATGTGCCGGAACTGCAGCAGCTGGATGCCATTGTTGACAACGGGCAACTGACTTCAGACGACGGCAGGTTACTACCCCCTATCGACTCAAGCGATATGACGCCGAGCCTGTGGTCTGCAGTAGCACGGTGTATTGCCACCCACTACGACAGTTACGACGGCTTCGTAGTGCTGCATGGCACAGACACAATGGCATACACAGCCTCTGCCCTATCGTTCATGCTCGAAAACCTGACAAAACCCGTCATCTTCACCGGCTCACAGCTGCCCATCGACCAGCTGCGCACCGACGGCAAGGAAAATATCATCACGGCAGTGGAGATAGCCGCCGCCAAGGATGACGACGGCCACGCTATGGTGCCCGAGGTGGGTATATACTTCGGCGGACGACTGCTCAGAGGCAACCGCACCACCAAGGAGAGCGCAGAAGCGTTTCGCGCCTTCGAGTCGTTTAACTACCCGTGTCTCGTGGATGCGGGTGTGGACATCACCTACCACCGCGAGCGTATCCTCAAGCCGGACTTCTCAAAGCCGATGGTGCCCCACTACGACCTCGACAACAATGTGATTATCTTCTCGCTCTTCCCTGGCATACGCGAGGACCTCATACAGCATATCATCCATGCGCCGACTCTCAAGGCTATCGTGATGCGCACCTTCGGCAGCGGCAACGCGCCCCAGCAGCCGTGGCTGCTCAACGCACTGCGCGAAGGCACGGAGCAGGGCAAGGTGATTGTGAATATCAGCCAGTGTGTGCAGGGCGCAGTGGAGATGACGCGCTACGACTGCGGCTACTACCTGCAGCAGGCCGGAGTGATTAGCGGCCGCGACTCCACGGTGGAGAGTGCCGTAACCAAACTGATGTTTCTGCTGGCGCAATATCCCGACGACACCGACAAGGTGCGAGAGATGATGGGCAAGAGTATTCGTGGCGAATAGAGACAGACCCCCTCTAGCTCCCCCTTGGAGGGGGAGGACAATGTGTTGAGAGTTTAGAGAGAAATAGCTCCTCTCCGGATATACGGGGAGGAGCTATTTAGTGAATAGAGAACAGTGAATTCTCTTACAATCCGAAGGCGAACTGGTCGATGTAGGCGTAGAACCAGCTGATGATGCCGATGAGGACTACGCCAGCGATGCACAGGGCGAGGCCCGTACGGGTGTAACCGTCGCTCTTGAAGGGGGCTATCGGGTTGTCGTTAGGCTTGATATACATGGCCTTGACGATGAGGAGATAGTAGTAGAGTGAGATGACGGTGTTGACCAACGCGATGAGCACGAGGACTACGAACCCAGCCTTGAAAGCGGCCATGAACATGAAGAACTTGCTGAAGAAGCCTGCGAAGGGCGGGATGCCCGCGAGGCTGAACAGACAGAGCGTCATGAGGAAAGCCAGCTTAGGATTGGTGCGGTAGTAGCCATCGTAGTCGGAGATGAGAATCTTACCGCTACGCTGTTCTGTAATGCTGATGATGAGGAACACGCCGAGGTTGGCGGCCATATACACGAGCAGGTAGTAAACGATGGCGGTGAGGCCTTGCGGCGTGGCGCCCATGACACCGAGCACGAGATAACCGGCCTGGCTGATGGCGGAGAAGGCCATGAATCGTTTCAGATTGTTCTGACGCACAGCGAAGATGTTGGCCAGCGTGATACTGAACACGATGATCCAGAAGAACAGCACGTTGGCCTGCTCTATAACGGGCGCAAATACCTTAGTTAATACCACGAAGAGCACAAAGGCTGCGGCTCCCTTGGAGATGACGCTGAGGTAGGAGGTCACGGCTGTGGGGGCTCCCTGATAGGCGTCGGCAGTCCAGAGGTGGAAGGGCACGAGGCTTATCTTGAAGCCGATACCACCGATGAAGAGCACGAGGGCGGCGAGAGTGACCATTGAGCCGTCAGCAAGCATCGGGGCTACTTTGTCGAAGTAGAGGGTGCCCGTGGTGCCGTAGATGAGGGAGATGCCGTAGAGCATGAGACCGGAGGAGAAGAGTGCTGTCAGGATATACTTGGCAGCGGCCTCGGCGCTTTCCTGCGACCGCTTGCTGTAGGCTATGAGAGCCGTCATGGGCACAGAGGCAAGCTCCAGACCGATGAAGAACATCAGGAAATGGCCTGCGCTAATCATGAAGTACATACCCAGCAGGGTAAACAAGGTGAGGATGTAGTACTCGCCCTGCTTGTTGGCCATCTCAGGCTGCTTGAGCCACTCGTGAGCCGTGAGGAACACGATGATGGTGCCCACATTGAGCACTGCCTTCACCACTAAGGCCATGGCGCTGCTGACGTACATGCCGCCGAAAGCCTCGCCATTGACAACTGAATATTGACAATTGGCTATTAACGGTGCAACGCACAGCAGAGTGTGGACGGTCAAGAGGATGACAGGCAGCGGAGTGTTGAGTATGCCGCGCCCTGACTTCCTGTCAGTACACATGAAGAGGTCTGCCACAAAGAGTATGAGTATCACTGCGAGCAGCGAGAGCTCCGGGGCCATATTTAGAAACTGTGAATAATCCATCTTCTTTATTTACGATTTTACAATTTACTATTATTATTTTAGAAGTTATCGCTTCGCTCAGAAGTTATCGAAGTTATCGGAGCCTGCGGCTCCTAGAAGTTATCGCGCTTCGCACTAGACGATAGTCGATTGATTTGATTGAGGCTGGAGTATTGTCTTTAACTTCGAGCTTGCATAGCAAGCGTTAACTTCTAACCCGCTTGCGGGCGTTAACTTCTTTAACTTCTTATTTTACAATTTACATGAACGGGTTGCACGATGACACTATTGGGCCTACCTGTTTGACAGACTCTATTATCGGTGCCACGCTGTCGCTGATAAGGTTGCTTATCCACGAGGGGAAGCAGCCGATGCCTGCGATGCAAACGATGAGGCAGATTACTGCCAGGCGCTCCTCCCATGTGGCGTCGGTGAGATGGAGGTGATGCTCGTCGGTGCAAACGCCGTAGAGCATGCGTCCCACCATACGCAGGATATAGACCGCTGCCACAACGATGGAACAGGTGGACATGATGGTGAGCACACGATGGAAAGTGTCGGCATTCTGGAACGAGCCGACGAAGATGCTCATCTCAGCCACGAAACCACTCAAGCCAGGCAAGCCGAGGTTGGCCAAACCGGCGAGGACGAAGCAGACACCGAGGAACGGCATTATCTGCATCAAGCCCTTCATGAGGGTGACGTCACGAGTGTGGGTACGACCGTAAATCATACCGATGAGGGCAAAGAAGAGAGCCGTCATCAAACCGTGGGAAAGCATCTGCAGCACAGCACCGGTGGTGGAGGTGGTGGTCAGCATCAGGATGCCGAACAACACAAGGCCGCAGTGGCTTACCGACGAGTAAGCGTTGATATACTTGAGGTCGGTCTGCACACAGGCGCTCATAGCTCCATAGACCACGGAGATACCCGTGAGGATAAGGAATATCCAGTTCAACTCATTGGCAGCCTCAGGCAGCAGGAAGATGGCGATGCGGAAGCAGCCATAGCCTCCCAGCTTCATCAGCACACCGGCGTGGAGCATCGACACAGCTGTGGGCGCCGAGGCGTGACCGTCGGGACTCCATGTGTGGAACGGGAACAAGGCACCCAGCACACCGAAGCCCACGAAGGTGAGCGGGAACCAGATGCACTGGCGGCCAAACTCAATAGGGCTGGCACCGCCAGTATGGTTGGCGATGTCGAGGATGTTCATCGTGTTGCCACCAGCATCGTAGAAGATGCCGAAGATGCCGAGCATAAGGAATGCCGAGCCACCCATAAGCATGAGGGTGAGTTTCATGGCGGAGTATTCCTTGTGGCCCGTGCCCCACACGCCGATAAGCAAGTACATCGGGATAAGGGCTATCTCGTAGAACATAAACATCATAAACATGTCGATGCTGATGAAGAAGCCAAACACACCCATCGAGAGGAGGGTGAACCACAGGAAGTAGTCCTTGAGGTTAGGCGAGAGCTTCCAGCTGACAAAGGTGCCGGTGAAGACGATGACTGCGCTGAGCAGAAGCATCGACACTGAGATACCGTCAACACCTACGCGGTAGGAAATGTTGAGCGGCTCAAACCATGTGAAGGATGCCTGGTAAAGCATCTCGGCGGTGTTGCCACCAGCACGCTGGGCAATGAAATCAACGGTCAGATAGACTGCCAATACAAGCAGCAGCGAACTACCAACGACCATCACGCCGCGAACGGCCTTCACTCCCTTGGCCAACCAAAGGCCCAAGAGCATAAGGAGCGGAATCAATACGAATAATGATAGGAAATTCATGGTTGCTGATAGTTTAGAAGATTAATAACATAAGGATGAGCACAATCGTACCGATGAGGTAAACGAGAGCATATTGCTGTACACGACCACTCTGCAGGGTCTTGATGCCATTGGAGGTGGCATGAGTGCCCCAGGCGAGGAAGTTGAAGAAGCCGTCAACCACATGGCGGTCAAACCACGCGATGGGCTTGCTGACACACGCAAAGATAATGCGGTGGGTGACAAACTGCCAAACCTCGTCCATGTAGAAACGCTTGTGAGCCCAGCGGTGGAGCCGCGGGAAGGTAGCGTAGAGCTTGTCGGCAATAGGCTGACGCTCGCCCTTGAAGATCCAGGTAGCTACGCCGATGGCCACGATGGCCACGATGGTAGAGGTGAGAGCCACGCTGGTATCGAAATGGATGCGGTAGTCCTGACCGTCAGCGCTGATGAAGGAGCCAAAGCTGTAGCCCTCAAACATGCCGAAGCCGGCAAGGGTGGTATAGATACCAACGCCCACGGTGATAAGGCTCAGGATGATGAGCGGCCAAGTCATGACCTTGGTCTCGTGGGGATGGTGGGCAGCATGGAGCTCCTTGTTCTCGGTGCCCCAGAAGATGCCGTAGTAGAGACGGAACATGTAGAATGCCGTCATGGCAGCGATGCCCGTCATGATGTAGCCCACGGCAGGACTGTAGGCCATGCAGGCGGTGATAATCTCGTCCTTGCTGCTAAAGCCGGAGAAGAAGGGAATACCGCTGATGGCCAGACATGAGATAAGGAATGTTATGTGAGTGAGCGGCATATACTTGCGCAAGCCACCCATGGCATTCATCTCGTTGGAGTGGACGGCATGGATGATGCAGCCCGCCCCGAGGAAGAGGCATGCCTTGAACATAGCGTGAGTGAAGAGGTGGAACATAGAAGCCATGTAGCCTACGCTGCCCACATGCTCGTGGCCTGTCTGCATCTCGGTACATACGCCGAGCGCCACCATCATAAACGCTATCTGCGAGATGGTGGAGAAGGCCAGCACACGCTTGATGTCGGTCTGGGCGCAAGCCACGGCGGCAGCATAGAAGGCCGTGAACACGCCCACCCATACAATGATGGGCATCCAGTCCTGAGCGTAGGTGACCCAGAGCGGGAACAGGCGAGCAACCTGGAACACACCGGCCACCACCATCGTGGCGGCGTGGATGAGTGCGCTGACAGGCGTAGGACCTTCCATTGCGTCGGGCAGCCAGATATGCAGCGGGAACATAGCACTCTTACCGGCACCACCGATAAACATCAGCGTCAAGGCCAGCGGCAAGATGAAGCCTGCCTGAGCGTAGTTGGCGATATGCTCGGGGGTGTCGAACACAAAGGCGAAGGAGCCTGTGTAGAAACCGTAGATAAGGATACCAATCAGGAAGAACAGGTCGGCGAAGCGGGTAACGATGAACGCCTTCTTGCTCGCTGCGATGGCAGCCGGCGAAGTGTAGTAGAAGCCTATCAGCAGATAGGAGCTTACGCCCACCAGCTCCCAGAAGAGATACATCTGGAAGATATTGGTGGCTACCACGAGGCCAAGCATCGACATGGTGAAGAGGCTCAGGAAGGCGAAGTAGCGCTGGAAGCCCTTCTCACCCTTCATGTAGCCGAAGGAGTAGATGTGCACCATGAAGCTCACGGTGGAGATGACAATAAGCATCATCACCGAGATGGGGTCAAGCATTATGCCCATGTCGAAGTGGAGACCCTGGTCGAAGAACGGGAGCCAGCAGAAATTCATCACCTCCAACGGGGCAAAGGCACCGTCGGCACCGCGTCCAATGACGAAGAAATACTCATAGGCTGCATAGTAGGACAAGGCCGTCACTCCTGCCAAGGCGAGAGTGCCTATCCAGCCTGCGGTCTTATGGCTGAACCACTTACCGGCGATGCCCAACACAAGGAAGCTGATAAGCGGCAGCAATATTATAAATAATGTATATGTCATAGTCTGTACAGATTAGCGGTTACCATTTCAGGGTGTCGAGTTCGTCAACATAGTTGTTCTTCAGCATACGGTAGATGTTTATCATCACCGCAATGGCGATAGCCGTCTCGGCTGCCGAGATAGCTATTGAGAACAAGGTGAACACATAGCCCTCGATGCCCGTCTGGCAGAGACGGTTGAAGGCTGCGAAGTTGATGTCAGCAGCATTGAGGATAAGCTCAATGGAGATGAGGATTGCCAGCGTGTTGCGACGGGTAAAGAAACCGTACATACCGGCACCCAGCATAAAGGCGGACAGTATCAGGAAATAATCTATTGTGATATTCATAGCTGTAATGGTTTCTTTAAGGGTTTAACGTTTGCGGGCAATTATCAGACCGCCGATGATGCAGGCCAGCAGCAACACACTGACAGCCTCAAACGGCAACAGATTGCCGCCCTCACCGGCGCTAAGCAGCGAGGAGCCTATCTCTCCGATGGGAGCAGCGGCCTCGTTGGTCACTTCTGCGCTGAGACTCTTGCTCACAAACTGATGGGAAATGATTACAAACATCAGCAATCCGGCACCCACCAAGGCAGCCACCAGCGCGGCGCCCTTCTTGGCGAGCGAGAGACTGTGCTGCTTGGCATCACCAGTCTTGCCTGTGAGCATGATAGCAAAGATGTAGAGCACCACTATGCCGCCGGCATATACCATTATCTGCACTGCACCGAGGAAGGTGTAGCCCATCAGGAAATAGAGGCCTGCCGTGCCAAAGAGCACAAAGAGCAGGTAGGTGGCGGCTCTGATTATGCGCTTGGTGGTCACCGACAGCACTGAGAACAGGGCTATCAGCACAGCCAGCACAATAAAAACTATTGATTCTGAATTCATACGGTAGTAGGTGTTTCAGGGTTAGACTCTTTCTTTTCAGCAGGAGCGGCCTCAGGCTTGGGGGCAACCTTCTTCTCGGCAACCTTGCTGCCGGGCTTGTTGAGCTGCTGCACCAGCTTGGCGCGGTCAAAGACTGCATTCTCAAAATCTGTGCAGAACTCGATGGCTCCCTGCGGACAGGCAGTGATACAAAGCTCGCAGAACATGCAGCAGCCGAGGTCATACTCGTACTTCACAAGGCTGCGCTTCTTCTTGCCATCCTCGGTGTCGAGCATCTCGGTGGTCACCGTGATGCTGCCGTTGGGGCAAGCCATCTGGCAGAGGCCGCAACCAATGCACTTGTGCTCGTTATTCTCATTGTGGGGCATGACGAGGCGACCGCGGAAACGGTCAAACATCTTCAACTCCTTGCGGTTCTCAGGATACTGCTCGGTAATCTTGCGAGTGAAGAATTCCTTCATCGTCACTCCCAAGCCGACGAGCAGCGACTTGATGCCGCTGAAGAGGCCCGAAAAATAATTGTTATTTGACATGGCAATGAATTTACAGAGTTAAACCAAGCGATACGCATACAGCCATCAGCACCAGCAGCACAAGACTCATGGGCATCAGGTACTTCCACTCCAGAGCCAGCAGCTGGTCAATCCTCAAGCGCGGGAAGGTCCAGCGTATCCACATCAGCAGGAAGACAACGAAGAATGTCTTGCCTATCATCCATACGGCACCCGGGATGTAGTCCATCACATGGTTGAAGCCATCGAGGCCCAGCACATGGAACGGAGCCCAGCCGCCAAGGAATATGGTGCTGGCAATGCCTGCGCAGATAAAGAGGTTGAGATACTCGGCCAGATAGTAGAAGCCGAAGTGCATACCCGAATACTCCACATGGTATCCGGCGGTAAGCTCACTCTCTGCCTCGGGCATGTCAAACGGACCACGGTTACACTCGGCATTGCCGGCAATCAGGTAGATGATAAACGCCAGCACTGCAGGCACATGGCCGCGGAAGATGTTCCAACCCAAGTCAGCCTGCTGCTGGCAAATCTCCGAGAACGACATGGTACCGGTCAGCACAATCATGGTCAGCATAACGAGGCCTATTGACACCTCGTAGCTGATGATCTGTGCACCGCTACGCATGGCACCGATAAGGGCATACTTATTGTTAGAGCTCCATCCGGCCAGCAGAATGCCGACAACGCCGATGCTGCCTGCAGCAAGGAAGAAGAAGATACCGATGTTGAAATCCAGCACCTCGGCGCCCTTGTTCCAAGGCAGACACGCAAACGTCAGCATCGAAGCCACGATAACAAGGAACGGAGCCATCTTGTGGAGCAGACGGTCCACATTCTTCATGTCGATAATCTCCTTGGTAAGCATCTTAAGCACGTCGGCCAGCACCTGGATGCTGCCCCACTTGCCCACACGGTTGGGACCGAGCCTACACTGGAAGAACGCACAAATCTTGCGCTCCATATAAATCAGGATAATAGCAAACACAGCATACAGCGTGATGATGGCCAGCGCCACCAGCACACACTCTACCAGTGTGGCTGCCCAGCCCGGAAGGAAAGAAAGGAGCAGGGCGTCTATCCAATTTGTTACAACTGTGAAATCAAACATAATCTATTTTAGTTTGGAAAATTCGAGAGTTAGGAAAGTTCGAAAGTTAACATTAAACATTCAACATTCACATTACCTGTCAATATCAGGCACAATATAGTCCATCGTTCCGCCGATTGTCACTAGGTCGGCAATCTTGAAGCCCTTGCAGGCCGTGTCCATGGCTGCCACAAGCGGCAGACCGGTGGAGCGGTAGTGCAGACGGTAGGGACTCTTGTCGCCCTTGCTCTCCAAGAAGACGCCAAACTCGCCACGGCTGCTCTCCACAGCCTGATAGTAGGTGCCCTCCGGCACTTTGATGATAGGCTTGGTTTTCTCCTTGTAGCTGCCTTCGGGGATATTGTCGATGAGCTGCTCTATGATGTTGAGGCTCTCCAATATCTCGTCCAGACGAATCATGTAGCGGTCGAAGCTGTCGCCGCTCTCACGCAGCACCTGGTTGAAGTCCACCTTGTCATAGGCGGCGTAGGGGTGATTCTTCCTCACATCGTTGGCCCACCCTGCGGCACGGCCCGTACCGCCGGTACAACCGAAGCTGACAGCCTGCTCCTTGGTGAGCGGGCCGATACCCTTTGAGCGGTTTTGGAAAATCACGTTGCCTGTAAATAGGGCGTGGTACTCCTTTATATTCTTGCGCATATAAGGGATAAACTCCTTCACCCTCTTCTGGAAGTTGGGGTGGATGTCGGCCATCAAGCCGCCGATAGTGTTGTAGTTGATGATAAGGCGTCCGCCACAGGTCTCCTCAAAGATGTCGAGAATCTTCTCCCTGTCGCGGAAGCCGTAGAGGAATGCCGTCGTGGCACCCATATCCTGGCAGAGGCAGCTGAAGAACAGTATGTGACTGTCGATACGCTGCAGCTCGTCGAGGATGGTGCGCACCACCTGCACCCTCTCGCTCACCTCTATCTCCATGGCCTTCTCAATGCACATACACAGCGCATGGCGGCTCTGCATGGCGGCCAGATAGTCGAGGCGGTCGGTCAGCGCCAGTGTCTGCGGGTAGGTATAGCTCTCGTTAAGCTTCTCCACACCGCGGTGGATGTAGCCCAGCACAGGGTCAATCTTGCGAATAATCTCGCCGTCGAGCGCCACACGGAAGTGAAGCACGCCGTGAGTGCTGGGGTGCTGCGGACCTATGTTTACCACATAGTCTTCGGGACCAAAGACCACGTTTTTCTTTGTCGTTACAGTGCCGTCGGCCTGCAGCTCATACTGCGTGGTGTCGTCAGCCAGCGGCTCGTTGTCCATACGCAGCGGGTTCTGCTCCTCGGGCTTGTCATCCTTGCGCATGGGATAGCCCACCCAGTCCTCTCTGAGGAAGATGCGGCGCATATCCGGATGGCCGGCAAAGATGATGCCGTAGAAGTCGTAGGCCTCACGCTCATAGATATTGGCAATGTCCCAAAGGTCGCTCACGGTGGGCAGCACGGGCTGCTGGCGGTCGGTGGTCGCCGTCTTGAGCCATGCCTGCTCGTGAGTGGCGGTATTCTCCACGCAGTAAACCACGCCGAGACCGCCCTCCTCGCCCCAGTCCATACCGATGAGGTTGCTGAGGTAGTCAAAGCCCTTGGCCTTGAGCCCCTGCATCTCGGCGCGGAGCTGCGACGGCTCCAAAGTCTTGATATTATCTAAAGTCATGGTATTCTACTCTTTAGGTTCTTTTTGCTTCTTGTTGGTTGTACCGAAGAACTGCTCCACCTTCACCTTGCGCTGCAACTGCATCATGCCGTAGAGGAATGACTCAGGCCTCGGCGGGCACCCAGGCACATACACATCAACGGGAATAATCTTGTCCACGCCCTTCAGCACGTGATACGATTTGGTGAACGGGCCGCCACTGATGGCGCATCCGCCCACAGCCACCACATACTTCGGGTCGGCCATCTGATCGTAGAGCCTCTTGAGCACCGGCGCCATCTTGGTGGTGATGGTGCCGCTCACCAGTATCACGTCAGCCTGGCGCGGACTGTTGCGCGTCACCTCAAAGCCGAAGCGAGCGATGTCGTAACGGGCGGCACACACAGCCATAAACTCGATGCCGCAGCAGCTTGTAGCAAACGTAAGAGGCCACAGCGAATTGCTGCGACCCCAGTCTATCAGGTTGTCCAGCTGCGTAACGATGACATTGGCACCGTTAGCATTCAGCTCCTGCACAAGCTTCTCATAAGTCTCGTTGTCCTTAAACTCTTCGTAGGGGAAGGACTTAATCTTTGCTCTCTTTTTTACTTCCATGCCAGTGCTCCTTTCCTCCAGGCGTAAGCGAGGCCCAGAACAAGAATAATGAGGAAGAACAATACTGCCAGCAGACCGCCCGTGCCAAGACTCTTGGCTATCGTGGCCCACGGAAAGAGAAACATCGTCTCAACATCAAACATCAAAAACAGGATAGCAAACAAATAGTAGCCCACATGAAACTGAGCCCACGAGGAGCCGCGCGTAGGGATACCGCATTCGTAAGCCTCCAGCTTCTGCTTGTTGAACGAGCGGGGAGCCAGCCAACTGGCCAAGACCACCACAAGCCCCACAAACAGGATGCCTGTCAGCAAGACGGTTAAAAATAAAGTAAAGTTCATAACTCAAGGTATTAGTTAATTCGCGCCGCGAAGTTAATAAAAATTTTCTTAATACCATATATATAATAAATAAATCTTGCCAAAATGACGCACAAAACACCTTTTTTCTCCTTACTCCTCTACTCCTTACTCCTTAAATTGCTATCTTTGCAGAGAAAAATCATCTCATATTTCACATTTCAATCCTTCAACTTTTCAATTCTTCAATCCTCATGAAGACAATCCTTTCCTTCCTCCGCGAACTCGCAGCCAACAACAACCGTCCCTGGTTTCAGGCCAACCGCAGCCGCTATGACGAGGTGCGAGCCAACTTCGAGAACATCGTCCGCAGCCTCCTGGTGCGCATCGCCCAATTCGACCCCACCGTAGCCCACCTCGACGTGAAAGACTGCACCTACCGCATCTACCGTGACACACGCTTCTCCCCCGACAAGTCGCCCTACAAGCGCCACCTTGGCACCTTCATCAGCGCGCGCGGCAAGCAGAGCTACCACGCGGGCTACTATCTCCATCTGGAACCCGCCAAGGAGGATGACAACGGCGAGTACGGATTCAACGGATGCTTCGCCGTGGGCGGCACATGGTACCTGCCGCCCAAGATACTCAAGGAGGTGCGCATGTCGATACTCGAAGACACCACAACCTTCCGTTCCATCGTGGAAAACGCCGAATTCCGTCGCACCTTCCCCACCCTCGGCTACGAACTGCTCAAGACCATGCCCAAAGGCTTCCCCAAGGACTTCCCCCACCCCGAGTGGCTGCGCCCAAAGGTCTATTCATGCGGACATGAGCTCAGCGAAGACTTCTTCCTCTCGCCCCACTGGCTCGACGACCTCGCCCACATCTTCCAAGTCAGCAAGCCCTTCATCGACTTCCTCAACGACACCATCGACGACTACGACCTCTGAGCGCCATTCACGTATGAATATAATCTTTTAGCACCAAAAATTTTGCAGAAAAAAGAATAATCCCTATTTTTGCAAACGAAAACAAAATATTTGAATATGCAGACGATAGCACCAACTGAAAATGTAAGAGTCAGTTTGCCTAATACAGACCTGAGCTTTCTGCGTACTATCTCAAGGAAGATGGGATGGTCACTTAAATTGCAGCGAAAAAGCGGCATCGACAAGGGCCTTGAGGACATTCGCAAAGGAAATGTTTTCCATGCGAAGAATTCGGAAGACTTAATTCGCCAGATATTGGGCTAACTATGTACGAGGTAATATACACTGGCCAATTCAAGAACAAAGGTTGCTGAGAATGCCACATTCAACCAGATTGGCTCCTTATTTGGGAACAGGATGATTTCCAGTTGCGCTTAATACTCGTTGATACAGGCACGCACGCAGATTTATTCTAATATATTTACCACAACCCCTCCTGGCTATGTAGCATAACAAACAAAAGACATATAGAAAAAAGCGTTAGCTTCAGTATGAACCCCGAAAGTTTTTTGTCTAACTTTCGGGGTTCAGTTTTTTCATTTTTTAGTTTACCTTTTGTGTTCTCAATCGTTATTATAATAGAATGTATCGCTAAATGGCACAGCAGGACTTTCAACATATAGCGGCAGCACTACGGCCACGACTTCTCAAGTTGTGCGCCCGTTTCTTCGACAGCCAGGAGCTGGCATACGAAGCCGAAGATGCCGTGCAGGAAACTCTCCTGCGGCTGTGGCAGCAAAGGGATAAAGTAGATGGAGGACATAAACTGGAAGCTTTTGCGATGCTGATAGCCAAGAATGTCTGCATCGACATTATGAAGCGAGGCGGCACTTTGCACGACACATTGGATGAATGCCTTTATGTGGAAGCAGACAATCATACTGACCACGCTCTGATGGAACATGAGGCAGAGAAACGCCTGCTCAAGGCTCTCGACAGACTGCCGGTCACACAGCGCAAGATGCTTCTTATGCGCAGCGAAGGCATGAGCATGGCAGAAATAGCGTCTGCGTGCAATACCACTACTACCAGCACAAAAACGATGGTCTGTGCCGCAAGAAAGAGAATAATGGAACTCTTGAAGAATTGAATAGTTGAAGAGTTGAAAGATTTAAAAAGATGATAGATCTCAACAATGAAAAGACACGTCAGCAACTCGTCAGGCAATATCTGAATGCAGAGACGACATTAGAGGAAGAGCGCTTGTTAGCTGACATCCTCAGCGACTCCGACACTGCCCTCTCCACCGAGGAAGAGGATGTCCTGCTCTTGCTGCAAGCCTCCAGACTTATCGGTCAGACAGACGTTACAACAGAAAAAGCTGACGAGTTTGACCGCCTGATGCATAAAGGCCGCAACAAGAAGGGCCGACTCGTGACGATACGCTGGGTCGCACCTGTGGCAGCTGCCATAGTCTGCGCCCTCCTGCTATTTCCCACCGTCCATACAGACAGAACAAAAGAAAAGCAAGAGGTGGCGATGGCTGCGCCTGCCCAGACAGTTGTGAAGCCAAGGCAGGATACCGCAGATGCAGATGCAAACAAGCCGGCCCTGCTTGCTGAAAAGAAAGCTCCACGACACAAACGCAGCAAAACCGTCATGGAGCGACAAAGCCGGACAGAGACTCCAGAGGTTAACGACATCAGCACCTCGGAATTGCTGGAAACAGTTCGTCTCCTTTCAGACATGGGAACTGACGACATCATCATAACAGCATCTTCATCTAATGATGGTTTCATTATTAAGACAACAGACTCAAACGGGCCAACTACCGCATATATGCTAAGGCGATGCGCCGACGGCACTTCGATAGAACTGACATCCCAAATTACCAACTTCTAAATTTTACCAACATGAAAAAAACAATTCTATTCCTGCTCGTAGCAGCACTCTCTGTAGCATCCGTTCATGCACAGGAAACAAAGAAGGCAATCTATGTGATTGACGGCAAGCAAGTCGAGAATTTCGACGGGTCGCAGCTGAATGGTAAGACGATAGTCAACTATTCCATAGACCCGAAGCACAACCTTCACTCTATCATCACCACAGACATGACAGGAGGAAAAGAAGTGAAAAGCGTGAAGGTCCTCTCCACCACAAAGGTTGTCAGCTCTGACGAAGCCACGGCGGGCGTTACCACCGACGTCGTCCGCACACAACACGACGACCTCGTTACCGTGGTGGACGGCAAAATCGTTTCCTTCGCTGAATTCCAGTCATTGTCTTCATCCGACATAGAGTCAATGACCGTTGTCAGGGACAAGGAAAATCCCGTCTTCAAAAAATTCGCTGACGAACATATGAAGACATCCAAGCGCGCCCCCGCATGCGTCATTATCATCGAGACAAAGAAATAAGCACACACGCGACCCCCGCGCAACCAGCAGGCCTTAATTCGACACCCGTCAATTAAGGCCTCATATAGACTGCGCGGCCACGGCCTCCGCCCCTGTAGAGCACCCCGCGCTCCACCAGCTTCTTGAGGTGGCGGTAAGCAGTGGAGTAAGACACGCGGGCGGAGTACATGAAATCCTCTATCATAAAGAACCCGCTCTCCCCCAGCAAGTCCAGCGCCAGAGCCTCGGCCTCCTCGTCGGTGAGGTGGCGCGCATTGGTGAGGTCAGCCATCGGCGGCAGGAAGTTAATCTTGTTCAGTTCCATCACCAGCCTGCGGTCAGGCACAAAATTCACCTTGTCGATGCGCGCGTTCTTCAGCACATACTTGCCGTCCTCGTCCTGCTCCACATCACTGCGCATGCGCAGCGAGAAAGTGCCCAGCCCGTCAATCCTGACGGCGTGGCCGTTGGGCAGAAACACCCTAAACTGCTCCAGCAGACCCTCAATCACCCTGCGCGCCTCGCCGGCACCCACCTGCGAATTCTGCAGCAGATAGTTGATCAGCTCCGGAGTGCCGATAGTGCTGTAGCGCGCCAGCGTAGCATACACCTTGCCCTTGCCGTTGCCGTCGGCAAGGTTGCTTCGTCTCAATACAGTTTGAACATCCATGATTATATTGTTTTTAATGTTAATCTCATTTCATTTATTGCCGTACTCAGGTGCAAATATAGCCATTTCCCACGAAATAAGCAAGAGCAAATTCTATTTTCTTAGTTAAGAAAAGAACTTTTCTTAGTTAAGGAAAGGAGTTTTCTTAGCTAAGAAAAACAAATGAGGTCGCACTTAAATCCTGCGAGGTCACAGAAAAATCCCGCGAGGTCGGGCTAATTTCGCGGGAGAAGGCAGCAAAACAATCAGAGCCCGCGCTCTTTCGGCGCAGGCTCCGCTATTAGTGTTCGTGATTGCTTACTCGGATAACGGGCGAGCAAGGGCAAGGCGGAAGCCGAGGTCGTCTAACGAACTCGAGGTCTTGCGGTTGAGGCGAAAGGCCGTACGGCAGTTACCGGCATAGTTGTGCGAGCCGCCACCACGATACACGCGGAAGGAGCCCGAGCCTGGGCCAGTGGGATTAGTCTGTGCTTCGCTGGAGTAGTCGTCGAACACATCCTGGCACCACTCCCACACGTTGCCACTCATGTCATAGAGACCAAGTTCGTTGGCCTTCTTAAGAGGAACTAATGCAGAATGCGACTCTCCGCCAGAGTTGCCGCTGTACCACGCCACTTCGTCTATATCGTTGCTGCCGCTGTACTGGTAGTGCATGCTCTTGTTGCCACCACGAGCGGCAAACTCCCACTCTGCCTCCGTAGGTAGGCGAAACTTCATGCCGTCAGGCAACTGATCCTTGAGCATGGTATTGAGCTTGGAGATAAAGGTCTGGCAGTCATCCCAGCTGACACTCTCCACCGGATAAAAGGCACCTTGATGCGCACTGGGATTGCTGCCCATCACGGCCTCCCAGAAGGCTTGTGGCAGTTCGCACATCTCCATGTAGAAGCTGCTCAAGGTAACGAGGTGGGGGATTTCGTTCGTACTAGGCGCTGTCTGTTCACTTGTAGCGCCCATCATAAATGTGCCACCCTCCACGGGCTTCATCACCAGGGCAAGAGGTGCGCCTTGATAATTGATTTCAAAAGACAGCTCCTCCATCACCGGCTTTGTGGGCGTTGTGCCGTCGATGATATTGTTGTAGATGGCGACCACGTCGGCGGTGTTCACCTTGTTGTCGTAATTCACGTCGCAGGGATTCATCTGCGCCATAGCTGCCGTAGCAAGCAGCGCAGACAGGAGAAATACTAAAAATCTATTTTTCATAATAAGTCAGGTACTGTCGTTAACTTCTTTAACTTCTTTTTTTCTCCCCCTTCATGGGGGAGTTAGAGGGGGTCTTCTTCTCAAATGTCCTTCAGCGCGCGGAAATACTTGAGGTCGTGAGGCTGCGTTATCTTGAAGTTGAGCATATTGCCCTGCGCGATGTAGAGGGGCTTATAGTCCAGCTCGTTGGCGAGGGTGAACAGCGACTGCGAGCAGGTGATGCCCTGAGCCTCCGCCTTTTCTATCAGCGCGTTGAGGTCGGCCAGCGGGAAGGTGTGGGGTGTCTGTGCACGCATGAAGTCCTCGCGCATGGCAAAGCCGGCGGCCTCGATGGAGCCGCTGACGCGCATGTAGGCCTCGTTGCTGTAGATAACGGTGATGGCGTTGCCGTACTGACGGCACACGGTGATATTGTTGGTGATGGTGTCGTGAGAAACGAGCGGACGCACTGCATCGTGCACCATAACCACGCTGTCGCCCTCCACGCCCGCTGCCATCAAGGCGCGGATGCCGTTGCACATGGAGCGGTAGGAAGTATCGCCCGAAGCAACGCAATCCCTGAACTTGCTGAAGCCGTGACGCCCTGCCTGCGCCTCCACGTACGTATTCCACTCGGGTGAGCAGACGACATAGATGTCGGTCACCAGCGGGTGGCTCTCAAACGCCCGCAGGGTATAGGAGAGGATGGGCAGTCCGTCCACCTCTATGTACTGCTTGGGGCGCATCGAGTTGAAGCGCGTGCCTCGGCCTCCGGCTAATATCAGGGCGATGTTTTTCAATATGTGAAATGTTATATGTGAAATGTTATATGTGAAATTTCAGTATTCAATGCTTTGCATTCTTTTTCGTGGCGTCTGTTGACGTAGATGCGCAGAGCCTCGAAGGCGGTGAGCTCCAGTGCGGGATAGAGCCACGGCAGGCCTACGAACATCGAGAGGAAGAGCACTCCCACGCGGGCGTCGAAGGTGAGCACCTGGCACAGGGGCATCAGCGGCTTGCTGAAGGCACGGTAGCTGGTGCGCAGCTCTGCAGGGATGTCGTCGCCATACCTCGCGAGAACATTATTATATAATTGTTGGAACTGCGGCGTGGGGTTCTCCTGTCCTCGCGTGTAGCTCGCGTAGCTGAAGAGGAAGAACTTCTGCAGCAGATCCTTCGACCACCAGCGTAGTGCCTTATACTGCTTCTCTATGTCGGCGGAGCGCTCCAGTTCGTTGGCGGCGCCGGTGAAGTAGAGGTGGGCGTTGCGGTAGTAGTCGGCCAGCGAGCACTGGCGTGCGTGGAAGAACACTCCTGTCACTACCACGAGCACCCAGCTCCACAGCCCCCACTCGGGGCGCAGGCGCTCGGCGATGCCGGAGTAGATGCAGAAGAACCACGCATCGCCGGCGAAGCCGTCGAGTATGCGGCCCAGCTGCGTCTTCTGCCCTGTCATGCGTGCCAGCTGACCGTCGGCGCAGTCGTACCAGTTGGCCCAGATGAGCAGGGCCATGCCCACGATGTTCCACTTGAGCTCCGGCAGGTAGAAGAAGTAGCCGCTGGCGCATCCTATGACGAGCGAGAGCATCGTCACAGCAATGGGGTGCACCCTCATCTTGCGAAACATCAAGGCCCACAGATAGCCGGGCGTGCGGGTGACGTAGAGCTCGAAGGGGCCCTCGGTGTCGCGCGACTTCATGGTGGCGAGTACTTGCTGCTTGAGTGTAGGCATAGCAATATTTTGGGCTGCGAAGTTAAGCATTTTGCGTTATTAAATAGCATATTTGGGCGTAAGTTTTATCTTTTTTGCTGCAAAAGAGTTGTTTTTCTTCAGAAAATGCTTTGTTTTTAATTCTTTTGTTATAAATTTGCAGCCGAAACAACACAAACTGATAACGTATGAACCTCAGCGCACAGTTTTTTGGCTTTTACTTTTATTACTTTACCTCCCCGAGGGTGTGAAGCGGATTGTCTGTGCCATAATGAGACATTATAGAAAAGATAACGAAAAGTCCTGCTTCACACCGAAGTGGGACTTTTGCTTAACGACCAAACGACTAAACGACCAATTTATGATTAACATCGCTATACAAGGAGTTCAAGGCTCGTTCCACGACATTGCCGCCCACCTGTATTTTGCCGGGCAGGAGATAAATCTGGTGTGCTGCGATACGTTTGAGCAACTGTTTGAGGTAGTGAAGAAAAACCCCGAGGTGCTGGCCGTAGTGGCCATAGAGAACACTATCGCGGGCAGCCTGCTCCACAACTACGAACTGCTGCGCGACAGCAACATGACCATCGTGGGAGAGCACAAGCAGCATATCGAGCACAGTCTGCTGGCGCTGCCTGACGACGACATGACCGACATCACCGAGGTCAACTCGCATCCCGTGGCGCTGATGCAATGCCGCTCGTTTCTGCAGAAGCACCCTGGCTGGAAGATAGTGGAGACTGACGACACCGCCGGTGCCGCCGCCGACATCAGCAAGGTCCAGCTCAAAGGCCGCGCCGCCATCTGCTCCAAGCACGCCGCGCCCATCTACGGCATGAAAGTACTGGAGGAGGCCATCGAGGACAACAAGCACAACTTCACGCGCTTCCTCGTGCTGGCCGATCCCTACATTGCCGACAACCTGCGCGACAAGTACCGCAGCAACAAGAGCAGCATCGTCTTCTCCGTGCCTCACGAGAGCGGCAGCCTGAGCCAGGTGCTGAGCATCTTCTCCTTCTACCACATCAACCTCACCAAGATACAGTCGCTGCCTATCATCGGCCACGAGTGGGAGTATCTGTTCTATGTCGATCTGACTTACGACAACTACAGCCGCTACCTGCAGAGCATCGATGCCATACGGCCGCTGATACGACAAATAAAAATACTCGGAGAATATGAAGCCTACAAATAACATCACTCCCGCCGACCGCCTCTCTCTGGTCAGCGAATACTACTTCAGCCGCAAGCTCAAGGAGATAGCTCGCCGCAACGCCGAGGGCGAAGATATCATCAGCCTTGCCATCGGCAGCCCCGACATGCCTCCCTCGCCGGAGACCATCGACACGCTGTGTCGCGAGGCGCAGAAGGCCGACGTTCACGGCTATCAGCCCACGGTGGGCATTCCCCAGCTGCGCGAGGCGATGGCCGATTGGTATAAGCGCTGGTACGGCGTGGAGCTCGACCCCGCAACGGAGATACAGCCGCTCATAGGCAGCAAGGAAGGCATCCTGCATGTCACGCTGGCGCTGGCCAATGTGGGCGACAAGGTGCTGGTGCCCAACCCGGGCTACCCCACCTACACCTCGCTCACCAAGTTGCTGGGCTGCCAAGTAGTGAACTACGACCTCAAGGAAGAGGACGACTACCAGCCCGACTTCCATCAGCTGGAGCAGATGGACCTCAACGGCGTGAAGATAATGTGGACCAACTATCCCAATATGCCCACGGGAGCCAATGCGCAGATGCAGACCTACGAGCGGCTGGTGGACTTCGCCAAGGAGCACGGCATCGTGGTGGTCAACGACAATCCCTACAGCTTCATCCTCAACGAGCATCCCATCAGCCTGCTGCAGGTGGACGGTGCCAAGGACTGCTGCATCGAGTTCAACTCCATGAGCAAGAGCCACAACATGCCCGGCTGGCGCGTAGGCATGCTCGCCACCAACAGTCAGTTTGTGCAGTGGATACTGAAGGTGAAGTCTAACATCGACTCCGGCACCTTCCGCCCCTTGCAGCTCGCCGCAGCGCAAGCCTACCACAACAGCGCCGAATGGCATCGCCAGGCCAACGTGAGCCTCTACCGCGAGCGTCGTAACATAGCCGAGCGGATAATGACGACCCTCGGCTGCACCTACAACCCCGACCAAGTAGGCATGTTCCTCTGGGGACGCATTCCCGACAGCTACGCCGACTGCGAGCAGCTGACCGAGCGCGTACTCAACGAAGCACATGTCTTCATCACCCCTGGCTTCATCTTCGGCAGCAACGGACAGCGCTATGTGCGCATCTCCCTCTGCGCCAAGACCGACAAGATGCAGGAAGCGCTTAATAGAATTGAAAAATTGAAAAATTGAAAAACTAAAGAATATGGAACTTAACTTGCAACCACTTAATCTGCCCAGCGACAACGTAAGACCATTCGTGATAGCAGGCCCTTGCTCCGCTGAGACTGAGGAGCAAGTGATGACTACCGCCAAGCAGCTTGCCGGCAAGGGCTGCCACATGTTCAGAGCCGGAGTATGGAAGCCGCGCACCAAGCCCGGCAGCTTTGAAGGGCACGGCGAGAAAGCCCTGCCTTGGATGAAGCGCGTGAAAGAAGAGACCAATATGCTCGTAGCCACCGAGGTAGCCACGCCGGAGCATGTAGAGCTGGCGCTAAAGTATGGCATCGACGTGTTGTGGATAGGTGCCCGCACCACCGCCAATCCCTTTGCTGTGCAGCTACTGGCCGATGCGCTGAGAGGCATTGACGTGCCCGTGCTGGTAAAGAACCCCGTGAACGCCGACCTCGAGCTGTGGATCGGTGCGCTGGAGCGCATCAACGGAGCAGGCATCACGCGCCTCGCTGCCGTGCACCGCGGCTTCACCAGCTATGAGAAGAAGCTCTACCGCAATGCCCCGATGTGGCAGATACCCATTGAGCTGCATCGCCGCATCCCTGCGCTGCCAATATGCTGCGACCCCAGCCATATAGGCGGACGCCGCGACCTCATCGCTCCCCTCTGTCAGCAGGCCATGGACCTCGGCTTCGACGGTCTGCTCGTAGAGAGCCATTGCTCACCCGACGATGCGTGGAGCGACGCTGAGCAGCAGGTGACGCCCGACATCCTCGACTACATCCTCTCCATGCTCGTGATACGCGAGAAGGTAGATCTCACAGAAGACCTCGCCTCGCTGCGCAAGAAAATCGATGAGGTGGACAACGACCTCATCGAGTTGCTGGCCCGACGCATGCGCATCTCGCGCAAGATGGGCGAATACAAGAAAGAGAAAGGTATGACCATCGTGCAACCCAAGCGCTACACCGAGATTCTCGACAAGCGCGGAGCCCAGGGCTCGCTGCTCGGCATCGCCCCCGAATGTGTGAAGAATATCTTCGAGCACATCCACGAGGAGAGCGTGCGCCAGCAGATGGAAATAATCAACAAATAACCTATAACCTTTCATAATGAAAATCCTTATCCTCGGAGCCGGCAAGATGGGCTCTTTCTTCGTTGACCTGCTCAGCTTTGAGCACGAGACAGCTGTCTTTGACATCGATGCCAAGCGGCTGCGCTTTATGTACAACACCCAGCGCTTCACCTCGATGGACGAGATAGACGCCTTCCAGCCCGACCTCGTCATCAATGCCGTGACGCTGAAGCACACCCTCGACGTCTTCCGCCAAGTGGAGCCCCACCTGCCGCCCCACTGCATACTGAGCGACATAGCTTCCGTCAAGACCGACTTCTTCGACTACTACAAGCAGTGCGGCCACCCCTTCGTCAGCACCCACCCCATGTTCGGCCCCACCTTCGCCAACCTTGGCGCGCTGAGCAATGAGAACGCCATCATCATCACCGATGGCGACTACATGGGGCGCATCTTCTTCAAGGACCTCTACCAGAAACTCGGCCTGCATATCTGCGAGTACTCCTTCCTGGAGCACGACGAGATAGTAGCCTACTCGCTGAGCATCCCCTTCGTCAGCACCTTTGTGTTCGCTGCCGTCATGAAGCCGCAGGACGCGCCGGGCACCACCTTCAAGCGCCACATGGCCATAGCCAAGGGAGTGCTCAACGAAGACGAGACTCTGCTGCGCGAGATACTCTTCAATCCCAACACCGGTCCGCAGGTCAGCAAGATACGCGAAGAGCTAAAGGGCCTCATAGATATTATCGACAATAAAGACGCTGACCGCCTCACCGCCTTCATAAAAAGAATAAAAGCAAATGCACTTCGATAGCGACTACACCAGCACCTGCCACCCCCTCATACTGGAGCGCCTCGCCCAGACGCAAGGGCAACACTTCGACGGCTACGGCACCGACGCCATCACCCTCTCTGCCCGAGAGAAGATACGAGCTCTGTGCCAGCGCCCCGATGCTGCCGTCTATTTTCTCTGCGGTGGCACACAGACCAATATGGTTGTCATCAACTACCTGCTACGCAGTTTCGAGGGAGTCCTCGCTGCCGACAGCGCCCACATAGCCATCCACGAATCGGGAGCCGTAGAGTTCACCGGCCATAAGGTGCTCAATCTCCCGTCCCGCGACGGCAAGATAACCGCTGCGCAGGTCGATGACTATGTCAACAACTACTATGCCGACCCCAACTGGGAGCACATCGTACCACCGGGCATGGTCTATATCACCTACCCCACCGAGTACGGCACCCTCTACTCACTCAGCGAGCTGGAGCAGCTCAGCGCAGTATGCCGTAAGCACAACATCCCCCTCTACCTTGACGGCGCACGCCTCGGCTACGCCCTCGCAGCAGAAGACACAGACGTCACCCTCCGCGACATCGCCCGCCTGTGCGACGCCTTCTACATCGGCGGCACCAAGTGCGGAGCCATGTTCGGCGAAGCAGTGGTCATACCCGACGGCAGGCGTGCCGACCGCTTCTTCTCCCACATCAAGCGTCACGGCGCCCTCATCGCCAAGGGTTGGGTGACCGCCCTGCAGTTTGACACACTACTTGACGGGGACAGCCTCACCGACACACCTTATTATAATATATGTAGTCATGCGGTGAAGGAAGCCATGCGTCTGAAGAACTCCCTCATTGGCAAGGGCTACACGCAGCCCGTGGACTCCCCCACCAACCAGCAGTTTATCGAAATCTCTCTTCAGCAAGCCGAAGAGCTCAAGCAGCACATCACTTACGGCGAGTGGGAGCCGCCCCGCGGCAACAAGGTGACCATACGCCTCGCCACCTCGTGGGCCACTGACCCCAAGGACATCGACAAGCTTATCGAGCTGCTGTAGGACATTAGTGTCCCGTTATAATCGGGACAAATCACCCCCAAAAAGTCGGAGCAAAACTCCGGCTTTTTCATATCCGAAAAAAAAGTAGGGCACTTCCATAAAAAAAGTGACATCTTAAGTGTCTTATATACAAAACGACCACCCTGACATGCTTGACAAAGAAATATTAGAGCAGCTCTTTTGCCGAAACTACGTAAGAATGATACGACTGGCCAAGACTCTGCTTGGAGACGACGATGAAGCCAAAGACGTGGTGCAAGACATATTTCTGCGACTGGCAGACAGCGATTTCCGCCCGCAGAAAGAAGCATACCTGCTTACCGCCGTGCGCAATAGCTGCCTAAACAGAATTCGGCAAATGCAACTCCGCGAACGAGTGAAACGCCTCCTGCCTACAGACGTAGAGCCTGACATGCAACCAACAGACAAACCGTTTGAGATATTCCACGAAGTAGCCGTATTTGTCGATAAACACATGCAGGAGCCACACCGCAGCATCTTCCACCACCGCTTCGACGATGACATGACAATCCGCGAGATAGCCATTACGCTTGACATGAACCCAAACACTACGTACAAGTATCTTATCCAGAGTATAGAGAAAATAAGAAGTCACTTCAAATAACACATAACTATGGAAACAAACGCAAACATCCGTCAACTATTGGAAATGCTCGACAATCCCGATGCATACACCGAGCAGGAAATCCGGGACATCATCAACCGTGATGAGGATACGCGGCAAGTCTATCGTACGATTGTAGAAGTTAAGCGTAGCAGCCGCCACAAAAACCATAAAGACATTAATGTAGATGCCGCATGGCAGGAACTTGAACAGAAAATCCAAGCCCGACGCCCTGCGCGGCCCTTCCTCAGATTCAACAAAATCGCAGCATCATTCATTGGCATAATACTATTGTCGGCCATCGCCGTTGCCGCAATCCATATCGTGCACAACCACGACAAGGCAACGACAACAGACAATGCCCAATCGTCAATGCCCAATTCTCAATACTCGATGTTCAATGTTCAACACCCGAAAGCCGACACTATCACCACAACACAACCTGTCGTCTTTGACAACACTACATTAGAGAAGATGCTGCCTGAAATTGCATCACACTACGGAGCCACCGTGGAGTTCCGCGATGATAAAGCACGCAGACTGCGCTTCCACTTCGTATGGAAATCCGAAGAGCAACTCGACCGTGTGGTGCAGCGTCTGAACCTGTTTGAGAGCATCATCGTAAAACTGGATGACACTAAAATAATAGTAGAGAAGCCATGAAGCGGATCTTACTCTTACTCGTTTGCACTCTCGCATTTATGGCCGCACACGCCCAGCGCATCACGCAGACATATAATGATGTGCCCTTCAGCGAAGCGTTGCGCCAGCTAAGCGAGCAGAGCACAGACTATACCATCAGCTTCCTCTATGACGAACTGGAGGACTTCCGCATCACCACCGCCGTGAGCGCAAAGAGCATCCCCGATGCCATACGCCAGATGATAGGCTTCTATCCCATACGCATGGAGATAAACAGCAACGACATCGTGGTGGAATGCGTACAGAAGACAAACTCCCGCTACAAGGGCACCATCTTTGACGAGCAAGGCCGCGCCGTAGGCTACGCCAATGTGATGCTGCTCTCCACCAAGGACTCCACTTTCCTCGCCGGTGGCGTAAGTAACGAAAGCGGCCTCTTTGTCATTCCCTGCGAACAGCGTCCCGTCATTGCCCGCATCTCCTACGTCGGATACAAGACCATCTACAAACTTTGCGACCAACTCGATATAGAAGCTATTCGTTTACAGCCAGAAACATATACTATAAAAGGTGTGATTGTAAAGGGTGAGATTCCACAATACAAGATGAGTACAGGTGGTGTGACTGTCGAAGTGCAGAATTCCATACTCAAAGATGTTGGTACAGCAGACGATTTACTCTCTATGCTTCCCAACGTTCAGGGAGAAGACGGCAACTTTACCGTATTCGCCAAGGGAACGCCAGAAATCTACATCAACAACAGGAAGGTGCATAACGCCAAGGAACTGAAACGACTGAAATCAACCAACATCAAGAACGTGGACATCATCACGTCGCCCGGTGCCAAATACAATGCCGAGGTCGGTGCCGTCATCCGCATCAAAACCATCCGTCCGCAGGGCGATGGCGTGAGTGTGGAGGCATACAGCCAAGTAAAGTACAACGAGAAATGGACGACCTACGACGATGCCACGGTGAAGTATCGTACGGGAGGGCTGGAGGTGTTTGGAAACTTAGCACTTAATAACGGCAACCATTCCGAAGACAACACTGTTACAACAGACACCCGTGCCAACGGCAACCATGTCAGTATCGACCAGTACATCCCCAATAGTTATTGGTACACAACATTGGACGGGCAGATGGGGGCCAGTTATGACTTCAGTAAGGATCATTCCGTCGGTTTCTCTTATAACCTAAGTGGGTCGCTTTATGAGGGCGGCACAGCGCAGACGCAGCAGACGATTACGCGAAACAACGCCTTGGAAGGTTCGGTGGACCAACTAATGACGATAGATGCTAGCGACCGCCCGCGACATGAGGCCAACATATACTACGTGGGCAAGGCTGGCAAACTCGGTCTCGACTTCAACGGTTCTTGGATTTGGAAGAAAAGTGTGCGTGACCAGACTTCACTTGAGCAGAGCCTGCAACTGGCAGACCGCATAGTGACCACGCACAACGAGAATCGGAGCAATATGCTGGCAGGGAAACTGGTACTTACCTACCCTATATGGAAAGGTGAAGTGAGTTTTGGCAGTGAGGCTACGCGTTCGAGCAATCACGGCATATATGAGAATATTGAACGAGTTGTATCACCCTCTGATGACGAAATACGCGAGAGCAACATTGCTGGCTTTGCAGAATACGAGATAAAACTGGGCGAATGGAGCATCGGTGGCGGGCTGCGCTACGAGGCAGTCAATTCCGACTATTATTCTTTCGGCGAATATCAGACCGAGCCAAGCCGCAAATACCGCGACCTTTTTCCCAATCTTTCCGTTGGTTGGCAATGCAACAAATGGGGCATACTACTAAGCTACAACAAGCGCATAAGCCGCCCCAGCTATCGACTGCTTAACTCTAATGTGCAATACGATAATCGCTATACATACGAAGGCGGCAATCCCCTGCTACGCCCGGCCATCGAACAGAATATCGACCTCAATGTCACCTACTCTTGGTTGAACTTCACGGCAGGCTACAGCCACAATAAGGACATGCGTTTGAACTTTGGCAGTCTGTATCAGGAAGGAACAGAGGTCATCTTCTGGACCAACCACAACTTCGACAAGTTCAAGTCCTACAATGCATCGCTGACCGCCTCACCCAAATTCGGCTTCTATAACCCCACGCTGACCCTCAGTTACTGGCAGCAGAATTTCGACACCAAGGCATACGGTATTGAAACAAAACTCAACAAGCCAGAATGGCAGATAAACTTCCGCAACTGGTTCACCTTCGGCAAGACCACCAAAGCCATGCTCTATCTGCATTATTCCACCAGCCACGACTGGGGTTTCAATAACTTTGCTCACGAGTTCAACATCAATGCTCGTGTGCAGAAGACATTCCTTGACGGCAATTTGACTGCCGCCCTCTTTGCCAATGACATCTTCCGAAATCTCCGTGAACGCTGGACGGGCTACTATCCCGTCACCACGATGGGCAAGGATGCCTATGTCTATACCCGCCACATCGGAGTGTCATTATCGTATAACTTCAACACTACCCGCTCTAAGTACAAGGGCACTGGTGCTGGTAATGATGAAAAGAACCGACTTTGAAACTGAAATATAAAGATGAGACATGTAATTCCCTTTATTCTATTCTTTCTTCTTTTCATTGCGACAGCACACGCCCAGCGCATCACGCATACATATAATGATGTGCCCTTCAGCGAAGCGTTGCGCCAACTGAGCGAGCAGAGCACAGACTATACCATCAGCTTCCTATATGACGAGCTGGAGGACTTCCGCATCACCACCGCCGTGAGTGCAAAGAGCATCCCCGACGCCATACGCCAGATGATAGGCTTCTATCCCATACGCATGGAGATGAACGGCAACGACATCGTGGTGGAATGCGTGCAGAAGACAAACTCCCGCTACAAGGGCACCATCCTTGACGAGCAGGGCCGCGCCGTAGGCTACGCCAATGTGATGCTGCTCTCCACCAAGGACTCCACTTTCATCGCCGGTGGCGTAAGTAACGAAAGCGGCCTCTTTGTCATCCCCTGCGAACAGCGTCCCGTCATTGCCCGCATCTCCTACGTCGGATACAAGACGGCATATAAGATATGCCACACCACCGACATCGGCACGATACGGATGCAGTCCGAGACGATGACGCTGAAAGGCGTGACTGTGAAAGGGCAAAGACTTTTATATACCGCAACAGACAATGGATTAAAGGTCACTGTGCAGGGAACGCCTTTAGAGCAGTTCGGCTCTGTCACGGAAATGCTCACCCATCTGCCTCTGATGATGGGTAACGGCGAGATAGCAGGTCATGGCAAACCCGAAATATACATCAACAATAAGAAAGTGCGCAATGAGTCTGAATTAGACCGTCTCCGAGCCGACGAGATTCTATCGGCAGAGATTATCACCAACCCTGGTGCAGAATATGGTGCCGACATCACCTCTGTCATACGACTGAAAACAGTCCGCAAGGCGGGCGAAGGCTGGAGCGGCAACTACTCCGCCGCCTACCGTCAGGGCGAACAGTGGTACGGCAATATCAATGCCGCTCTGAACTACCGCACCCGCAACGGCATGGACTTCTTCGTCAAAGGCTATCTGACAGAGAACAACGAACTCATGGATTATACATCCCAGACAGAGCTGAAGACTTCAAGCGTCTGGACATACGACAGTCGAATGCATTGGCATAATCACAATATCTACTATTTTGCAGACCTTGGCTGGAACTGGGAGATTAACGATCATCATTCCGTAGGACTCACCTATACAGCCTTCAGCCGGATTGGAAGCAACTGGGGCAACATAGAACAGGACGAGCGCGTATGGCAGGATGGAAAACTCTTCGACGAGGGGCATACATCTACCGACAACTCCTACAAGACGAAAATGTCGCACAGCGTCAACACTTATTACAATGGGGAGATTGGCAAATGGAAAATAGACTTCAGCGCAGACTACTATGGCGAACGTGACTATACGGAAATGGAAGGGGTTACTAACAGACAGCCCAGTGCCTCCAGCAACACCACCACCAAGAATCGGCTCCTTGCAGAAAAGCTCACCATCACCGCTCCCGTGCCATACGGCAACCTTACCTTTGGAGAAGAGGTCTCAGATGTTGACCGTTCCAATGATTTCCTTCAAAGCGGATTCTCGGCCGACGACCATATCCATCAGATGACCACCACTTGGTCGCTCTATGCCAACTACAGCCTACAAGTCAAGAAGTTCTCTTTCAACGCAGGGCTTCGATGGCAGAATGAGTATAACCGATACGAACAGAACGGGCAAATGCAGGATGAGATGAGTCCAGACTACCATGTCGTCATCCCCAACCTGTCAGTCAGTCGCAAGAGCGACCAGTGGAGACACACCCTCTCCTATCGGGGCTATCGCTATAATCCTCCATACGGCTCGCTATCATCCGCCGTCATCTATGCAGGGAAATACGAGTATCGTACTGGCAATCCCTACCTTCAGCCTCAGACGCACGACATCATCTCGTGGGAGACAAACTGGAAATGGATGAACATAGAACTGCAGTATGACTACATAAAAAACCGCTATAGTGACTTTCATACAATCTATGATGAAGCCAACCATCCCGGCGTGAGGCTCATGGATTATAGGACAACCCCCACCATCCAGATGTATCGGCTGATATTGAATGCTTCGCCAAAGATTGGCATCTGGCAGCTGAACTATACGGCATCACTCGAATATAAGGATGAGGACTTGGAGCCGTTAGGCATCACCCATAATTTCAAGGGCCTTTGTACGGAATTCAATCTCGACAACACATTCACCCTCCCCAAAGCATGGCTGTTGAATATACAAGGCTATATTGAGCCTTATTATAGGAGTGGTTTCCATATATTTAAGACCAGCGGTAGCCTGAACCTCCGCCTCAGCAGGCAGTTCCTGAAAGACAAAAGCCTCAGCGTGGCCCTGCTGGCAAGAGACCTCCTCCGCACTGATTATGTCAAAGGAACAGAATATAACGGCATCGGCTATCGTGTAGATGTGGAAACATATCGCGACAGACGCCGCATCGGCATCGATGTCCCTTGGAAATTCAATGCCACACGTAGTCGCTATAAAGGTAGCCACGCCGGACAAAGTGAACGCAACCGACTATAAATTCTCTCTCGTTCGGGCTGTCATCAGTTCGTGAAAATAAATTAGCCCAGGCACTGCTCCACGATGTTGCTCTGTATCTGCTTGTAGAGGGGGCAGCGGCGGTAGTCGGTGTGCTTGCGGAGCATCTCGGTGGGGGAGGCTGCGGAGTGCTGATAGCCGGCAAGCTCATTCTGCCGCTGTGTGGAGTGGACGGCAAGATTCTTTATCTCTTTCTGACGACGGCGGCGCAGTATGTTGCACACGTTCTCAAGCAGGGGTGCTACGATTTTTTCCAACAGATCGTGGCCTCTCATATAAAGATAGGTGGTCTCGGGGGTGACGCCCAGCTCTGCCAAGCGGTTCATCAGCGGCTGATAGGTCTCCGCCCCTTCCGGAAACTTCTGCTGGAGGCGCGAGACAGCGACATCTACCTTGTGCTGCAGACGGGCGAGCGCCGTTTCGGGATTAAAGATATCCACGCTGCCGGGGGTGGCCGTCAGGGCGAAGTCTGCCATGGGGAACTCCTTGAAATGGCCGTAGCGGTATGCCCACACATTCCATACAAAGAGCGGATGGATGATGCGCGAATACTCAGCCATGAATGCCTCGAAGTCTATCAGCGAGTGGTCGTCGTTGAGCGTGGCCATCACGCACACGCCGTGGAGCGAGGGGGCGTAGCACTGATAGTTTTCGATGGCATAGGTGTAGGTGTGAAACACGTAATCGTTGTGGCACACCTCTTCCGATGAGCGCGTGCTGCCGTCGAGCAGGTAGTCGTAGTCGGCATCCACACACACTATCATGTCGCGCCCCAGTCCCTTGGCCAAAGCATGGAGCAGTGCCGTCTTCTTACCTTTCTGCAATGTGGTGCGCGAGGGCAGCATCACCTCAAAATACATCTGCTCCGTTTCCAGTTCGCTGAGCAGGGTGCGCCAAAAGAATATGTCGTCGTAGCTCTCAACGTATGCCACCACCTTGCGACGCTTGCTGCGGCCACGCAGCCGTTGGGCAGCCCTCACGTAGTCGCTGGTGATGTATCTGTTGAGATTTTTCATAAAACGGAAACGAAACTCTATAATCAATAACCCCTAACCATTCCCATCTAGGTTCAGTCTTCTACGACGATGTCGCTTACTTCGGTGACGGCGTCGAGCCATCCGTCCATGATGAGGGCGGGCGAGTGGGTGGTAAGGATTATCTGTGCGTTAGGGTTCATCTTGCGGATGATGGTCACGAGGCGCTGCTGCCACTCTATGTGCAGACTGGCTTCGGGCTCGTCCATGAGCAAGACGTATGGCTGATTGTTTTGCAGCAACACGGTGAGCAGGATGATGAGCATCTGCTTCTCGCCCGACGAGAGACGATAGGGCGACAGCCGCTCGCCATACTGCAGGAAGGTGAGCTCATTGCTGGTGCGGTCGATGGTCTTCATCGTCTCGCTGAAGAGCGAGTCGATAGTGTCGTGGAAATCGGTCTTGGCACGGCTCACCTGCATGGCCTCCTGCTGGGCGTCTGCCCCTCCGCGGGTGAGTATCTCTATCATCTGGTTGCCAATATTGACTTGATAGTCAAGGTAGCGGCGCTGCAACTCGTAGAGGTGCCAATCGAGCTCCGAGCGGATTATGCCATCGGTGACCTTAGCGGCCAGCGAGGTGGGAATCATCGTGTTGTCGAAGCTGCGCACCACGTCGAAGCGCACCTCTGTAGCCTCGTGGGGAGCCAGGGTGATATGCACGGAGGTGGAGCGCGGCTCACGTAGCGACGTGCTGGGCACAGCCTCGTTAAGTGCCTTGAGCTCACTGACCAAGCGATTGAGTATGGTGGTCTTGCCCATACCGTTCACTCCGCTCAGGATATTGACATCGGGGCGTAGCTGCCAGCGGATATGGCGACGACCACTCCACAGGCTCTCTATCTCTATCTGCTCAATATAGTTGGCAAGCATGATAAAAGGTTATAGGTTATAGGTTAGTGGTTAGAGATAATATTCTTACGCTTCTTCCTCTGAGTAGAGTAGCGGCAAGCAGGTCTGCTTCCATTCGTAGATTTCCTCGTCCTTGAAGAACCGCTTGATTTCCATTATCGCCGAGCGCAGTCCGTCGCTGGCGTGTATGATGTTCTCCTGCTTGCTCATAGAGTATATTCCGCGGATGGTGCCGGGGAACGCATTGCGTCCGTTGGTGGCACCGGTCATGGTGCGCACTACATTGATAGCCTCGACGCCTTCCAGCACCATAGCCACCACGGGAGCCGCCGTCATGCTGTCCTTGAGTCTCTGAAAGAAGGGCTTGTCTGCCAGATGGGCATAATGCTCAGAGAGCATCTCGTCGTCAAGCTGTATCATCTTCAGCGCTGCTATACGCAGGCCTTTTTTCTCAAAAATGGAAATAATCTCGCCAATCAATGCGCGCTGCACAGCCGACGGCTTGAGCAACACAAGTGTCTTTTCTAATGCCATAATCTTAAAGGTTATTGGTTAGAGGTTATAGGTTATAGATATTACGGATGCAAAGATAGTAAAAAAAATAATTTTGACAAAGAAACAACTAATCTTCATCAAAATCGAAGTCCGTATCTATAAAGATAGGTGTGTTGAAATCGTCGAGGGCGCGGCGGTCCTTCTTGGTTGGTCGGCCTGTGCCGCGGGCTCTGTCAACAAATCCGCTCATGCGGCTCATCTCCAGCAGCTCATACTGCTCCGGCGCAGTGACATTCTCCAATATCTCGGGCAACATCTTGGCGCCCACGCGTTTCTCGATGGCCTTGAGTATACGAAAGGAATAGGTAACGGGTGGCTTGCGCACGTCGATAACATCGCCCTCCTTCACCATGTGCGACGCCTTGAGGCGCGCACCGTCCTTGGTGATGCGGCCATTCTTGCATGCGTCGGCAGCAATGGTGCGTGTCTTGAAGATGCGCGCTGCCCACAGCCATTTGTCAAGTCGTGCTTCCATTCCTTTCTCCCTTTTATCTACTTCTTTCTACTTTTACCTACCTCTATCTACTTATTATTGTAATTATTCATGGCGAACTGCACACCGCTGAGCACGAATGCCTTTACTGCCTCGCAGGCCTGCCCTACCCTTTTGTCCATGGCCGCCTTCTCCGCCTCGTCAAAGGGGCTGAGCACAAAGTCCACCTGATGGCCACGGGCAAACTCGTTGCCAATGCCGAAGCGCAGACGTGCGTACTGGTCGGTGCCCAGACACTGCGTGATGCTCTTCAGTCCGTTGTGGCCGCCTTCGCTACCGGAAGGCTTCATCCTCAGTGTGCCGAACGGCAAAGCCAAATCGTCGCTGACAATAAGCAGACGCTCCAACTCAATCTTCTTCTGCTTCACCCAGTAACGCACCGCATTGCCGCTGAGGTTCATATATGTGGAAGGCTTGAGGAGCACCACCTTGTGCCCCTTCAACCTCATCTCTGCGACAAAGCCGTAGCGCTTGTCCTCAAAAGCGATATTGGATGCCCCAGCAAGAGCATCCAATACCATAAATCCAATATTGTGGCGTGTGCCTGCGTACTCGTTGCCGATGTTGCCAAGCCCAACAACCAAATAATTCATCTCTTCAGTCTGTTGTTTATCCCTCGAGAATATTTTTCTCAAAAAACTCAACATTGCTTTAAGCTTATGCCTCAGCAGCCTCGCCAGCCTCCTCGGTCTCCTCCTCGGCAGACTTGGAGTTGCGGGTAGCCTTAACGGTGCAAACGAGAGCCTGCTTGGGAGTTACTATCTCCAGACCCTCAAACTCGAGGTCGCCCACGATGATTGACTTACCGATAGCCAGGTCAGAGATGTCGATAGTCAGACGCTCGGGAATCTTGTCGTATGTAGCCTTAACCTTCAGGCTGCGAGTCAGCGAGCGGAAAGAACCACCCTCGCGCACACCAATAGCGTGACCGGTATAGTTGACGGGCACAGCCATCACGATAGGCTTGTCGTCGGTAATCTGATAGAAGTCGATGTGCAGCACGTTGTCCTTCACGGGGTGGAACTGCAACTCCCTCATCACGGCCTTGCAAACCTTGCCGTCGATGTCGAGGTTAACTACAAAAATCTCAGGAGTGTAGATCAGTTTGCGTACAGCCTCGAATGTTACGCTGAAACTGGTAGCCACAGCCTTACCATCGGCGTCCTTCTGACCACCGTAAAGATTACACGGGATTGCGCCGCTTGCGCGCAGCACCTTGGCAGCCTTCTTGCCGCCAGCCTGACGGGCAGTGCCCTTAAGTTCAAATGTCTTCATTTCTTTAAGTTTTGTGTTACTCTGAATTAAGTTGTTAATAATAAGCCGCTTAATCTGCCATCACACGTAATGTAGCCTAAAAAGCGCGGCAAAATTAGCACTTTTTTATGAAACAGCCAATATTTCAACTCTTTTTTCACAACAAATCATGGTTAATGCAAAACATTAGCGCCCCAAGCATATTATTCACACCCAGTTTTTCGAAAAGAATTCTCTTCGACGCTTTGACAGAGTGCACCGACTTGAACAGCTTCTCCGATATCTGCTCCTCCGTGTAGCCTTGCGCAGAGTATGCCATAATCTCTTTCTCCCTACTGGTCAGCTGCGGCGTGTCATCATCCATCCACAAATGATGTGCATAGTCATATTTATAGAAGCGACCGCTCTCTACACTACGGATGACGGCGTTGCCGGCAGCCTTTTGCGAGGACGGCGACAGGTCGCAGCTCATCAGCATCAGCCGATTGTCGCCTGTCACATAGAACGGTATTGCGCAAAGATTGTAGAGCCTCATGCCTCCCTGCGTTATGATGTTTACGTCGCATTGGAAAGAGTACATCAGTTTCCTTTGTGTAGTTCCTCCATCAAAGGCGGTATAAGACGATTCCTTTATCTCTTCAAAAATTGGAATCTCCTCGGGTGCAAGAATCTGCTGGTAAAAGTCTTGCACCGTCATCGGAACGTTTCTGGGGCGGATGCCGCATAGCAGTCTAAGCCTGTCGGACACAAACGCAATCTCATTGTTGTAATAGTCAACCACATATGCAAGCCTGGCTCTTATCTTGCTATAGGCAGTCCAAGTCTTGATAAGAATCTCCGCGCCCTTCCTTTCATCCTCTGTGAGATGTTCAATTACATTTACCACCGGGGTAAATCCATTATATATTCCGTTCATGGCATAAGCATATTTAATTTCGCAAAAATAGTCTTTCTTTGAAAGAATACTATGATATTTTAGTATAAAAACCTTTACGTGGCAGCACTTTTATACTTTCGTGTAACAAAAAAGAGTGAGCGTGGAAAGTCCACGTTCACTCTCCTTATACTAATGCGTCTTGTTTACTCGTTGACAAACACTATCTTGTCGTCGCGTACATCGGCCAGGATTGGCTTGGTCTTGTCGAGCGTAGTGTCGGCAAGGATAGTCTTGCTGAGATCATTGAGCAGATAGCGCTGTATGGCTCGCTTTATGGGGCGTGCGCCAAACTCGGGGTCGAAGCCCCACTCGCCCAGTTGATGGACAGCGGCATCGCTCACACGAAGGGTAATACCATTGGCGTGGAGATTCTTGTTAACCTGAGCAATCTGCAGACGTACGATGTCGTCAGCCTGTTCGCGGGTGAGAGGCTGGAAGAGAATGATATCGTCGATACGATTGAGGAACTCCGGCCTTATCTGCTGCTTGAGCATCTCCATCACTTTGAGTTTAGTCTGCTCCATGATGTCGGCACGGGCCGCCTCACTCTTTCCTGCCATCCCGGCCGTCTGCTCCTGAATGTAGTGACTGCCCAGATTGCTAGTCATAATTATTATGGTGTTCTTGAAGTTGACCGTGCGGCCCTTGCTGTCGGTGAGGCGTCCGTCGTCGAGAACCTGTAGCAGGATGTTAAACACATCAGGATGGGCCTTCTCTATCTCATCGAAGAGCACCACGCTGTATGGCTTGCGCCTGACAGCCTCGGTAAGCTGGCCTCCCTCGTCGTAGCCCACGTAACCCGGAGGTGCACCGATAAGACGGGTGACACTGAACTTCTCCTGATACTCGCTCATATCAATGCGAGTCATCATAGTCTCGTCGTTGAAGAGATAGTCTGCTAGCGCCTTGGCCAGCTCGGTCTTGCCCACACCCGTGGTGCCCATGAAGATAAAGGAACCGATGGGCCGCTTGGGGTCTTGCACTCCGGCACGGCTGCGGCGCACGGCATCGCTAACGGCTGCGATGGCCTCGTTCTGGCCGATGATACGGCGGTGGAGTTCATCCTCCATGTGGAGCAGTTTCTCGCGCTCACTCTGCAGCATGCGTTGCACAGGCACACCGGTCCAGCGGCTGACCACCTCAGCAATGTCGTCGGCGGTGACTTCTTCCTTTATCATGGCACTGCCACTCTGAGCTTCGGCGAGCTGATTCTGAATATGGCTGATCTCGTCCTCGAGAGACTTCAATTTGCCATAGCGAATCTCAGCAACTTTGGCATAGTTGCCCTCGCGCTCGGCGCGGTCGGCCTCAAAGCGCAGGGTCTCTATCTCTTGCTTGTTTTGCTGAATCTTATTGACGAGGTCTTTCTCATGCTGCCACTTGCCCTGCATCTGGCTGCGCTCCTCCTGCAGGTTGGCTATCTCCGCGGAGAGCTGGGTTAGCTTGGGCTCATCGTTCTCACGCTTGATGGCCTCGCGCTCTATCTCGAGCTGTCCCAGACGGCGGTTGATCTCGTCCAATTCCTCGGGCATCGAGTCGCGCTCTATGCGCAGCTTGGCAGCGGCCTCATCCATAAGGTCGATAGCCTTGTCGGGCAGGAAACGATTGCTGATATAGCGGTCGCTAAGGGTGACGGCAGCAATCACAGCATCGTCCTGAATCCTGACCTTGTGGTGATTCTCGTAGCGTTCCTTCAGTCCACGCAGTATGGAGATGCTGTCCTCCACGGTCGGCTCGTCCACCATCACGGTCTGGAAACGGCGTTCCAGAGCCTTGTCCTTCTCAAAGAATTTCTGATACTCGTCGAGCGTGGTGGCACCGATGCTACGCAGTTCGCCGCGGCTGAGAGCAGGCTTGAGAATGTTGGCAGCATCCATGGCGCCCTGGCCGCCACCTGCACCCACGAGCGTATGTATCTCATCTATAAAGAGGATTATCTCGCCATTGCTGCGCTCCACTTCCTTTACCACGCTCTTGAGCCTCTCCTCAAACTCGCCCTTATACTTGGCACCGGCCAGCAGGGCTCCCATGTCGAGCGAGAGCACTCGCTTGTTCTTGAGGTTTTCGGGCACATCGCCTTTCATGATACGCTCGGCCAGCCCTTCCACTATGGCCGTCTTGCCAGTGCCCGGCTCACCGAGCAGGATAGGATTGTTCTTGGTGCGACGACTTAATATCTGCAGCACACGACGGATCTCGTCATCCCTGCCAATCACGGGGTCAAGCTTGCCCTCACGGGCAGCCTTGACAAGATCGCGGGCATACTTCTCCAGCGACTGGTAGTTCTCCTCAGCGCTGGCCGACTTCACGCTCTCGCCACCGCGGAGCTCCTGCACGGCCTTGAGCAGACCATCCTTCGTCACACCGGCATCCTTCAGCAGACGACTCATGGTACAGTCCACCTCAAGCATCGCCAGCAGCAGAGCCTCTATGCCGGTAAACTCATCGCCCATTTTCTGGGCCAGAGCCTCGGCATGCTCAACCACACGCTGGCTGTCGCGGCTGAGATAAGGCTCACCACCGCTCACCTTAGGCAGAGAACCCAACTGAGCCTCCACCGCCTTGCGCAGACCGTCGCCGTTGACACCGAGCTTGCCGTAAACGAAGCCCAGCACATTGTCGCCCTCTTCCTGGATGCCCCAGTAGAGGTGCTCTGGCTCCACAGCCTGCTGCCCTGCAGCCTGCGCCTTGCGCACAGCCTTCTGCAGAGCCTCACTTGCTTTGATTGTAAATTTGTCTAAGTTCATAACATTCTATTTTTTATTGTTAATATTCGAATTAAGTTGAAACATGCACTATTTCTATAGTTTCAAGCATTGTACCAAAACAGAAATCTGCCATTTTGGCAGACATTTCATTATTTATTTGTAACTTCGCACTGCAAACGAAAAGCACACCGCAATGCAGATAAACCAAATAACTGCCGCCACACCTGAAGCACTCGCAGCCGTCAACGCCCTGCTGCCCCACCTCAGCGAACGCGCCAAGCCCATCACCCTTGACAGGCTGGAGCAGATAGTAAGCAGCGACAATACATTCCTTTTTCTCGCCACCGACGAGTTCGGTATCATGGGAATGTTCACCCTCAACCTGACGCAGCTCCCCACCGGAGAGCGCCTGTGGCTCGACGACCTGGTGCTCAGCCCCGAGCATCGCGGCAAGGGACTCGGTCAACAGTTGACAGAGGCCGCCATTGCCGAAGCACGCCGCATCAGTTCCACGGCGACTCTCATGCTCACCTCCAAGCCTGCCCGCATCGCCGCCAACACTATCTACACCACTCTCTTTAAGCATAAGGAGACAAACGTCTATCAGTTGCCACTCGTTTAGTCTTACCTTATTTAAATAATAATTGAGGGGTAAAGTATCTTTTTCTTGCCTCAGGCGTGGGATTACTGCCGTTTTTTTACTATTTTTGCACCGTAAATCTTAGCGCATGCAGCGGCATGCTTAGTTTTCAAACAATGATTAACAGAGAATTGATAAGGATTAAGGCAGTACAGCTGGTGTATGCCGACCTTCTTAATGAGGGCAAAAATCTGGAGGACATAGTGAAGGAGATGGAACTGAGCCTGGCTCAGGCTTACCACCTCTATCACCACATGCTCAATCTGATTTGCGAGGTTACTGACTACGCCGCGCAGCAGTATGAGATTGCATGCCAGCAGGCTCAGGACCGCGGCATGAAGAAACTGCCCAGCGACAAGTTCGTGGAAAACCGCTTCGCCCTTCAGTTGGAGAGCAACAGCAAACTGGAAGCCTTCACCCATGACCACAAGGAGTTGCGCTGGACAGACCACGAGGATGTGGTGCACAATATCTACGATGCCATCGTCAACAGCCCCGAATATGAAGCATACATGGCTGACACGACCAGCAGCTATGAGGCCGACCGCGAGCTTTGGCGTGCCCTCTACAAGCACTACATCGCCGATAATGACATGGTGGACGACGCGCTGGAGGAGTGGAGCATCTACTGGAACTGCGACCGCTTCGTGATTGACACCTTCGTGCTCAAGACTATCAAGCGCTTCGATTCCGAAAACGGCGACAAGCAACCGCTGATGGAGCAGTACAACAACAACGGCGACCACTCTTTTGGGCGCGAACTGCTGGTGCAGACACTGCGCAACATTGAGTCGAACCGCGAGCTCATCACTGCCCACATACGCAACTGGGACTTCAGCCGACTGGCCAAGATGGATGTAGCCATCATGCTCACGGCGCTGGGCGAGATAACCAACATGCCCGACATTGCGGTCAACGTGTCGCTCAACGAATACATCAATATTGCCAAGCTATACTGTGCGCCAAAGAGCGTGAAGTTCATCAACGGCACCCTCGACAGCATTGTCAAGGATCTCCGCGCACAGGGCAAACTGCTTAAATAAAAATTGTTAAATTGTAAATAGAAAAATTATGTTACTACTTATCAACCTTTTGCAGGCAGCCAAGCCTGCTGCCTCCGCCGCCCAAGGTCAGCCGCAGGGCAGCCAGTGGAGTTTTTGGATCATGATTCTGGCAATCTTTGCCATCATGTATTTCTTTATGATTCGCCCGCAGAAAAACAGGCAGAAGAAAATTGAGGAATTCCGCCGCGGCCTCAGCGTAGGCAATCAGGTGGTCACCGCCGGTGGTCTGCATGGCACCATCCGCGAGGTGAACGATGCCAACAACACCGTGGTACTCGAGATAGCACAGAATGTGAAGATTACCATCGAGAAGTCTTCCATCTACGCTAACGCCGGTAGCGCCGCCGAAGACCGTCAGGGCAAATAGTTTAAATGGCTTAGTAGCTTAGTGGCTTAATAGCTTAACAGAGACTATGTCTGCTGCAGAGAGATTCAGGAAAATCAAGAAGTTTCTCAAGGGTTCGCTCACCAGAAACTTCTGGGCTTTCCTGTTTTTTCTTGCCCTCTCCGCCGGCTTCTGGCTCTTCTTGACGCTGGAGGATGTATATGAGGTGGACATCGCTGTGCCTGTCAAGCTCAGAAATGTGCCTGAGAATGTGGTCATCACCACTCCGCCTCCCACTGAGATAAACATCAGGGTGAAGGACCACGGCGGTCAGCTGTTGCGCTACAAATATACCCAGAGCCTCGGTAGCATAACCATTGATTTTAAGGATTATGACACACGCTCAGGCCATGTAGCTCTGCTTACCAGCGAACTGACGCGCAATATCGTCAAGCGTCTGCAAAGCAGCACCAGCATTGTCAGCTTCAGTCCCGACACGCTGGAGTATTTCTACAACTTCGGGCTCAACAAGAGCGTGCCCGTAAAGGTCAGCGGCAATATCACCGCCGACTCGCTCTATTGCATCATAGGTTGCACAACCACGCCTGCCACAGTGAAGGTGTTTGCCGCCAGAGAGATTCTCGACACTCTCTCCGCCGTATATACCACACCGTTGGAAGAGGAAGGCCTCAGCGAGCGCAAGACCGTCAGCGTGGGCATCACCCCAATACGCGGTGCCAAAACCGTGCCCGACAAGGTGAAAGCCACCATCAACGTGGACCAGATGACAGAGAAAACACTGGCCGTGCGCATTGACCATACCAACTTCCCTGCCGGAAAGACTCTCAAGACTTTCCCCGGCATTGTCAACGTCGTGTGCCAGGTGGGCCTCAAGCAATACCGCGAGATTACTGCCGATAAATTTGCCATTGTCATCAGTTACGACGAGGTGGCCGACAACACCACCAACCGTATGCGCCTCTCCCTCAAGAGCAAGCCCGAGGGAGTAAACAATGTGAGGATAGTGCCCGAGGAAGTGGAGTTTATCATTGAAGACAGCGAATATTAAGAGACCGATTCTCAATCGTCAATGGTCAATCGTCAATCGTCAATAATAGGCATCACCGGCGGCATAGGCAGCGGCAAGAGTCTCGTGTGCGGTTTGCTTGAAGAGCGCGGCATCCCCGTGTTCTATACCGATGATGAAGCCAAGCTCGAAATGCGGGAGAATCAGCAGATTCACCGCGAGCTTATTGACCTGCTTGGCCCGGAAGCCATTGACTCAGAAGGAGCGCCCGTCAAGGCTGTGCTCGCAGACTATATCTGCCGCGGACAGGAGTACGCAGATAATATAAATAATATTGTACACCCGCGCGTGCGTGAGCGCATGCACCGCTGGATAAAAGCTCAACATAAGAATTGCGTCGCAATTGAGAGCGCGCTGCTTTTCGAGTCGGGATTCAATGCCGATTGTACCGTTACCGTGACTGTCACTGCCCCCCTCGAAACGAGAGTTATCCGCATCATGCGCCGCGACGGTATCACTCGCGACAAAGCCCTCGAATGGATTTCGCTCCAAATGCCGCAAGAGCAGAAGGCCGCCCTCGCCGACTACACAATTATCAACGACGCAATCACTCCCCTCACCCCACAGATAGAAAATTTGAGAGTCCAAGGGATTTGCCATTAAGGATATAATTATAAATGCAGACAACGTCGGCAGTCTTCACCGCATTGTCTGCATTTATGTATTCTCTGAAGATGTATTCTACTTGAAATAGCGCTTCAGCAGTCCGGCAAAGCCTGCACCGTGGCGAGCCTCGTCCTTTGCCATCTCGTGGACAGTGTCGTGGATGGCATCGAAACCGGCAGCCTTAGCGTTCTTGGCAATACGGAACTTATCTTCGCAAGCTCCTGCCTCAGCGGCAGCGCGCTTCTCAAGATTGGTCTTGGTGTCCCATACGCACTCGCCGAGCAACTCAGCGAAGCGTGAAGCATGGTCAGCCTCCTCAAAGGCATAGCGCTTGAAAGCCTCAGCCACCTCGGGGTAGCCCTCGCGGTCGGCCTGACGGGCCATGGCCAAATACATGCCCACCTCGCTGCACTCGCCGTTGAAGTGATTGCGCAGGTCATTGATCATTTCCTCAGAAACTCCCTCGGGCTTGCCGTCGCCAATGCGATGAACGGTAGCGTAGGTGGTCTCACCGTCATCCTTGAGCTCAGAGAACTTGGAAGCCGGAGCCTTGCAGAGGGGGCACCTCTCGGGTGCTGCATCGCCTTCATAGATATATCCACAAACGGCGCAGATGAATTTCTTCTTCATAGTAGTTAAATGTTAGCTTTGTTAGTAAAAAAATGGAGATTAATCTTGGGCAAAGATACGCATTATTTTTATAACACAAAATCAAAAAGCCCAAAATTAATCTCCGCGTTTAATTTATTAGTGGAATTTACATCATTCCGCCTCCCATACCTCCTGCGGGCATCGGCATCGGGGGATTCTCCTCCTTCTTGTCGCAGATAACGCATTCGGTGGTGAGGAACATACCAGCCACAGAGGCTGCATTCTCAAGAGCTACGCGGGTAACCTTGGCGGGGTCAACCACACCGGCGGCGCGGAGATCCTCAAAGACTTCCTTCTTTGCATTAAAACCGAAGTTGCCCTTACCCTCGCGTACCTTATTTACTATTACGGCACCCTCCAATCCTGCATTGTGGCAGATTTGACGTAGCGGCTCCTCAATAGCGCGACGGATTATGTTAATACCTGTAGTTTCATCGGCGTTCTCACCTTCTAGACCAGCCAATGCTTCCTGTGCACGGATATAGGCTACGCCGCCACCGGTAACGATACCTTCCTCGATGGCTGCACGGGTAGCGCAGAGAGCATCGTCGCAGCGATCCTTCTTCTCCTTCTGTTCTGTCTCGGAGGAAGCTCCAACCTCGAGCACGCATACGCCACCGCTGAGCTTGGCGAGACGCTCCTGCAGTTTCTCCTTGTCATAGGAAGAGGTAGTGTTGGCTATCTCAGACTTAATCTGATTGATGCGGTCCTTGATAAGCTGAGCCTCACCGGCACCATTTACGATAGTGGTGTTGTCCTTGTTGACGGTGACCTTCTCAGCAGTACCAAGCATCTCGATGGTAGCCTGCTCGAGCTTGAGACCCTTCTCCTCGCTGATAACCACGCCTCCGGTCAGGATAGCGATATCTTCGAGGATGGCCTTGCGACGGTCGCCGAAGCCAGGAGCCTTAACGGCACAAATCTTGAGCTGTGTACGCAGACGGTTAACCACGAGGGTGGTAAGAGCCTCAGAGTCAACGTCCTCTGCAATCACGAGCAGCGGGCGGCCAGTCTGCACGGCGGGTTCCAGAATGGGCAGGAAATCCTTGAGAGTGGAGATCTTCTTGTCATAGATGAGGATGTAGGGCTTCTCCATAGCGCACTCCATCTTCTCGGTGTCGGTAACGAAGTAGGGCGACAGATAGCCGCGGTCAAACTGCATACCCTCCACGGTCTTGAGGTGTGTCTCGTTGGTCTTGCCGTCCTCGATGGTAATAACGCCGTTAACAGTTACGGCCCTCATGCCGTCGGCAATCAGTTTGCCTATTTCGGGGTCGTTGTTGGCGGAGATGGTGGCCACCTGCTCAATCTTGTCGTAGTTGTCCTCCACCTTCTCGGCCTGGCTCTTGATGGACTCTACCACCTTGGCCACAGCCTTGTCGATACCGCGCTTCACGTCGAGCGGGTTGGCACCGGCAGCCACATTCTTCATACCCTCGTTGAGGATAGCCTGGGCAAGCACGGTAGCGGTGGTGGTGCCGTCGCCGGCATCGTCACCAGTCTTGCTGGCCACACTCTTCACGAGCTGTGCACCTGCATTCTCGAATGCATCGTCCAGCTCTATCTCCTTGGCAACGGTAACGCCGTCCTTGGTAATCTTAGGAGCGCCAAACTTCTTCTCTATAACCACGTTGCGACCCTTCGGGCCCAGCGTAACCTTCACTGCATCGGCCAGCGCGTCAGCTCCTGCTTTGAGCATCTCGCGGGCATTAACGTCATATTTTATTTCTTTAGCCATAGCTGTAAATTTTTAAGAGTTTTACTTTTCAATTACTGCCACTACGTCAGATTGGCGCATGATGAGGTACTTCTCGCCCTCAAACTCAATCTCGGTGCCGGCGTACTTGCCGTAGAGCACCTGGTCGCCAGCCTTGAGAATCATTTTCTCGTCTTCCTTGCCTTCACCGGCGGCAACTACCGTGCCCTGAAGGGGCTTCTCCTTTGCGGTGTCAGGAATAATGATACCGCCAACTGTCTGGGTCTCTGCGGGAGCCGGACTGATCAGAACTCTGTCTGCTAATGGTTTTAGTTTCATAATAATATTGTTTTTAGATGATATATTTTATCCTTCGCACTTACATTAGGCAAGAAGTGTGCCAAAGTCGCAGACTTCGCGAAAAACTTTCGTTGGCCGTCGGCCTTGCCGGTGCCAACCTCGCAGAAATTTTGAGAGCAAAGCGGTCAAAGCCTATTTCGCGGGCATGAAAATTTGCTGCGAGCCAAACTGGCAATATGGGAAAAGCACGTTTCGCAACTTACCGTACTTATTCTCATTAACAGTTTGAAGAGCGATGGCCCGTACGTTCTTGTCAAAGTAGTGACTTATCGGCTCCTTCAGGTTGAGATGGGAGTCAGTTCTCTCATAGTCAAACGTGCTGCTATACACAATCGGCCCGCGCTGCAGCGCCACCATGCCAGGCTGCTGCTTGTCGCTCACGCGCAGAATCGGCGTGGGCATCTTTACATTTATGATGTCGCCCACCGCCCAGCGGCCCTTCACCACGGCATAGCCGTCGAGCATCTCGGGAGTATATAGGCTGCCATTGACCATGATAATCACCGGCTGCTTCTTGGACTGTGCCGTATAGCGCGGCAGCATGTCCTGCCCGTTGGTCCACGACGGGATGCGGATATGGAACGTCAGCTCCACGCTGTCCGTCACCTCCTCGTGAACAATCAGTCGGAGGTATGGCGACAGCACCGTGTCGGCCACCTCTTCGATGGGGCTCATATCCTTGACTATGCGGATGCTGGTGTCGTTATACCACGGGCTGCCGTTGAACACCTGCATGCAGAAATCCACTTCTTCGTTCTTGACATGCACATTGCTGCGCATAAGCATATTTATAAATATGTCCCGCCCGCGCGTAGCGTAAGCCACGCTGCCCACCGAGCGCATCACCTGCGCCAGAAGCTCGTGCCTCCACTTCCACGCCATATGGAACTTCCACATCCTCATCACCGAGTTGGCCAGCACCCTCTCCGCCACATCGAAGTAGCGCGCCTTGCCAGTCTGCAAGCCCAGCTCCACGCTCTCCATCAGCAGCGGCAGCAGTTCGTCGGCACTACGCACCGAGTCGCTCAGGGCGCCCTCCAAGCGCATACCCTCGATATAACGCTCCATGCTGGCACAGCGACTGGCTAGGGCGTCAGCATCCATCGGGGTGCTCGCCCATGGCCAAGCGCGTGGCGTACTGCCCATGATAGAGTCCGCGCTGCGCTGCGCATCGCACCAGAAGAAGTCATACAGCACCACGCTGTCGGCCTCCACCATGCGCAGGGGCTGCGCACTCGCTCCCACTGCGAGCATCGTCAATAGCCACAGACACAAACTTCTCATTTCTAATTCCTAATTTCTAATTCCTAATTTTATATAAGTGGACTGCAAATTTACACCTTATTTCTGACACATCATCCACAAGGTGGTGTTAATTTATCCTAACCTCCCCGTTTCCTATACTATCGTGCCCTATCTATTCCCCCATCTCCCGTATCTTTTTAGCCATCGCGCACGAAATAAAACAGAGGAGATTTTATTTTCTTAGTTAAGAAAAGAATTTTTCTTAGTTAAGGAAAGACGTTTTCTTAGTTAAGAAAAGAATTTTTCTTAGTTAAGGAAAGACGTTTTCTTAGTTAAGAACAGATGTGTTCTTAGTTAAGAACAGACGTGTTCTTAGCTAAGAACTTTATGTGAGCACGGACATTTTTTGCGTGAGATAGGACTTTTTGCGCGCCAGGCCGCACAAAAATTATTTGCGAACGGAGATTTTCACTTTCGCCACGAGTTTGCGTATCTTCCCATCGCCGACAATCGGGGCGTGAGCGTCCTCGGGCCAGACGATGCAGAATTCACCTGGCTGCAGTGTGAACCACTTGTCGGCGGGCTGGCTGTAGAGAGCGTAGTCGTTGTCCACGTCAAAGGGCGAGTCGCTCTCTCCGAGCGTGGAGAGGTGCCGCCAACCGTAGTCCTCGGCGCAGGAGAGCGGGAAGTGGACGTCGATATAGCTGCGGTGCACCTCCAGCTTCTGCTCCTCGCGAGAAACAAGTGTGGAGTCATTGACATTGATGAACAGGTCGTCGCCCTGCAGAGTGATGCGCCCCGCGGGAGCGGTGAGCAGGTCGTGACTCTTCACATACTCAAACAACGGTTTGAGCAGCGGGTGCAGCGCATAGTAGCGGTCGCTGTCTTCTATCCTTGCGATTATCATTGGGTTAGGAGTAAGGAGATTAGGAGTAAGGAGATTATTTTCGAGACGCTATCTCTTCGAGCATGAGCCAGCAGTTCATCAGTCCGCGTGGCACATGAAAGCATCCCTTCCACTTGCCACCCTTCAGCGGCAGGAGCACTTCGCCCTGGCGGTTGAGGTAGCCGTACCACTCGGGGTATTCGGGGTCGGTGAAGTGGCTCCATGTATAGTTGTGGATGCGCTCAAACCATTCGAGACACTCCTTGTTACCCGTGAGCTGGTAGCCCTTGAGCATGGAGATGAGCGTCTCGATGTGCACCCACCACAGCTTTTGGTCGAACTCCAGCTCATGGCGCGGCTTGCCGAGGCGGTCCATGAAGTAGAAGATACCTTCATACTTCTCGTCCCAACCAAACTTAACCTCGTTGAGTGCTATCTCCACCGCCTTGTCGATAAGCTCGGGACGGTTGAGTCGCTTGCCGAGATCCATGATGAACCACATGGCCTCGATGGCATGGCCGGGATTCATCTTACGCCCATCGAGGCAGTCCACGAGCTGGCCGTCACGGCCGAGGGCTTCCACGATGAGTCCCATCTGCGGCTGATAGAACACATCGAGCACCTCGTGGATGCAGTCGGCAATGGTCTTCTGCAAGAAGGCAGGGTCGATGAGCGGCTCTATCTCAAGGGCGACGTTGCAGAGTATCATGGGGAGGTCGAAGGTCTTGAGGGCGCGCGCCCCCGGTGCGGCCTTGTTCCAGCGGCTCTTGGGATTGTCCACTCTGGAGAGAACGATGTCGAAGGTCTTGCGGGCGATGTCGGCATATTCCTTGCTGCCCGTGGCGATGCTCAGCTGGCCGTAGGCGATGACGGCAAAGGTGTAGGAAAAGATATTGTATGGCTCCACGAGCGGATGACCTTCGCGGTCGATGGCGAAGTACCAGTTGTAGTTGCCGTCGTGGCCGTGGCGATTCAGGAATTCGGCTCCCTGCACGGCGCAGTCGAGCCACTCCTGCCGCTGCTCTACCGTGTTATACAGTTTGGCGAACATCCACACCTCGCGGCATTGCAGCCAGATGAATTTGTCGGTGTCATACACGCTGCCATCGCGGTCAAGACACGAGAAATAGCCGCCGTACTCGCGGTCTTGTGAGTTGCTGAGCCAGAAAGGCAATACTTTGTCAAGCAGTTCGGTCTTGTACTGCTGTGCTAATTGGTTGAAGTCCATGGTTTGGTTGTTTGGTCGTTTAGTCGTTTAGTTCTTCAATTCTTCCAAGGTTTTCCATGTCAGTCCCTTGATGTCCTTCTTGTTGCGTGAAAAGAGCGAGAGGATAAGCGCCACAACCACCGAGACGAACATGCTGATGAAGCCGAACAACAGGAAGTTGGCATCGGTGAAATAGTTCATGTAGAACACGGCCAGCGTGCCGGCAATGAAGCCGATGAGCGAGGTGGTGGCATTGATGCGCTTGAAGAAAATGCCCATGATGAACAGGCCGCCGATAGCGCCCGTGAGCAGGCCGAGGATGGTGTTGAAATAGTCGAGCAGCGACTGTATGTCAGTCACAGCCATGATGATGGCGATGAGCGTGCCGATAAGGCCTGACACGATTCCTGCCCAGCGGGCTACGCTGAGGGTCTTCTTGTCGGTGATATGCGGTCGCATCTTCTTATACATATCCATCGTGAAGGCGGTGGAGATAGAGTTGATGTTGCTCGATATAGTACTCATAGTGGCAGCAAACAGCGCAGCGATGAGTAGTCCGGCCAAGCCGGCAGGCAGCTGGCTCATCATAAAGAACGGGAAGATGGCGTCGGTCTTCTGCATCGTGATATCGATGGAAGCAGGGTGAGTCTTGAAGAATGTGTAGAGTCCCGTGCCTATGGTGTAGAAGATAATGCTGACGAAGATGCTCAGAAATCCGTTGGTGATGATGGAGCGCGAGGCAGCCTTCTCGCTGCTGGTGGTCATGTAGCGCTGTATCACTGTCTGGTCGGAGGTATAGGAAATGAGATTGTTGGCCAGTCCGCCGAGCACAATCACCCAGAAGGTGGCGGAGCGGAAGTCGAATGTGAAGTCAAAGAGCACAAACTTGTCGTTGGCCATACCTATGTCCCAGAATCCGGAGGCTCCGCCCTCGGTCTGTGTCACCAGGAACACTGCTGCCAGCAGGGCTCCGCCGATGAGGATGAAACCCTGCACCACGTCGCCCCATACCACGGCCTCCATACCACCCATCGTACAGTATGCAATAGTAATGGCCGACATCAACAGAATGCATACAAAGATATCGATGCCTGTAACCGCCGACATTGCCAGCGACGGCAAAAACAATACCAGAGCCATGCGGGCAACCATAAAGATAATAAACAAGGCACTGGCCATAGCCCTCACTCCGTAGCAGAATCGCTGTTCCAGATAAGCATAGGCCGTGGTTATCTTCAGGCGGCGGAAGAACGGCAGGAAATAAGTAATCACCGGGAAAGCCACGATGAGGATAAAAATCTGCATCGGGTAATATTTCCAATCAGTGGCATATGCCTTGGCTGGAATAGACATATAGGTAATGGCACTTAGCATAGTGGCAAAGATGCTCATGCCCGCTGCCCACCACGGAATGCGACCACCGCCAGTGAAGAAGTCGTCGCTATTCTTCTCGCGGTGCATGAAATAAAAGCCTAGCGCAAGCATCGCCAGCAGATATACGATAAGAACCACCCAGTTGAGCCAACCAAAACTGGCGTCATAGTCCACACTCACACTCGCTGCGTCAGCCGATCGCACCCCAGGCTTACTCTCGCCGTTAATTACCAGCCATCGATGCTTGCCTCCAACAGCATAGTCCACCACGGCGGCTCCGGCACGTGCCAAACAGGAATCTCCCTCCAGCTCGCTCCAGACGTCGGTGATAGTATTATATATTAATAAGGTAGTGCGAAACTTATACCACGCGGGCTCGTGTGTCATGTAGTCGGGCTGCGGCTCGCGAAGCGCCTGGTCAAAGACGCTCTTATTGACACCGCCCACACATACGATAAACGAAGTGCCTGAATTGACTGCCGCTGCTCCGACCAAAGCCACAGGCTCACCAGCCACGTCCATTTCTGAGGTCTCGCTCCACTTGTTGAAGAGAGGGTCATAGCAAACACCGTTGCCATTGGTACCCTCTGCACTGTAGCCACCCAGCAGATAGAACATAGCTCTCTCTGTGCCGTTCTGCACCGCAGCTACAGGCTGCAGCCTAGGCTTACCAGGAAAATCGGGCAGCGCCTCCCATCGTTTGCCGTCAGGCCATTTCAAGCGGAATGCCTTATTCGCAGCCTGGCCGTCGGTCTGACCACCAGCCACATAGATATAGCCGTTTCCGTATGCCCCTGCCATGTTATCAAGAGCCACAGGCAACGCTGGCAGCAACTTGGTCGTTACCTTGCCGCCATTATAGCTGAGCAGATAAGATGACGAAAGACTATTTTTTCCATTGGTGCCTCCCACAGTCACGATGCCCTCAGGCACACTGACGCTGACACCATATGCCACACTGTCAGCAAGCGCTCCCACTTTCTGCCATTGGTCTTTGGATTGACCGTCCCACGCATACACATCACTGTAGAAACACTTCTTGCCACCTTCTGCAGCAGGCGTATCGGGGAAATTGCAGCCACCCGCCACAAGCACATAGCCATTGCTAACGCCAGCGAATGGTGCTGAAACGCCCTGGTTACCATTTACCTGCAACTGCGGCAACTTGCTAAACGTGGCATTATTGAACGTCTTGTCATCTGCCGTCACGTCAAGACACAACAATGTGCAGACCGCGACTAAAATATAACGAATTATCTTCATGGATATCTCCTTACTCCTTCTTTCTCCTTATTTGTTGCAATGATTAAAGAAGTCAATATCCTCCAATTTCTGCTTGAGAAGAGCTTCCTCCTCGTCTGTCATATTTTGGAACGGAGTACGGTTGGGGCCCATGTCGTAACCAATCAGTTTCATTATGCGCTTGCCGCCCACGATGTTACCGCGGAAACAGCAAATCACATCTATCACATCCTGGGCATAGTTCTGCAGGCGACGGGCAGCCTCAAGATCGCCCTGAGTCCAAGCGTCAATGATACCAGTGAGCACGCGTCCGTTGTAGTTAGTCGTGCCGCCAATACCACCCTGCGCACCGCCCATGGCCAGACTTGGAAGAATAGTCTCGTCCTGTCCGTGGAGCATGTCGTACTTGCCGTCCTTGTAGCGACGACAGCGGTTGTACTCGTATAAGCTCTCGAAAGTATATTTGATGCCAGCGAGGTTGGGAATGCGCCCACTCTCATCCACTGTCTTCAGAAAGTCATACATCGACAAAAACGCGCCATTGAAAGCTGGGATATGATAGAAATAAAACGGCAGCTGCGATGCGCCGCAAGCAATCTCCTCACAGTACTTCACCAGTTCCTCCACCCTATTGATTCTCGGGAACGGAGGAGCCATAGCGCCGATGCCCCACGCGCCAATCTTCTGGGCGTGCTCGGCTAGCAGACGGCTACTCTTGACACAGCAGCTACCCACGTGCACTATTACCTTGAAAGGCTCGCCGTTAGTTGTTGTGACTTTGCGGGCAGCCCTCACCCAAGTCTCGGCAATACTCATACGCTCATGCTCGGTAAGCATGTAACCCTCTCCTGAGGAACCGTTGATAAACACGCCCTTCAGTCCATTGCGGGCCAGCATCTCGGCATAGTCAGGGATAATCTCGTAATTTACAGTGCCGTCAGCATACATCGGCGTAAACGGCGCATCAATAAGACCAATTATTCTTTCCATATCGATATTAGATTTAAATTCTGTGGCGAATTTACTAATTTCTTGTGAAACGAGAAGAAAAATATATCGCTTATGTCACTTTTTCGTATTGTTTTGCGTTATATATATGAGCAAGCTCAAAACAATAAACGATAAACAATAAACAATAACAACTCAAAAATACTACAGATATGAAAGAATTAATAGCAGCAATTGTGCCTATTGGCATATGCGTCGTTCTGCCAATCATTATTGTATGGATTATCATGCAGAACAAGAAGAATAACACCAACCGCCGTACCGAAATCATTTTGGCAGCCATTGAGAAGAATCCCGACATTGGCAACATGGAGGAAATCCTAAAACAGATTACTCCACCGCAGCCCACTTTCAGGGAAAAGATGCTGCGCAAGCTGCATGGAGAAATGATGTGGGGCAGCACTATGACCCTCCTCGGTGTGGCATTGCTTATCGCCATAATTGCTTGGGTAAGCTACGGCAACTACGCCCCTGGTGACATTGCCGCCCTGGGAGTAATGTGTGCAGCTTGCCTTGCCACCGGACTCGGCATGCTTATCGCCTACTTCTCTGACAAGAAAATGCTGAACAATGAGGTAAAGGAGCAAGGAGATTAGGAGTAAGGAGTAATGACCAGAGAGCAATTCACGGAGCTGGTTGTAGCAGAGCAGGAGGCGCTGCGGCGCTTCTTGCTCACGCTCTGCTGCGGCAACCGCGACGATGCCGACGACCTGGCACAGGAGGCTTTGGTGAAAGCCTACCTCGCATCGGGCAGTCTGCGCGATGGAAGCAAGCTCAAGGCATGGCTCTACAAGATTGCCTACAACACATTTATCAGTTCACGCAGGCAACTGAACATCGACGCCCCGATAGATGAGGCTACCGGCATCGCCGACAACTCTCTCGCCCCTGATCGCAAATATCAATACCAGGAACTATATGCCGCGCTGGCGCAAATGCAGCCCAAGGAACGCACGGCACTGGTGCTGTTCTACATGAACGACTACTCCGTAAAAGAAATAAGCACTATCGTTGACTCCAGCGAGGCGGCTGTGAGGCAGCAGCTCTCGCGTGGCCGCGAACATTTGAGGGAAAGATTAAAAAGGTGAAACAGTGAAAAGGTGAAAAGGTGAAATAGTGAAAAATTGAAAATACTATGGAAAAGGATAAAATGATAGAAGCATTGTTTGCTGACTTCCACCCGGAACTCAACGACAACGATAAGTTCATGGCTTCGCTAAACAGAAAACTGGATGCCGTAGAGTGTATCAAAAAGATGCAAGAGGCACAACTGCGCCGCTATCGCCTCGCGATCGTCGTGGCACTGGGACTCGCCATAGTGGCAGGCCTTGCTCTCTTCTTTGTCATCAATGCCCTGCCCGAGGGCGTGAAGCTGTTCTCCTTCGACACTAACTGGGTGCCCCTCGCCTTCATAGAGCAAAACAGCCGCATGATTACACTCATTGTTATCGCACTTCTCATCGGTTGGGGCATCATAGCGATATCTAATACAATACAAAAAAACAAAGTTTGAAAATCATAGAAAAGCCGCAAATCACGGCTTTTTCTTGTTCGTTCATTTTTTTGTCGTATCTTTGCACACAGAGTCAAAATGTCAATATACAATAATTCCATGAAAACAACTATGCGACTGATCGTGGCAGCAATACTACTCCTTGCTGGCACGGAGACAAGAGCCGAAAACTACAAGGGCACCGCAGAGCGCCACGGCTTGAAGATTGAGTACAGCCTCTCTGGAGGCGTGGTAACTGAAAAACGCAAACCTTATCTGGGCGGCGTACCCACAAACATGAGCATGACCATCAACGGCGAGGTGCAGCCGGGGGCTACGCTGACAGCATCGTGTCGCAAACTCGCAGGAATCCCGAAATATGACCTAGTATATATCGGCGTTGGCTTCACAGACAACAACGGGAAATTTCATTCAGTAATGGATAAAAAGGGCGATAAATCAACTTCCATAAGCTACTCTGTGCCCAGCGATGCAACAGAAGTAACCTTAATTATTTCATGTGGCTACATCAGCATCCGCACAACGTGGAACGTAGTGAAAGCCTCTTCCTCTAATACGCAGGCCAAGTCAGGCGGCAAACAAACCTCCTTAAGTAGCGCCAAGACATATTCTGACCAGATTACACACAACGGCCACACCATGAAATACACCATTACGGGGCCTTCCATCAAGCTGAAGGACAAACCCGAACTCATACGCAACGCCGTCACTAACTACACCCAGACAATCAGAGGCACCGTGAAGCCCGGCCAGATTATCACCGTCAAGGAAGAAAAAATCTCCGGCAAGGACAAACCGCGCCTCAATATCTCATTCAAATACCTGAAGAAAGGAGCCGTTCCAGTCTTCAGCAATGTGGCTCACATGATTCAGACTAAGCAGACTAACGACACCACCATGACGTATGTGGTGCCCGGTGACGCGGAGGTGGTCTATGCCTATATCTATTACCAAATACCTGCGGGCGGTATGGAGAGCAGCATCGACATCACAGCTAATCTATATGTCGGCAATAGCATCCCCGACTACGCAAAGTCGTCCAACTCCACTGCCGTTGAGTCAACAACCATGCCCCTCATCCCCTCTTTCAACTGGAACGATATCTCACCAGACGAAAACTGTCCCAAATGCAAACAGCCTTACAGCCACTATCAGCTCAATGAATCACATGGCACACTGCAGCAAAAATGCAAAGACAGCTCCATGGAGTTCTCAGAACTTACACCCTTTGAAGTTATATACTTCCACAACCAAATCCGCACCGGTCACGAGTCACAAGCGTGGATTAGCCATGAAAACTACGAGGAATGCATCACCCTCAAACAGAACTCCTCCGCACGAGTGGAGCAAGTTTCCAAACGCGACCGCTGGTATCTGGACAAAGGACAAATACTCGTCAGATACTCCGACTTTAACGATGACGTGCCTACATTCCAGCTCGCTAACTGCGTAGTATATCCCCAAGAGCCCATAATGCTAAGGCTGGAGCAAAACGGTGATGCGTCGCACGTCTATATGTTAGCAGGCACCGTGGAGGTGCTTAGCATCCACGGCGGTAAAAAGCAGACCATAAAATCCGGACAAACCATTGCCGTCACTGCCGATGGAGTACAGACCGTGCAGCCCTACAACGCCAAAGAACTGTATGACGAAATGTATAAACAATTCGGCAAGAACCGGTACAATCGTCATAACATTTTTCTTGATGACTAAGGTAATTACCTTATGCCTCTGCAGAAAGTTCGGCGGGACGATAATTGGCTATCTGCTCCGCACTGAGACAATCTATATATTGCTCATGCTTGGCTACCTCTGCCTCAGCGAGGTTGAGGAATACCTGTGCGCTCTTGGCAAAGAGCTCAGGAGCACGGCTGGCGTCGAGCACGATGAGGTGAGCCATCATAGCGTTGGCGGTAATGTCGTAGAGATGACGGGCAGCCAGATCCTGAAGTTCTTGGTTGGCTGCTTCCTTGACTGCGTTGACGCAAGCCTCCAGCTTGTCGGCAAGCACCTTGGCGCGGTCGAAGAGGGGCTGCATCTCGGCGCTCACGGTCTCCTCCTCCAGCTCACGCAGGATGTTGAGGTAGGTGCCGTTGGTGATGTAGCGGATGGCTGCCACCACCTGCAACTGTGTGGTTCCCTCATAGATGGAGGTGATGCGGGCGTCGCGGTAGAGGCGCTGGCAAGCATACTCGAGCATGAAGCCGGAGCCGCCGTGAATCTGAATAGAGTCGTAGGCGTTCTGGTTAGCGTACTCTGAGTTGGTTCCCTTGGCCAGCGGAGTGAAGGCGTCAGCCATGCGAGAGTACTTCTTCTGCTCCTGACGCTCCTCGGGCTCCAGCTTGCGCTCGCGGGCAATGTCGTCGAGTGCCTTGTAGATATCCACATAACGGGCAGTCATATAAAGGAGCGAGCGGCCAGCGTCAAGCCTAGCCTTCATATTGGCAAGCATCTCATAGACGGCGGGGAAGTTGATAATCTCCTGACCGAACTGCTTGCAGTCCTTGGCATAAGCGAGGGCTTCATTATAGGCTGCCTGGCTGATACCGACACTCTGTGCGGCGATACCGAGGCGTGCACCGTTCATCAGTGCCATCACATACTTGATGAGACCGAGCTTGCGGTCGCCGCAAAGCTCTGCCTTGGCGTTCTTATAGACGAGCTCGCAAGTGGGTGAGCCGTGGATACCGAGCTTGTTCTCGATGCGGCGCACGGTGACTCCTCCCTGACGCTTGTCGTAGATGAACATGGAGAGGCCGCGACCATCCTTGGTGCCTTCCTCAGAGCGGGCCAGCACAAGATGGATGTCGCTGTCGCCATTGGTGATGAAGCGCTTGCATCCGTTGAGGCGCCAGCAGTTCTCCTTCTCGTCGAAGGTAGCCTTGAGCATCACGCTCTGGAGGTCGGAACCGGCACCCGGCTCGGTAAGGTCCATCGACATCGTCTCGCCCTTGCAAACACGGGGGATGAAACGCTGACGCTGATCCTCGTCGCCAAACTCATAGAGCGTCTCGATGCAGTCCTGCAGCGACCAGATATTCTCAAAGCCGGCATCGGCAGTGGCGATTATCTCGTTGATGGCCGTGTAGGGAGTACACGGGAAGTTGAGGCCGCCGTAGCGACGGGGCATGGTGACACCGTTGAGGCCTGCCTTGACGGTAGCATCAAGATTCTCGTAGGTCTTGCTGGCATAGCGCACACCACCATTCTCGCAGTGGGGGCCCTCGGCGTCAACGTCCTCAGCATTGGGGGCAATGATTTCGGCAGCTATCTCACCAGCCAGGTCAATGACGCGGTCGTAGCTGTCCATGGTATCCTCAAAGTCCTGCGGAGCGTAGTCAAACTGGTCCTTGTCGGCATAGTTGCGCTCCTTCAGCTCCACGATGCGCTTCATGAGCGGGTGATTGAGCTGAAACTTAATCTCGTCGTTATAATAGTTGGCCATGTTACTTGCTGTTTTTCTTGTAATACTTGATGAGCTTAGGAACAACCTCCTCCACTGTGCCGTTGATGACATAGTCGGCGATAGTATTGATGGGGGCGTTCGGATCGCTGTTGATAGAAATGATGATGCCTGCGTCCTGCATACCGGCGATATGCTGAATCTGGCCGGAGATACCACAGGCAATGTAAACCTTAGGACGTACTGTCACACCCGTCTGGCCTATCTGGCGATCATGGTCAGCATAGCCTGCATCTACGGCAGCACGGCTCGCGCCTACCTCAGCGTGTAGTTCCTTGGCAAGGTCGAAGAGCATGTCAAAGCCCTCCTTGCTACCCATACCGTAACCACCGGCCACCACGATAGCAGCACCCTTGAGGTTGTGCTTAGCCTTCTCGATGTGGCGGTCGAGCACCTTCACCACATACTCCGTCTCGGGCACATACTTGGCCACGTCGTGGCGGATAACCTCACCCTTGTAATTCGGGTCAAGCACTTCCTTCTTCATCACTCCCTCGCGCACCGTTGCCATCTGAGGACGATGCTCAGGGTTGACGATGGTAGCCACGATATTGCCACCAAAGGCGGGGCGAATCTGATAGAGCTGGTTCACGTAGTGCTTCTTCTCCATCTCGCCGTCGGCATTCTTCACGTTCATGTCAAAGTCGCCAATCTCCAGCTCGGTGCAGTCGGCGGTGAGACCGCTGAACAAGGCGGAGCTCACGCGCGGGCCGAGGTCACGACCGATGACGGTAGCACCCATAAGGCATATCTGCGGCTTCTCCTCCTTGAAGAGATTGACCACCAGCGCGGTGTGGGGATTGGATGTGTAGGGGAACAAACCCTCTGCATCAAACACGTGCACCTTATCAACGCCGAAAGGCATTACCTGCTTCTCCACGCCGTCAAGCTTGCTGCCAGCGCAGATGCACTCCAGCTGCACGCCCAGGGTATTGGCCAATTTGCGGCCCTTGGTGAGGAGCTCCAAGCTGACATCAGCAACTGTCTGGCCCTCAATCTCGCAATATACAAATACGTTATTCATATCTTTAGCCAATAATCTTCTCGTTCAACAATTCCTGAATCAGGGTATCAATCTCTTCGTCGCTACCGCTCATGGTACGGCTCTCCTTAGCCTTGAACACGATATTCTGCACCGACTTAACATTGGTAGGCGAGCCTGCCTTACCAATCTGTGCGGGGTCAGCATCGATATCGGCTGCACCCCACTGGGTGATGTCGAGGTAAGGCTTCTTGGCAATAACCGGAGCGAGAGCCTCGGCCTGCTCGGGAGTACGCTCAGCGGCAGCAGTAGCGTTCTTGTACTTCATCACGCGCTTAGCGTTGCGGGGACGACAGGGGGCAGCTGAGCCGTTGACTGTTACCACCAATGGCAGGGGAGCCTCAACCGTCTCTACGCCACCGTCGATGTGACGCTTCACAACAATCTTTTTCTTCTCAGGGTCGAGGCTGATAATCTCCTCGGCATAGGTCACCTGGGTAAGGCCAAGCTTCTCGGCTATCTGAGGACCAACCTGAGCGGTGTCACCATCGATGGCCTGACGACCGCCGAGGATGATATCATACTCGCCAATCTTCTTGATGGCCTGCGACAGCGTATAGCTAGTGGCCAGAGTGTCGGCGCCGCCCAGCGGACGGTCGGTAACAACGTAGCCCTGATCGGCACCCCTGTAGAGAGCCTCACGGATAACCTCTGCAGACTTGGGCAGACCCATCGTCAGCACCGAGATGGTAGAGCCGGGGAACTGCTCCTTGAGTCGCAGTGCCTGCTCAAGGGCGTTGAGGTCCTCGGGGTTGAATACTGCGGGCAGGGCAGCGCGGTTAACGGTGCCCTCGGGAGTCATAGCATCGGGGCCCACATTACGTGTGTCGGGCACCTGCTTGGCTAAGACAACAATTTTCAAACTCATAATTTTCTGGTATTTATAATTATAATGTCGTTACTTTGAAAGTGCAAAATTAAGAATACTTTTCCAAAACCGCGCATAAAAACTGCGGAAATTACACATTCGCAATAGATTTTGTGCAATTTCCGCAACCACAGTAAGCAAAACCTCTCAGTTTTTCAACTCTTCAATTCTTCAGTCCTTCAATTCTTTATTTCCCTTGCGCATCATTCTCGCGAATCTCCACGCGGCGAATCTTGCCGCTGATGGTCTTGGGCAGTGTGTCCACAAACTCAATGATACGCGGATATTTGTACGGAGCGGTAGTTCGCTTCACATGTTCCTGCAATTCTCTTATCAGTTCGTCGCCGACGCGGGGCTTCCAATCTGAGCGAAGCACGATAGTCGCCTTCACCACCATGCCACGAAATTCATCGGGCACACCGGTGATGGCACATTCCACCACCGCAGGATGGCACATCAAGGCGCTCTCCACCTCGAAGGGACCGATTCTGTAGCCGCTACTCTTGATGACATCGTCGGTGCGCCCCACAAACCAATAGTATCCGTCTTCGTCGCGGTAGGCCACATCGCCGGTATGATAGATGCCGTCGTGCCACACCTGCTTGGTCATCTCGGGGTCGCCGAAGTATTCGCGGAACAGTCCGATAGGCTTGAATGTTTGCGGATTACACTTCTTCGCTCTCAACTCAGGCCCTCTGACCTCTGTCCTCACGCATATCTCGCCATTCTCATTGTCGTCGCAAAGAGTGCCGTCGCGCCGCAGCAGCACGATATCATACTGCGGATTAGGCAGTCCCATGCTGCCCGGCTTGGGCTTAACCCACGGCATAGTGCCGAGCGTCATCGTCGTCTCCGTCTGGCCGAAGCCCTCGTGCAGTTCGAGGCCGGTGGCCGCCTTGAAGCGCTCAAACACCGAGGGATTGAGTGCCTCACCCGCCGTGGTGCACCACTCCAGCGAGCTGAGGTCGTAGGCCGATATGTCTTCGTGTACCAGATAGCGGTAAACAGTGGGCGGAGCGCAGAACGAGGTAATCCTGTATTTCTCTATCGCCTGCAGCAGTCGCTGCGCCTGGAATCGCTCTTGGTCGAGCACAAACACCGTGGCGCCCACAAACCACTGTCCATAGAGCTTGCCCCACGCAGCCTTGCCCCACCCCGTGTCGGCCACGGTAAAGTGGATGCTGCCTCTGTGCAGATTATGCCAGAAGGCCCCCGTCACAATATGGCCGATAGGATAAGTGAAGTCGTGCCCCACCATCTTTGGCTCACCATTGGTGCCACTGGTGAAGTAGGCCAGCATGATATCCCAATTGGTATTCACAAAGTCGGGCCTTACATATGGCTTGGCCTGCCCTACTTCTTTGTGCCAGTCGTGGAATCCGGGCGGCACCACAGGGCCCACGCTCACCAGCACCTTGACCGTCGGACTCTCGGGCATCGCCTGAGCTATCTGCTCCACCACGTAGTCGTCGCCCACGCAGATGATGGCTTTTGTCTTGGCCTTGTTATTACGATATACAATGTCGCGCGCGGTAAGCATGTGGGTGGCGGGAATAACGATAGCCCCTATCTTATGCAGCGCCAGCACGGTGAGCCAGAACTCATAGCGGCGCTTGAGGATGACCATCACCATGTCGTCGCGCTGTATGCCGATATTGGTGAAGTAGCCGGCCACTTGGTCGGTTTGTTCCTTTATTTCGCGGAAAGTAAACTTACGGTGCTCGCCACTCTCCCTTGCCCAGAGCAGGGCAACGTCATCGGGAGCCTCCTCAGCCCAACGATCCATCACGTCATAGGCAAAATTGAAATTCTCGGGCACCGTGAACTGCAGGTTGCGCTTGAAGTCCTCGTTGTCCGTGAAAGTGGTCTGCTTTAAAAATCGCTCTAACATCACCGCGAAATTACGATATTTTTCTAATATGTCAGTAATAAAAAAGACATAAAATACGAAAAAAAGAACATTTTCGCACACACTCACCGCCCAGTGTGCAATAAAATCCGACATTTTCGCCTTCGTTATCGTTTTCGCTATTGTTTTCGCTATCGTTCTTGTCTTTTTTCATCGAAAAGACTGAAAAACCTACGGATTTTGTAACGAGTTAAAAATATATTGGTATTTTTGCGATACAATTAGATATCGTTGTAAACTGTAAACTATAAACTCTAAACTATTATATGAGGAAATTTCTTATTCTCTTTTTTACCATAATCGCTGTTCACTGCAACGCAGAGGTAGTGAAGAAACTGATTGACGGCGTGTATTACAACTTCGACACCAGCACCCGCAAGGTCACCTTCGTCACCGGCCAGGGCAGCGGCACCAACCGCACGGAGTTTAAGGGCAAGAGCCTCCACGTGCCTGCCACAATGGAGCTGGACGGCGTGACCTACACCATGGGCAATATCGGCAACGCCTTCCAGGGATGCCAGAACCTGGAGGAGCTGACCTTCGACTCGCCCGTACAATTCACCGAGATTTCACTCTGGGCCTTTGCCGAGTGTCCCAAGTTGAAGAGCGTCGTGGTGCCCGAGGGAGTCACCACGCTGGGTGCCGACCGCGCCTTCGGTTCCGACAAGAGTCTGGAGGAGGCCACGCTGCCCACCACCATCAAGACTATCGGTGGGTGGTCGTTCTTTGACGACCCCGCACTCAAGGTGGTGCATATCAATGCGCCCAAGCCGCCATCGCTGGGCACCTACGCCTTTGGCGGCAGCACAAGCTGCGTCATCACTGTGCCCGACGAGGCGTACGACACATACAAAAACTCCTCCACGTGGAAGACCTTCACCCTGATGAAGGCCAGCGAGTACTCCACCAGTTCGGGCAAGATTGCCCTGCTCAACTACCTCGCAGCCAACGCTGAAACGATGGGCGAGGCCAAGGGCGGCACCACTCCCGACGTCTATCCGCAGGACATGTACGACACCTTCCTAGCTGCCAAGGTCCACGCCGACACTATCAGCCTGGGCGACTACGACGAGGACACCTACAACCAGGCTCAGGAGTCGCTACAGTCTGCATGGGAGGCAATGCTGCAGAGCCACAACGCCATCACCACAGGCTACTACAACATACAGAGCGCCTACGCCGCCTTCTTCAAGAACCAGAAGGAGCACAAGGGCTGGACCTCCTCCAAGGGCACCACTCTGGCGTGGGAGAGCTACATGGATCTCGACCCCTATCAGGCGTTCTATGTCGAGGCGCTCGACGACGGCAACTACAAGATACGCAGCTTCGCCACAGGCAAGTATGTCGTCGGTGCCGCCAGAAACAGCAGCGGCCAGGTCGTGACGATGGACGACGAGGCCGAAGTAGAGCAGATCATCACGCCCCTCGGCCACACCCAATGGACTATCAACGACACACACAACAGCATCACCTATTACCCCCAAAACCACAGCTCCGGCTCAGGCAAGCAGGGCAACATCGTGCTGACCAATGCCAACAGCGTTGACGGGCAGTCCACCTGGAGATTCATCCCCATCCACGACAATGTGGTGGAGGTGCTCGCCATGGTCATGCAGTCAAAGGAGACCACCGAGCGCCTGGTGGCCCTTCAGGCTAAGGCCGACTCGCTCAGCAACACGGTGCTCAACTACACCATGAGCACCTCCAAGCTCATTACCTCCGCCAGCCAGTTCTCGTCAAACGCCAAGTCCAACAAGGAGGGCACCTACGAGTCGCTGATTGACGGCAGCACCACGGGCAGCCCCTTCTTCCACTCCACCTATGGCGACCCCGCCGACCCGGGAGTGCCCCACTACCTGCAGGTGGACCTCAAGACCCATCCCATCAAGGCGTTCAAGGCCGTGCTGGCACGCCGCAGCGGAGGCTATGGCTACGCCGATGCCACGAAGGACATGCTCATCTCGGCATCCAACGACGGCGTACATTTCAAGGATATCACCCATTATTACTCCAGCTGGAACCCCGATGTGGTAGAGGCAAAGACCACCGACCTCATCCTGCTCAGGGGTGAGTATCGCTACATCCGCTTCACCGTGCTGAAGACCCAGCAGAACCGTTGCAACAGCGGCCAGACGCATCCCTACTTCACGCTGAGCGAGTTGCAGATGTATGAGGCCGTGCTCGACGAGGAGCACTCCACCTACTTCGACTCCGTCGAGAAGCAGGAGGCCTACGCCCAGCTGCAGGAACTGCTCAAGAGTCAGGCCGACATAGTGGCCAGCGGCGTGGCTACCCAGGAGGATATCGACCAGCTGCAGGCTGCCATGAACAACCTCGAGAACCCGCAACCCAAGCCCGAGGAGACAATCCCCGTGGTCGGCTCGCAGACTATGCATGTCAAAGGCAGCTGGCTGGCCATCGGCAATATGGTCAAGCCCAAGGATGCCGACTGCGGCTTCGACTACACAGGATATGTGCGCCAGCACCTCTATTTCGACGAAGTCATTGTGCAGCCCGTCGGCAGAGGCAAGATCAACTCCGCCTACCTTAACATCAAGCAGGCCGACTACTACACCGTGGAGCTCGGCTCCACCGACTGCGCAGCCGGCACCCCCGTCGGCACACTCAGCGACTATGTCAACGCCACCAACTCAGGCTCCTTCGCCTTCTGGATGCGCAAGGTCATCGACCTCATCATCAGTGTCAGTCCGGAGGCCAAGGTGGTGCTCTGCACACCGCGCCACTACGGCGAGGGCACAGCCCTGCTGCCTTACGCCGCCCTCATCCGCCAGATAGCCGAGTACGAGGGCTACCCCGTGGCCGACCTCACCGCTCGCTGTGGCGGGCAGAACCTGGAGAGCGAGCTGTGCGACCAAGAGGTGCAGCAAATGATAGCCAACGAAGTGAACGACGCACTCCTCAAGGTGCTCAAATATGATTCCACACAATAGCAACAAATAATGTCTGATTATGAAAAAGTCCATCCTTTTCTATTCTCTATTCACTATTCTCTATTCTCTGACCTCCAATGTCTTTGGCCAGACAATAAAAGTGCACGAAGGCACCAACACCACCAGCTACAATACCCAGCTCGTCGATAGCATCACCTTCGACGAAGTCAACCTGCTACCCGACGGCATACCGTGCACCACCACCATCGAGATTGACGCCCACTGGTGCGCCCTGGGCACCTCCATCACCTATCTCAACGACTACGACAAGCAAGGCCGCTTTGAGAAAGGCTATATGGACCGCACCCTCGACCAGCTCCACTTCCGCAAGATGACCAACCAGGGCGTCAGCGGCGGCTGCATCAAGTCGGCCTACGACAAGGTCATCAAGGCCGACTACTACACCATCGAGCACGGCATCAACGACTGGGGACAGTTCACACCCGTGGGCACCTTCGACGACTACCTCAACAAGACCAACAACGGCTCGTTCGCCTACTGGTATCGCATGGTCATCGACCGCATCTTCAGCGTCAACCCCAAGGCCAAGGTGGTGCTCTGCACACCGCGCAAGGCCTACAACTTCAGCGGCTACCTGCCCGCCCACTGCATGGGCGACCTCAACGGCATCTATCTGGCCGACTATGTCAACATCATACGCCAGATAGCCGAGTACGAGGGCTTCCCCTTGGCCGACTTCTATGCTGAGTGCGGCGGCCAGCGCGACCTTGCCCGCATGTCGATGGACAGTGCCCTCCACCCCAACGACGAGGGCTACCAGATGATGGCAAACGTGCTAATTCCCGCGCTAAGGAAAGTTATTGTTAAGTAATAATACCATAAATTTGGCTGCAATAGAATAAATCGCTAAATTCGCCACGAAATAACAAATAGCCAAAATGAAAAGACTTTACATTCTTATAGCTGCGCTGCTCATGCTGGGCGTGCGCGCCAGCTGGGCGGACGTTCTTACCGCCAATGTGCTCGCCTACGACAAGAACGGCGAGGAGACCGTCATCAAGATGAAATACGAAGTGCTTGATGAGAGCGCAAAGACATGCTGCATCTATGGCACCTACTCAGAAAGAGCTATCGACCCCGACAATCCCTCAGGCCCCGCCCACGGCACAACGCAAGTGGTCAAGGGCGGCTCCTACGACTCCTACCCCAGATACATGCGCATCTTCGACCACAACAACGGCGGCAACCCCACGGTTGTCAACCAACACATCGGCTTCCGCCTCGTGATCAGCCCCAGAATACTGAAAGGACACTAAGAAAAAAGAAGTTAAAGAAGTTAACGCCCGCAAGCGGGCTAGAATGCCAAAGGCATCGCGAGAGCTTCATCGGTGGTCGCACAAAGTGCGGGCCGATATTAAGAAGCTCGAGAGTGAAACGGCAAGTTAAAGACAATACTCCAGCCTCAATCAAAACATTCGACTATCGTCTAGCGAATATAATGCATTTACCTTGTAACTCGCCCTATAGGGAGAGTTGAGAGGGTCTTGCGCGATAACTTCGAGGAGCCACAGGCTCCGATAACTTCGAGCAGCGAAGCTGCGATAACTTCCGAGCGAAGCGATAACTTCTAAAAATTGAAAATAACTTTTTTAATTTTAAATCTAATATGGTAACACAAAAAATCATGGCCGACCTTGAGGCCAAGCATCCTGGTGAATCAGAGTTTCTCCAGGCAGTAAGAGAGGTGCTGCTCTCCGTAGAAGATGTTTACAACCAGCACCCCGAGTTTGAGAAAAACAAAATCGTTGAGCGTCTTGTGGAGCCCGACCGCATCCTCACCTTCCGCGTGGTGTGGGAGGACGACAAGGGCGAGCTGCAAGTCAACCGCGGCTACCGCGTGCAGTTCAACAACGCCATCGGCCCCTACAAGGGCGGCATCCGTTTCCACGCCTCCGTCAACCTCAGCATCCTGAAGTTCCTCGGCTTCGAGCAGACCTTCAAGAATGCCCTCACCACCCTGCCCATGGGCGGTGCCAAGGGCGGTAGCGACTTCTCGCCGCGCGGCAAGAGCAACGCCGAGATACGCCGCTTCTGCCAGGCCTTCATGCTCGAGCTGTGGCGCAACATCGGTCCCGACCAGGACGTGCCCGCCGGCGACATCGGCGTAGGCGGTCGCGAGGTAGGCTACCTCTATGGTATGTATAAGAAGCTGCAGCGCGAGCACACCGGCACCATCACCGGCAAGGGCCTCGAGTTTGGCGGCTCCATCCTGCGTCCCGAGGCCACCGGCTTCGGCGCCCTCTACTTCGTCAACCAGATGCTGGAGGAGAAAGGCATCGACATCAAGGGCAAGACAGTGGCCATCTCCGGCTTCGGCAATGTAGCATGGGGTGCAGCCACCAAGGCTGTGCAGCTCGGTGCCAAGGTAGTGACCATCTCCGGTCCCGACGGCTATGTATATGACCCCGATGGCATCAGCGGCGACAAGATTGACTACATGCTCGAGCTGCGCGAGAGCGGCAACGACATCGTAGCCCCCTACGCCGACAAGTATCCCTCCGCCACCTTCTATCCCGGCCGCAAGCCGTGGGAGCGCAAGGTGGACATCGCGCTGCCCTGCGCCACGCAGAACGAGGTGAGCGCCACTGACGCCCAGCAGCTCATCGACAACAAGACCCTCTGCATCGCCGAGGTCAGCAACATGGGATGCACCGAGGAGGCAGCCACCCTGTTCCTGCAGAACAAGATGCTCTTCGCCCCCGGCAAGGCCGTCAACGCAGGCGGCGTGGCCACCAGCGGCCTCGAGATGAGCCAGAACGCCATGCACCTCTCCTGGACCGCCGCCGAGGTGGACCAGCGTCTGCACCACATCATGAGCTCCATCCACGGCCAGTGCCTCAAGTACGGCAAGGAGCCGACGGGCTACATCAACTATGTGAAGGGCGCCAACATCGCCGGCTTCATGAAAGTAGCTAAGGCGATGATTGACCAAGGACCAATTTAATGGGGACTTGGGCAAGCTGAGCCTTAGCTACTTCGCGAGCCGTAGCCGCATGGTCGCGCCGTCTCGAAAAAGTCAGGAGACTTTTTAGGCGCGGGTGCGGTAAGCGAAGGCGAGAGCGAAGCGGCAAGGTTGCGTTGCAAGCTCGCGAGCGTTTTGTCAGTGGTCGCCGAAGGCGGGCTGACATTAGAAAAACGCGAGAGCGAAGCGGCACAGTTGCTAAGGCGATGATTGACCAAGGACCAATTTAATCGGAAGACCCCCTCCCCGCTCCCCCATGAAGGGGGAGTGCACGGAATGTGGTACTTTTATCCCTTATAAATTAAGAAGGAGAGAGGCTGTCCTCTCTCCTATTTTTGTTTGTTTGAGGCTGAGCGCCGTCCTCTGCCGTTCTAAAAAATCACGTGATTTCGTGATTTCGTGATTTTTTCTGAGGAACGTTACCTCTGTTTGCTGCGATTCCTATCCCCCATTTCTTTATCCCCATCTCCTAACTGCAAAATCCCAACTCCTTATATTTAAGTCAGTTCTCGCGCCAAATAAGCCCGAACTGCTACGCCGCACCTCTGACTTTTTTGAAATCATTTCAGGGCAAAATCGGAGGGGAACTTGACTATTTGACGTCAAAACGCGTCAAATATTTTTTATATCTGTTTTTTTTTGCATAAGAATTGCATAAGTTGCTGATTATTAGCGTTTATTTTTTGAACAAAATTATTTATATATATATATGATATATATATAAATAATTCATATAAGAAAGCTATCGCGAGGGGGATACCCCTTTCCTATAATTTTGACGTCAAATCGTTGAATCGTCAAATTCTTTTGACGGATTAGTTCTTCTGGGAGAGGAAGGACTTGGTGGACTCTATCTCCAGTTCGGTGAAGAGGTTGGGATTGGCGAGATACCTGTTGTAGTTTTGGCGGGTGCCGATGTCGCCGAACTCGTCACTGATGGTGTTGTAGTCGGTCTGGGTGATGAGTCCGAGCTGTGCGGCGCAGTAGATGGCGAGGGCTACGGCTTTGCCTTTCTTGCCGGAGATGAGCTGATGCAATAAGATTGAGGATTGAGAAAATGGTGCTGCGGGTGCGTTTGTTTTCGTCAAGTTTGGGGTGACGGCGTTTGCCACGAGTTCGGGCGAGCCTTTCTTCGTGTACTTATAATCAGAGCCACGCGCTGCCATCAGCTGTTTGAATGTCATCGGCAAGAGGTGTTTCCTCTTTTGGTCGCGTGTGGTGAATTTCACTACGCCCTGTATTTTGAGTCTCTGTGAGCGCAGTGGCAGTTCTATGGTTGGATAGTTTTTGTTGGATGGCACGAGTCGCACCTTTCCCTTTTCGCGGTCGATGTAGAGTACTTTTATCAGGGCTTCCCCATCTACCCAGGCGAGGACGGTGTCACCCTGCTGTGGTGTCTGTTCGGGGTCGATATACACGAGGTCTCCGGCTCTGAAGTCAGGCTCCATGCTATCGCCATGTGCCTCCACGATGATAACCGAGTCTCTCTTCACTCCGTAGAAGTCGAGCACATCGGCCTCTTCTCCGAGGACGTCTCCCACATCAGTAGGAGATCCGCACGACACCTTGTTGACGAACTTCTTGAATACCGTTGCTCCGTCGGGAGAGAAGCGATAAATCTTCAAGTCCTCTGCTAGGACTCCACCGTATTTAGTTTGTTTCTTTGCCATTGTTTAATCCGCTATATCGCTATGAGATATTGTTACGGGTTCTAAATTTATTATTTCGTCTTGTGACTTCTCTGTTTTCTCCGGAATGGGCTCTGCGACTTCCTCGGAATTTATCTCAGTTGCGACCTCATATACTTCTTCTTTTGCTTGCTGGATATCTGCATCGGAAGGAACTTGATATAGAATCCGGCTTCGGAGGGATGGTCGAGCACGAGGCTGTGGCGGTCTTCCTTGGTCAGGAGCCATGTCATCCAGATGTCGCCGGCTGCGGCGGCGATGAAGAAGATGCCCCAATGCCAGGTGCCTCCCAGCAGGTCTCCTATAGGCTTGCGGCCACTCCAAATCATGAAGAACGGCACCAGAAACACGATGGCCGATACCAACATGATAGCCAGGGCAAAGAGATTGGCCTTTCCGATGTTGATGGACACCTTGCGCCCTATTTCGTGGTCTTTTTCCATTGAGGGTACGGGGTTAGTCCGCCCAGTCGTCGGTGCGGGCTGGCATTAAAGAGCCGCGAGAGCGCAGCGGCACAGTAGCTAAAGCGATGATTGACCAAGGACCGATTTAATCGGAAGACCCCCTCCCCTCAAACGGGACTCCCCCTATCTTAGAGGCAGAAATGAGAGAATAGAGAATAGAGAAAAGAGAAGAGAGAACAGAGAGACATACCCCCTCCCGGCGCTCCCACCCCTCAGTCGCAAGCGACAGCCCCCTTACGGGGACTTCCCCTAACTTAGGGGCAGAAATGAGAGAATAGAGAAAAGAGAGACAAATACGCGCGTACATTATAGAAATAGTGTACGCGCGTAGAGATTTAGCTTCGGAAATAGGGGAAGTTATTCCATTCGCTTCATGACGTCTCGTAAATAGGCATCATTGATATTCTCAAAGTCAGACTTATCGTAGATATATAGAAGTTGCAACTCATCGGCGATAACGCGGACACGAATTATTACTCGTGCTCCACCACTCTTACCACGACCTTTCGAGCTGATGGCTAATCGAACCTTACGAGCACCGCCCTCTAATTCTACACCCTGCATCGGGTCCAGAAGCAACGATGCAAGCAGTCGCTCAAAGTCTGCCTCTAGCGATTTGTGTCTTTTCTTCAACCTTTTATAGGCTGTGCGAAAGTCCTCTGACATTCTTACTTTCATAATGCCCTGAGTGCTGCAATAGTTTCTTCGGGGGTCATGGCTGGCTCTGATTCTACTTGCCTCATGCTGCGCTTAATAATGCGAGCCAGTTTGTAAGTCTCTTCCAATTGCAACATTCTATTCCACCTTCGCGTACTCATGCTGACGGTGACTCTGCTTGGTGTCCTTTCTATAATTGTTGTCATAGCGTTTTTTCCTTTTTTACACGGTGCAAAGATAGTGATTATTTTTTATTATCGCCAAATTTTGAGGGGAGAAAAGAGAGGAGAGAACAGAGAACACACCCCATCCCGGCTTTGCCACCCCTCAGTCGCACATCCCATTCCCGGCTCCCACCCCTCAGTCGCAAGCGACAGCTCCCCTCTGGCAGGGGGGCAAACCACTCTCCCTAGCTTTGGGGGAGAATCCTTTTTACTCCCCGGGCTCTTCGATGATATAGAATCCGGCTTCGGAGGGATGGTCAAGCACGAGGCTGTGGCGGTCTTCCTTGGTCAGGAGCCATGTCATCCAGATGTCGCCGGCTGCGGCGGCGATGAAGAAGATGCCCCACGCCAGCAGAGGAAGGCTCCCGATGAAGAGGGCCACGATGGCAGGGAGGACTCCCAAGACGATGCAGGGCATGATGGCTCCCATCATGTAGCCGGGGATGCGCATCGGTTCATCGCAATGGCAGTAGGGCGTCAGCATCTTCCACATCACGCCGAAGCTGATGCTCTTCCAGCCGCTCTTGGCGTAGCAGGCCCAGGTGATGCCGTGTATCAGCTCGTGCACTACGATGCCGACTATCATCAGAGCAAACACGATGCCCCAATGCCAGGCGCCTCCCAGCAGGTCTCCTATAGGCTTGCGGCCACTCCAAATCATGAAGAACGGCACCAGAAACACTATGGCCGATACCAACATGATAGCCAGGGCAAAGAGATTGGCCTTTCCGATGTTGATGGACACCTTGCGCCCTATTTCGTGGTCTTTTTCCATAATGTGTTTAGAGTCCGTCCGCGAAGCTGGTGAATGTGCCTATCTCCTTCTCGGGGAGGCCCATCTGCTGCTTGCCGAGGGCTATACTCTTGATGAGGAATGCCATATTGCGACCCAGGTTGCGCATGGTCTGGAGGCCTTCGAGGTCTTTCTCCACATCTTCCTGCGTGTGGCCATGCACTTCGTTCCAATAGGTGCTCGAGACAACGGGCATGCCGGATATGGTAAAGTATTTGTTTATCTCGTCAAATGCTGAGGTGCTACCGGCACGACGCGATGACACCACCGCTGCGCCTACCTTCATCAGCTTGTCACACTGGCAGCTGAAGAACAGACGGTCGAGGAATGCTATCAGGCCTCCGTTGGCATGGGCATAATATACGGGGGTACCTACGACGATGCCGTCGGCTTCGGCAAAGAGCGGGGCTGTCTCGTTGACCAGGTCGTTGAACACGCACTTGCCCTGCTGCCGACAATTGAAGCATGATATGCAGCCACGCACGTCCTTGTTGCCTACGCTGACCCAGCTGGTCTCTATGCCTTGCTCGTGCAGGGTTGTCTCTACCTCTTTCAAGGCTCGTGCCGTGCATCCTTTCGGATGGGGGCTGCCGTTAATCAATAATACTTTCATGGGGTTTTAAATAAGTTACAAAGTTGCCGCTTCGCTCTCGAACTTCTTTATATCGACCCGCGCCTAAAAAGTCTCCTGACTTTTTCTAGACGGCGCGACCACCGATGAAGTTCTCGCGACCCCTGCGGGGTTCAAGAGTTTAAGGGGTTTAAGGTGTTCAAGGGGGTTGACACACCCCCTCGGCCTTTGGCCACCAGCTTAGCTGGTCTTTCCAAATCTATTTTCCCCAGAGGGGACCCCGCTAGCTTAGGGGGAGAATTTTGGGGTAACTCCGTATCGGGGGTTGCACCCCCGTCTGTGTTCTGACACCCCTTCGGGGTTATTCTGGTTTACGTCTATTGCAGGGGTTTGTTTCCTGCGGAAACTGCACCACCTGCCTGTTATCTGTCGTGCCTACGGCACTTAAGTCTTAAATGTTTTTCAGGTTTTTGCACCACCTGCCTGTTATCTGTCGTGCCTACGGCACTTAAGTCTTAAATGTTTTTCAGGTTTTTGCACCACCTGCCTGTTATCTGTCGTGCCTACGGCACTTGAGTCTTAAATGTTTTTCAGGTTTTCGTTATCGTTTTCGTTTTGGCAACCTAAGCTTGGTTTCGGACTATCGTTTGGTTGCGGTCGGGACCTACGCTGACGATGGTGACGGGGATGCCGACGTACTCTTCGATGAAGGCGATGTAGTCACGGAGCGTCTGGGGAAGCTGCTCGTAGGTGGTCATCTTAGTGAGGTCGGTCTGCCAGCCGGGGAGCTCCTCATAGACTGCCTCGCATTCGCTGAGGTCGTAGGGAACCTCGGTTAGCGTTGAGGGGTTAGCGGTTAGCGAACGATAGGCGGTGCAGACCTTGACGGTGGGGAACTGGCTGAGGACGTCGCTCTTCATCATGATGAGCTGGGTGACTCCGTTGATTTGGACGGCGTACTTGAGGGCGACGAGGTCGAGCCATCCGCAGCGACGGTTGCGGCCTGTGACGGCTCCATACTCGTGGCCGAGCTCACGGATGCGGTCGCCGGTAGCGTCGAAGAGCTCTACGGGGAAGGGGCCTGAGCCAACGCGGGTGCTGTAGGCCTTGAAGATGCCAAAGACATCGGCTATCTTGGAGGGCGGCACACCGAGGCCGGTACATACGCCACCTGTGGTGGTGGAAGAAGAGGACACCATGGGATAGGTGCCGTGGTCGAGGTCGAGCATGGCGCCCTGGGCTCCCTCGGCGAGCACGCTCTTGCCCTCAGCAAGGAGCTGGTTGATCTCGTTCTCGCTGTCGGTGAGGGCAAAGCCCTTCATATACTCCACTCCCTCGAGCCAGAGGCGCTCCTCGGCGGTGATATCGTACTCGTAGCCGAGGCGGCGCAGTATCTGCTCGTGGCGCTCCTTGGCGGCGGCGTATTTCTCTGCGAAGTTGCTGAGGATATCGCCCACGCGGAGTCCGGTGCGGGCCGCCTTGTCGCTATAGGTGGGGCCGATGCCCTTGCCGGTGGTGCCTATCTTGTTCTTACCCTTGGCAGCCTCGTAGGCACGGTCGAGAGCACGGTGCGTAGGCAGGATGAGGTGGGCACGCTTAGAGATATGGAGCTTGCCCTTGACATCATAGCCCGCAGCCTCCAGCTCGCGTGCCTCGGCCATGAAGAGGTCGGGGGCGATGACGCAGCCGTTGCCGATGATATTGAGGGTGTGCTCTCCGAAGATGCCGGAGGGGATGGAGCGCAGCACGAACTTCTTGCCATCGAAGATGATGGTGTGGCCGGCGTTGGGGCCACCGGCGAAGCGTGCCACCACGTCGTATTGGGGTGTGAAATAATCTACTACTTTTCCTTTGCCTTCGTCGCCGAAGACTATGCCCAGGAGGGCATCTACTTTTCCTTTGGTCATGTTTTGAAGATTGAAAATTGAAGATTGAAGAGTGAGAATTAAATTTTTAGAATTTATCGCTTCGCTCAGAAGTTATCGCGCTTCGCGCTCAGAAGTTATCGGAGCCTGTGGCTCCTCGAAGTTACCGCTTCGCTCGACGATAGCCAATTATATTTACTATTTATGTACAATTTGGTTATTTAACTATTTACACACCCCCTCCCCCTGCGGGGACTCCCCCTTGCTAAGGGGGAGAATCCATATTTATTTCCCCAAAGGGGACCCCACTAGCTTAGGGGGAGAGTTTTTGGGGAGTGTTTTTTTTACCAGCGCGGCCTGCTCGGTGCCGGTGAGGGCGTACTTGAGCAGGGAGTCGTGGGCTGCCTTGCGGACGGCATAGCTGGGGCTGCCCAGGGCTGCGGTGGCCTGGTCGAGGTACTCCAGCTCGGAGCGGCGCATCAGCGGGTCGCCACGCATGAAGAGGCGTGCCAGAAGGAGGTAGCCACAGAGCTGGTGCATGTCATCGGTAGCGGCTATCCACTCAAAGGCCTTGGTGGAGGCATAGGGCAGGTGCTGCATGAGGCTGAGCACGGTGTATTGCGCCTCCTCGGGATAGCGCATGCTGTCAACCCAGATGTCCGCGATGTCGGGATAGAAGGTCTCGACGGGCTGGACCAGTCCTGCCAGCAGTCGACACTCGCGGATGTCCTCCTTCCAGAGGTCCTGCGCCAGCTGGTGGTCATGGCCTATCTGCTGAGCAAACTCCATAAGGCGCGGCCACTCCACGCCGAAGATGACGCGGTAGGCGAGTCCTTTCTCTCGCAGCGACTGTGCGAGGGGGCCATTCATCATGGCACGGAGAGATTCCTTTATTTTATTGAGCATTGAATTTTTTTAAGGAGTTATCGCTTCGCTCAGAAGTTATCGCGGCTTCGCCGCTCAGAAGTTATCGGAGCCTGCGGCTCCTGAGGAAGTTATCGCGCTGACGCGCTCGACGATAGTCAAGTTAATTTACTATTTTACAATTTACTATTTACGATTTATGTACTATTTGGTTATTTAGCTATTTACACACCCCCTCCCCCTTCGGGGACTCCCCCAAGGGGGAGAAACATTGAGGATTGACATTCTGTCGCCCTTTCAGGGCTATGTTTTATTTGTGTCCGTACCGGGGGTTGCACCCCCGTCTATTATCTGTCACCCCTTCGGGGTTTCACACTTACTCCTTGAACTTCTTGAACTCTTGAACTTTCCTACCCTCCTACTCATTGATGAACGGGAGGTAGCCGTAGTCGCGGGAGTAGCGGAGGTGCTGGTCGGCGTAGCCCTCGGTGTAGCTTACCTTGACGTCGGTGATGTTGCCCTTGCTGTCGGTGACGGGAGTATAGACGGGATTGATGAATCCCTTGTAGGGCGCGATGTCGAGAGCCTTGTAGCGGGCGAGCACCTCCTTGTGGAGCTCGGGGTCAACCTTCACTCCGTAGGTCTCCACCAGCTGGCGGGCAGCCTCCACGTCGCCCTCGCTCTTGATGCGCTGCACCTCCATCAGCAGCTCCTTGAAGAGCTGGCGCAGTGCGGTGTAGTCGTTGATCTGCAGGTAGGTCTTGCCGTCCTTCTTGATGAGTTCGCACACGTTAGCGGCCTTGCCGTGCTCCAGTGCCCAGTGGGCGATGAGGGCGCGGTCGCGCATGTGGGCCTCCTCGAGGTCCTTGCCCGGCTCGATGCGCACGAGCTGTGTCATGAGGCCGTTCATCATCTGGTAGTAGTACTGGCTCTTGTATGCGTCCATATTGGGTGTGAGGCCGAGCTCGACGAGCTTGGGGTCGGCGAGGTAATAGAGCGCAAAGAGGTCGGCGCGCGCCTCCTCCATGGTGGAGCCGTAGGATTTGAGGGCATCGTCGCTGACGCCGTCCAGCAGCTTGCCGCTGCCGTGGCCGAGACACTCGTGGAGGTCGGTGTGGAGGTCGTCGCAGTTGTCACCATATTTATCTATGATATCTGTTATCACGGGGTCGCAGATGAACTCTGCGTTGAAGCCGTTGCCGTGTGCCGCCTTGTTGTAGGCGTCGGTGAGGTTGCCGATGGTGACGCTCTTCGAGCCATGCTGCTTGCGTATCCAGTTGCTGTTGGGAAGATTGATGCCGATGGCGGTGGAGGGGTAGAGGTCGCCACCGAGGATAGCAGCAACGATTACCTTGGCAGAGATGCCCTTGCACTCTTCTTTCTTAAAGCGCGGGTCAACAGGCGAGTGGTCCTCAAACCACTGGGCATTTGTGCTGAGCTTCTCGGCACGCTTGGTGGCTTCGAGGTCCTTGAAATTGGTGATGGCTTCCCAGCTGGCCTTGAGGCCGAGGGGGTCGCCGTAGCTCTCGATGAAGCCGTTGGTGAAATCGACGAGGCTCTCGGTGTCCTTTAGCCAGAGGATGCTATAGGAGTCGAAGGTGTGGAGGTCGCCGGTCTTATAGTACTTGATGAGCTCCTTGATGACCTCGCGCTGCGCCGGGGTGTCGGCCACGGTGGCGGCCTTGTCGAGCCAATAGATTATCTTCTTGATGGCGGGGCCATAGAGGCCGTTGGCAGTCCAGCGCTTCTCCATGAGCTTGCCGCCCTTCTTCACGAGGCGACTGTTGAGACCATACATCACGGGCTCCTGGTCGGTGGTGTCCTTCTGTGCATCATAGAAAGCCTCGGCCTCAGCCTGTGTGACGCCGTCGCCGTAGTAGTTGCTGGCGGAGGTCTTGATGAGGTCCTCGCCGTCCTTCTGGTTGACGCGCATCTTCATCAGCGTCGGGTCGAATATCACGGGGAACACCACGTCGCAGAGCTGGTCAACAGTCTGCCCTTTGGCCAGCGGCAGTTTCTTGGCATCAACGCTCTTGAGGGCAGAGCGGAAGAAGTCCTGGCTGAAGCCGGGCACAAACTTCTCGCAGCCGTAGTGATGGTGGATGCCGTTGGAGAACCACACACGCTTGAGGTAAAGCTCCAGCGCCTTGAAGTCGTCGCTATGGCGATTGCCTTGATAGTCGGTATAGACGGTCTCCAGCATCTTGCGGATGCGGAGGTTGTAGGCGCCGTTCTGGTCGAAGAGGATGTCGCGGCCACAGAGCGATGCCTCGCTCAGGTAATAGACGAGCTGCTTGTCGCGCAGACTGAGATCTTCAAAGCCATGCACCTTATAGCGCAACATCTGCAAGTCGGCGAAGCGCTCGTTGGTATACTCAAAATTGTCGTTGGGGAGACCCCCTCCCCGCTCCCCCTTTATGGGGAGGGCTAAAGTGCCGCACATGATTACTGCTGTCATCAGCATTGAAATTCTATTCATTATTAAACTTAGAAATGAGAAATTAGGAATTAGAAATGAGAAATTAGGAACTAGAAATTAGGATTTGTTTTCTGTACTCTTCAGGCGTGATGTCGTACTCTTTGTGAAAGGCGTTGTAGAAGCTCTGCCTGTTGCTAAAGCCGCAGCGTAGCGCGATATTCTCGCAAGACACGTTCTCATAATCCTTGCTGCTCAGCATACGGCATACCTTCCTTACACGCAGTCGCTGCAACAGCGTGGAGAAATTGCCGCCAAAGCACGAATTGGTTACCGCAGAAACATCCCGCACGGTGATACCGTTGCGCTCAGCAAGCATCCTGGCGGTGAACCCCTGCTGCAGGTAGCACTCCTTCTGATACAACTCGTCGCTGACTATCTTGCAAAGGCGGTCTATCCTTTTCTGGCCATAGCGATTGGCATACTTCTTGCTCATACAGCGCTACTCCGCAAACTCTGCATTATCCCTGCGGGGACGCTCGCGGCGCTCCACAGGCTCTATCTTCAACGGATTGGCCGACGCTGCGTCAACGCTGCGGCGATTGCGTACGATGTCTATGGCAGCATACACCGCCTGGCGCAACGGATTTTCATCGGCTATGCCTCGGCCAGCAATATCGTAGGCTGTGCCATGGCCGGGAGAGGTGCGCACCACGCTGAGTCCAGCAGTGAAGTTGACGCCCTCGTCGCGGGCCAATGCCTTGAAAGGTGCGAGTCCCTGGTCGTGATACATAGCCAGCACGGCGTCAAACTCATTATACATACCTGCGCCGAAGAAGCCGTCGGCAGGATAGGGGCCGAAGCACTGCACTCCCTTGCTGATGGCTGACTGCATGGCAGGCACGATAACCTGCTGCTCCTCCTGCCCAATAAGGCCGTTGTCGCCGCAGTGGGGGTTGAGTCCCAGCACAGCTATGCGCGGAGTGCTGATGAGGAAGTCGCGCTTCAGAGCCTTGCGCAGCTGCATCAAGCAACGCTCCACACGCTCAGCGGTGATGGCAGATGCCACATCCTTGAGAGCCACATGGGTGGTGACGAGAGCCACACGCATAGCGGGGCTTACAAGCATCATCAAAGCATCGCCGACAGAGCCGAACTCCTTCTCAAAATACTCGGTGTGACCGCTAAAGGGGAAGGCGTCGCTGTGGATGGTACTTTTGTTGATAGGCGCTGTAACGATGGCGTCGATAAGGCCTGCCTTGCAGTCAGCCACTGCCCTCTGCAGCGACACCAGCGCAGCCTTGCCGGCCTCTTCGGTGGGCTGGCCCACGTCAATCTTCACTTCGTCCTCAATGCACACCACCATATTGAGCATGCCCGCCTCAGCCTCGGTGGCAGAGGTGATGGACTTGAAGTTGGTGGTGAGGTTAAGATTCTTACGATAATAGATGGCGGCTCTCGGTGAGCCGTAAACGATTGGCACGCACAGGTTGCTCATTTCTGCATCTGCAAAAGCCTTGAGGATTATCTCATAGCCGATGCCGTTGAGGTCGCCGTGAGTGATACCGATTCTGATTTTGTCCATGTTTATAGGAAATATTTACAATTTTACAATTTACTATTTACTATTTATGTACTATTTAGTTATTTAGCTATTTAACACACCCCCTCGGCCTTTGGCCACTCCCCCTAGCTTAGGGGGAGAATTAGGGAAATTGGGAATTAGAAATGCGAGGTAAAATTACAACTTTTTTCTTTAACGGCAAAGAGATTTAGTCTTTTTCGTTATTGTGGCGAGTGTTGAGCAGTCCGCACGCTGCCTCGATGTCCTCTCCGCGCGATGCTCTGACAGTAGTGAATACCCCCTTGGAAGTGAGGTAGTTGCGCGTGCGCATCAGTTTGTCGGGAGTGGCTCCACGGTAGGGACTGTCGGGTATGCGGTGGAAAGGAATAAGATTGACCCTGCAGTCGAGTCCGCGCAGCAGCTTGACTATCCTGTCGAGATGATGCACCTTGTCGTTAAGGCCCTCAAACAGGATGTACTCAAACGACAACCTACGCTGATGCGACCCCTCTCGTGGGTTCTCCTCGTCAGTGTCGCGACAGAAATCCTCGTGCCTCAGCATCTCCACAACATCCTCAATGGGATAAGGCCGCTGCGCCGGCATGTGCTCCGCCCTATCGTTGGCAAAGGCGAAATGCAGACTGATGGCAAGATTGCAGCGGCTATCGCGCAGGAAACGCTGCAGCCCGCGCATCACTCCCACCGTAGAGACTGTGATACGCTTGGGACTCCATGCCAGTCCCCAATCGGCAGTCAATATCTCCAGGCTGCGCATCACTGCGTCGGTATTGTCGAATGGCTCGCCCTGGCCCATGAACACGATGTTGGTGAGCCGCTCAAACTCCGGCAGCGCATATATCTGATTGAGTATCTCGGCAGCCGTGAGGTTAGCCTCAAAGCCTTGGCGCCCTGTCATGCAGAAGCGGCAGCCCATCTTGCAGCCCACCTGTGAGCTGACACACAGCGTAGCCCTGTCGCCATCGGGGATATATACGCTCTCCACGGTGCGCCCATCAGCCACAGCAAAGAGATACTTCACCGTGCCGTCTTTCGACACACTCTTCCTCACAGGCTTGCTCCTACCCAGATCGTAGCGCTCAGTGAGCAACTCACGCACCTTCTTCGAGACATTGGTCATCTCGTCGAAGCTGTAAATCTGCTTCTGATAGAGCCACTGCCCCAGTTGCCTGGCAACGAAGCGCGGCTGGCCCAGCTCGGCAACCACAGCCTCAAGCTTCGTGGGAGTCATGCCCGATAATACTTGTTTCACTGTTCAAGAGTTTAAGAGTTCAATAGTTCAAGCTTCCTTCCTTCCACACGGAAGTGCACATCCACACCGGCGAAGGTGAGGCCGTACACACGCTCCCCATCATCCTGATATCGCGGTCTCGGGTCGGCTGCCAGCACACCACGAAGAGCGGCAGCCTTCTCCTCCCCCAGCCTGTCTATCAAGTCCTGTGGCATCTCCACCTCGAGGCTCTCGCCCTCGCGGTGAGCATTGTTGCAGGTAAACCCGCCCCTTGCCTCGGGGTGAGCATCGGTGTAGGGCAGATAAGGCTTGATATCGTAGATAGGAGTGCCATCCATCAGGTCTGCGCCGCCCACCAGCAGAACAGGGCCGTCCTTGGTCTCATAGTCTATGCCCAAGAGCCGCACCGCCGACAGCCCGATGCTGTTGGGGCGAAACGGCGAGCGAGTGGCAAACACCCCCACCCTCTCGTTGCCCCCAAGGCGCGGCGGACGCACCGTGGCACTCCAGCCCTCGCGATGAGTCTCGCTAAAGTCCCACAGCAGCCACACATAGTCGAACCCCTCCAGACCGCGCACAGCCTCAGCCACGCGGTACTCTTTTTCAAACACCACGCGGCCACGCAGTTCCGGTACCATTCCGCTCTGTCGCGGAACGCCAAATTTGCTACCGAAATCGGTCTCTATTCTGGCAATTATCTCCATACGCCCCGCGAAGTTACGAATTTTATGCGTAAATACTTGGCAAATACAAAAGTATTTGTATATTTGCCCACAAATTACTAATTCTAAAAACCAACAAAGCTATGAAGAAAATCTTTTTCTCGCTAATCGCACTCTGCTGCGCAATCGTGGCAAATGCACAGAACGACCAGCTCACCGCCACCCTTCAGCACGGTGACGAAGTAAGCCTCTTCACCGGTGCCGACGCACTAGCAGCAGCCATGGAGGCAGCAGTCGACGGCGATATCATCACCCTCTCTGCCGGCACATTCCGCACCACCCCCATCAACAAGTCTGTCAGCATCTTCGGCGCAGGCTATGAGAAGGTGGATTCTCTTACAATCGATATCAGCGCCATTGACGGCGAGACAACCATCGGCCTTGCCGAGAACACCCTACACGACCTCAACTTCCAGGGACTCCGCTTCAACAACATTGTCAACATCGGCGGCACCACCAACAATGCCCCCATCGAAGGACTGACATTCACAAAAGTAAGGTTTGGTAATGAGGTACACTTCTTCAGCGACATCACCAATGCCAATTTTGACCAATGCATCTTTATAAGTTCTCAAAGAGGCTACCCCGACGCAAACACCGTCAATGCAAACAACTGGCTCTATAACAACTGCCACATAAATTCTCTTAATTATTTTAAGAACGGCTCCATTAAGGTTGACCACTGTATTTTTAGTAACGGAACTCCAATCTACAACTCAACAGTTCCTTTCATCTTTACAAACACTATCTTTAACGACTGTTCCCGCTTTCCTGGCGGGTTATATCCCAAGAATTGCATCTGCATTACAACTAATCTCCCCGATGGTGTGAATTGCTATAGACCAGGTTATTATGGCCGTGACGTCTTTACCGATGTCGACGGCTTCGGATACAGCGAAACCCGCACCTTCGAAATCCAGAAGCCCGACGTATGGGTTGGCACCGATGGCACCGAGATAGGCATCCATGGTGGCAAGGGCTGGAGCAAAATACCCGCCACTCCCGTAGTGAAGGGTCTCAAGCTCTCCGTCAGCGGCAAGACTCTCAATGTAGAATACGAAGCCAAGACCAGGTAATTTGTACATTGTAAATTGTCAAATAGTACATTATTTATGTGTTACATAAAAACAACCCTTCTCGCCCTCTTCGTCTCCGTGGCGGCTATGGCGCAGAAGAGTATAACACAGCAAGTCTATTGGATAGACAATGACATCGGCGCGGCGACGGCCATCACCACAGGCACCACCCTTGATGTGTCGTCCATGGCCCCGGGTGTGCATGTCCTCACCATGCGGGTGCAGGACAGCGACGGACTGTGGAGCTCACCCGAGACACGGTTCTTTGTAGTGCCCCACGCCACGACAGAGCCGTCGGAGATAGTGAAGCGCGAATATTGGATTGACAACAATATCGCCGCGCGCACCGATCTCACCGACTCGCCGATGGTCCTCTCGCTGCTCGACCTCGCGCCGGGAGTGCACTTCCTCACTGCTCGCATCAAGGACGATGCTGGATTGTGGAGTGTGCCAGAGACACGCATCTTCGTAGTGCCCCACGCCACGGTGGAGGCAACCCAGATAGTAGAGCGTGAGTACTGGATAGACAATCAGATAGCCGCGCGCACCACCCTCGACGAGTCACCTGCGACCATCTCGCTGCTCGACCTCGCGCCCGGAGTGCATATCCTCACCGCCCGCGTCAAGGACGATGCTGGCCTGTGGAGCTCACCCGAGACACGCATCTTCATAGTGCCCCACGCCATGGTGGAGGCAACCCAGATAGTAGAGCGTGAGTACTGGATAGACAATCAGATAGCCGCGCGCACTACCCTCGATGAGTCGCCTGCGACCATCTCGCTGCTCGACCTCGCGCCCGGAGTGCATATCTTCACCGCTCGCGTCAAGGACGATGCAGGACTGTGGAGCGTGCCCGAGACACGCATCTTCGTAGTGCCCCACGCCATGGTGGAGGCAACACAGATAGTAGAGCGCGAATACTGGATAGACAATAAGGTAGCTACCCGCGCGTCGCTCGCCGATTCGCCCGCAGAGATAGCACTGCTCGACCTCACCCCCGGCATGCACTCCCTCACCGTCAGAGTGAAGGATGACGCAGGCTTGTGGAGTGTACCTGACACACGCTTCTTCATCGTGCCCACCAAGGCAGAGCAGGACGGACTGGCCATCGCACAATACATGTATTGGATTGACGGCGACACGCTCAACTTCACCAACGGCACACTGACCGAGCCCGCAGGCATACTGCCCGTCACCATCACCCACCTCGAGGAGGGCGACCACGCCATCACATGGCGAGTGGCTGACAACAGAGGAATATGGAGCGAGTGCGTCACCGACAGCTTCACCTTCACAAAGACAGCCATCACCGCTGCCATGATAAGCCTCGCCAACAACACCTTTGAGTACAATGCCGAAGACATAGAGCCCGACGTCACCGTCACCGACGGAGACACAGCGCTCATACTTGGTGAAGACTACGACCTCGCCATCAGCGACAACCACGATGCAGGACAAGCCACTGTTACCGTCACCGGCAAGGGAGCCTACAAGGAAAGCGACGACGCCACCTTCACCATCACACAGGCACCCCTGACCGTCACCGCCGACGACAAGACACGCCATGAAGACGACGAAGAGTCACCCGACCTCACTATCACCTACAGCGGATGGAAGGGAGCCGATGATGAAAGCGTGCTCATCACCCAGCCCACCGTTTCATGCATAGTCACCGCCGACAGCCCGATGGGCAAATACCCCATCACGGTCAGCGGAGGAGAGGCACTCAACTACTACCTCGTCTATGTCAACGGCACCTTCACCATCTCTGAGCCAGTGGCAGTCACCAGTGTCCTCGCCGACACCCTTGACCCCAACACCAAGGTCTATGACCTCCACGGTCGCCCAGTGCTCTGGCGTAGCGCGCCTCGCGGCATCTACATCCTCAATGGTCGCAAGGTGTTCAAACGCTAGAGTCTAAAGGCTCATCGTTAAACCCTTGTGTTCAGGAGTAATTAACAAAAACCTTAAATACCCTTTTCAAGAACTTCAGCGTTCACGCTGTGTCGAGGCTATCGGCAAGAAGCCGTATGTAATTAATACTTACGTCACCTTCTTGCCAATAGTCTGACTAATCCTTGCGGATTGGTAAGTTCTTGAAAAGAAAAACACAGAAAATACTTTAGATGGTATCCGCGTAGCAGGCGGGTGCACAACTCTTTGTTTTCTGTATTTTTCTTTGCGTCGGTCAATGAGCCGTGAGCGTCAGCTCCTTGGCGGAGTCCCTACGTGAGGCGTCAAGTTTACTTGCGGCCTCACGCAGGGGTTGTGGCAAGACGTATGCAGTACGAGGCGCGTTGAGTGACGCAAAGGGTTTTTAAGGTATTTGTCTTTACACAACGACAAATACATACTTATGCGAATGAGCATTCCTGAGCGTGCCTGCATTTTTCCTTACAATCTCACGCCAATTCAAAATAAAATCGTACTTTTGCGCGTCAAAAGTAATTGTACATTGTAAATTGTCAAATAGCACATCAAAATGATAACCTTCATTACCAGTTTCTTGCTCCTTATCCTCGGCTACATCATCTATGGCCGCATCGTAGAGCGCAACTTCCGTCCTGACCCCGATGCCAAGACACCCTGCTACACCCTTCAGGACGGCGTGGACTATATACCCATGCCCACATGGAAAGTCTATCTCATACAGTTCCTCAACATAGCAGGCACCGGCCCCATTTTCGGAGCCATCCTCGGCATACTCTACGGCCCTGCTGCCTACCTGTGGATAGTCCTCGGCTGTATCTTCGGCGGAGCCGTCCACGACTATATGTGCGGCATGCTCTCCGTGCGCAGGGGAGGTGTCAGCATCCCTGAGGTGGTGGGCGATGAGCTGGGCACCACCACACGCCATCTCATGCGACTGATCACCCTGATTCTCATGGTCTTGGTGGGTGCCGTTTTTGCCACCACCCCCGCCGACCTCCTCGACCGCATGATAGCTGATGACGGTTTCCTCTGGTCAAAAGAATTCTGGATAGCCATCATCTTCGCCTACTACTTCCTCGCCACCATGCTGCCCATTGACAAACTAATAGGCCGCATCTATCCTGTCTTCGGCGTGGCCCTGCTCGCTATGGCAGGAGGACTGGCGTACGGCATCTTCACCTGCGACGGCAACATACCCGAGGTCACCGAAGCCTTCCAAAACCACAATCCCTCCAGTTCCATACCCCTCTTCCCCGGCCTCTTCATCACCATAGCCTGCGGAGCCGTCAGCGGCTTCCACTCCACCCAGAGCCCCCTCATGGCGCGGTGCATCAACAATGAGAAGATGGGGCGTCGCGTCTTCTACGGAGCTATGATCACCGAGGGTCTCGTGGCACTCATCTGGGCAGCCGCCACCATCAAGTTCGCCGACAGCCTCGGCGTGGAGGGCGACACACCCTATGACAAGCTCGTGGCAGCCATGACCAACCCCGAAACAGGCAAGCTTAGCCCCGCCATCCTCGTCAACGCCATCTGCCACTCGTGGCTTGGCACCGTAGGAGCAGTGCTCGCCATCCTCGGAGTAGTGGCAGCACCCATCACGAGCGGCGACACAGCATTCCGCTCAGCACGTCTCATAGCCGCCGACTTCACCAAGATGAAGCAAGACTACACCTACAAGCGACTCATCCTCTCCTTGCCCATCTTCGCCGCAGCCATCGTGCTCGTATTCATCAACTTCGACACTCTCTGGCGCTACTTCGGCTGGGTCAACCAAACCCTCACCGTCTTCACCCTGTTGGCAGCCACCGTATATCTCGTGCGCCAGCATCGCACCTACTGGATAACCCTCGTGCCCTGCCTCTTCATGACCCTTGTCTGCGCCAGCTATATCTGTGTAGCTCCTGAGGGATTCTCACTGCCCCACACCATCAGCTACATCATAGGAGTGGCAGCAGTCCTCATCGCCATCATCTGGTTCTTCCTCTGGAAAACAAAGGTTAATGGTTAACGGTTAATGGTTAATGGTTAAAGATATAAATCTTAATTTTTAGGTGCTTTTAGTTACAAATTTCACTTTTCTATAAAGAAAAGATGAAAAAATAGTCCATTTCTTTGAACATTTCCACCAGATTTTACTAATTTTGCAGTCCATTTTCTAAATTTTCACCATGCGCCAATTAAAGATTGTTCAGGGAATCACCAACCGTCAAGAGGCAGGCATCGGCAGCTACCTCAGCGAAGTAAGCCGCATCCCCATGATATCCACCGAGGAGGAAGTAGTCCTCGCCCAGCAGATCCATAAAGGCGACCGCGCCGCCATGGAGAAGCTCGTGTGCGCCAACCTGCGCTTTGTTGTCAGTGTAGCCAAGCAATACAGCAACCAAGGCCTCAGCCTCAACGACCTCATTGACGAAGGCAATATCGGACTCATCCGCGCCGCCGAGAAGTTTGACGAGACCCGCGGATTCAAGTTTATCTCCTACGCCGTGTGGTGGATACGCCAAAGCATCCTGCAGGCCATCAGCGAGAACAGTCGTATTGTGCGCATGCCTCTCAACCAAGTAGGTTTTCAGAGCAAGCTCAACAAAGCCCGCGTAGAGTTTGAGCAGCAAAACCAGCGAGAGCCGTCCCCCGAGGAACTCGCCGAGATAGTCGATGCCGATGTAGAGAAAGTAGCCATGGCCATGGGCAACACCGGCAAGAAAATCTCCGTCGATACCCCCTACCAAAACGACGAGACCACCACGATGGCTGACAATATGACCTACGAGAACGACAAGCCCACCGACGACCGCATGGAGCATGAGTCACTCGCCCGTGACCTCAACGTCGCCCTGCAGTGCCTCACCCCCAAGGAGCAGAATGTCCTCACCATGCTCTATGGTATCGGCCAGCGCGAGAAGACTGCCGAAGAAGTAGCACAAATCCTCGGCCTCAGCCGAGAGCGTGTCCGTCAGATTAAAGAGCAGGCCATCCAGCACATCAATGAAAAAGTTAATGTAAAGGTGCTGCGGAAATACCTCTAGATATTTGTCCCCCCGCCATCTCCATATCAGCGATTACGACTACCCCCTCCCCCCAGAGCGGATAGCCCGCTACCCTATCGCTGAGCGTGACCAGTCGAAGCTACTCGTCTATCGCAAAGGCAACATCGGCCACACCGTCTTCAGCGACATCCCTCAGCTGCTGCCTCCCGATAGCCTCCTCATCTACAACAACACCAAGGTCATACAGGCGCGGCTCCGTTTCCGCAAAGCCACCGGAGCTCTCATCGAGATATTCTGCCTCGAGCCCTATAGCCCGCGCGACTACGAAGACAACTTCCGCCAGACCCGCTCCTGCGAGTGGCTCTGCCTCGTCGGCAACAAAAAGAAGTGGAAAGGCGAAACACTAACCACCCCTTTACTCTCTGCTACCCTCGTAGCTCCGCATGGCGATAGCTATATCGTGCGCTTCGAGTGGGAAGGAACCTCCTTCTCCTCCATCCTCGAAGCCCTTGGCGAGCTCCCCATTCCCCCCTACCTCAACCGCGCGACGGAGGATAGCGACCTCAAGACCTACCAGACCGTATATTCCAAGATTGACGGCTCCGTAGCCGCCCCCACTGCGGGCCTGCATTTCACCGACCGCGTGCTGCGTGCCATCGATGAGCGAGGCATAGAGCGCGATGAGGTCACCCTCCATGTCGGCGCCGGCACCTTCCGTCCCGTCAAGAGCGAGGAGGTTGGCGACCACGAGATGCACTCCGAGTTCATCTACGTCACGCGCTACACCATCGAGCGACTCCTCGCCCATGGCTGCCGCTGCACCGCCGTAGGCACCACCTCCGTGCGCACCATCGAGAGCCTCTACTATATCGGGCGCAAGCTCACGGGCACCCCCCATCTCACAGAGGAGCAGCTCCACGTCACCCAGTGGGAACCCTATGAGGAGGAGAGCCCAGAGAATAGAGAAAAGAGAACAGAGAATAATGGTCAAGGGTCAAAGGTCAAGGGTCAATATCTTGAAGCCATTCTCTCATGGATGGACCGCAACCACACCGACGCGCTGCGCACCACCACCCAGATAATCATCGCCCCGGGCTATCGGTATCATTTCGTGGAGCGCATCATCACCAATTTCCACATGCCGCAGAGCACCCTGCTGCTCTTAGTTAGCGCCTTCATCGGCGACGACTGGCACCGCGTGTATGACTACGCCCTCGCCCACGACTTCCGTTTCCTCTCCTACGGCGATAGCTCCCTGCTCGAACCGTAGCCACAGCTGCATAAATACCCTCGCGCGCGTACCATATCAATATAGTACGCGCGCGAAATAGTGTTCAATGCTTACTTCTACAGAATCCTGCAGTACACCCTGAGGCTAAGAACAGGGTAAATCTTCCACTTAGAGATCTTGTCCAAGGCCTTGTTGATGTCGTCATCGTTCACATCAGAGGCATGCACCCTTTGCCACGTGCCGTCCTCGGGTGAGAACGCCTCCACCTTGGGAGAACCCCAGAACTGGATGCCCATGTCAAAGGCCACATTAACTCTGTGCTTTGACACGGCGCGTCCGAAGCCCAGTCCTACGTAGGGCTTGAAGCTGTTTACCTTCAGATTGGCGCGCGCAATACCATTGGCGTCGGTGGTCACCATAGCATCACCTATGGCGATACCGTCTATGCCTGGAATCATGTTACCGATTATCGGCTCCGTGTTCTTGAGCTCCATCAAGTTAGGTCTGCCGGCATAGAAACCGCCGGTGAGGTGGAACGAGCAGTTCTTGAAGGGGTACAGGTCAGCCAGCAGCTTAAAGTCGGCGATGTTAGTGGTAGCTTTCATCTTCACCTCGTTGCGGTTGCCGTCGAGCGTATAGTTCACGTCATCCTTGAAGCTGAACGAAGGCATCACCGTGAAGCCAGTCCTGAAAGTCACGTAATGAGTAAGCGGAGTTGCCAGTTCCAGTCCGATACCCGTTGTTCCCACCTCAGCGCCTATGGCGAGATGGTTAAAGACATACTTATCCTCTTGGGCGTTAGCGCCCACGGCCATTATGCCGGCCAGGATCATAAATAGCACTTTTCTCATAGCAAAACTATTTTGAGAGTTAAACATTTCTCTTGCAAAGTTACGAAAAACTTATTCTTGTACGTTAGAGTTATCTTCTGAATCCCATATTACGCCGCCGCAGAAGCCCTTGGAGTCTGCCTCCTCACCACGAACGGCACTACGCTCATTGAGTGTAGCTGTCGAACTCGCACAGATGACACCTGGCATGGCAAGACGTAAACAATCGATAACGGGAGCAATATAATTCTTTTTCATAGTTCCGGCTTACTTTACGATTATTTTACCTGTCTTACCATTGCCCAGCACCACGATATTCACGCCGCGTTGCAGCCTGCTGAGCTTTATTCCGTTGATGTCGTAGATGGCCGATATCGTTTGCTCTCCATCAAGGAGGGACTTCATTGATGTTGCCTCATCTATGACACTGATTTCGTAATGGTTGCTACTCGTAGCATCTGGTGCTGTGATATAGGCACGGAACGGTTTGATGACAACATATCCATCTGTTTTGGAGAAGCCATTGTCCTTGATATAGTAGCTGTTAGGCTCCACTACATGAGTCTCGTTAGAAGCATCATAGTCCGCATCACTCGTCGACGCAAATACCGAGGTGCGCTTATACACACCCTTCAGCGACCAGCCATCTCCATTCGTAGCTGTGCCTGCCACGGGATTAAGAGTCGTAGTCGTCGTTTTGCTTACGTTGTACGTGCCATCCTCCGTATAATATATATAAGGTGTATTGGCTGCGAGTGCATCCACCTGCTCCAGAGTCAGTGTGTTGTCGGTTGCCTCTTTCAGCGTGTAATAGGTTATGCTCGCCTTGCTGTCAGGAATGAACGGCAGACATACTGTTCCAAACGCATTGCTGCTCCCGCGGTCATAAGTTATTGTGTTGGCGGTCACTTGCCCATTAATGCTAAGGTCGCTACCATCTGCAATAATATAATTTATAACTGCAGCACTATTTCCAGTTACATTTCCTGTTATCTTTGCAGCACTGCTGAGCGAAAGAGATTTATCCTTATTAGTCCAAATGGCATTCTCGGATAAAGAAATTATTTCTCCGCCTGTCACTATTAGGGTTCCATTATTATTGATTGCCCTTGCTGAAACATCGCCAGATGTATTAGTATTCTTTATTGTACCACCATTTATAATCGTAGTACCGATGTTCGCAATGACACTGGCAGGTGAGTTACCACCTTTTGTAGTAGAAAAAGTACCTCCATTAATTATAAGATAACTATTAGCTTTGTTGACACTCACTGCACAAAAATAACTACTATTACTAAGGTTTTCTGGAGAAACAATATTTCCACTATTAATTGTCAGTTTCCCTGTTTCAGTCAATACAATAGGGCACATATTCCCTCCATCATTCGCACAAGTAATTACTCCATCGTGATTCGGACTGCTATCTGTAATAGTGATATCTGCGCCAGTTCCTATTTGTAAAAATGTCTTGCGACTATTATTACTTGGATTAGAAACTATCCTCTTTCCATTTAAGTCAAAAACGAATACCTTACTAACAACACTTATACTCTCGTTGAGTTCAATGTTGGCTATCACTCTGATAGTTCCTCCATTTGGTACAGCATCGCACGCAGCCTTCAAAGTTCCATACGTCGCATTGCCAGCAGCAAAAGCATCCTCAGAATGAACTTTCTCTGTAAATCCTGCAAGCAGCAGGAGTAACACAAACATTATTTTTCTCATACTTCTCGTAGTTTGGATTTCTGTTTTTCAGACTACGCCGCGTCCGTGGCAGTTCTTGAATTTCTTGCCGCTGCCGCAGGGGCATGGGTCGTTGCGGCCGGGGAGCTTCTCCTTGACCATGGGCTGGGGTGCCTGGCGCTCACGGGTGTCCTGAGAGGCGGCGGCACGCTGGGCAGGATCGGTGAGGTCGGTGCGGCTCTCGGTATAGCGCGGCTGGGGAGCACGACGCTCAGGGCCTGCCTCGCGTACCTGCTCGGGGTCACGCATAGGTATCTGGCAACGCATGAGGATGCTTACGACGCGGTCGTAAATCTTGTTGATCATGGTATCGAAGAGGGTGGCACTCTCGAGCTTGAAGATAACGAGAGGATCTTTCTGCTCATAGCTGGCAGTCTGGACAGAGTGCTTTAGCTCATCGAGGTTGCGCAGGTTCTCTTTCCACTCATCATCGATAATCTGGAGGAGGATGCTCTTCTCAAACTGCTTGACGAGGCTCTTGCCCTCAGTATCGACAGCCTCCTTGAGAGGCACGGCAATGTTATAGACGCGCTTGCCATCGGTGATGGGCACAGCGATGCGCTCGTAGCGGTCGCCCTCGTTCTCATAGACTTGCTTGATAACAGGGTTGGCAACCTCCGCCATGCGCTCGGTGCGACGGTGGAAATTGGCCATGGCAGCCTGGAAGGTCTGCTCATAGAGTTCATCGCGAGCCACGCCACCATTGAGGTCGGCCTCGCTGAAAGGGCACTCCATCGCCATCACCTCGAGGAAACGACGCTGGCAGCCCGCGAAGTCGTTCTGGTCGATGATATTGAGCACGCGATCCCATATCATATTGGCAATATCCATGCCGATACGCTCACCCATGAGGGCGTGACGACGCTTCTCGTAGATGACGGTGCGCTGCTTGTTCATAACGTCGTCGTACTCAAGCAGGTGCTTACGGATACCGAAGTTGTTGCCCTCGACTTTCTTCTGTGCACGCTCGATGGACTTATTGATGAGGGGTGACTCGATGACCTCGCCCTCCTTAAGGCCGAGACGGTCCATAATCTTGGAGATACGCTCGGCTGCGAAGAGTCGCATGAGCTGGTCTTCGAGGGAGACGAAGAATACAGAAGAGCCCGGGTCGCCCTGACGGCCGGAACGTCCGCGCAGCTGGCGGTCCACACGGCGGCTCTCATGGCGCTCGGTGCCAATGATAGCGAGTCCGCCCGCTTCCTTGACAGCGTCGGAGAGCTTGATATCGGTACCACGACCTGCCATATTGGTGGCGATGGTGACGGTGGACGACTGTCCTGCCTGTGCCACGATGTCGGCCTCCTTCTGGTGGAGCTTGGCATTAAGCACCTGGCACGGTATCTTGCGTAGGTCGAGCATGCGCTTGAGGAGCTCGGAAATCTCAACGGAGGTGGTGCCGACCAGCACTGGGCGCCCTTGCTCACGCATGCGGGCTATCTCATCGATGACGGCATTGTATTTCTCGCGCTTGGTCTTATAGACGCGGTCGTTGAGGTCCTTGCGAGCCACGGGACGATTGGTGGGTATCTCCACAACGTCGAGCTTATAGATGTTCCAGAACTCGCCCGCCTCGGTGATGGCGGTACCGGTCATACCGGCTAGCTTATGGTACATACGGAAATAGTTCTGCAGGGTGATGGTGGCGAAGGTCTGGGTGGCAGCCTCTACCTTGACATGCTCCTTGGCCTCGACAGCCTGGTGGAGTCCCTCGCTCCAGCGACGACCTTCCATGATACGGCCTGTCTGCTCATCGACAATCTTGACTTGTCCATCGATGATGACGTAGTCGTCGTCGATATTGAACATGGTGTAGGCCTTGAGGAGCTGGAGGATGGTGTGGACACGCTCTGACTTGACTGCGTAGTCGGACATTAGCTCGTCTTTCTTGGCTAGGCGCTCCTCGTCGGAGAGTTTCTTGTCGCCCTCAAGGGCGGAGAGCTCGCCTGCTATGTCGGGCAGCACGAAGAGGGTGGCATTCTTTACGGCGTTGGCAAGCCAGTCGTTGCCCTTGTCGGTGAGCTCAACGGATTTCTGCTTCTCGTCAACGACGAAGTAGAGTGGCTCGATGGCCTCGGGCATACGGCGGTTGTTGTTCTCCATGTATATCTCCTCGGTCTTGAGCATACCAGTCTTGATGCCGGGCTCAGAGAGGAACTTGATGAGAGCCTTGTTCTTAGGCAGGGCCTTATGTGAGCGGAAGAGCTGGAGGAAGCCTTGCTCCTGCTGCTTGCGGTCGGGAGAAGCGATGAGCTGCTTGGCCTCGGAGAGGAGCTGGGTGGCATATTTGCGCTGCACCTCGTAGAGGCTCTGGATGAGGGGCTGGTACTCCTCGAACATCTGGTCTTCGCCCTGCGGCACAGGACCGGAGATGATGAGGGGAGTACGAGCGTCATCTATGAGCACGGAGTCCACCTCATCGACGATGGCGTAGTTGTGGGAGCGCTGCACGAGGTCCTGCGGCGCGGTGGCCATATTGTCGCGTAGGTAGTCGAAGCCGAACTCGTTGTTGGTACCGAAGGTGATGTCGGCCTGGTAGGCGCGACGACGCTCCTCGGAGTTGGGCTTGTGCTTGTCGATACAGTCAACGGAGAGTCCGTGGAACATATAGAGGGGACCCATCCACTCGGAGTCACGCTTGGCGAGGTAGTCGTTGACGGTAACGACGTGAACGCCATTGCCTGTGAGGGCGTTGAGGAAGACAGGGAGGGTGGCGACAAGAGTCTTACCCTCGCCGGTAGCCATCTCGGCTATCTTGCCCTGATGGAGCACTACGCCGCCAAAGAGCTGTACATCGTAGTGGATCATGTTCCACACTGTCTCGTTGCCTCCGGCTACCCAGTGGTTGTGGTAGACGGCCTTGTCGCCGTCGATGTCCACGAAGTCGTGGGTGGCAGCGAGCTCACGGTCGAAGTCGGTGGCGGTGACGATGATGTCCTCGCTCTCGGTGAAACGACGGGCGGTGCTCTTCATGATGGCGAGAGCCTCGGGGAGGACTTTGTTGAGCTCCTCCTCCATGCGGTCGAGCACTTCCTTCTCGAGTTTGTCGATATGGTTGAAGTGGGTCTCGCGCTCCTCAATGGGGAGGGTCTCTATCTTTTCGCGGGTGGCCTGTATCTCTGCGCGGATGTCGTCGGCACAGTGCTGCACTTGCTGCTGAATCTCCTTGGTCTTGGCACGCAGCTCATCGTTGGTGAGCTGGTCGATAGTTTCGTAGGTTTGCTTGATGATGTCTACGATAGGCTGTATCTCACGCATATCGCGCGATGCCTTGTTTCCAAATATCTTGGTTAATACGCTTACTATACTCATGATGGTAATTTGAAATGTGAAATTTGAAATGTGAAATGTAAGGTTTATTTATTTTGATTATTTCAACTCGAAGGGGAGGGATTTGCATGCGTTTGGGGCGCGGATGCGCATAGAGGCTGCGAGCGTGGGGGCTACGCGGTCGACGCTTGCGGGGTCGGCCACTACTTTATGCGACACGCCGGTGCCATAGAAGAGTATTGGGAAGAGTACGCTGGACTCCCTAACGAGCTTGGTGTAGCCGGTGGTCTCGTTGGCGAGATGCCATCCCGGAGCCACCTGCACCATTATGTCGCCAGAGAGGCGTGGGTTGTAGCTATTGCGTATGCGGTCGATACCGGGTGTCCACGCTCCGAGCAGCAGTCGCTGCGCGGAATAGGCGTCCTTGACTCCCTCTGACTGCAGAAGAAGCTCCTGACAGCGGTCGAGCACCTCACCGAAGGAGAGCTGACGCTGCTCTATGAGTTTATGGTTGAGGTATATCTGATTGCCATAGGTGGTCTCCACATAGTTACCCTGTCCGTAGAGGGCTATGAGCATCATGTTGAGGAGATTGGCCGTACGGTCGATATAGAAGTTGCCGGTAGGTATGCGGTAAGCATCAAGGTCGGTGGTCTCCGGCTCTGCCGTTGCGGTGGAGGTGAGCACAAAGAGCGCGTTGCCCTGCCCCACGCTCTGCTCGGCAGTGGAGATGAGGTTGGCGACCATGCGGTCGAGCTGGAGGTAGGTTTCCTCGGGAGTGGTGCCGGAGTCAAGGGCGGTAAAGGTGACCGCGAGATAGTCGGGCACCTCATCGTTGCCAATGGTGGTGTAGCGGAAGCAGGACTGCGCCATGCTGCCGACTAACTCATTGACCATTGACCATTGACCATTGACTGTTGACCGTTGACCATTGACTATTGACCATTGACCATTGACGGCAGCAATCCACGAAGGGAGCTGTGCGCCGTAGTATGTAGTGCCGGCCCATAGGCCGCTGGTCTTGTCTATCCAATAGGCACCATCGGCAGCATGGCCTGCGCTGAGTATGGCGGCATCAGCATAGGGGGCAAAGGTATAGACGAGTGCCTTACCCTCGGAGGCCACCTTGAGTTCGTCGCCGATAGTAGAGACTTGCACATTGCGAGGGGAGAACTGCTCGATAGTGTTGATGCCACGCTGACGGGTGTCCTCCACGCAATAGGCGGGGCGCAGCGTGCTACGGTCGAGCCACTGGAGGTCGATGATGCCGTGGTCGTAAGGCACAGTGCCCGTAGCCAGAGTAGCTATCGAGGAGGCACGGTTGGGCTCATAGTTGGGGTATGCGGCATTGGGGAGCACGCAGCCCTGCTCCATGAGCAGGCGGAAGCCACCCTCTCCGAACAGGGGCATATAGGCATCGAGCAAATCGCTGCGCAGTCCGTCGATAGTTACATTCACCACGACACGGGGTATGCTCTGCCCTGCGGCAGACACTCCTAATGGCATCACAAATACTCCCGTCAGTACTAGCGGTGCGATAGAGTTTTTGATGGTATGGCTCTCCGGCTCGCGGACTTCCGCAGGCTTGGTCTTACGATTCCTTATGGCAAGGATGACATTGGTGAGGCTACGCAACAGCAGCACCAAGAACAATATCTTGGCCGCAGGGCTTACATACTGCGGTATAGCGGGCAGGGAAAGCAGAAAGATTGCCAACACTGCCAAGGCCACAGCATGGTAGTACCAATAGCAACGGCGACGGCCTCCCTTTATCTGCCAATAGAGACCCACCAGTGGCAAGGGGTTGAGCACCCAGATGAGCCAGTTGCTACCTACGGTGGGATGGGCGGAGAAGAAGAAGAGGAATGCCACCAATATGCCTGCCAATCCCTGCAAGAGGAGCAGAGCTGTATCGACAGGCCAAATGATACGGCCACGCCTCCACTCGCAGATGCCCAATACGAGCACAACCAGGAGGAGGAAGATGGCCACAGCCAAAGGCGAGAAGAGGAGGCTGGGCCGCTCCACGATGGGAGGCAGGTCAACGAGGCGATGTTTCTCTGCGGCAAAGAGGCGCAGGGTGCCCGTGGGCTCAATAATCACTGTGTTGGTGAAGTCTTGCTGCATTATCAGCGGAGCAAACTCCAGCTCGCGACCCGTGGCAGGGATGTCGGCCTCACTACCCAGCAGGAGGTCCTGTCCAAACATCGCCCACGGATGGTTGCGGCAATAGAAATGGACTGCATCGCGCAGACTGCGCTCGGTGGGGCGCTCGGGGTAGCGGAGCTTGCCGTCGAGGCACTCCTCTATCTTGTCGCGCACACGAGTGGCGCAGTTGTCGAAGAAGAAATTGTAGCGATAGACACAGTTCTCGGGCTTGCAGTTGAGCAACAGGGCATCAAGCAACCGCTGGGCCTCAGCGGCTGTGACATTGAGCACCTGCTCCTCCACATACTGTCCATTGCGGCGATACTGCTCAAGGAAGAGCTTGGTGGGCTGCATGGCACAGAGGTAGTCGGTGTGGCCCAAGGCAAAGCGCAAGGCGAAGTTGCCGGAGTTGAAGTCAAAGACACCGTAGTTGAAGGTCCAGTCGAAAGTTCGAGAGTTCGAAAGTTCGAGAGTTCGAGAGTTGTCCTGCTCGCTCCCCACGGTGCATATACGGATAGCCGTGTGGCCATAGTACTCATATATGGCGCGGCCCGACCCGCAGGTGAGGAGGCTCACCTGGAGAGCCGGTCCCTCGAGGCTGTCGGTGGACATGCGGCTGTCGGCAACATGGCTGAGCATGTCGCTGTGGACCAGCGCACCAAGACTGTCTCTTACGGCACGCTGACGGGCAGTGAGGGCAGCATCCCTCTGGCGCAGGTCCTGAAGCAGCTCACCCTGCGCCATGGCAGCACCTGCGCTGGCAAACACCAGCACAAGCATCAACAGCCATCTACTCATCGCGCGCATACGTACCTTATTTATTATTATAACGGCTGCAAAGGTAATACTTTTTTTTCAATACACAAAACAAACAAGCCGCCTCGTTGAACGAGACGGCTTGCATATTGCTTGGATTCTATTGATTATTCGCCAGAACCGTTGATGATGATGTCGTAGATCTTTACAACGTCAGCGGTGTTGATAGCCTCGTCGCCATTGACATTGCAATCTTCACGGGTAAAGCCGCTAGCCTCGCCCTTCTCAATGAAGGTGTAAACAGCCACTACGTCAGCTGTGTTAACATTGCCGTCCTTGTTAACATCACCGGCCTTTTGGGGCTCTGCCTTCTCCTGGAAGGTAGCACTTACGGACATGTTCTTGCTGATAGCAGCGATGGTGTAGGTGCCCTCCTCAGTTACGTCGGCCAGCACGTCGGTGCCGTCAACCAACAGGGTAGCGAGCTCATAGCCCTCATCGGGAGTGATAACGAGCACTACATCCTCACCGGTGTTGATGGTAGCGGTAGCTACAGAGTTCTGAGATACTGCACCAGTACCCTCGATCTCAATCTGGCCACCTTCGCCAGTACTAACAGATACGGTAAAACGCTTGTTGCCGGCAACATCGTTGTCGCCTGCTGCGAAAGCCTGACCTGCCACAGCAGCCAGCATAACGCACATTGAAAGTAAAATCTTCTTCATAATTATAACTGTTTTTAGTTTTTAAATATCGTGAAGTTGAAAGGTGTTGGACTCATATTCCGCCACTTTTGCTGTGCAAATATATAACATTATAATTTAACGAACAAATATTTGGGCATTTTTTTTTGTTTTTTTTATGTTATCCCTCAAAACTGGCGAAAAAAAACCAAAAGTTCACGCTATCTCTGGCCATGCTCTGTGTGTTTGGCGCTTCATGACAAAAACCTTAAATACCCCAATGAGATGATGGTGCTACGCACCTGCTCATTATGCTTGTCCAAAAGACTGAAAGCAAGCTTTCCCTCTTTTTCCCAACCATCATGAGGCGACAAATCGCCATCATCTCTTTGGAAAAACACAGAAAAATACTATCGTCCTGTTATCTGCCCGTTATCTACCCGTTAACTACCTCTAACTTACTCCTAATATCCTTACTCCAACATAAGATGTATTTTCTTTGTTTTTCTTGGCTGTGCGGTAAAGCCGCAGGCTGTCGATGGGGGCACGCAAAGAACTGGTTAAGCTTGCTTAGACAGGGCGTTGCCTGCCACCTGTCGAACAATGCTCGCAAGAGCATACCGCACAGACAAGGGTTTTCTCGGTATTTGTTTTATCGCTGACACACAATTTCACCTGCAAGCACTTTTGCCCTACACAGTGAGCAGCGTATCAAGCAGCACCCCTTCGGGGAAGACATCGCGTCCGTGCAGCCCCTCGTCGGTTATCTCCATGAGGAAGGAGATGAGTATCTTGCGGGGCTGGAACTTCTTGACCAGATTGTAGGCTGCCAGAGCTGTGCCGCCGGTGGCGAGGAGATCGTCGTGGATAAGGACCACATCATCGTGAGTGATGGCATCGCTGGCTATCTCCAGGGTGTCGGTGCCGTACTCTTTGGTGTATGTCTCGCTGATAGTGGCCGTAGGCAACTTGCCGGGCTTACGCGCAAGGACAAAGCCAGCGTGGAGCTCCTTGCTCAAGATAGAACCCATCAGAAAGCCGCGCGACTCGAGGCCGACTATCTTGGTGATGCCCTCGTCCCTGTAGCGGCTGACGAGCATGTCGGTCATCACATCGATACACTCAGGATTGATAAACCACGAGGTGATGTCGCGGAAATTGATGCCCTTGGTAGGGAAGTCGGGCACGCAGCGAAGATTGTCAATCAAAAACTGTTTGGGGTCTTTCATGATTAGAGCTTTACAATGAGATTACAAAATTACTTTATTTTCCGCACATACGTCACCTATTCATGAAAAAATATTGCTGTCCCCTAAAAGTTTTTTACTAGGAAAGCCACTTTTTCAGAGCCACCAGACGAAATCTTAAGCGGACCTCTCGGAAAATAAGGCGGACTTCGCGGGAAATAAAACAGCTCTCGCTGGGCAAAATGCAGAGCAAATTCTATTTTCTTAGTTAAGAAAAGAATTTTTCTTAGTTAAGGAAAGACGTTTTCTTAGTTAAGGTTAGGACTTTTCTTAGCTAAGAACAGACGTTTTCTTAGCTAAGAAAAACAAATGAGCTCAGAGATAATTCATACGCCCTCAGCAAAAAACACAATCTGTGCTGCACTCTCATAGCCTTAACGGCTATTTAGTTTGTGCAGCACAGATTGTTCTTATTTCTTTCTTATCTATGTTAGGAACTAAAGGGCGAGACGGAGCCCGAGGGTGAGGCCCGTGAACGTGGGCGTGCCGCTGAGGCGAGTAGCCGCACGGCAGCCAGCGGCGTTGTTGCTCCAGCTGCCACCACGGTCGACACGGTAGGAGCCCGAGGTGGGGCCGGTGGGATTGGTCTGTGCTTCGCTGCTGTACCCACCGTACCAGTCCTGACACCATTCCCACACATTGCCACTCATGTCGTAGATGCCCAACTCGTTGGGATGCTTGGAGGCTACGGAGTGGGTCTTGTTGTCAGAGTTGCTGGAGTACCACGCCACTTCGTCAATATCGTTACTGCCGCTGTACTGATAGTGCATACTCTTGTTGCCTCCACGCGCGGCGAACTCCCACTCCGCCTCCGTGGGCAGACGAAACTTCTCGCCCGTAAGCTCGTTGAGCTTGGCGATGAAAGTCTGGCAGTCGTTCCAGCTTACCTGCTCTACAGGCAACCTGTCTCCTTTCCAGTTGCTGGGGTTAGAGCCCATCACGGCTTCCCACAGTTCTTGCGTCACCTCGGTCTGGCCTATGTAGTAACTGCCCAGCGTTACCTGATGGGCGGGCTTCTCAGCGCTATAAGCATCAGTCTGTTCAGCGGTAGCTCCCATCATGAATGTGCCGCCCTCCACGGGCATCATGGTGAAGGCCACACCCTCAACCACGAAAGACTGCTTCTTCATCTCCAGCGCATCGCCGTTAATGATGTAGTTGTAGATGGCGACCACATCAGTAGTATTTACATTGGTGTCGCTGTTGACATCAAATTTTGCCTTTTGTGCATTGGCCGCAATGGCTATCATTGCGATTACGGCGAAAGAAAACAGAAGCCTTTTCATTATCGTACCCAAATCTTCTGTCCCTTAACTACATAGACACCCTTGGGCAGTTTGGCCAGGTCAGCGGGAGCCACGCCCTTGGCTATCCTTACGCCAGAGATGTTATACACATCCACAGGCGCACCGTCGGCAACGGCCACCGCAGCCTCTACACCAGTAATATCGTCGTAGTCGAGGTGATTGGAGGTGAGCAGCTGTGTCAGTTCGCCGCCGTTAAGCTTGATGTAGCAGCGCGACGGATAAATCTGCGGCACTTGGCTGGCATTGACGAAAGCAGCGGTAGCATTGTCCTTGGCGATGATGCCATACATGCCCTCGGTGCCCTGCTTGACGGTAGCGCCGGAGAACTGTACGGTGGTGCCGGTGTTGTCCTCAAAGGTAAGCTCTGCCTCGCCGACAGTGATGTTTGCCTCCTTGAGTTGGATAGTGCGCACGCCATTGTCCTGAGTGGAGTATAGGATATAGGGAGTCTTGGCCTTGAGGCCGTCGCGCTTCACATCCTTAAAGTTGAGCTTGGTCTCTGTGCCTGTGTTCTCCACTCCCACGAGAGTCTCCAGACGGCAGTCGGCGCCGAAGATTTCGTTGATCTCTGCCTCGGTAAGCGAAACGGGCAGGCAGATGGTGTTCCATCCCTTGTAGATATAGCGATAGAGGGTAAGGTCAACAGTCTGCCCATCGTAGGCAGAGAGGTCCTTGGGATTGACCGTGTTGGTGACAACGGTATCGGCATTGACGATGCCTGCAACATTGACCATTAAGGCCACGATGATTAGAAGTAATGATTTTTTCATAATATTGGTTGTTTAGTTGTTTGGTTGTTTATTCGTTTGGGTGTTTAATGGTTTTTTATTCTTGCCGGAGTGCCCACTACCACGCTGTATGGCTGCACATTGCGAGTAACCACGGAGCCCGCGCCTATGACGGCACCCTTGCCAATGGTTACGCCGGGCAAGATGATGGCTCGCGGTCCGATGAGCACATTGTCCTCTATGTGCACCGGGCCACGAGTATTGAGGTCGCGGTCAGCGGGCACCAAGCGCAATGTCTCGCTGTCGGTCTTGCCAAACTGGTAGTCGGTTATAAGCACATTGGCGCCAATCTTGACATGGTTGCCTATCTTCACCTCGCGGATAGCATTGATGCGCACACCGCGCTCCATATTGACTTCGTCGCCTATTATCAATTTGGGCGTGTAGTTGCCTGTGTTGATGCACTCCAGATGCATGCCGGGCTTGGCGCAGAAGTTGGTGCCAATGGTAATATATCTGTTGCCGTCGGTGAAGAGCGGTCCCTCCACAACACAACCGCGCCCCACCTTCATGCGATGGCGGAAACGGAAAGTGGTGAGGTTTTTCTTAAACCTGTTCCAGGCCTTGGTGACCACGGTGTTGCATACCAGCACCACAATGATGCCTACGATGAAGGTGATAACCTTACGCAGCACTCTGCCCAAGAAGCGGAACACGCGGCCCCACAACTTTGGCGACACACAACGCTTGAGAGCCGACACCACGGGGCGGAAACCAAGGTTCTGCTTCACAGTGCTGCGGCTCACCTTGCCCTCTATGCCCTTGATGCTGCGACGAAGCACAAACAGACGGAATATCTGGGGGAACATGAAGTCGCTGACGCGGCTCTTCATCTTCATCGTGGTGTAAGGCGAGATGGGCGTAGGCTTGTCTTCGTAGTGGTCGTACACGCCCAGCAGATTCTTCACATAGCTGCGCACGGGGTCGTTGACCTCTGCTATATAGTCGATGCCCGCATCCTCAAAGAGCGTGGGGTTATAGATAAAGTTCTGCTTGGCTGCAAGCACGATATGCAGCAGCAGCGGCACGGCGGGAATACCGGAGCCGGCCCCAAACTCCCTGGGGTTGTAGCCGCGTATCATATCTGTGCGCAGGATGTTGCGGCTGACCTCGATAATGCCCATAGACACCGACTGCAAGAAGTCGTCGGCATCCACATACTGCACCATCGGCTTCTTGGCATTGTCGTTTGACACCAGGTGCACAAGGCCCACCTCATTGTTCTCCAGCACTTCGAGCAGCGCACCGAAGTGTCCTACACGGATGACATTGCGTGCATCGAGCAACCATATATACTTGCTGCGCGACGCAATACCTTGGTTGAGGGTAAAGGTGAAACTATTGTCCTGACTCAGGTTCTCCGTATTGCTGACATAGTGGAATGGCACCCTGCCCTCAAAGAGTTTCACCATGTTAGAAGTGCCGTCGGTGGAGTCGTTGTCAACGACGATTATCTCTATACGCTCAAGCACATTGGCATCAAGGAGCGCCAGCTTCTGCAGCTGCTCCTTTAGTTGCAACTCATTGTTGCGGGCGCTGATACATAGTGTCAGCGTCTTGCCGTAGCTGAATGTCAATTGTGAAGGCATATCTGAGTTAGGAGTTAGGAATTAGGAGTTAGGAGTTATGTAATACAACTGCTTATCCACCAGGATAATGTCGCGGGCTTCTATCTTTACGGGGCCTGCGGTCTTTGCCTTGAAGCGAATGGTGCAGAGAGTCTGGTCGCCGCTAAGAGGCTCTACCTCGCCGACTCCCACGAAGGTGGCATACAGTCCCTTCTGGCCGTTGGTATGCAGTCGGTCGCGAGTGAAATTGCGCAGGTTCTTGGCGCCCAGTGCCTCGGTGGAGATATACTGCAGCTGCTGGTCGGAATACGGCAGGGCGAGGCTGAAGGCATTGACATCGCTCAGACCACTGCCCTTCACCGTCACAACTACTTCTTCGCCTGCCTTGTAGCTGGCCTTGTCAGTAGCCACACTAATAGTTCCACTCAAGCTGGACTTAGCGCCCGGCACTTCAAGCATTGGAGCGGCGGCGTTGCTGATGTCGTAGGCATCGATAAGACCGTTGCCGTTGATGTCGCCATTGCTGACATAGCCCTCAAAGTCGCCATCGCCTTGGCGCAGACCCGTGTAGTTCATATAGGAGGTGAGGTCGTTCTCGTCCAGCACACCGTCGTTGTTGATGTCCCCAGGGATATAGTAGCTACTGCCAGGCTGGCGGAAGATATAGATATCCTGGCCAGAACCGAAGTCGCCGTAGGCGCTGCTGACATTGAGCTTGATGTAGCGAGCCTGCTTGCCGGCGAGATCTATCTCCTTTATCATTGCGTCACGCTCCCAACGGAAGGTGCCGCAGTCAGTCCAATCCTGTTTGTCCATGCTGACGGCCACGCTGCCCGAGGTGATGATGCCGTTGTAGCCGTAGTTGCGCGGCAGGTACTGCATCTTGTCCAGAGTGTTCACCGAGTGCAGGTCTATCAGCATCTCGAAGGGCACAGCCTTGGTGCTGTACTCCGTGTGCCACTGGCTCTCAGCATCAAAGTCGAAGAGCTTGTCCAGCCCCTGCCCTGGCTGCGACGGAGCAGTGCAGGTGGCGGTCACGCCCTTGACTGCAAACTCAAACGGATCGGAAGCCGTACGGGCAGTGACGGTGGTCCAATGCTTTTGGAAATCGTCATTCTTTGCATAGCCTCTCACCTTGAAAGTGTATTCTGTATCAGGATTGAGGTCTTCAAACAGGAACTCGTTGTCAAGGATGTTTCCGTATGTCATTCCCCGGAACTCAATATCATAGCCATCGGCGCCCTCCACCTTGTCCCAACTCAGGTTGAGACTATAGGGCTTGCGGTCAGCCTCCTTCACTCCAACATTGGCGGGAGCATCCAGCGAACGGTTGCGGGCTGTGTGCTCATGCTGTCTGGCCTCCCTCGCAATCTGCACATTAACCTTATTCTTCGTCACATCTGTCTTGGGCAACTTAATGTTAATGCCGTAGGCGGCCTTCATCGGCACAGACTTCAGACTCTCGTCAGTAAAGAACTTGGTGTAGTCAACGCCATAACCCAAGAACCACACAGGCTCTGCACTAGCCTCAAACTCCTCGAGGTTCTTCACCTCTTTGAGTTTAACCTTCTTGCCACCGACAGTAGCTACAATCTTCTTGGGTGTATACTTGCCCACGATGCGCAGCACCGTAGCCTTCTCCTTCTGGAAACCATTGTAGCTACCCTCGGTAGGCTCAACTGTGATATTCAGCTTGCCCTTTATAACATTCTGCGTTATCTTGGTAGTCACGAACTCCCCATTGCGGTAGGCCTCGGTAGTGCCGTCGTCGTCATATTCGGTGAAGCTTGACTTATACGCGGGATATACCTCATATATGCGCAGAGCGTGGTCAATCTCGTTAGGATTGTTGTGAGCTGTGGTCATCGGGATGATGGAGCCTCTACTCACAAAGATAGGCAGCTTCCACAGCGGAGCGTCATAGCTGTTGTGCACATAGTTGGTGCCATATTCCTCGCCAGTGAAATAATCTATCCAAGGTCCTGTATTAGGCATATAGATGTTGTGCCTGATATCGTTACCCACGCTGTCTGCCTTGGTCTCTTGATAAATGGGAGCCACGAGGAAGTTGTCGCCATAGAGGTATTCGTACTGCGTAGCCTTGCTCATGGCAAAGTCTCTGGTGGTGAGCCCCGTCATGAACACTGGTCTGATCATCGGCTTACCGTCGATGGCCTCGTGGGCTATGCTGTAGGTGTAAGGCATCAGCATCGACTTCATCTTGAGGTAGGCGCGGTTGATGCTAGTGGCTGGCTCACCGAGGGCATGCGGATACTTGGCATTGCTACCCCACCCGTCCATATTCATCTGCATGGGCGTGAATGTCTTCCACTGGAACTCGCGCACATTCACCGGCACATTGAGGCCTCCGAAGATGCCGTCCATATCGCTGGTGATGTTGGGCTGACCGGAGAGTCCCGAGCCAATAAACGTGGGAATATGGAAACGTATGTACTCCCACTTGCCACCCGTCTGGTCGCCGCTCCAGATGCCTGCATAGCGCTGAGTGCCAGTCCACCCGCAGACGGAGATGATAAACGGACGGGCATTGTTGCCATATTGGGGCATAAGGTTGGCCACATCGCTGACACCATTGAGTCCGAAGGAGTAGCCGGCGCCCACCCAAGCCACGTCGGTCTTGAGCACACGCACTCCAGTGTCGCGAATCTCCTTCACAATATCGCGCTGCAACAGCGGAGCGATAGTGTCGCTGGGATGCAGGTCGCTCTGAGTCCAAAGACCTATCTCCACGCCCTGGCTGCGGGCATAGTCGCCAAACTCTTTCAGATTCTGCACATTGCCGTCAAGGGTGGCGGTCTGGCCGTAGCCAGCGCCATAGCCGTCGTTGGGCAACACCCAACCCAGCGGCATGTCCTGAGCCTTGTACCTATCTACCACTGCGCGGGCGGAGAACTGATAATTGCCGTCCAGCTCACCATTGAGGCTCTCACGGATACCGCCGTTGTCCTTCTGGTCCTCGCGGTAATACTTGCCGTCCTCAAAGACGCTGGGATATTTGTCCATGCCTCGCCTGGTGATTGCCTCGGGCTGCTCCTCCTTCCAGTAATCGCGATTGTATGCATTGAGATGTCCCTCGTAGAATCCGAACTTGGGCAGCAGCACGGGGTGACCCGTCAGTTGCCAATAGTCGTTGAGCAGCTTGACGGGCGTATAGTCCACCATCACGAAATAGTCGATATAGTCTGTCTCATGCGTCAGCACCACACGGCCGGCATCCTTGCTGCCGAAGTCGTAGCGCCCGGGCTTGAAGGTGTAAGCCATCAAGCCGTAGCCGGCGGTGCTCCAATAGAAAGGCGCTGGCGAGCAAACGCCGCCGTCCGTCCAGCTGTTCTCGTTAACGATGTTGATAGCCGTGCCTCTATGGCTGAAGCGTCCGTTCTGCACACCACCGCCATAGAAATATTCGCGCTTTTGAGCCTTGAGCACCAAGGTGGCCTTGCCATCGGCAATGGTGGCGGGCTCCAGCTCCTCCAGCACGGGACGCTTGTCGCCCCCAATACTAAAAGTGAACTCGTCCTTATAAACGGTTATGCAATGGTGGACAGCCTCGTCGGGCTCCTGTATGTTATACACCTTCATGAGGCCGTTCGCCCGGTTGATGACTATCTTCACAGCGCTAGTGGAGATAACATACGAAGTCAGCCCTTCATCTGTAGTGAGATTAATCTTGCCCACTTCCTTCTTGGCATCAGCTACGAGTATCTCAGCGGGAGGATCGGCCTTGGGATCACGGAGGTCACAACTGCCGTCGGCAGTCTGGAACACACGGAAGATATTGGGAGCGTAGAATGCCAGTTCCTTCCTGCTTCCATCTACATATTGTATAGTCACTCTATCCGGAGTATAGAGCTGCTCCAGCCGGTCAACTGCGACTTGAGCAGAGACCTTGGTCGTCGGCATTATGCACATCATTAACGCCGCGATCAGAAGCAGAAAAGCGTATCTCGTTTTCATACCAAAAGACAATTATCCATATTACCTTGCAAAAATAATAAAAAGTTCCCGTAAATACGCAAAACAAAATACAAAAAAAGTTTTATGGCGCAAAAATCACGCTTTTTTTGCCTCTTCCCAGATGGCATCCATTTCAGCGAGTGTCATATCCTTGAGGTTGCGGCCTTGCTTGAGGGTCTGCTGCTCCAGATAGTTGAAACGCTGAATAAACTTGCGGTTGGTGCGCTCGAGGGCATTGTCGGGATTGATATGATAGAGGCGTGCTGCATTGATGAGGCTGAACAGCACATCGCCAAACTCAGCTTCTGCCTTGTCCTCGTCCATATTTGCCACCTCGGCCTCAAACTCGGTGATTTCCTCCTTCACCTTGCCCCACACCTGCTCGCGCTGTTCCCAGTCGAAGCCCACATGGCGCGCCTTGTCCTGTATGCGGTAGGCCTTGATGAGTGCAGGCAATGCGGCAGGCACTCCTGAGAGCACACTCTGGGTTCCGGACTTTTCCTTTTGCTTGCGCTGCTCCCATGTGTCGGCCACGGCATCGGGTGTGTCGGCCTTGACATCGCCGTAGATATGCGGATGGCGAAAGATAAGTTTCTCGCGCACTTTGTCGCACACGTCTGCGAGGTCAAACTGCCCCTTTTCCGCACCGAACATAGCATAGAAGCAGACGTGCATGAGCACATCGCCGAGCTCTTCCTGTATTCCCTGCTGGTCTTCGCGGGCAAGCGCGTCGCATAGCTCAAATACTTCCTCTATGGTATTGGCACGCAGGCTCTGGTTGGTCTGCACCGAGTCCCACGGACACTTCTGGCGCAGCTCTGCCAGCACATCCAGCAGGCGACTGAACGCCTGCAACTGTTCTTCTCGCGTATGCATTATAGAAATTGAAAATTGAGAATTGAAATTTATGCTTTCAGCGTTTTCAGTGTCTCTCGGATGGCAGCTATCTTCTGCTCCGCGTCTGCCTGCTTCTTACGTTCGAGGGCCACTACTTGCTCGGGGGCATGTGCCACGAAGTTGGCATTGCCCAGTTTTTTCTGCACTCCGACAAGGAAGCCTTCCAATCGCTTGAGCTCTGCCTCCTGCTTTGCTATCTCGGCCTCCACATCAATCAGGCTGCCGATAGGCACGGCATATTCGCTGGTGCCGACCAGGAACTTAACAGCTCCCTCGGGACTCTGCTCGCTTACTTCTATAGAGGAGAGGTTGGACATCTTTTTCACCACGCTGTCGAAGGAGGCGTAGTTATCGGCTCCCAGGCAAACGAGGCTCAGCGGCTCCTTGTTGGCGATGTTCTTCTGATTGCGCACAGCACGCACTCCTGCCACGACTTTCTTCACATTCTCAAAGTCGTTGATCAGTCGCTCGTCATCTGCCGGACACGCCACCGAAGCGGCTCCCACATCGAGTGTGCTTACCATCACGCTCTCGCCCTCGCCGCGCTCGTAGATATGCTGCCAAAGCTCTTCTGTGATAAACGGCATGAAAGGATGGATGACTTTAAGCAGGCTATCAAAGAATTGGAGTGTCGTTTCGTAGGTGGCCTTGTCGATGGGCTGCTGGTATGCAGGCTTTACCATCTCCAGATACCAGCCGGAGAACTCGTCGGTAAAGAGCTTGAATACTGTCATCAGCGCCTCATTGAGACGATATTTGCCATAAAGGTCATCCAACTCACTTACCGCAGCACGCAGCCTGGCCTCAAACCAACGGATAGCCACTTTGTTTACCTCGGGCTGCTCAAGGTCTGCGCTCTGCCATCCCTGCACGAGTCGGAAAGCATTCCATATCTTGTTGCAGAAATTGCGACCCTGTTCGCAGAGATTCTCGGCAAACAGTATGTCATTGCCGGCAGGCGCTGCCAGCAGCATACCCATGCGCACTCCGTCGGCACCGTATTTCTCCATCAATGCGATGGGATCGGGCGAGTTGCCAAGCTGCTTCGACATCTTGCGGCCTATCTCGTCGCGCACAATACCTGTGAAATAAACATTGCGGAAGGGCACATCACCCATATATTCCTCACCGGCCATTATCATGCGTGCCACCCAGAAGAAGATAATGTCGGGAGCCGTGATAAGGTCACTCGTGGGATAGTAGTATTTTATCTCTTCGTTGTCGGGGCAGCGGATACCATCAAACAGAGAGATGGGCCACAGCCACGAACTGAACCATGTGTCGAGGGCATCCTCGTCACGGCGCAACTCAGCGGCGGTGATTGTCTCAAAGCCCTTAATCTTGCGGGCCTCTGCTACAGCCTCTTCCTCAGTGAGAGCAACAACATATTTTTCTTCCTCCTCTTCCCGTGTCGGAAGGAACCACGCGGGGATTCTATGCCCCCACCACAGCTGGCGGCTGATACACCAGTCCTGGATATTCTCCAGCCAGTTGCGGTAAGTGGTCACATAGCGCTGAGGATGGAACTTTATCTTGCCCTCCAGCACCGGCGGCAGGGCGATGTCAGCGAAATGCTTCATGCTGAGGAACCACTGCTTGCAGAGGCGCGGCTCAACAGCTGTGTCGGGATTGCGCTCCGAGTAGCCGACCTTGTTTTCGTAATCCTCAATCTTCTCCACCAAGCCCGCAGCCTTGAGGTCTTCAACTATCTGCTTACGCACGGCCATACGGTCCATGCCTACATAGAGCGGACTCTGGTCAGAGATGGTGCCGTCGGGATTGAAGATATCGATGGTCTCCAGATTGTGCGTCTTGCCCAGCTGGTAGTCGTTGACATCGTGGGCAGGTGTCACCTTGAGGCATCCAGTACCAAACTCAACATCCACATAGCGGTCCTCTATCACCGGTATCTCGCGGCCCACCAATGGCACCACCACCTTATGGCCACGCAGCCATTGGTTCTTCGGGTCTTTGGGGTTGACGCACATCGCCGTATCGCCCATGATAGTTTCGGGGCGCGTGGTAGCCACTACGGCGTAGTAGCCTTTGTCGTCCTTGTGAATGATATTGTCCTTAACATCCTTAATATCGTTAAGGTCTTTAACATAATATTTCAAGTAATAGAGCTTGCTCTTTTCGTCGCGATAGACCACCTCTTCGGTAGAGAGTACCGTCTGTGCCTTGGGATCCCAGTTGACCATGCGCAAGCCGCGGTAGATGAGGCCCTTGCGATAGAGGTCCACAAACACACGTAGCACACTCTCCGAGCGCACCTCGTCCATGGTGAACGCAGTGCGGTCCCAGTCGCAACTGGCACCAAGACGCCTCAACTGCTTGAGAATGATGCCGCCATGTTCATGCGTCCAGTCCCAAGCATGCTGCAGAAACTCCTCGCGGCTAAGGTCGCACTTCTTGATTCCCTGCTCAGCCAAGCGGTTTACCACCTTGGCCTCTGTAGCTATCGACGCATGGTCGGTGCCAGGCACCCACAGAGCGTTCTTGCCGTCGAGCCTTGCCTTGCGCACCAGGATGTCCTGGATTGTGTTGTTGAGCATGTGGCCCATATGCAGCACACCCGTCACATTGGGTGGCGGAATAACGATTGTGTAGGGCTCCCTGCCATCTGGCTTAGACTTAAACAGTCCGTGCTTCACCCAATATTCATACCATTTGCCCTCAACTTCTGCGGGGCTATACTTACTTGCAAGTTCCATCTTATATTTAACAATTTAAGTATTTCACTATTTGACAAAAAATTTGCGTGCAAATTTAATGATTTTCCGCCACACTACCGCGACGAAGTCTTTCTTTTTTTGCAACTACGATGTGGGGCCTATCCATATATAAGAAAAAAGTGCCCGGCTAACCCAAGCACTTTCCTTTATCTCATATCTTTTCATCTTACTTTCTGCTCTTCTCTCCCTTCCTGTGGTGCGGAGCCATCTTGTGGAGCATCTGTCGTTCAAATTTCTTCTCCGCTCCTTTGATTCTCAGCAACTTCGAAGGAGAGAGCACCTTCAGCATCTTCTTCTGGTAGTCCTGCTCTATGTCAACCACCTGACGGTCGATAGCGATAAGTCTTTCGAGTGTCTTGAGGTTTTGCTTATCGTTGGCCTCGTCCTTCATCGCCTCGCGCATCAGATGTCCTTTCTCCTGCATCAGTTTACGCTGCGCATCCTTCATAGCATGGTAGAGGGGCAGAAATTTCTGCGCCTCCTGCGGGGTAAGCTTAGCCTCAGTGGTAATAAAGCAGTCGCACTTCTGCGCAAACTCTTCGGGTGAGAAGCGATGGCCGCCTCTCTGGGGAGCCTGGGCTGCAGCACTCATGGAAAGGAGCAACATTGCCACAGCAAGACCAAAGATAGATATGTAGTGTTTCATAGAGTTGGGTGTTAGTTTCAAATTTTCAATCTTTTTACTGTTCGTCGTCGGTCACATAAGCCATGATTTCCCGGCTGTCCAGCATCATATAGTCGCACGCATCGTCAATGTACTCCTCCATTTCCTGAGCGGTGAGGTCATAGGTGTCCAGACTGTTGCTATCGCTCTGCATGGCAAGGGTTTGCGCTTTCTCGGCCACTATTTTCTGCTGGTATTTATATACCCATATACCAAACCAAATGCCGCCAAACATTGCTGCCATATACAGATACGGCTTAATCTTGGCGTAAAGCTCTGTCCTGTAGAATGGAATCTTCTTCGCCTCACGCTTAGGCTCAGCCTGCTCCACGTGACGGTCAATTGCGGCCATCACCTGCGACGGCAACTGCTCGAAGTAGCCCTGCGGCACCCTGAACGGTTCCTGCCTCTCTGACGGGTTATTTAAGTCTGGCTTTTTCATTGTCTTTGTTGTTTTGACTGCCTTAAAAGGCAAAAGTTTAATCACGGCTCTTAAAAAATTCCTCCACCTTGCCTGCCGCTATATGGTAGGAGGCCTTCAGCGCTCCCTCCGAAGTGTCAAGTATTGCAGCCATCTCCTCATATTTCATCTGGTCGTAATAGCGCATCACAAACACCTGCCTCTGCTTGGGCGGCAGTTCGTCGATAGCCTGCTGCAGCAGCCGCTCCGTCTCGTCGCCATCAAAATAGGGGTCACTCTCCAAGGTGTCGGCCACACTGGCCTCCTCGCTATCAAGAGCCACCGTCTCCTTGCGCTGCTGGATAAAGGCCAGACTCTCGTTGGCTGCTATGCGATAGAGCCATGTGGACAACATAGCCTCGCCGCGGAAGGAGTCGAGTGCCAGCCATGCCTTGAGGAAGGTGTTTTGCAGCACATCGTTGGCGTCGTCATGATATGTCACCATGTGGCGTATCTGCCAGTAGAGCCTTGCGCCGTATTTGGCTACCACTGCCTCAAAAGCCGCCCTGCGTCCCGAAGGGTCGCGGAGCTGCTCCACTAATTGGCTGTCGGAGGGATGCTGTGGCATAAGCGTGTGTGACTCTGGTGTAACAATTAGAGCAATTAGGTTGCGCGATTGTCGTAGCCTAATTGCTCTCAGTTATATGCTTGTATTGAGTATGGTCTATGAGATGGTAACCTTGCGAACAAACTTCCCAACCTTCAGCAGATAAACGCCCTTCTGCAGATTGGTGCTGATAGTCTGGTCGTCGGTATCTATGGCGTAGCTCGCAGCCTTAGTGCCGGTGACATAGTAAACCACGAGGGTCTGCCTGGCGGCTCCTGCTACGCGGATAGTGTTCCCTGAAACGCTCACATTGATATCCTGGCCCTCTGGAGCAACGGCCATAATAGGCTCACCCTCCGTAGGATTGGCGGCTGCGAGAGCCGGAGCTACGGACAGGGACATTGCCATGCCAAGGGCGATTATCAAACGGTTTATGCGCTTCATTTGGTGCGTTTTCTCACTTTTTACGGTGCAAAGATAGGACTTTTTTATATACAAACCAAATTTTCACACAATTTTTTTGCTTTTTTTGCGTTACGGAGCATTTCTTTTATTACCTATCTTCATTAGCGCAAGGCCTATGATTATCCATATCACCTCTCGCACACGAGTAATGAGACTGGTATATACACCATAGGCTCCGCTTATCGACAGGGCGCTCACCGACAATGCAAAACCACCCTCGCGGGCACCCAATTGCATAGGTGAGAAAAAGAATATATTGCCAAACAGCGATGTGAATGCCATTATCAGCACGCAGTCAAAGAAATTGACATCGCTGGTCAGTATCCTCAGGATGAAATATATCTCCAGCGCTGTGAGCACGCGGGCACAAAACTCAAACAGGAATGAGGCATAGAAACTGGCACTGTGCTGCGAATGGAGCTCCGCTATCTGGCTGTCTATCTGCAGCAGTTTGTCGTGCTTGCTCTCCAACAGTTTGCGTGCATACTTGCCCAACCACGGAATGCGCCCCAGCACACGCAGCGTCTTGACTATCATGCCGTGCTTGTAGCCCTTGGCAAAGAAGTATATCGCCAGCAGACAGAACGCTATCACGGCTGCAAGCAATATCCACATCGTAGTGTCAGGCTTATACATTATTATAAACAGTATTGCCGACGCAAGCCAGAAGCATATATGGCTGAACACATGCATCATCACATAGAGTATCACGCTGCTGGTGGCACGACTGCTGCCCAGCACCGGGCTCAGCTCCATGATGCGGTATGGCTCGCCGCCCATCAGTCCGCAGGGAGTGGCGTAGTTGAGTGCAAAGCCCGAGATAGTCAACTTATATACCCTGCCCAGCGACACGGGTACATGCTTCTCACCGTTCTTGATGATGAAATACCAGCTCACGGCGTTGAAGAAGTATATCACTACCCATACTCCCACCACAGCGACAAACCACCACCCTGCCCTGCGGATGTGTGCCCACAGCTCGGCATAGTCCATATCAAATGTCAGCAGCATTATCACCACTGCCACTGCGCCGAGTATAAAGAATATATTACGATATAGAGGTTTCATGGAGTTAGGAGTTAGGAGTTGGGAGTTTTTTCGACTGTTACCGTCATGCCCTCATCGGCAGCGATAGTGTTGGCAAATACCTCGCGGGCCTGCTGCAGCAACAGCGACGTGTCGTCGTAGCTGGCGGAGTAATGGCCTATCATCAGCTGCCCCACCTCGGCCCGTCTGGCTATCTCGGCAGCCTGACCGGCAGTGGAATGACCGTGGATACGAGCCTTCGCTTCCTTGCTGTTGTCGTAGGTCGTCTCGTGGTAGAGCAGGTCCACGCCCTTAATCATCGGGACCAGCTCTGGCTGATAGGCTGTGTCGGAACAGTAGGCATAGCTTCTGGGAGGGTCGGCGGGAGTGGTCAGGCGACTGTTGGCAATCACCCTGCCATCGGGCAGAGTCCAGTCAGCGCCTGCCTTGATATTGTTGAGCTGACTCACGGGTATGCCGTAGCAGTCGGTCATCTCGCGATTCACATGGGGCAGGCCCTGCTTTTCCTTGAAGAGGAATCCGTTGCACTCCATACAATGTTTCAGCGGCAGGCTCCACACCTCCATCGTGCGATCCTCATAGATAAGGGCGTGCTTCTTGGGGTCAACGCGGTGAAACACCACATCAAAGTCCAGCCCGTGGCAGAAGAGCCTGAGTTGCTCGTCCAGCAACGCCTTGAGCGGCTCGTGGGCATAGACATGAAAATCCTTGGTGCGCCCCAGCAGTCCGAACGACGAGATCATGCCTACCAGTCCCAGGCAGTGGTCGCCGTGCAGATGGGAGATAAACACATTGCGCAAGGCCATGAACTTCTGCTTGAAGCTACGCATCTGCAGCTGGGTGCCCTCGCCGCAGTCCACCAGCGACAGTTTGTCGTGGATGTTGACCATCTGCGCCGACGGGTTATGGCGCAGCGTCGGCGTTGCGCTGCCGCAGCCCAGTATCGTGACCTCAAATTTCTCCATTGCTTCGCGCGTACATTATTATAATTATTAAAGTCCCTAGGACCTTAAGGACCCTAAGGACTTTAATGACGTTATTTATTTTCAGCGCCTTACTCTGCGCCACCCTGCTCAGCGAGCTTGGCCTTGAGTTCGGCCAGAGCATCGTTGTCAGCCAGGGTGTTGGCAGCAGCCTGGTTCTGAATCTCAGGAGCGGCCTCGGTGGCAGCAGCCTTGCGCTCAGTGTTGCTCTTGCGCTCAGCTCTCTGCTCATCCTCAAACACGCGGCTGTGGCTAAGGATGATGCGACGGGTCATCTTGTTGAACTCAAGCACCTTGAACGGCAGCTTCTCGTTCAGCTGAGCCTTCGTCTTATCCTCCTTCATGAGATGCTTGGGAGTAGCGAAGCCCTCAATGCCGTACTCCAGCTGGATTACGTCACCCTTGTCGTGCTCCTCTACGATGGTACCCTCATGGATGGAGCCCACGGTGAAGATAGTCTCGAATACGTCCCAAGGATTCTCCTCAGTCTGCTTGTGGCCGAGGCTCAGGCGGCGGCTGTCCTTATCTATCTCAAGCACTACCACGTCGATGTTCTCACCAATCTTGGTGATCTCTGACGGGTGCTTAACCTTCTTAGTCCACGACAGGTCGGAGATATGAATCAGGCCGTCAACGCCCTCTTCCATCTCAACGAACACACCGAAGTTGGTAAAGTTGCGTACTCTGGCAGTATGCTTGCTGCCCACGGGATAGCGCTCCTCGATGTTCTGCCAGGGATCTTCCTTGAGCTGCTTGATGCCCAGCGACATCTTGCGCTCTGTGCGGTCGAGATTCAGCACCACGGCCTCCACCTCGTCGCCCACCTTCATAAAGTCCTGGGCGCTGCGCAGATGGGTGCTCCAGCTCATCTCGCTGACGTGGATCAGACCCTCCACACCGGGAGCCACCTCCACAAATGCACCGTAGTCGGCCATAACGACCACCTTACCCTTAACCTTGTCACCCGGCTGGATGTTAGGATCAAGAGCATCCCACGGATGCGGAGTCAGCTGCTTCAGACCAAGCTGTATGCGCTGCTTCTCCTCATCAAAGTCGAGAATAACGACGTTGATCTTCTCGTCAACCTGTACAAACTCCTTCGGATCGCCTACGCGGCCCCACGACAGGTCTGTGATGTGAATCAGACCGTCCACGCCGCCGAGGTCGACGAATACACCGTAGGAAGTAATATTCTTTACTACGCCCTCGAGCACTTGGCCCTTCTCCAACTTGGAGATAATCTCCCTCTTCTGGCTTTCGAGCTCAGCCTTAACGAGAGCCTTGTGGCTTACAACCACATTGCGATATTCCTGATTGATTTTGATAACAAGGAACTCCATGGTCTTGCCCACGAATATGTCGTAGTCGCGGATAGGCTTCACGTCGATCTGGCTGCCGGGCAGGAATGCCTCGATACCAAACACATCGACAATCATACCACCCTTGGTGCGAGCCTTTACGAAGCCCTTCACCACTTCCTTGTCTTCCATGGCCTTGTTTACGCGGTCCCAGCCCTGCTTAGCGCGAGCCTTGCGGTGGGAGAGCAGCAACTGGCCTTTCTTGTCTTCACCTTTCTCGATATACACCTCTACCTTGTCGCCGGGCTTGAGGTCGGGGTCGTAACGGAACTCATTGGCTGAGATAACACCGTCACTCTTGTAGCCTATGTCAACCATCACTTCGCGCTTGTTGACCGAGATTACGGTACCCTCCACCACTTCGTGGTCATTCACCTGGCTGAGAGTCTTGTCGTAGGCCTCTTTAATCTCTTGCTTTTCTTTGTCTGCCACAGCTGCACTGTCAGCGTAAGACTCCCAATTGAAGTCCTCGAGGGGCAGAATGTTCTTTAAATCGTTCATTAAAAAAGTTAATTAAAAAATTTAGATAAGTTGGACATTATGTTTTCACAGAGTCCCCAAGGGACTCGAAAAAGCGGCGCGAAATTACAACAATATTCTGACACAACAAAGAACTTTCAGTTTTTTTTACTATCTTTGCGCGCAAAACAAATAATAAACACGCACAAACAATGAAAAAATCAATCATCCTCTGTTCTCTGTTCTCTATTCTCTTTTCTCTGGCCTTGCCGGTCAATGCACAAAACTGGCAAAGCGAGACCGACAAGATGGCCGGCAACTATTGCTATCGCGAGAAAAACGGCAAATGGTACGATGCCCTCACCTCCAGTGGCGGCATGACCTCCATGCCCAACAGCGAGGACATCCACCTTGCCTACTACTGGCGTATCCCCAAGGGCAAGGTGCGGGCCGACATCGTGTGGACCAACAACTTCGCACGCTTCGCCTCCATGAATGTCGTGCTCACCTATCCTGAGACCGGCGACACCCTCGCCGTCAACACCGTGGCCAACGACGCCATACAGTCAGCCACCCACACCGACGACCTCTTCGGCAAGGTTATCGACTTCCCCGCCGATGACTTCTACCGCGTAGAGATAAGCTCGCCCAAGTGGAGCTATATCAAGAATATACAGTACTTCCTCTTCCAGCGCGAGAGCACCGACCCCGTTATGATACCGCGCAACTTCGGCGGCACATCAGCCCACATGTTCGGCTTCCGCAGCACCGACCTTGAGGCACCCTCCGGCGGAGCATACGACTGGGGCTATGTGGAGTGCATGGCTCCCGCCGAGTATCTCTGCCCGGGCACCTACTTCATGACCATGGGCCCCATGAACGCCTACATGGGCATGCAGACCTCCAGCGCCTATGGCGACGACGACTTCAACAAGAGCGTGCTCTTCTCCGTGTGGGACAACGGCAACACCGACGAAGACCCCAACCTCTCGCTCTACCTGCAGTCCAGAGTGATGGACGGCAACAGCGACGCCGTCCACACCCATGCCGGCGGCGAGGGCTCCTCGGCATCCGTCATGTTCAAGGACAAGCCCCACTGGTGGCGCCAAGACCACTGGATACAGTTCCTGCTCAACACCCGCCCCGAGACAGTCACCGTGACCGTCAAGGACAGCAACGGACAGGACTCCACCTTCTTCTACGACAACATACTCATGTCCACATGGTACAAGGTTGACACCATGCCCGAGTGGCGCTACATGGCCACCATACGCTCCTCAGGCCAGAGCGACCTCCTGTCGAGCTGGTACTGCTTCATCGAGCCCTTCACCTCCTACGCCGGCAACAAGCTCCACCGCGTCTTCTACCGCAATGCCATGCGCCGCTCCGCCAACTCCGGACGCTGGTACAGCAGCAACAAGGTGGACCTCGTCAACAGCAGCTATCCCCGCGACTTCCACTACGACTTCGGACGCGGAGCAAGCCAGGAGCACGCCGGTGCCTTCTTCCTTGACATGGGAGCCTATACCCACCAGCACGACAGTGCCTCCGTCATACCTCTCGTCACCGACAAGACCTGCGTTGACACCATCGACACCGACCGCCTCCTGAAGCGGGTGGAGCAGGCCGTGCTGCGCGACAGCAAGCTCGACAAGAACTGGGCGCTCAACCTCACCGCCGACCCCATACCATCCTCCACATGGACCATACTCAAGGAGCAGTCCTACCAGACCAATATCTATGCCACCCTCGACGCCCTCTTCGACGACAACGACGACACCCACTGCTCCTCGTCCAAGGGATCGCCCTACAAGCTCTCGCTCAAGGCTGCCAACGAGGTCACCGTCAGCTCCTTCGACATCTATTGGAAATACAAATACTCCTGGCGCACCAAGTACGCCGACATCTACACCTCCACCGACGGACAGAACTGGACCCTCGCCTTCGACAGCCTGCTCATACGCTGCGAAGACTACACCAAGGTATCCTTCCCGCGCCCCGTCAAGACGCAGTATCTGCAGGTGCGCTTCTATCAGGGCTACGACACCGACCAACTCTCCATGTGCACCATCACCTTCCGCGGAGCCTACAACCTCGACCGCGTCAAGGCCTTCGCCAAGGAGCAGCTCGACAATGCCGGCAACTTCACCTACTTCCCCGAGGAGACGCTCAAGACCGTACGCACCATCTACAACAATGGCAACTGCACCAATGCCGACCTGCTCGTGGCAGCACTGCGCGCAGTCTTCAACGGCACACAGCCCCTCAACTACTCGCGCCTCCACAATGTGCGCCACATCAGCCCCCAGCGCTCCTACTCCATCCAGAACATGAACGGCTACGGCACCCTCGCCGCCGCCAGCAATAATGGTCAATGGTCAATGGTCAATGGTCAATCTCCCGACCTCTCCAGCCCCCTCGCCAACTGGGTCATCATGCACGATGAGCGCTACAGCGGCTACTACCTATACAACATAGGCGCACACAAGTGGCTCAACCTCGCCGCCGCAGGCTTCCTCTCCGACACCCCGCAGAGCCTCTCCATGCGAGCCTATGGCAAGGGCTTCACCTTCTACGCCGGCAGCGATGCCATCGGCGTTGACGGGCAGCAGGCCGTCAAGACCACCAACGGCTCGGCCTACAGCCAGTTCTATGTCTATGACAACTACGCCCTCAGCCAGCCCGTCACCCTGCGCGACAGCCTGATGGCCATCGTAGAGCCCGCCGGCAAGGTCGCCCTCTATAAGCAGAATATCAGCCAGATGCTCCAGGCACCCGTCGGAGTGGTGGGAGGCTTCACCTCCGAGGATGCACGCGCCGCCCTGCAGGCCGCCTACGACAAGATACAGTCCACCGATTTCGGCGCCGACTACACCCAGTTTATCGACGCAGTGGAGCACGCCGACCTCATCCCCTTCGACCCCGACCACACCGTCTATCATGTACGCTCCGCCTTCAGCGACCTCAGCCTCACCCCCTACCTCACCTCCGACCCGGGGCTGCGACTCTACACCAAGGCCGCCGACAACGACTACGACCAGATATTCCGCTTCCAGACACGCGGCTACGGCTACTCCATCCACTCCCAGGGCGCCAGCCTCAAGCCGTCCGATGGACGCGCTGGCAGCACCGTGGTCACCACCCTCGACCCCTCGCAGCGAGGCACTTATATCCTTGAGCAGCGCGAGTGGGGCCACCACCTCATCGGCGTAGCGCAGAACACCAACTCCATGATCAACGGCAACTTCTCGCCCGTCAAGAACACCGCCATCAATGTTGACGGCACCCGCTGGTACCTCGAGCCATGCACCACCGCCCCCATCTCCCTCAACTCTGCGGGCATAGCTGGCCTCTATGTGGACTTCGCCATTGACGTGCCCGAGGGAGTCAAGGCCTACGCCGTCAACCATGTCACCCCCGATGGTGTCATCAAGCTCACCGAGCTCAGCGGCACCATACCGCCCGCCACCGCCGTCATACTGCGCGGACAGAGTTATCAGAGGATAGACCTCGCCGTCAGCAATGTCAGCAATGACCAATCCTCAACCTTCAACGCTCAATATTCCAACAAGCTGCTCGGCGTCTTCGCCCGCACCACCACTCTGCCCAAGGGCACCTTCTACACCCTGTCCACCAACGCCGGTGAGCCCGTCATGAAGCGCCCCGCCATCTCCCTGGTGGCAGCCAACAATATCTATCTGCCCTTCGAGGCTGGCTTCATGCCCGACCTGCAGACCTACACCTTCGACTTTGACGACCTCGTCGATGCCGTCGAAGAAGTGAGGAGTGAGGAGTTAGGAGTGAGGAGTGATGGTCAATCAACCTACGACCTGCACGGCCGCAAGGTCAATGGTCAATCGTCAATGGTCAATGGTCAAATCCTCATCATCGACGGCCAGAAGGTGAAGAAGTGAGAAAATTAGAAATTAGAAATTATTAAACAAAAACCAGAAAAACTCTTTTCAAGAGCTTAGCACTTTGTGCTGAAGCCGAGGCTACCGCCACGAGTCTGCCCGTAAGTGAACTTCCGTCATCCTCCTGTCGAAGCCCCGTCACATCCTGACGGATTAAAGCTCTTGAAAAGCAAAAACATAAAAAACATATTGTCTTAAACCTCTTGAACTCTCGAACTCCCAAAACTCTCCCCCTTAGCAAGGGGGAGTGGCCGCAGGTCGAGGGGGTGTGTAAATGATGTAAGATGTAATATGTAAGACGTAAGTTTTTTTTTGTTTTTGCCGATGAGATGATAGCGACATCGTCGCTTCATGATGATTAGGAAAAAGACTGAAAGCGCGCTTTCAGTCTTTTAAGTAAGCATAATGAGTAGGTGCGCAGCACCATCACCTCATTGGTGTTTTTCAGGTTTTTGTTTAATATCCGCGAGCGTGATTACCAAATCCTGATGCGCTTATTCTTCGGGATAAACAGTTTGCCCTTCTTGATGCCAAATGCGTCATACCACTCGTCAATCTGCGGCAGCGCACCATTCACGCGGGCCGCGTTGGGCGAGTGCACATCCTGGTTGAGCAGCATGTCCATATACTGTTCGCGGTTGTTGCTGGCCCATACTCGTGCCCATCCGAGGAAGAAGCGCTGGTCGGCGGTGAAGCCGTCAATCACAGCGTTGTTGCCCGTGTTGTGCAGAGCCTGCAGGGCCACATGCAGACCGCCGTTGTCGCCGATATTCTCGCCCAGCGTCTGCTGTCCGTTCACCTTCTTGCCGTTCACCACCTCGATGGTGGAGAAGTAGTCGGCCAGCTGGGCGGCGCGCTTGTCGAAGGCAGCCTTGTCGGCCTCCGTCCACCAGTTGCGCTGGTTGCCGGTGAGGTCAAACTGGCATCCCTGGTCGTCGAAGCCGTGGCTCATCTCGTGGCCTATCACGCCACCTATGGCGCCGTAGTTCTGTGCATCGTCGGCCTCCACGTCGAAGAATGGGGGCTGCAGTATGCCTGCGGGGAAGCATATCTCGTTGGTGGTGGGGTTGTAGTATGCGTTGATGGTCTGCGGGTTCATGTGCCACTCCTCCTTGTCCACGGGCTTGTTCACCTTGCGGTTGAGGGCGTCCAGCCAGTTCCACTCGCTCACGTTCATCAGGTTCTCAAACAGCGAGAGGTCCTCGTCAATCTCCATCTTGCTGTAGTCCTTCCACTTGTCGGGGTATCCTATCTTCACGTGGAAGTCAGCCAGCTTCTTCTTAGCCTCGGCCTTTGTGGCGTCGCCCATCCAGTCGAGGGCGTCTATGCGCTGACCCAGTGCTGTCTGCAGGTTGCGCACCATCGTCAGCATGCGCTGCTTGCTCGACTCAGGGAAATACTTCTCGCAGTACATCTTGCCAATGGCGTTGCCCAGCACGCCGTTCACCAGTCCTGTGGCCTGTTTCCACAGGTGGTCGTCCTGCGGCTGTCCTGTCAGCGCCTGCACAAAGGTGAAGTATGAGCGGCGCAGGTCTTGCGTCAGGCTCGACGAAGCGCCCATGATGATGCGCACCTCGGCGTAGGCCTTCAGGTCCTCCAGCGGTGTGTCGGCCAGTATCTTCTCCACCTCATGCAGCGGCTCGGGCTGCTCCACCACCAGCTCCTTGAAGGCGGGGAATCCCGACACCCAGAACAGTGTGGGCCACTCTATGCCCGGGAAGTCGCGCACCAGCTCGTCGTAGGTCATCTTGTGGTAGTTGGCGTCGATGTCGCGCAGCTTCACCATGTCGTAGCTCGGCTCGGCGATGCGCTTCTCTATGGCATACACCTTCTCCGTGCGCTCCGCTGCCGTGGCCTCGTCGTAGCCCAGGGCCATGAACGAGCGCTTGAGGTAAGCCTTGTATGCCTCGCGCACCATCTGCGACTGCGGGTCTTCGTTGAAGTAGTAGTCGCGTGTGCCCAGTCCGAGGCCGTCCTGCGACAGGCTGACGATGTTGTTGTCAGCGTCGCGTATGTCTGAGCCGGCGCCCCATCCGAACATCATCGTGTTTGCACCGCGGCGGTCTATCTCGGCTGTGACGCGCTGATATTCCTTGCGGTCCTTGATAGCGCGTATCTTCTCCAGTGTGGGCATGATGGGCGCCAGTCCCTGCTCGTTGCGCTTGAGGGTGTCCATCATCTGGTTGTAGATGGTGCCAATCTTATATCCCAGCGAGCCTTTCTCCTGCGGCTGGGTGGCGAACTCCAGAATCATCTCCTGTATCTGCTTCTGGTTCTCCTCATACAGATCCATGAAGGCGCCGTTGGTCATCTGGTCGTCGCGCAGCGGGTGAGTCTTGAGCCAGTTGCCGCAGGCATATTCCACAAAGTTGTCGCCGGGCTTCACGGCCGTGTTCATGTTCTCTTTGTCGTAACCCTTGAGTTGTTGTGCAGAGAGGGTTGCTCCGCCCATCAGCATCAGTGAGAGGCTGACGATTCTAATCACATTTTTCATACTTTTATTTTTTTAGTACTTTTAGGGAATTTATCGCTTCGCTCAGGAGTTATCGGAGCTTTCAGCTCCTCAGAAGTTATCGCAGCTACACTGCTCGGAAGTTATCGGAGCCTGCGGCTCCTAGAAGTTATCGCGGCTTTGCCGCTCGACGATAGTAGATTGACTTGATTGAGGCTGGAGTATTGTCTTTAACTTCTAGCCCGCTTGCGGGCGTTAACTTCTTTAACTTCTTTAACTTCTAGCCCGCTTGCGGGCGTTAACTTCTTTAACTTCTTTAACTTCTAGCCCGCTTGCGGGCGTTAACTTCTTTAACTTCGTTAACTTCTTATTTTTGTTATTTAGCTATTTGGTTATTCTGTCACCCCTTCGGGGTTATTCTGGTTTACGTCTATTGCAGGGGTTTGTTTCCTTCGGAAACTGCACCACCTGCCTGTTATCTGACACCCCTTCGGGGTTTTACACTCACCCTCACATGTTCTCCCCCTTAGCAAGGGGGAGTCCCGCTTGCGGGGAGGGGGTGTGTAAATGATGTAAGATGTAATATGTAAGACG
>JAFTAJ010000046.1 GCA_017458585.1 Bacteroidaceae bacterium
ACCATAAAAACCCCAATGAGATGGGTGCTGTGCACCTACTCATTATGCTTACTCAAAAGTGTGAAAGCAAGCTTTCCCTCTTTTTCCTAATCATCATGAAGCGACCAGGTCGCCATCATCTCATTGGCAAAAACAAAAAAAACATCTTACATCTCACATCTTACATCTCACATCTTACATCATACATTTTTCCCCTTAGCAAGCGGGGTCCCCTCTGGGGAATATAGATAAGGTAGAGTCTCGCAGACTTAAGAGGGTCTGGGGAGTGGCCAAAGGCCGAGGGGGTGTGTAAAACCCCGTAGGGGTGTCAGATAACAGGCAGGTGGTGCCGTTTCCGCAGGAAACAAACCCCTGCAATAGACGTTAGACCAGAATAACCCCGAAGGGGTGACAGAATAACCAAATAACTAAATAGTAAATAAATCGTAAAATAGTAAATAAACTTGACTATCGTCCTGTTAACTTCCCATTAACTTCTCGTTAACTTCTGAGCGAAGCGATAACTCCAAAAACAATACATTATGAAAAAAACGCTTTTCTATTCTCTATTAACTCTTCTCTGTTCTCTGACCTTCACGGTCAGTGCCCAGAAGGGTAGCCTCTACCTGCACATGGCGCAGAGCGGCACCATCACCACCTACAACCTCGCTGACATCAGCAAGGTGCACTTCAGCGGCAACACGATGGACATCGTCACCGCCACCACCACCGACAGCTATGCCTATTCACCGCTGAATACGGGCATGGTATCATCTGACCCCGATCCGCAGCTCGACTACACCAACGGCTTCGGCACCGACGGCTCCTACGAGGCTCCCTCACAGGATGCCAGCGGCTACTACCTCATCGACAACGGTGGTAAGCTCTTCTGGCTCGCCGAGCAGGTCAACAATGGCACCGGCGCAGCCTACAACGCCAAGCTTACTGCCGACATCGACCTCGAAGGCCGCGCATGGACTCCCATGGGCTCCGCTGCCAACACTCATGGCGGAGAGCTGGATGGCCAAGGCCACAGCATCACCGGCCTCAGTGTCAACACCAATGCCCAGTACACCGCTTTCATCGGTTACCACAACGGCACCACCTCCATTCACGACTTCAGTCTGGATGGTAGCGTGACCTACACAGGCAACACCGCCGACCACTGCGTAGCTGGAGTGATTGCCTTCAATGCTGGCGTCAACACCGTGGAGGATATCATCTGCTCCGTCAATATCGAGACTCCCAATGCCACCGCCAACGTGCGTATCGCCGGTATCGTAGCTCGCGAGGATAATGCGGGCACCATCAACCGATGCACCTACTCTGGCACCAACAATGGCTACGCCACAGCCATGCAGGTAGCTGGCATCGTCGGTATGGCGGGCTCCTCCGGCAACAATATGAAGGTCACCAACTGCCTCTTCACCGGTACCCTCAAGTCCACCAACACCGGTGCATACGTCGGCGGCATAGCCGGATATATCGGCAAGTCAGGCACCAGTTTCAAGAACTGCCTCAGTGCAGGCTCCTACGACGTTCCTTCCGGCGCCACACGCACCGGTGCTCTCATCGGAGCTGGCAATGGCAATGTCAACGCCACCACCTTCGACAACTGCTACATCCTCACCGGCCAATCTGAGAAGGGCTCCAACTCAGGCATCTCTGCTACCATCTCATACACCGCAGTCACCGACGCACAGCTCGCCAACGGCTCCATCACCACCGCTCTGGGCGACAACTGGATACAGGGTGCCGCCACCCCCCTCCCGCATGACCCCAACGAGCAGCCTGCCACTCATACCCACAGCTACACCAACGGTTTCTGCACCGATGCCACCTGCACCTCTCCCTATGAGCAGGCCACGCAGGACGGCGAGGGCTACTACCTCATCGACAACGGCGGCAAGCTCTTCTGGCTCGCCCAGCAGGTCAACAACGCCACTGGCACCAACTATGACGCCAAGCTCACCGCCGACATCGACCTCGAGAACCGCGCCTGGACTCCGATGGGCGATGACACCAACAAGCACAACGGCGAGTTCGACGGCCAAGGCTTCAGCATCACTGGCCTCAACGTACAGGCTGATGCATCAATCACTCGCGCAGCCTTCATCGGCTACCACGGTGGCACAAAGGATGTCCACAGCTTCAGAATCTCTGGCACCGTCACCGCCAGCGGCACGGCCGAGAACAACTACGCAGCAGGCGTGGTTGCTTATTCCGTTGGTGTTCACAACATACAGGACATCTGGTGCTCCGTCAATGTGACCAACCTCGCCACGGGCTTGGTCGCCCTGCGTATGGCCGGCATCGTCACCAAGGCTGAGTCATCCACCATCAACCGATGCGTCTATGACGGCACTCTCAACGGCGAGGGTACCAACTCGCAAGCTGCGGGCATTCTAGGATGGCCTAATGCCAACAACACCACTGTCAGCAACTGTCTCTTCATCGGTACTCTGATATCCACCGGCTCCGGCAACGACAGCGCCTATATGGGCGGCATCGTGGGCTATAGCCCCAGCACCAGGTCGGGACTCGTCTTCACCAACAACCTCAGCGCAGGCACCCTCACCAGTCCCTCCGAGGCCACTCGCACGGGAGCTCTCTCTGGCAGAAACACCACGGCCGTCTCTTCCTTTACCAACAACTATATCCTTTCCGGGCAGCCCATCGCTGGCTCTGCCTCCGGCTCCACACCTTCTGCCACGCAGGTTACCGCTGCCGAGATAGCGGATGGCACAGCGGCTGCCAACCTCGGTTCCGAATGGGTACAGAACGGCGACACTCCAGTGCCACTGCCCTTCGGTTCAGCTGCCCACAACCATACCTACGCCAACGGCTTCTGCTCCGACGCCACCTGCACCGAGCCTTACCAGCCTGCCGTAAAGGATACCGACGACTACTACGTTATCAGTAACGGAGGCAAGCTCTTCTGGTTTGCCCAGCAAGTCAACGACGGCACAGGCAAGAAATACAGGGCAAAGCTCACCGCCGACATCGACCTCGAGAACCGCCTCTGGACTCCGATGGGCAACAACGATAATCAGTTCTATGGCGCCATCAACGGTCAGGGACACAGCATCACCAATCTCTATGTGGAGAGCGACGCACAGTACACCGGCTTCATCGGAGTGCACAACTACACCTCCGGCGAGGACACCGACCTCCTCAACTTCAAGCTCTACGGAAAGATTAAGTTCACCGGCACCGGCGCCACCACCAACGATTGGGTCGGCGGCGTAGTGGCGTGGGACTACGGCGAGCATAAGATGCAGGATGTGTGGTGCTACGTCGATATCGAGACTCCCAATGCCGACGCTTCTGCCGCCTATCCCCGCATCGGCGGTGTAGTAGGGCAGGTGTCTAAGTCAAAGAATACCTTCGACCGCTGCGTCTATGCCGGCACCATCAATGCCGCCAATGCCGCATACGTCGGCGGCGTTGTCGCTTACCCCGCATCCTCAGTGGCAATCGTTGCATCCAACTGCCTCTACGTGGGAACCATCAAGTCCACTCGTGCCGATGCATACGTCGGCGGTATCGTCAGCTATAGCAACACCACCGCTTCATCGTGGACCAACTGCCTCTCCATCGGTAGCTTCGAGGTGGTCTCCTCAAACCGCACAGGTGTCTTCGGTGGATATGCCAACAAGAAGTCTTACAACAACAACTATGTATATCTCGCCAACGGACTCGACAAGATAGCAGGCAGCGGCACACCCGCCGTGCCCGATGGAGTCACCGGCGTGGCTATCACGGAAGTGACAGCTGCTGAGCTCACCGACGGCACACTGCCCACACGACTCAGCTCCATGAACTGGGTGCAGGGCACCAGCTATCCCATTCCGCAGGACAACTCCACCATCACCGATGCCGACCTCACCGTTGACGGCATCAAGTATGTGATTACAAGCGACAACACCGTGGCCGTCACCTATCCCAACGATGCCACGCCATCCTCCTCCAATCCCTGCACCTATAGCGGCTCCATCACCATACCCGCCACGGTAACCATCAAGGGCACCACCTTCAATGTCACCGCCATCGGCGACTACGCCTTCCACTACGCCAACGTCACCTCGCTTACCCTCCCCGAAGGCATCGTCAAGCTCGGCTATAAGGCTATCTACCAGACCAAGCTCACCGAGATTACCGTGCCCAACTCCGTCACCACGATGGACTACGAGGCGCTCGGCTACAATAAGGAGCTCGTCACCATACGCTTCGGTGAGAACATCGCCGCCAACAAGTGGGGCGACAAGCTATGCATCTACGGCGGCAAGAAGTATGAGGTATATATGAACTGCAACGCCGTTCCTCAGCTGCAGTCCTACACCTTCGACTTCACGGGAGCCAATGTCCATGTGCGTCCCACCATGTACTCCGCCTTCAAGGCTGACGCAGCATGGAGCACCTACGACATCATCGGCGACCTCTGGATAGAATACACCTACGCCGACCTTGAGGCAATGGTTGCCAATACTCCCGTCCCCTCCGGCAGCGCAGTGGGCAGCGACCCGGGATGCTACACCCCGGCCAGCGTGCAGGCTCTCACCGACGCCATCGCTTTCGCTAACACCCTCGACGACACTGCCACTCTCGAGCAGCTCAACACCGCCATCAATGGCATCATCATTGCCAGCGATGCCCTCAAGACAGTGGAGCTGCAGGAGGGCTACTACGCACTCGAGAATATCTACAAGCCCTACGCCCTCTACGGCGACGCCACCACTGCCGACTCTCAGGGACTCAAGCTGGAGACTCCCTTCGACGCCTCCAAAGAGAAGTTCTACTTCAAGCTCACTCGCCACGGCGGCAACTGGCTGATGCAAAGCGTTGACAACGGCATGTACGTCGGCACCATCATCGGTGCCTCCTCGGCAACATCCACCGACAAATACATCTCCCTCACCACCGACCCCGTCAACGAACAGGTTATCACATGGGTGGCCGGCGGTGCATTCAAGATTCAGGGCAAGTACAACGGCTCCACCACACTGCCTTACGCATACTACAACTACGGAGCCGTCACCCGCGACTGCACCGATGGCGAGACACGCATCCAGTGGCACTTCCATCCCGCAGTGCCAGGCACCTATCCCCTCGACTTCAACCTCGAGAACGGCCGCGTTCGTGGCTTCGTCCATGACTTCGAGTACACCCCCAGCGACGCCAGCAAGATTAGCACCTACAACGTAGCTCCTCCTGCTCGCCGCGACCAGCCTGTGCCAGCCACCGTATTCTGGACACGCGATGCCACCTCCACCGCACAGCACCTCACATGGAGCACCGACGCATCCTTCGCCGATGCCACCACCGTAGAGGTGGACAACAACTCTGCCTCCTACGAGATCTACAACCTCTACCCGGGCAATACCTATTATTATAAGGTAACGGCCACCGTGGGCGGAGCAGAGACAGAGCTGTTCAGCTCGTCCTTCACCACCAGCGGTAATGTCCGCATGATCAAGGCCGACGGAGTGTCCAATATCCGCGACCTCGGCGGCTGGACTACAGCCAGTGGCAACACCATCGTCTATGGCAAGATATTCCGCGGCGCAGCATTTACCTCTACCACCATCACCCCCGAGGGTATCGATGCAGTGCGTGCCACGGGTGTCAAGGCAGAGCTTGACCTGCGCGACGGCAGTCAGGACGGCAGCATGTCAGCCTCCCTGCTCGGCAGCGATGTGGAGTACAACCGCATCAAGCTCGCCCAGACCGCCAGCCACATGAACGGACTAACGGGCAGCAAGTCCCAGTATATCCAGTGTGTGAAGTACGTCTTGGACTGCGTGAAGAACAACAAACCCGTCTATTTCCACTGCGCTATCGGCCGCGACCGCACCGGCACACTGGCCTTCCTCCTCGAAGGCGTGCTCGGCATGAGCAAGAGCGACATGTATAAGGAGTACGAGCTCACCAACTTCTCCAGCCTCAACACCCCGTGCAGCAAGGGACAGCTTGACGAGATGTTCACCATGATAGAAGGCCTGTCGGGCGCAACACTCGAGGATAAGTTCTACACCTACCTCACCACCGAGTTTGGCATCGCCGCAGACGACCTTGACGAGTTCCGCACCATCATGCTCGGACTCCCCGGCGTTCTCACCGCACCAGAGGCACAGGCTATCATCACCACCGAGACCGCCAACGGCGCCACCGTCGTTGACCTCAGCGCCTACACCTTCGACCCCGCCATCACAGCAGCCGACCTCGCAGCAGAGGGCAATATCATGGTCATTGTGCCTGATGCCTCCGGCGTAGATGGTCAGAACATCATCCGCAACGGTGTGTGCCAGAACCTCGTCATCACCGACAAGGCGCCCTTCAATCCGGGCATCACCTTCACCGCCACCACCGCTACCTATGCCAAGACACTCTCCGACGGTGGCTGGAACTCGGCAGTGCTGCCCTACGACTTCACCATCCCCGGTGGAGTCGAGGTAGCCAACAATGCCACCATCGACGGCACCACCGTCACATTCACCGACGTGACGGGCACAGTCGCCGCCAACACCCCTTTCATATATAAGAAAGAGGGTGGGGGAGCCATCAGCTTCGATGCCACCAACGTGGAGATAGACCCTGCCGCCGACCCCGTCAGCGGAGTGCTCCGTGGTACCTACACCGGCTTCTCTGCCGGCAATGCCACCGGCAAACTGATACTCAACGATGACGGCTCTGCCTTCGGTACTGCCACAGCCACAGCCTCCATCCCCGCCTTTCGCGCCTACATCAGCTCCTCATCAGGAGCTGGCGAGTTCGCCATCGTCATCGATGACCCCACGGGAATAGAGTCGCATAGTCTCAAAGTCGCAGAGTCGCAGAGCTATTATGACCTCTTCGGCCGCCGCTATGGCTCTCCCCCTAAGATAGGGGGAGTGGCCGTAGGCCGAGGGGGTACGACAGGGCGTATCTTCATCATCAACGGCCGTAAGGTTATAGTTCGGAAGTAATTCTCAATCTTCAATGTTCAATCTTCAATGAAAAAGATTAACTACATTTAGCCCCAGCTCAGAGCCGTCAGGGTAGTGCTGCCCACTGCGGTAATGACGTCCGTGGGCATCAACGGCAGCGTTAATGGCGAAGCGCGAGCCAAGCAATTCTGGGGACATTCCTTCCCATGGGAAGACGACGACTATCTCTATGACGACGAAGACGACGAGTAGAGACAGACCATAAGTTAACAACTACTTTTAACACAGGAGGTATGAAGAAAATAATCTCATCACTTTGCATTGGCTTGCTCTTTGCAGCCTGTGCCCAGCAGTCCAAGAACCCAACGGACATCGAGGCAAAAGACGACGTGAAGGTGGCTCTCGCAGATAGTGGTCGTGTTGATTTGAACAGTCTTCAGTGGACAAGAGAGCCTGGTGGCTTTGAGATTAAGGGTGACACCATCCTCATCACCACCGCGCCGCACACCGACCTCTGGCAGCGCACATACTATCATTTCCAGAACGACAACGCTCCGGTGTTGCAGATGAAGACGCACGAGAAGTTCTTCAGCTTTGTGGTGAAGACCGACTTCACGCAGAGCCACCAGCGCTTTGACCAATGTGGCATCGTGATGTACCTTGACAGCGAGAACTGGCTCAAGGGCTCTGTGGAGTATGAGAATGACGAGTTCCAACACCTGGGCAGCGTGGCTACGAACAAGGGCTATTCCGACTGGGCCACAACGGCTATCCCTGCCGACGTGAAGACCATGTGGTATCGTTTCTCGCGTCGCGAGGACGACTACTGCATCGAGTGCTCCACCAACGGCGTCGATTTCAGTCAGATGCGTATCTGCCACATGTATGCCGGTGCCGACGAGATTAGCTTTGGCATCTATGCCTGCTCACCGGAGGAGTCATCATTTACGGCAGTATTCTCCGACATGAAGATTACCGAATGTGCTTGGAAGGCTCACGATGGCCAGCAGCCTGACGGAAGCATTTGAAATGGGTAAAGGAGTATGAAGAATGTAACAATATTAATGGCATTGACTGTCGGAATACTGACGGCTTGCACAGAAAAGAGACAAACAAAAGAGAACGATATGGCACAGAAGTTGGAATTGACGCAGGAGTGGGACAAGGTGTTCCCGCTGAGCGAAAAGGTGAACCACAAAAAAGTGACTTTTGAAACACAGTATGGCCTGACATTGGCGGCCGACCTCTATACTCCAAAAGACACAAAGGGAAAGCTTGCAGCCATCGCCGTTAGCGGCCCCTTTGGAGCCACCAAGGAGCAGTCGAGCGGACTCTATGCCATGAGGATGGCTGAGCGTGGATTCGTGACGCTGGCCTTTGACCCCTCGTACACCGGCGAGAGCAGCGGAGAACCACGTCGCACGGCATCGCCCGACATCAACACCGAGGACTTCATGGCTGCCGTCGATTACCTGTCGCAGTTGGCAAATGTCGATGCTGAGAAGATAGGCATCATCGGTATTTGCGGATGGGGAGGTATCGCCCTGAATGCTGCCGCTGCCGACACTCGCATCAAGGCTACGGTGGCCAGCACGATGTACGATATGACCCGCGTGAGTGGCAACGGCTACTACGACAGCGAAGACAAGGAGGAGTCACGCCATGCTGCCCGTGAGGCACTCTCAAAACAGCGTCTGGCTGATCCCAAGGCAATGGCTGGCGGTGTCGTCAATCCGTTGCCTGCAGATGCGCCCCAGTTTGTGAAGGACTACTACGATTACTATATCACCCCACGTGGCTATCACAAGCGTTCTGGCAACTCAAACGACGGCTGGCGCGTCATCGGTACTCAAGCCTACGCCAACTCTCGCTTCCTCTACTACATCAACGAGATCCGCTCTGCTGTCCTCATAATGCATGGCGAGAAGGCTCACTCGCGCTACTTCGGCGAGGCAGCCTACAAGTATATGGTGGAAGGTAAGGCCGAGGGGTATAATGTGGTTGGAAAGCCCAACCCCATGCCAGAAAACAAGCAGTTGCTCATCATCCCCGGAGCCTCACATTGCGACCTCTATGATGGCGGATATACTGAGCTTGTTGCCAAAGGCGAACCCAAGAATATGATTCCTTGGGACAAACTGGAGGAATTCTTCAAGACGAATTTGAAGTAAGAGCCAGCAGCCTGACTAAGAATAACAATAGAAGGCTGGTATGAACATCGAGCAAGTAAGAGAATATACGTTGTCACTCTTAGACGTAACTGAAGATCAGCCATTTGGCGATGACATTATCACCTTCCGATTAGAAGGCAAGATATTCGTATGCCTATGGCTTGGAGGTGGCAAATATGATATGAAGGATGGTGTTCCGCGAATCGCCCTTAAACTATCACCAGAAAGGAATGAGGAACTAAGGGCGCAGTTTTCGGCAGTGACTCCAGCCTATCATTGGAATAAGAAACACTGGAGCGACGTATATTTCGAGCACTTGGAAGACTCGCCAGTAAAGGAATGGATTAAAGAGTCCTATCGACTTATAGCATCCAAACTTCCCAAATCAGTCAGACAAAAATATATAAAATAGAGGACGTTGGTCCTCTATTTTTTTTGGCAAAGATATAGGAAAAGACCTGAAAAAAATAGGAAGCAGTCGATTAGGGCTGCTTTTTTTGTAATTCTAATCTCTTGAGAACTGAGCGGTATCTCACAAGTATAAGTGTGCTCTCGTGATATCTAAAACAGCTCTCACGAAAATTAAAACTGACCTTACGATAAATTAGCGCGCCTTCGTCAAATCTTACGCGGCCTTCGTCAAATCTTACGCGGCCTTCGCCAAATCTTACGCAGACTTCGCCAAATATTACGCAGACCTCGCCAGAAAAAAAGCTGACTTTATCGAAAAAAAAGCTGACTTCCCCGCCGTATCTCGGCCGAAACACAACTTTGTCTTCGCCGAGACACGCGTGTGTCTTCGCCGAGTCACATGCA
>JAFTAJ010000001.1 GCA_017458585.1 Bacteroidaceae bacterium
CCGCGCCAACTTCGAGACCGTCAACTGCGAGAACTGGCTGCTGGGTGCCAACGCCACCATTCCGTTGCCATGGAAGATGCAGCTCGCAGCTGACCTCTCCACGACCCTCCGCACAGGCTACAACGACCCCAACATGAACGACGCATCTTTCATCTGCAATGCTCGCCTGTCAAGGAGTTTCTTCCACGGTAAGCTCACCATGATCCTCGACGGCTTTGATATCTTCAACGGCATCAAGGACATCCGTCGCACCATCAATGAGCAGGGGCGCACCGAAACGTGGTACAACTCCGTCCACCGCTACGTGATGCTCCATGCTTTCTATAAGTTCGCAAAGAAACCCAAGAATGCAAAATAAGGCATTGCCGCTTCGCTCTCGCGGCTCTGGATTGCCAGACCGCTGCTGCAGCGACCACTGGCGAGCCGCTCGCGATGCCTCTGGCATTGTGGCGTACAAAATGAAGCAAAAAAACTGCCGTTAAAATTGAAAATCTTGGGAATTTTACATTGAAAATCTTGGGAATTTCGTATCTAAACCCTGCAAAATAAGGAAATGAAAAGTTCCATAATTTGTAAAATAAGGCATTGAAAAGTTCTAAAATCTGCAAAATAAGGCATTGCGGTGTATAAAATGAAGCAAAAAAGGTGTTTGACTCAAAGGTTTTTACTACCTTTGCAACCATGAAAGAAGTTAATACGGATATAAGAACTCTTGAGGTTATACTTAATGACCAGAAGAGAGAGAAGGAGAATTGGTCAAGCGAGAGATTATGTTCCCGTGAGGAAGAGAGTCTCGTTGATTTGAATAGCCCCCAAGCTCAGGTTGTAATTGGGGTGCGTAGAAGTGGCAAATCAACACTTTGTTTTCAAGCCCTTGAAAGCGCGGGAGTGAAATACGCATACGTTGATTTCGATGATGAACGTCTTGCAAGTATTGGTACAAATCAGTTGAATGATGTACTTGAGGTGTTATACAGAATATATAATTCGTTTAACTATATTTTCCTTGACGAGATACAAAACATAGAAGGATGGCCTCTTTTTGTAAATCGTCTTCTGCGAACGAAGATGCATGTTATATTAACTGGTAGCAATGCAAAACTGTTGAGCAGTGATTTGGCAACACATCTTACTGGCAGAAGTAGCGAGATCTCTCTATATCCTTTTTCTTTTGGAGAATATTGCGCGATTAAGGGAGTTGATTTTAAAAATCGTACCACAAAAAGTATTGCAGAGCAGAGAAAAGCATTTGATGAGTACATGAAACAGGGGGGATTCCCAGAGTTGCTAAATATAAAAAATGGTAGGAAGTATATTGCCAACCTCGTTGACAACATTCTTAAGCGTGATATAGAACAGCGATATCACATAGCTTTCCCTGCTCAATTTGAAAACATGGCTCATCACCTTTTGAATGTCTCTCCTTATATCGTGTCAACATCTGATTTGGCGGAGAGTTTCAATTTTAAGTCGCTTCATACTGTACGCAACTATATTGATTATCTCAAACAAGCTTATGTTCTTGTGGGATTGAAAAGGTTCTCTCAAAAGAGCAAAGTCCGTATAACGCAAGAGAAGATATATGCTGTTGATGTGGCAATGATGAATCAAAGAGAAAACGCTTTTGCAGGTGACAATCTTGGTTGGCGATTGGAAACGATAGTGCTAATTCAATTACTGCGAAAGTGTAAACAAAACGGCTGGGATTTGTATTATCTTAAAGACCGCTCCGGTGAGTGCGATTTTATTGTATGCAATGGAAAAACGGTCCTTCAAGCAATACAGGTTTCATACGATATATCGTCAGAAGCAACATACAAACGCGAAATAAACGGTTTGTTATTGGCATGTAGGCAAACAAAATGTGAGAATCTTCTGCTCTTAACAGATTATGAATATAAAGACGTAGAAAAGGATGGCCACCATATCTCTATCAGGCCTGTTTATGACTGGAGTATAAATAACCCATGAAATTCACACGCCAGTTTGACCAGATGGACTGCGGACCGGCATGCATACGCATGGTGGCCTCCGCATACGGCAAGGACTATCCCCTGAGCTACCTGCGCACCTTGTCACACCTCACCCGCGAAGGGGTGAGCGTGGCAGGCATACGCGATGCCCTGAAGGAAATAGGCATGGAGAGCGCCACCTTCGAGATGACGCTCGACCAGCTGGCGGAGAAATGTCCTATGCCTGCCATACTCCACTGGGACCAGAACCACTTTGTGGTGGTAGAGAAAGTAAAGACCCACCCCCAGCCCCTCCCATATATGGAGGGGAGGAGACGCCATTTGTCCCGACTTTCTGCACTCCCCCTTCATGGGGGAGCAGGGAGGGGGTCTTCTTTTCTCATTGCCAATCCTGCTTACGGCCGCCACCGCCACGATGCGGAGTCGATGGCCCGTCACTGGCTCAACGGCGACAAGGGCATAGTGATAGCCATAGAGCCTACGCAAGCCTTCTATGACCGTGAGCCGGTGAAGGAGAAGCACAGCTTCTGGCGTTTCGCAAAGAAATACGTGTGGCCGTTCCGTGCACAGATGGGCGTGCTCGCCTTCTCGATGGTGTTTGGCATACTCCTCTCATTGGTTACCCCGTTCATCACGCAGCACCTGGTGGACGACGGCATCGGAGGCCGCGACCTCGGCATCATTGTCAATTTGCTGCTGGCGCAGCTGGCACTGTTCGTCGGCTCCTTCGGCATGGGACTCATCACCAGCTGGGTGAGCCTGTACATGGGCACGCGCATAAACATCAACATCCTTGGCGACTACCTCAGGAAACTCCTGCGCCTGCCCATGACCTTCTTCGAGACCAAGAGCATCGGCGACTACAACCAGCGCATCGGCGACCACGCCCGACTGCAGAGCTTCGTGACGCAAAACACCCTGCAGACGGCATTCTCGCTGCTCAGCAGCGTGGTGCTGCTGACCATCATTGCATGGTTCAGCCTCAAGATATTTGCGGTGTATATAGTGCTCACTGCAGCCAGCATAGCATGGATGACCTACTTCTTCCGCCGCCGCAAGGCACTCGACTATGAGCAGTTCCGCATCAGTGCAGAGAACCAGAACAAACTCTACGAACTCATGTCGGGCATCACCGACATCAAGCTCAACGGCTACGAGGACTACAAACTGCAGGAGTGGAGCGAGATGCAGGAGCGGCAGTACCGCATGAGTAAGAAGGTGCTTAAACTGGGACAGATACAGAGCACAGGATATATGGCCATCGGCCAACTGCGCAATATCCTCATCACTTTCTGGATAGCCAGCGACGTAGTGGGCGGATTGCTCACCCTAGGTATGATGATGAGTATATCAAACATCATCGGTCAGGTCAACGGCCCCCTCGGCCAGTTGATAGGCTTTCTCCAGCAGTTCCAGGACGCAAAGATAAGTCTGGAGCGCAGCGAGGAGGTGCATCTGTGTGAGGAAGAAGACGGTGGAGTGAGGAGTGAGGAGTTAGGAGTGAGGAGTGAGCGTGATAATGGTCAATCGTCAATTGTCAATTGTCAATCTTTTACAATCTCTAACCTCACCTTCAGCTACACCGGAAGCATAGGCAAGCCTGCACTGGAGGACGTGACCTTCACCATACCCGCAGGAAAGACCACCGCCATAGTAGGTGAGAGCGGAAGCGGCAAGACCACGCTGATGAAACTGCTGCTCAAGTTCTACGCCCCCACCAAGGGCCAGATACGACTCGGAGACAGAGACCTCGGCGACTGTCACGCCAAGGCCGTACGTGCAGCCACCGGCATAGTGATGCAGGACAACTTCATCTTCTCCGACACCATCAAGAACAATATCGTGCTCGGCGAGACATACGACAAGGCACGCCTCGACGAAGCCATCGACCTCTCGTGCCTGCGCGAGTTCATCGACCGCCTCCCACTCGGAGTGGAGACCAAGGTGGGGCGCGATGGCACCGGCATCAGCGGCGGCGAGAAGCAGCGCCTCATGATAGCGCGCGCCATCTACAAGCAACCACAATACCTCATGCTCGACGAAGCCACCAGCTCCCTCGACGCCGAGAACGAGCGCCAGATAACAGAAAACCTGGAACACAAGTTCCACAACCGCACCATGCTCGTCATCGCCCACCGCCTCTCCACCGTCAAAAACGCCGACAATATCGTAGTGCTCCGCAAAGGCCATGTAGTAGAGCAAGGCACCCACCAGCAACTAGTAGCCCTCCACGGCTACTACTACGAGCTCGTCCACAACCAGCTCGAACTCGCCCAGGAGGGGTAGGGGGATTTGACTATCTTGTTATTGTTTCACCGATTAGGCGGAGAAAAATCTGTCGAATTCCACTTTTAACTTTTTTTATGGCATGATTATTTTGCGGCAAGAAGGCTTTTTGCTACTTTTGCCAGCAAATAAGATAAAACTGTATTGCCATGAAACTGGGAATTATTTTGAAATCGCTGTTTGTTGTGTCGTTGTGTATGTGCTATTGTAGCTCATGCTCTAATGATGATGACGAGGATATGGTGGACATTTATGTGCAGGTTTCTGTACGCGTCGACTCCCATGTTCCGCCGCAGGTAACGGTATTTGGTGAGGCACTTCCTCTGAACAATGACAGTTGGAAGATTACTCTGGAGAGTTTTCGTAGCTACGAGGGTTATCTCACGATACGCAGGGATAGGGTGAAGAAGGTGCCGCTTGGTCCTTTGCTGAGTGACTCTCCTCTGCTGGAGGGTATCTTTTCGATTCAGGCTGTGCAAGGGAAGCGTGTGTTCCGTGTGCACACTCAGACGGAGGGGAACAAATACCTCTTTGTGATTTCTTGATTAGATTTAGTGTAGTTAATAAGGTGGCAGGCTGTAGTGGCCTGCCTTTTTTGCATTCCTATGGGCGAGTGTTCTGCCAATGTGACAGGGTAGGATGCCTGAAATGGCAGTTTTTGTGGGTTGGCACGGCGGTTGATTATTCAGGAGTTAGAAATGAGAAATTAAAAATGATTGTTTAACCCATTAAAAACCAAAAACAGGAGGTATTAATTATGTTACTCGCACGTAGAAACAATGATGTGAATCTGATGTCAAATTTCTTTGACGATTTCTTTGATACCAACTGGATGCCGAAGATGAACTCTACAGCACCTGCAGTGAATGTCAAGGAAGATGTAGAAAAGTACACGATGGAAATCGCTGTGCCGGGTCTGAAGAAAGAGTATTGCCGTATCAATGTAACCAATCAGGGTTACCTGGAGGTAAAACTCGAAAATAAGATGGAACACAAGGATGAGGACAAGAAGGAGCATTACCTGAGGCGTGAGTTCTCTTACTCGAACTATGAGCAGACGTACTCGTTGCCGGAGAATGTGGATCAGACGAAGATCTCTGCGAAGGTGAGCGACGGTGTGCTGAAGATTGTGATGCCGAAGATCACGAAGAAGGATGAGGATAAGCAACGTAGACTTATTGAGATAAATTAGGAATTAGGAATTAGAAATTAGGAGTGGTGAGAAAAAAAGTCGCAGAGCTTTGGGACTCTGCGACTTTTTTTGAGTTATGAGTGTCTATACGTCGTATATGCCGAGTTTTTTGAGCTGGTCGTCGATGAAGGCTTCCATCTGCGGGAAGGCTGCCTCGACGCACTTGGTGAGCTTGAGTTGGTTGCGGCTGCGGACGAGGTTGTGCTCAGGATACTTGCAGTGGAAGTAGATGTCGCCGTTGATGTAGTCGGCGATGAAGCGCACGAGGGTCATATAGGGGAAGAGAGCTGTGGCGAACGGCAGGTTCTCTATCTCTATCGGGGTGATGAAGCTGGCAGCGCCCTTGAGGTAACCCTTAGTAAACGACTTGAAGATGTCGAAGTTGAAACTTACATTGTTTAGGTCGGGGTCATCCTCGGCAGTGGTGTTGGCTGCGGAGCGCAGGAAGTCACCGAAGTCGGAGAAGATGAACGACGGCATCACCGTGTCGAGGTCAATAACGCAGAGCACCTTGTCGTCCTGGTCAAAGAGGATGTTGTCCACTTTGGTGTCACAGTGGCAGATGCGCTTAGGCAGTTTGCCCTCGCGATAGAGTCGCTCGGCCTTGCAGTACTCGTCGGCGCGGTCGAAGATGTCCTTGAGGATTTCCTTGACCTCGGGCTCGTCGGCGCGTCCGCTCTTGTTGGCTGCGATGGCATCCTTGAGTTGCTGTAGGCGCCACTCCATGTTGTGGAAGTCCTTGATGGTCTCGCCCAGCTGTGCTGGTATATCGGCGAGCATAGCCTGGAAGTTGGCGAATGTCTCGCCGACGATGTAGGCGCTCTCTATGCTGACGCCGCTCTTGGTGACGCAGTCGGGGATGCAGTACATGATGCGCCAGTATTTGTCGCCATCGAAGAAATACATCTTGCCGTCATTGGCGGGGATGAAGCGTAGCACCTTGCGGTCGATGTCGTAGGCACCGGCAGCCTCGAGTTTCTTGCGGATATGGTTGGTCACCTCCACAATATTGTTCATCAGCAGGTCGATGTCGGGGAAGACGGCGACGTTGACGTTTTGCAGCACATAGTCGGGGGCGTCGCCCTCAGTGGTAACCTTGTAGGTGTGGTTGATCAGACCGCCTCCGAAGGGGGCGATTTCTTTCACCTTGCCCTCAATGGCAAACTGTGATACGATGTAGTTGAGATCCATGATTATGTTATTTTTAAGGAGTTATCGCTTCGCGCTTGACTTTACACACCCCCTCGGCCTTTGGCCACTCCCCCTAGCTTAGGGGGAGAATTATTTGGGGGCCGTACTATCGTTTACTTATTTAACGGATGCGGAGTGTGTTTTATTGCACAAGGTGCAATTTAATTATAGTTTTCCCTTTGACGAGGGGAGCTGCATGTGGTTGGTGTCGCGCTGGAGAGCCATGCGGAGTGCGCGGGCGAAGGACTTGAAAATGGCTTCTATCTTGTGGTGCTCGTTCTGCCCCTCAGCTTTGATATTGAGGTTGATATGGGCATTGTCGCTGAGCGACTTGAAGAAATGGAGGAACATCTCGGTGGGCATGTCGCCGATGCGCTCGCGCTGGAAGTGGGCATCCCACACGAGCCATGGCCTTCCGCCGAGGTCGATGGCAGTCTGGCAGAGGCAGTCGTCCATTGGCAGGCAGAAGCCGTAGCGCTGGAGTCCGCGCTTGTCGGAGAGAGCCTGGTCGAGGCACTGTCCGAGGACGATGGCGGTGTCCTCGATGGTGTGGTGTTCGTCAACATGGAGGTCGCCGCTGACGCTGACGGTGAGGTCAATCATTCCGTGGTGGGCTATCTGGGCGAGCATGTGGTCGAAGAAAGCGAGACCGGTGTTGATGTCGGCGTGGCCGCTGCCGTCGAGGTTGAGAGAGATGGTGATGTCAGTCTCCTTGGTCTGCCGGTGGATGGTGGCGGTGCGCAGTCCGCCGATGAGTATCTGCTCTATCTTGGGCCAGTCCATGTCGGGGCCGAGGATGAGAGCTTTGGCTCCGAGGTTGTCGGCGAGTTGGCGGTCGGTTTCGCGGTCGCCGATGACGTAGCTGTTGGCGAGGTCATAATCGCCCTGCATATATGGGGTGAGCATGGCGGTGCCGGGCTTGCGTGTGGGGAGGTTGTCGGCAGGGAAGGAGCGGTCGATATGCTGTGCCTTGAAGCGTATGCCCTCGCCCTCGAGAGTGCGCAGCATGAGGTCGTGGAGCGGCTGAAAGGTGTCGAGTGGAAAGGAGTCGGTGCCGAGGCCATCCTGATTGCTGACGAGGATGAACTCATAGTCGGTCTTGAGGGCGATATTGCGCAGGGAGCTGATGGCGTGTGGCACAAAGGTGAACTTGTCGATGCTGTCCACTTGTTCGTTTTGCTCGATGCTGGGCTCTATGATGATGGTGCCGTCGCGGTCGATGAAAAGAGCTTTTTTCATAGGAAGTTCGAAAGTTGGACAAGTGAGAAAGTTAGGAAAGTTTGTAACGTCTGAGAGCGGAGAGTAGGGTGGTGTTCTCCTGTGGGCTGCCGATGGTGATGCGCAGGCAGTCGTCGCAGAGTTTGACTCTGGAGCGATTGCGCACGATGATGCCCTGGCTGACGAGATAGTCATAGATGCGGTTGGCATCGGTGAATCGTGCGAGGAAGAAGTTGGCCTCGGTGGGGAACACCTGGAGGCAGATATCGAGTTCGTTGACGGCGTACATCAGCGAGAGGCGTTCCTTGATGGTAATCTTCACCCAGTCCTCGACATCGGGACGTCGGCCGAGAATCTCCTTGGCTTGGCGCTGTGTGAGGGCGTTGACATTGTAGGGGTACTTAACCTTATTGAACAGCGCGATGATGTCGGTCTGCGCAAAGGCCATGCCGAGGCGTATGCCAGCGGAGGCCCATGCCTTGGAGAGAGTGTTGAGCACTATGAGGTTGGGGTATTTGTCTATCTCCGGTCGCCACAGAGGCTGGGAAGAAAACTCGCTGTATGCCTCGTCAATGACCACGATGCCGTCAAACTGCTGCAGGATGGTGCGTATCTCGTCGGGATTGAGGGTATTGCCAGTGGGGTTGTTGGGCGAGCAGAGGAAGATGACCTTGGTGTAGTCGTTGCACACCTCGAGCAGTCGGTCGGCCTCAATGTCGAAGAGGTCGTTGAGCAGCACCTTGCGGCACTCGACATTGTTGATGTCGGCGCATACCTCATACATACCGTAGCTTGGTTCGATGGTGACGATATTGTCGCGCCCTGGGGTGCAGAAGATGCGAAAGACGAGGTCGATGGCTTCGTCGGAGCCGTTGCCGAGGAATATCTGTTCGGGCCTCACGTCCTTGATGACGGCAATCTGCTGCTTCAGCTCGCGCTGTAGTGGGTCGGGGTAGCGGTTGTAGGGGTTGTTGTAAGGGCTCTCGTTGGCATCGAGGAAGGTGTGGGCTTCCTTGCCACTGTATTCATCGCGGGCTGAGCTGTAGGGATGCAGTGCCCAGATGTTGGGGCGGACTAGGGATTTCAGGGAGAACATGTTCAAAGTTTAAGAGTTCAAAAAGTTCAAAGAGTTCAAGAAGTTCAAGGTTCAAAGTTTTCCATCCTTATTGTCATGGCGCGTTGATGAGCGGTGAGTTGCTCACCTTCGGCCATGAGGGCCACGGCTGCGCCGATGGACTGGATGCCCTCGGCGGTAAGGTGCTGCAGAGTCATCTTGCGCTGGAAGCTGTCGAGGTTGAGTCCGCTATAGGCACGGGCATATCCCTTGGTGGGCAGAGTGTGGTTGGTGCCGCTGGCGTAATCGCCAGCCGACTCGCAGCTGTAGTTGCCGAGGAAGATAGAGCCAGCGTGGACTATGCGGTCAGCCACCTGATGGTAGTTGCGTGTGGCAATGACGAGATGCTCGGGTGCGTATGCGTTGGTGATGCCAATGGCATCGTTGATATCTCTGACAAGAATATAGAGCGAGTGGTCAAGACTCTTCTGTGCCAGCTCCTTGCGTGGCAGTTGTAGCAATTGGCTCTGTACCTCGGCCTGCACCTGAGTGATGACATTGGCGGAGGTGCTGACCAGCACCACCTGGCTGTCGGCACCATGCTCAGCCTGGCTGAGTAGGTCGGCGGCGACGAAGGCGGGATTGCAAGTCTCGTCAGCCAGAACCTCCACCTCGCTTGGGCCGGCAGGCATGTCGATGGCCACATCGCTGAGCGAGACGAGCTGTTTGGCGGCGGTGACATACTGATTGCCGGGGCCGAAAATCTTATCAACCTTGGGGACGGTCTCAGTGCCGTAGGCCATGGCAGCGATGGCTTGCGAGCCCCCAACCTTATATACATTAGTCACGCCGGCGAGTCGTGCGGTGAAGAGAATGGCTGGGTTGACGCTGCCGTCTCTGCTTGGTGGTGTGCAGAGCACTATTTCAGAACATCCCGCAATCTTGGCGGGAGTGGCCAGCATGAGCACCGTAGAGAAGAGTGGGGCAGTGCCGCCCGGCACATAGAGTCCGACCTTCTCAATAGGCACAGCCCGTTGTTCGCATACCACCCCAGGGGCTGTCTCCACCTTGATGGGAGTGAAACGCTGCGCTTGGTGGAAGGTGGAGATGTTGTTGTATGCCAGGCGGATGGCCTCCTTCAGCTCAGTGGCCACCTGACGCTCGGCATCGTCAAACTCTGCCTCGCTTACGGTAAGATTGTCAAGCTCTACGCCGTCGAACTTAAGCTCCAAGGCTTTGACAGCCTCGTCGCCCTCAGTCTTGACTTGGTTAATCACCTCGCCCACAGTGGCAAAGAGACTGCTCACGTCAAACGACGGCCTTTGGAGTAGCTGAGCCCATGACTCGCGTGCCGGATATTCAATGTATCTCATATCACCATTTTCTCGATCGGCAGCACCAGTATGCCCTGTGCGCCGTTGTCCTTGAGTAGTCCGATTATCTCCCAGAAGCGTTTGCGCTCCAGCACTGTGTGGATGGAGCACCACTGCTTGTCGGCCAGTGGCATCACTGTGGGACTCTTGATGCCCGGCAGCACGGCAAGTATGTCGTCAACCTTGTCAACGGGCACATTCATCATAACGTATTTCTTGTGCTCTGCCTCCTTGACGGCTTGGAGGCGGAAGAGCAGCTCATCGAGCGTGGAGCGCTTCTCTTCGCTCAGCCCAGGCGTGGCAATGAGCAGGGCTTCGCTCTGCACTACGGTCTCCACCTCCTTCAGATTGTTGGTGATGAGGGTGGAGCCGCTGCTGACGATGTCGAATATGGCGTCGGCCAGGTCGATGCCAGGGGCAATCTCCACCGAACCAGTGATGACGTGGATGTCGGCCTTCACGCCCTGCTCGTTGAGGTAGTGGCGCAGGATGTTGGGGTAGGAGGTAGCGATAGTCTTGCCCTCAAACCACTGCGGGCCGTTGTATTCCTTGCCCTTGGGTATGGCCAGTGACAGACGGCAGCGGCTAAAGCCGAGTCGCTTCACCACATCGACATTCTCGCCGCGCTCGAGGAGCTCGTTCTCTCCCACGATGCCGAGGTCGGCAACACCCTGTGCGACAGTCTGTGGTATGTCGTCGTCGCGCAGGTATAGTATCTCGATAGGAAAGTCGTTGGCGCGTACCAGTAGTGAGCGTTCCGACTTGCGCACCTTGATATCGGCCTCTGCCAGCAGAGCCATGGTGTCCTCATAGAGGCGTCCCTTTGATTGTACAGCAATTCGTAGCATATTTATTTAGTTTTTTGTTGTTCGATGAGTTGCTTGTGTTAGGAATATGTTTCAAATGCGCAAAGTTATTAATTTTTTTGCATTTGCGCTATAAAAAACTCCTTTTTTTTGTTTTCCGCCCCAAATTATATTTATAAAGATGTGTATTGAAAAAAATATAGACAATTATCGTCTGAATATGCCGTATTTTTATTAACTTTGCGGTGCGAAAGATGATGATTGGCTATGTTATGGCAGGTGAATCGTCTGATTATTAAGGAATTGAAATATTAAAACCAAACAGATATGCCACTAAAGGATGGAAAGATTTCCCAGGTTATCGGCCCTGTTGTTGATGTGTTTTTTGACACCGAGGGTCTTAAGCCCGAGGAAGTGCTCCCCAAGATTCATGATGCCCTGGAGATAGACAGGGGCGATGCAGGCAAGCTGGTGCTTGAGGTTCAGCAGCATATAGGCGAGGACACGGTGAGGACCGTGGCCATGGACTCTACCGACGGCCTGCAGCGCGGTATGGATGTTAAGCAGCTTGGCGCTCCTATCAGTATGCCCACGGGTGAACAGATAAAGGGGCGCTTGCTCAATGTTATAGGTGAGCCTATCGACGGCATGAAAGACTTCAGTCAGGCAGAGTCAGCGCCTATTCATCACCCTGCGCCTAAGTTCGACGAGCTAAAGACCACCAAGGAGGTGCTCACCACGGGCATCAAGGTGATAGACCTTTTGGAGCCCTATATCAAGGGCGGTAAGGTAGGACTCTTCGGCGGTGCCGGTGTGGGCAAGACAGTGCTAATCATGGAGCTCATCAACAATATCGCCAAGGGTCACGATGGTTTCTCCGTCATTGCCGGTGTAGGCGAGCGTACCCGTGAGGGTAACGATATGTTGCGCGAGATGATTGAGGCTGGCGTCATCAAGTATGGCAAGAAATTTGAGGAGTTGATGGAGGAGGGCAAATGGGATCTCTCCGCCGTTGACTACGACGAGCTTGCCAAGAGTCAGGCCACCCTTGTGTATGGCCAGATGAACGAGCCTCCAGGAGCGCGTGCTTCAGTGGCATTGTCAGGTCTTACCGTTGCTGAGTCGTTCCGTGATATGAGTGCCAAGACGGGCAAGGAGACCGATGTGCTGTTCTTTATCGACAATATCTTCCGTTTCACTCAGGCAGGCTCTGAGGTGTCGGCTCTGTTGGGTCGTATGCCTAGTGCCGTGGGCTATCAGCCTACGCTGGCCAGTGAGATGGGTGCCATGCAAGAGCGTATCACCTCCACCAAGAACGGCTCCATCACCTCTGTGCAGGCTGTGTATGTGCCGGCTGACGACCTCACCGACCCTGCTCCTGCCACCACCTTCTCTCACCTCGACGCCACCACGGTGCTCAGCCGTAAGATTACCGAGCTCGGTATCTACCCCGCCGTTGACCCGTTGGCTTCGTCATCGCGTGCCCTCGACCCCAACATCGTGGGCAAGGACCACTACGACTGCGCCCAGAGGGTGAAGCAGATACTCCAGAAATACAACGAGCTTCAGGATATCATCGCTATTCTCGGTATGGACGAGCTCTCCGATGAGGACAAGCTCACCGTGAACCGTGCCCGCCGTGTGCAGCGCTTCTTGAGCCAGCCGTTTACCGTGGCAAGCCAGTTCACCGGACTCCCCGGTGTGATGGTCAGCCTACAAGACTGCATCAAGGGCTTCAACATGATACTCGATGGCGAGGTTGACGACCTGCCCGAGCAGGCATTCCTCAATGTCGGCACCATAGAGGATGCTATCGAGAAGGGCCGCAAACTGCTTGAGGCAGCAAAGGGCGCAGCGTAAGCATTGAGCATTGAACATTCAAACCTCAACCCTGCATGAAGCTGACAATTGTAACTCCGGAAAAGATTGTGTATCAAGGCCAAGCCACGGGAGTGGCAGTGCCTGGCACGAAGGGCGCCTTTGAGGTGCTTGACAACCACGCGCCCATCATCTCCAGCCTCCAGGCAGGCATAATTACTGTGCGCACTGCCGATGGCGACGAGGAGTTTGCCATCCGTTCAGGATTCATAGAGGTGGCCCACAATGAGGTGTCGATATGCGCCGAGTGCGATTAAACCTTAGAAGTATATGGATAAAATAACCCGAGCCCGCAATAAATACATCCTTGGCATGATCATGATGATTGTGGCCGGATATGCGTTGCTCACCTGCGCCAGTCTGCTGTTTAAGCTCACGTCGCACTTCCCGGTGGTTGCGCTGGCAGTAGCGGCAGTACTCCTTATTATATATAATGTGTGCGCGATACTGGTGTATATCCGTATGGTGCGCACGGCAGAGAAGGGGTTGGTGCCGTTCTACCTTGCCAATAAGGTGGTGCGTATGATATTCGCGCTGGCTCTCATTGTCGGTATCGCGTTGTTCACCAAGGCAGGCACCATCACTTTTGTGATATGCTTCTTTGTACTTTATCTTGGTACCATCATCTACGAGAGTGTGTTCTTTGTGCACATTGAAAAGAAACTGAATGAATTGTCTAAGAAATAATATTGCCCTGATTGTCGTTGCACTGTCGATGGTGCTGCTCCCGTTCTCTGCACGTGCTGCCGAGGAGGGGGATGGCAAGATTGATGTGCAGGAGATTGTGATGGGCCATACCGGCGATTCCCACGAGTGGCATATCACCACGTGGGGAGGTCACCATATATCCATTCCGCTGCCCGTTATCTTTATTGCCAACGATGGTAGCTGGCACTGCTTCTCCTCCTCGCGTTTCCACGAGGCAGAGGGCGGGGTGTATAATGGATTCTTCATTCCCTCCGAGGGAGAGAACAGCGGCAAGATATGCGAGACTGTCAATGGGCAGGAGGCGAAAGTAAAGCTTGATATCTCGTTGACAAAGAATGTGTTGCAGCTTTGGATTATAGTAGTGCTTATACTGCTAATCTTCATCGGCTGCGCTCGCTGGTATCGCAATAAGCAGCCCGACAGCGACGCCCCCAAGGGCTTTGTGGGCTTCATCGAGATGTTTGTCATGATGGTTAATGACGACATCATCAAGGCTTGTATCGGCGAGAAGCATTATCGTCGCTATGCGCCCTATCTGCTTACGGCGTTCTTCTTCATCTTCCTCAGCAACCTGATTGGCCTTGTGCCCATCTTCCCAGGAGGCGCCAACCTCACCGGCAACCTTGCCGTGACCATGGTGCTGGCGCTGTTCACCTTCTTCGCCATCAACCTGTTTGGCAATCGCGAGTATTGGCTCGACATCTTCTGGCCCAAGGTGCCAGTGTGGCTCAAGTGTCCGGTGCCCATGATGCCCATTATTGAGCTGTTTGGTATCTTCACCAAGCCCTTTGCGCTCATGGTCCGTCTGTTTGCCAACATCTTTGCTGGCCACGCCATCGTGTTGTCGCTGACATGCGTGATATTCATCACCTGCCAGCTTGGTGCTGCCATAGGTGCGGGCCTGAGCACTGTGTCGGTGATAATGATGATATTCATGGACTGCCTCGAGTTGCTGGTGGCATTCATCCAGGCTTATGTGTTCACCATGCTCAGCGCTGTCTTTATCGGACTGGCGCATCAGGAGGAGCATGAGGAACTTCCCGCCGCGCAGTAAAACTTTGGAACAAATAAACACAAAAAAACTAATAAACTTAAAAACTAAAAAATTATGTTGTCATTAATTATGTTGCAGGCTGCAGCCGCTAGCGTAGCTCAGATTGGCGCAGGTATTGGTGCAGGACTCACCGCCATTGGTGCAGGTCTTGGTATTGGTAAGATTGGTAGCAGCGCCATGGAGGCTATTGCTCGTCAGCCGGAGGCCAAGGGTGATATTCGTATGAACATGATTATCATCGCAGCTCTTGTTGAGGGTGTAGCTCTGTTTGCAGTTATCGTTTGTCTGCTCTGCCTCTTCATGTAGTTTATCTTTATGCCGTCGTTTCTAACTCCCGAACCGGGACTACTGATATGGATGCTCGTCGCATTCCTGGTAGTCTTTGTCCTGCTGGCGAAATTCGGATTTCCGATTATCACTGGCATGGTAGAGAAGCGCAAGCAGTTTATCGACGAGTCGCTGACCAGTGCCCGTGAGGCCAATGAGAAGTTGGCCAACATCAAGGCCGAGTGTCAGACATTGCTGCAGGAGGCACAGGCACGGCAGTCGCAGATACTGAAGGAGGCCACGCAGACCAGCAACCAGATAGTTGCCGAGTCGAAGACCAAGGCACAGGAGGAGGCAGCCCGCATCATCGAGGATGCCCGCCGCCAGATTCAGGCCGAGACGGAGCGTGCGCAGCGCGACATCCGTGCTCAGGTGGCCGACCTCTCCATTCAGATTGCCGGCAAGATACTCTCGCGCGAGATGCAGAAAGAGGAAGAGCAAGAGAAGTGGATAGACCAAATCCTGGAGAAAATTGAAAATTGAAAAATTGAAAAATTAAAGTTATTCAACTCTTCAATCCTTCAATCCTAAAAAAATGGACATCGGTATCGTTTCATCACGCTACGCCAAGGCGCTGCTCAAGTTCGCTGCTGCCCATCAGCAGGCGGACATGGTGTATGAGGGCGTCAAAGTGCTCAGGGATTCTTTTCTAAGAGTGCCTCGCCTCAAGACGGTCCTCGCTGACCCGATGCTCTCTGCTGAGAAGCAGTACCGTCTGCTCCATGTTGCCTCAGGTCAGAGTGAGAGCAAGTGTCTGCAGGAGTTCTTCCGCCTTGTGATTAAGAATCGCCGTGTGGGCGTGATGCCGTTCATAGTCAACTCCCACATCGAGCTCTACCGCACAGAGAAGAACATTATCCAGTGCCGTCTCACGGTGCCCTCGCAGTTGAGCGACAAGACCATCGACCGACTCAAGGCTGTCGTGGAGCGCAAGACACAGAAGGCCGTGGATTTCGCACTCAATATTGATCCCTCCATTATCGGTGGTTTCATCATCGAGTACGACTCGCAGTGCCTCGACGCAAGCGTAGCCGCACAGTTGCGGCAGTTGCGCAAGCAGATAGTGTGAGGAGTGAGTGTGATAGTACATTATAAATTGTAAAATAGTAAATCAGCTATATGGGTAAGATAAAACCAAGCGAAGTTTCCGACATCCTTCTCAACGAACTGGAAGGAATAAAGAGTGATGTGCAGTTCGAGGAAGTCGGCAAGGTGCTCAACATCTCCGACGGCGTGGCTCGCCTCTACGGCCTGAACAATGTTACCGAGAACGAGCTCGTGGAGTTTGATAATGGCACCATGGCCATCGCCATGAACCTTGAGGAAGACAATGTGGGCGTAGTGCTCTTCGGTTCGTCGGAGGGCATCAAGGAGGGCGATATTGCCCGCCGCACCGGTCGCATCGCTTCCATCCAGGTCAGCGAGGAGATGGTAGGCCGCGTCATCAACACCCTTGGCCAGCCCATCGACGGCGGTGCGCCCATCGGTGGTGAGAAGTTTGAGATGCCCCTCGACCGCAAGGCCCCGGGCGTTATCTATCGTCAGCCCGTCAATGAGCCGCTGCAGACTGGTCTCAAGGCCATTGACTCCATGATACCTATCGGTCGTGGACAGCGCGAGCTGATCATCGGCGACCGCCAGACGGGTAAGTCGGCCATTGCCGTTGACACCATCATCAACCAGCGCGAGAACTACGTTAAGGGCGAGCCTGTCTATTGCATCTACGTAGCCATCGGCCAGAAGGCCTCTACTGTGGCCAATGTGGTGCAGACACTCAAGGAGCACGGCGCCATGGACTACACTATCGTTGTGTCGGCCACCGCCTCCGACCCCGCCTCCATGCTCTATTACGCACCCTTTGCGGGAGCAGCCATCGGCGAGTTCTTCCGCGACCGCGGCAAGCATGCCCTTGTGGTGTATGACGACCTCTCCAAGCAAGCGGTGGCCTACCGCGAGGTGTCGCTAGTGCTGCGCCGTCCTTCGGGCCGTGAGGCATACCCCGGCGATGTATTCTACCTCCACAGCCGTCTGCTGGAGCGTGCCGCCAAGATCAACGCGCAGGACGAGGTGGCCCAGCAGATGAACGACCTGCCCGCCTGCATGAAAGGTAAGGTGAAGGGTGGCGGATCACTCACTGCATTGCCCATCATCGAGACGCAGGCCGGCGACGTATCAGCCTATATCCCTACCAATGTCATCTCCATCACCGACGGACAGATATACCTCGACTCCAACCTTTTCAATCAGGGTCAGCGTCCCGCCATTGATGTCGGCATTTCTGTGAGCCGTGTAGGCGGTAGTGCCCAGATTAAGAGTATGAAGAAGATAGCCGGTACCCTCAAGATAGACCAGGCACAGTATCGCGAGCTCGAGGCCTTCTCCAAGTTCTCCTCCGACATGGACCCCGTCACTGCTATGACCCTCGACCGTGGTCGCAAGAACAATGTGCTGCTCATTCAGGCGCAGTACAGCCCCATGCCCGTTGAGGAGCAGGTGGCCATCCTCTATTGCGGCACCAAGGGACTGCTCGCTAATGTGCCTATCGAGAAGGTGCCCGAGTTCCAGGACAACTTCCTGCGCATCCTTCGCGCCAGCTATAAAGACAGTGTGCTCGCGCCGCTGAAGGCCGGCAAGCTCACCGACGAGGTGGAGGCCGCCATTCGCAAGGTAGCTGCAGGCCTGTAAATTTCAATACTAAGCGATGCCTTCACTAAAAGAAGTAAAGATACGAATCAATTCCGTCAGCAGCACGCGTAAGATAACGAGTGCTATGAAGCTCGTGGCGTCGTCGAAGTTGCGCAAAGCGCAGCAGGCCATAGGCGGCATGCGGCCCTACCAGAGTCGTCTCGACGGTATGATGGCCCGCCTCGCCGGCGAGGTAGGTGAGGAGTTCAGCACCCCTCTGGCAGAGCATCGCCCCGTGCAGCGTGCCGTGGTGGTGTGCCTGTCGTCCAACTCCAGCCTCTGCGGAGCGTTCAACTCCAATGCCATCAAGGCAGCCTTCACTGTCGTGGAGAGCCTGCGTGCCGAGGGAGCCGCCGTCGAGGTGCTCCCCATCGGACAGAAAATGGCGGAGAAACTAAAGAAGAGTGGCTATGCATTTGAGTCGGCCAATGCGTCACTTCTTGACAAGCCCAACTACGGCAATGCGGCCGATATCGCCGACCAGCTCATGGAGCGCTTCACCAGTCACGACATCGACAAGGTAGTACTTGTATATAACCACTTCAAGAACACCGCTACCCAGGTCGTCACCACCGAGACCCTTCTCCCCGTGACGATAAATGAGTCGAGAGACGAGAGCGAAGCGGCGACGGTCAATGGTCAATGGTCAACGGTCAATAATTATTTAATCGAGCCTTCCCATCGCGAGTTGCTAGAGTCGCTGCTGCCCAAGGGCATAGCCCTCAAGCTTTATACCGCGGTGCTCGACAGTCTGGCTGCTGAGCACTCTGCCCGTGTCATCGCCATGCAGACAGCCACCGACAATGCTGACCAGCTGCTCCATGACCTCACCCTAATGTACAACAAGACACGTCAGGCAGCTATCACCGCAGAGCTGCTCGATATCGTAGGTGCATCGTTCCAGTAGTTTGGGGATGAGAGTTTAGAGTGTTGTTGTTTAGCTGTTGTCTTGTTCAGCTTGTAACTCTGTCTCGTTGATTGCCTCGCTATGGCCGTTGAGTGCTGCAAACGGCGCAAACTGTGCCGCGCGGTCACGAAGTGACATGTGCGGGTATTTGCTCGATTTGTGGTGAGGCAGGTTGATGATGTCGCGGTACATTGAAGGATTGAAGGATTGAAGAATTGAAAGGTTAGGAATTACGCTTTGTGTCCTCCGATTTGTCGGTTGCGTTCGCGGGCGGTGGCATTTTTGTTGTAACTTATGCCCTTGAGGATGGCGTTCTTGCCGAATCGGTTCTTTATGTTTAGAATTGTTTTTTGCAGGTTTTGCTCATTACCTGTGGCTTGTTGGTCATAGGCTGTTGTGTCTGTGTCGAAGAGATCGAGCTGTAGTGCTTTGTTGCTGGCTTTTGCAGCAGACTGGTCTATCACATCTCCAGCCACAATGGTAAGGTGGCGGATGAGTAGGGTGGTGTTGACAATGCTGTCGTAGAGGGAGAGCGTGGCTTTAATGATGGGTGTGGCGAGCGAGGTCGGTTTGTCGAGAGGGAAACTGCCGTTACTGCTCTTGGGCACTGCGCGACCATAGCGGTCGATATGGATTTTTCCACTGAAGGAGGCTCTCTCTGGGCGGCGCAGACTCTCTGCATCATAGCCGATGTCAATATTAATCTTGTTGGCCACGAGGTGTTTGGCGGTGAGCTCCAGCGCCATGGCATTTGCCATCTCCTCGATGACTATGCGTGCCTGGTCAGCGGTGTAGGGGCGGGTGAGCACTTGTCCGTGGCTGAGCGAGTGGGTGGATGGCTTATATGCCTTGATGTCTGCTATGGTGCAGGGTTCCCATCCCCAGGCGTGGTCGATGAGCAGCTCGGCATTGACGCCGAATAGCTTGTAGAGCAGGTCTTCATCTGCGAGGGAGCAGCGGGCTATCTTGCCCATGGTGTCGATGCCGTAGGGGGCGAGCCTGTTGGCTACGCCTCTGCCTATGCGCCAGAAATCGGTGAGGGGGCGGTGGTTCCAGAGCTGATGGCGATAGCTCATCTCGTCTAGCTCAGCTATGCGCACCCCGTCTGCGTCGGCAGGTATATGCTTGGCCACGATGTCCATGGCAACCTTGCAGAGGTATAGGTTGGTGCCTATGCCGGCGGTGGCAGTGATGCCTGTCTCGTTGAGCACATCGCGGATGATAGTGGTGGCGAGCTGGCGGGCGCTGACATTGTAGAGGCGCAGGTATTGGGTGACATCTATAAACACCTCGTCGATGCTATAGACATGGATGTCCTCGGGGGAGACGTATTTAAGATAAATATTATGTATGCGCGAACTATATTGTATATATAGTGCCATGCGCGGAGGGGCGACAATGTATTTGAGATTTGAAGTTTGAGATTTGAGATTTATCTCTCTTACTTTCTGTACTACCTCAAACAGGCGAGGTCTGCCGCCGATGCCCAACGCCTTGAGCGAGGGCGACACCGCCAGACAGATAGTCTTGTCGGTGCGGCTCTCGTCGGCCACTACCAGATTGGCAGTGAGGGGATCGAGTCCTCTTTCCACGCACTCTACCGAGGCGTAGAAGCTCTTGAGGTCGATGGCCAGAAAGGTACGGGTCATTTGTCGGGAAAGAAGAGGTTGAGGGCGTTGTGGGTGGTGGTCTCTGCGACTTGCTCGGGGGTGACGCCCTTGACTTCTGCCAGCATATTGATGATGTGCGGGATATAGGTCGGTTCATTGCGTTTGCCGCGCATCGGAGTAGGAGCCATGTAGGGGGAGTCGGTCTCCAGCACTATGCGTTCGAGGGGTATGTGCTTGACAGTCTCGGGCAGGTTTGACTTCTTGAAGGTGAGTACTCCGCCGATGCCGATATAGAAGTGGGGGCTGAAGTTGAGTAGCTCGCGCGCCGTCTCTATGCTGCCGGAGAAGCAATGGAACACTCCGCCTCTGGTGAGCTGGTCCTTGTATGGGCGCAGGCACTCCAGCAGGTCATTGCCTGCATTGCGGCTGTGTATCATCAGCGGCAGCTGGTATTTGGCCGCCCAGTCTATCTGAATGCGGAAGGCATCTTTTTGCTCTTCTTTGTGAGTTTTGTCCCAGTAATAGTCGAGGCCCACTTCGCCGATAGCGATTAGACGCCCTTCTATCTCCCTTATTAGTATTTGCTCCAGCTGTTGGAGGGCGGAGTGGTAGTCGTCGCGCACATCCTCGGGGTGGAGACCAATCATGGGGTAGAGGAAGTCGGGATAGCGGCTGCACAGCTCCATTGCCTTGAGAGTGGAGTCCACATCCGTTGGAGGAATGAGAATCTTGACGGCTCCCGCCTCGCGAGCTCGGGCTATGACCTGGTCAATGTCCTGAGCATAGTCTTCTTCGTAGAGGTGGGCGTGGGTATCAATGTATTGAACATTGAACATTGAGCATTGAACATTAAAAGATTAGTAGCTGCGGTTGATGAGCGAGAGGGCAAAATCGTGGAGCGATTGCTTGCCTTCGGGGGAGAGAGAAATGCTGCTGAGAGTGCGCTGCGCCTCCATAAAGTAGTGGTTTATCTTATCAGCGGTAATTGTCTTGATATTTAGCTGATTATAGATGTTGGTCACTGCGGCTATTTTCTGCTCTTCGTCATAGTTGGTGGTGATAGTCCGGCGGGTGAGTTCGGCGAGTTGCTGAGCGTTGGCAAGTTGGAAAGCGTTGATGAGGAGGAAGGTCTTTTTGTTGCACAGGATGTCTCCTCCGATGCGCTTGCCAAACACCTTGGGGTCGCCATAGACATCGAGCAGGTCATCCTGCAACTGGAAGGCTAGGCCTATCTGCTCACCGTACTTGTATAGCTGGTCAGCCACAATGGGCGTAGCGCCAGAGAGTATGGCACCCATCTTGGCTGCGCAGGCTATGAGCACCGAAGTCTTGAGGCGAATCATCTCTATGTATTCGTCCTGTGTGACATCGGTGCGGGTCTCAAAGTTCATGTCGTATTGCTGTCCCTCGCCAATCTCCAGCGCTGTGGTGATGAAGGTGTCCATTGCCTCGCTGATATTGGGCAGCCTGGTGGAGAGAATATGCTTGCATGCCAGCACCAGCATTGAGTCACCGGAGAGGATGGCTGTGTTGCTGTCCCATTTGCGGTGGACTGTGGGCATACCGCGACGCATGTCTGCACGGTCCATGAGATCGTCATGGAGTAGGGTATAGTTGTGGTAAGTCTCGATGCCGATGGCTGCCGGCATCACCTTGTTAATGTCTGTGCCAAGAGCCTGGGCTGTGAGCAACAGCATAACGGGGCGTATCCTTTTGCCACCTATGGAGAGCACGTATTCTATTGGTTCATAGAGCCCTGCGGGGCGGGTAGGGTATTGTATGGCTGCGATGGCCTCGTTTACCTTGGTAAGGATCTGGTCGGAGGTAAGCATGATTTAGAGAATAGAGAACAGAGAATAGAGATTAATCTAGCTCAAAGACGATGGGGAGTGTCACTTGCGAGCGGATAGGCCTGCCATATCTGCGTGCCGGAGTCCAGGGGCGCATCTCGGCGATGACGCGCAGTGCCTCAGAGTTGAGCATCTTGTTGGCACCCTTGATGATGCGTGCGTCTTTGGTGGTTCCGTCAGCATCCACTATGAAAGCCACGGTGACAGTGCCCTGCACCTTTTGGCGTATGCAAGCCGGGGGATAGACCATCGTGCTGTCGAGCCACTTCATGAAGCTGGCTATGCCGCCCGGATAGCGGGGGATGCTGTCCACTATCACGCCATCGGTGCGCTCTTCGTCGAGGGCGAGTTCCAGTTTGGCTTCTTTGAGCAGGGTGGAGAGTGAGTCCTTGGAGAGGTCTTGTATCTTCTCAGGATCAACGGGCTCTTCTTTCTTCACTGTGAGCATGTCGGCTATGGGGTCCACGTCTTCTATCTTGGGCTCCGCCTTCTCACTCATCTCTGGCTCGCTCTTCTTTTCGGGGCGTCGCTCGGGGCGTGCCTCTTTGATGCGCACTCCCTCAAAGCGAGTGATGTTCTCGCCAATGTCGTAGGTCTGGGGAGGCTCGGAGAAGATTATCATCAGTGCCACGATGGGTGCGACAAGGATAAAGAGCAGGCTGCCAAGGCATCCAAGGGCCTTGGTATAGCGACGACCTGTCTCTTTGCGTATCTTGTAGGCTCCGTAGTCTTTGTTACGGTCCTCAAAGACCATGTCGCACCATTTCTTGCCTAATATTTGGTTGTCGCGTAGCACTCAGTAAGGGTTTGTAGCGTCAAAAAAACTGCGCCTTGATTATCATAAAATGATAATTCTCGCGTTATTTTATATGTAAATATGGTTTTGCGAGCGCAAAATTACGTCAGTTATTTGAAATTAGAGTAACTTTGTAGCGAAAAATGTTGATAGGATGCGAAAAGGTTTATTTCTTTTAACACTTATTGTGATACCGATGGCTGTTTTGGGCCAGGAAGCGGGGTCTGTTTTTAATTTTTTAAAGATTCCAATGTCGGCACACGTTGCAGCCCTTGGTGGTGACAATGTGTCGCTGAAGCTTGACGACCCGACTCTGGTTTTCTCCAACCCTGCTCAGGCAGCAGCCGTGAACGATAACACACTCAATCTGGACTATCAGACCTACGTGGCCGACTCTAAGATTCTGGGTGCGGCTTTTGTGAAGGTTTTCAGTGTGAGGCATACCGTAGCTCTTACTGGCCAGTTGTTTGACTATGGCAAGATGGACGAGACTGACGAGGACGGCAATGTGCTCGGTGAGTTCTCGGCCAAGGATATAGCTATCTCGGCCTTGTATAGCTACACGATGGGCGACCACTGGGTGGGCGGTGCCACAGGCCGTTTTATCACCTCCAAGTATGCAGAGTATTCGTCTACTGCAGTGAGTGTGGATCTCGGCATGCACTACAACAACGATGCCAAGGGTCTCTCCTTTGGTGTGGCACTGAAGAATATCGGTGCGCAGCTATCCTCTTTCCACGAGGATCAGAAGGACAACCTGCCGTTTGATATGCAGGTGGGTGTGACGCAGAAGATGGCTCACGCTCCGTTTCGTTTCTCTATAACGCTGAAGGACCTCACGCGCTGGAGCGATCATTATTACTATAATCCTAAGGGCAAGAGCAGCTTTGGTCGCAAGCTGACCAACCATATAGTGCTTGGTGCGGACTTTGTGCCCACCAAGAATATCTATGTGGCTGCGGGCTACAATTTTCGCCGTGCCAATGAGCTGAAGGCTGCAGGTAGCAGTCGTGGAGCAGGACTGTCGTTTGGTGCAGGCTTGCTGACCAACAAGGTGAAGGTTGGCGTGTCGTACGCCAAATATCATGTGGATGCCAATTCGCTGCTGTTTAATGTCTCCTATAGCTTTTAGTGTGATATGAAGAAGATAACGATTGCTTTCGACGGCTACTCCTCGTGTGGTAAGAGCACTATGGCTAAGGAGCTTGCCGCTCGCGTAGGCTATACCTTTGTGGACACTGGTGCCATGTATCGTGCTGTGACACTGATGGCCTTGAGGGCCAATCTGTTTGACGGCGAGGGCAAGGTGGACGAAGATGCCTTGCGCAAGTTGTTGGCCACTGTCACTGTGACTCAGAAATACAACCCGGAGTTGGGGCAGGCCGAGACGTTTCTCAATGGTGAGAACGTAGAGGGCGAGATACGCAATATGGAGGTGTCTGACAGAGTGAGCATCATTGCCGCGCTGCCTTTTGTACGCACCGAGATGGTAAGACAGCAGCAGGCGATGGGTGAGCAGGGCGGCATTGTGATGGATGGTCGCGATATCGGCACCACTGTCTTTCCCAATGCGGAGATGAAGATTTTTGTTACTGCGCTGCCGCAGGTAAGAGCACAACGCCGTTACTTGGAGCTCAAGGGCAAGGGTGAGGACGTGACTATCGAAGAGGTGCTCCGCAATCTGGAGGAGCGCGATTATATTGACTCTCACCGCGAAGTGAGCCCGTTGCGTCAGGCTGACGATGCAGTGGTGCTTGACAATACCAATCTTACACGCGCTGAGCAGTCTGCCATGCTGTTTGCCCTCTACAATGAGCGCATCAAAGATTAAAATCGAGATTGACGAGAACTCAGGCTTTTGCTTTGGAGTGACCACTGCCATAAGCAAGGCTGAGGAAGAGCTGCAGCGGAGCGATTGCCTCTACTGCCTTGGTGACATTGTGCACAACGGTAAGGAGTGTGAGAGGCTTGGCTCGCTGGGACTGCAGGCCATAGACCATGAGCAACTGCGTTCGCTTAGGGGTGGCAAGGTGCTGCTTCGTGCCCATGGCGAGCCGCCGGCCACCTATGCTACGGCTAAGGCTAACGGTATAGAGATAATTGATGCCACCTGCCCTGTGGTGCTGCAGCTGCAGCGTCGCATACGTGCTGAGTATGAGAACAATCCTGATGCGCAGATAGTCATCTTCGGTAAGCCCGGCCATGCTGAGGTGCTTGGTCTCGTGGGGCAGACGGAGGGTCACGCCATTGTGCTGTCCGATACCGCGGATGTTGCCAGCCTTGATTTCCGTCGCGATATACGTCTCTTCTCGCAAACCACACAGCCCCTGGAGGAGTTCCAAAAGATAGTGTCATATATCCGCGAGCACATAGAGCCTGGGGCTACCTTTATGTATTATGACACTGTGTGCCGCCAGGTGAGCAACCGTATTCCGCGCATGATAGCGTTTGCCTCGCGTCACGATGCAGTGATATTTGTATGCGGCAAGAAGAGCAGCAATGGTCGTGTGCTTTATGATGCCTGTCTATCGGTCAATCCGCGTTCTTATTTCGTGGAGGGACCTGACGATATCAAGCCTTCAATGCTTGAAGACATAGAGTCGCTGGGAATATGTGGCGCGACATCCACTCCTAAATGGTTGATGGAACAGTGTCTTCACTTCGTCATTTCCTGCTCAATGACGCGAATTTCCTCTTTGTAGCCAGGCGCTGTCTTAATTCTCAGATCTGCCTGACGGCAAGCGTGAATCACCGTGGTGTGGTCGCGATGGCCGATATTGATGCCAATCTGCGTGGTGCTGAGGTTGGTGTGCTTCTGAATCAGATACATAGCTGTCTGCCTTGCCCTCACAATATTGGCTTTGCGCGAGGCAGAGTTGATTTCCTTGTGCGTTATCTTGTAGTGCTTGCACACGGTGTTGACCACCAGCTCGGGGGTGATGGTCTTAGCCTTCAGGCGCACCAGTCGCGACACTATCTGCTCGGTCATCTCAAGCGTTATCTCTGAGTCGCTGACAATAGACTGAAGGAGCAGTGAGTTGATAACGCCCTCCAGGTCACGCACATTGTCAGTAACGTTGGTGGCAATGTAGTCGATAACGTTCTTGGGGATGTTGAGCTGGTTTTTGCGTATCTTTGCTTTGAGGATGTTGCGGCGCAGTTGCTCATCGGGGCGCTGCAGTTCTGCCGTGGCTCCCATCACAAAGCGTGAGCTGACTCTCTCCTCAAAGCCTTGCAGCATCGACGGAGCCTTGTCGGAGGTGAAGATTATCTGACGGCCGTTGCGCTGCAGGTGGTTGAAGATGTTGAAGAGTGCTTCCTGTGTCTTGAGCTTTCCCGAGATGTCATGGATGTCGTCAACGATGAGGCAGTCAATCGACTGGTAGAAATACATAAAATCGTTGAACTTGTTTTTGGGCACCGAGTCGGTGTATTGAATCAGGAAGTCGTGGGCAGAGACATATAGCACGCGTTTGTCGGGGTTGTCCTCCACCATTTTGAGACCTATCGCGTTGACCAGGTGCGACTTGCCCACGCCGGAGTCTCCATATATGAAGAGCGGGTTGAAGGCTGTCTGCATCGGTTTGGTGGCGATGGTGATGGCAATGGAGCGCGCCAGCTTGTTGGCCTCTCCCTTGATAAAGTTGTCGAAGGTGTAGGCGTGGTTGAGGTGAGTGTTGAATACGGGCTTTGCCTCTGCGGGTTGGTCTTTGGTGTTGGCGTCAGCCTGCTTGCTGTCTTCCTTCAACTGGATATTGACGTCAGCAACATCAAACACCTTGTTGACCTCAGCCAGCAGCATCTGGCCGAAGTGCTCTACCAGATACTCGTAGAAGAAATTGTTGGGAACCTCGAGCTTTACCTTGTTGTCTTTCACTCCCAAGAAAGTGATATGCTCAAACCACGTAGAGAAGGTGTCTTGAGAGATCCGCGGACGGATAGCCTCAAGCACTTCTTGCCATTTCTGGGTGTCGGTTGTCATCTCACTTGTGTTTTCTTGGATTGCGAAAGGAAGTGCAAATTTGCGATTTTTTTTTGAATCACGCAAACACAAAGTGAGATATTTTCAGAAATGTATAAAAAAAGTTTTAGGTTGTGGATAAGTGTAAAGAGCAGGTGCACTTTTGTGCACTTTCTTATTTATCAGCCGCAGGCGCTTTTTCCTTCTTTCCGAAGATAGAGAAGTGTACGTAACGCTTGGGATGCTCCCTCAGATTGTTGAGCAACGAATCGGCGGCTGAGGCTGTGTTGTTGAGGTTGTCGTAGAGGGTGCGGTCGTTCATCAGCAATCCGAGCGTGGAATTGGGATTGTTGAGCGAATTGAGGGCTGGCGTTACGCTGCTGTTGAGCTTGTCGGTGAAGTCCTGCAGTCCGGCGAGGGTGTGGTTGATAGAGTTGACTGTGTTGACATAGTCTATCTCGTCGAGTTTCTGCGTGATGCTCTTGAGGTGCTCGGTGGTCGGCTTGAGGTTGTTGGTGATGGTATTGATGTTGCCGGCCATGAGGGTGTTGAGGTTGCGGTTGGTGGTGCGCAGCTCCTCGGTGAGGGATGCTGCGTTTTGCAGGGTCTGCTGCATGGCGGGGTTGTTGACTATGGCGTTGATGCCGGTGAGGATGGAGTCGAGCTTTGGCATCATTGTCTGTAGCCTGGGCATAAGGCTTGCAGCCTGGTCGAGAGCCCCGACATGGGGGCCGCCGGGTATGGTGTCGCCCGGAAGCAGGGCTTTGGGGGAGGCTCCCAGTATTATATTCATGGTCACTCCGCCCAGCATCTGTGCGTCAAGCTCTGCATAGCTGCCTTCGGTGATGTGCATGTTGTCTTCCACATCCACTCCTACATACACCTTGCTGCTCGGGTGCTCATAGTCATAGTGAATGGTACGCACTGTGCCTATGCGATAGCCGTTGGCATAGACGGGATTGGACTCCGCCAGTCCGCTGATGTCGTTGAACGCTACGTAGTACAGGCTGTTACTCTGAAAGATGTTGATGCCTTTCAGAAAGTTGATGCCGTATATGAGCAATGCTATTGTGCATATCGCGGCCAATGCAATCTTTATTTCCTTAGTAAAAAATTTCAATGTTCAATGTTCAATTTTCAATGTTTCCTACGGTTGCTTCTTCTTCGCTTGGTTTGCTTCGTCGCCGATTATGCGCTGCCCGTCTTTGAACACCACGATGAAGCAGTCGGCAAACTTATCCTTTATCTTGGCTTGCACATCCTTGATGGCGGCGTAGCTTGTTGTGGAGCCGTAGGTGTGGATATACTGCTGGCGTCCGTTGATGGTTATGGGATGGCTCTCAATGCCTTTCAGTCCCTTAAACTGCTCGCTGTCGGGACGCAGGTTGCGTGAGGAGGCACATATCTGTACCTTAAATTCATATTTGCCGTCGCTGCTGGTTGCCTTCTTGGCTGGGGCAGTGCTCTGTGTCTGCGTTTGCGGCTGAGTGGCAGGCTTGGTATGTGCAGGAGTTTGCGGCTGTGGCTTAGGCTGCGGCTTCTCCTCGTTGGCGTCCGGCTCATCTACAGGAGCCTCAAATGCAGGCTTCTCGTCAGGCTCGGGCTGCACGGCGGGAGCATCCACACCGCGCAGGATGGGGGAGATATACTTGCGGAAGGCGTTGTAGATACAGGTGGCCAGTTCCGTGATGCCCTGCTCGGAGTTGAGGTAGGCCTCTTCGCTGGGAGTGTTGATAAAGCCGAGCTCTGTCAGCACACTGGGCATGGCGGTCTTGCGCAGTACGAGGAATCCTGCCTGGTGCACACCCTTATTGGGGCGGCCCACGCTCACATACTCATCCTGTATGCTCTTGGCAAAGAGAGCACTGGTGCGCATATTGTTGCTCTGTATTATCTCGTTCATGATGGTGTTCTCCACCGACATGGCGGCGTAGCGCTGGCGGTTGGTCTCATACTGTATCACAGAGTTCTCTCGCTTCACCACCTCCAGGTTGGAAGTGGCTCTCTCCAGCGAGAGAGAGTAGGTCTCCGATCCTCTGGCGGTGTTGCCCGACGCGGTGGAGTTGGTATGTACAGAGATAAACAAGTCGGCCTTGGCATTGTTGGCAATGTCGGCTCTTTCGTAGAGCTCAATGAATTTGTCAGTCTTGCGGGTGTATATCACCTTGACGCCGCGGCAGTTCTGCTCTATGAGCTTGCCGAGCTTGAGCACTACGTTGAGGTTGATATTCTTCTCCTTGGAGTATGTGCCGAGGGCTCCCGGGTCTTTGCCGCCGTGGCCTGCATCAAGCACCACGACGAAAGCACTGCTGCTAATGCTGACCAGCAGGCCGATTAGTAGCGTGAAAAGATGCTTGAATATATTAGGTTTGTAATACATGATTTGCCTTTTTCGGCAAAGATACGCAAAAAAAGTCACACACGCCCATTTTTTAATAATTCTTTAGACGCAGAGCGCCCAATTTTAGTTTTATTATTAAAAAGTGGTGATGTTGCAGCTCTTACAGGCGGTGTATTTGTTCATCAGCTCCGCTATGCGCTTGGCACATGCCATCACTCCCTCGGCGTTGCCGTCATATCCGTTCACTATGGCCAGCAGTAGGGTAGTGTCGAGGCTCAGCGAGGTGCGCTCGTGGTCGCTGGTGGGAGTGCCTATTCCGCCAATGCTGTCGCGATAGACAGGCAGTCCCTCGATATTGAGCATTCCGCGACCTATCCCCTCGTAGGGCTCATCCTTCTTGCCCACTCCCAGACGCAGCGTGTCGCCCTCTATCTTGCTGCAGTCGAAGCCGCCGATGCTGTAGCCGTGCTCTATGCTGGCGAGGTTGATGAGGTCAACGGCGGTATTGATTTGGTAGAGATCCTTGTCCTGCAGCACACGCCTCACCAGTGCCTCGCCGGAGGGGCGATACCTGCTGGGGTCTTTGCCCAGTTTGCGGTAGGCGGCGCGTGTGGCCTCAATAGACGGTATCTGCTTCAAGCTCTCGGTGGTGTATTGTTCGCGGCATTGGCTGACCGATTGGTCTATCTCTTTCCACAGCTCGGCGCAGTAGGGGCTATTGACAAAATCGGCATACACGGCTGCCCCCTTGAAGTTGGGACAAACAGCTAGTATGCAGTCACCTACAATAATTTCTTTCATCATTGGTTAAAGGAAGTTCTGCTTGCGCAGCACATCAACCAGAGCCTGGGAAATGGCTCTGCAGTCGTCGCCCTTGTAGCGTATGTCGGTGAATATCTGGGCTAGCGTCTCGGTGCCGTTAATCTCCACAAAATGGCGGTTCTCCTCCAACTGTTCCTTGGGGGTGTAGTAGCGGTCGATGCTCTCGGTGGTATAGGGCTTGTACGACTCCTCATGGATGATGGCTTGCAGTGGCAGACGGTCGGAGACAGGAGCGTCCTCGTCGGGCCATCCGAGAGTGATGGTGGCCACAGGCATCACCAGCTTGGGCAGTTGCAGGGTGTCTATTATCTGTTGCGCGTTATATATGGTGGTGCCCAGGAAGCACAGTCCCAGTCCCTGTTCCTCGGCCAGGTGGCAGAATGTCTGGCAGTAGAGTAGGGCATCGGTGGCGGCGTTGAGGAAAGAGAGGAGGTTGTCGTAGCCCGGGTGGGCCTTGCGGTTCAGACACCACTGTGTGCAGCGGTTATAGTCGGCGCAGAAGGTCAGCACCACGGGTGCTCCCTCCACCATTGGCTGGCAGAAGTGGGCAGGGGCAAGGCGGCGCTTCATCTCAGCGTCGCGGTTCACCACCACGCTGTATAGCTGCAGGTTGCCCATCGTCTGGGTCTGCTCAGCCCTTTGCAGCAGAGAGTGGAGCAGTTCGTCGCTCACCTCTCTCTCCGCATATTTGCGTATGCTGCGCCTCTTAGTGATGTCGTACATTTTTTGGGTTAGGAGTGAGTTGAACTATGTCTTTATCGTTGCTCCGCAGTTGGTGCACAGCAGGTTGCCGTCCTGATAAACCATCGTTTCCTGCTGGCAGTTGGGGCATTTCTGGCCGGTGGCTGGTGTGCCGTCCTTGATATACTTCTTCAGGGCACGCTCCACGCCGTTCTTCCAGTTGTTGATGTTGTCGTCGTCGAGCTCCAGCTGGCTCACCAGCCTCACGATTCTCTCTAGCGGCATACGATAGCGCAGCACACCGGAGATGAGTTTGGCGTAGTTCCAATACTCCTTGTTGAACTTCTCGCTCAGTCCCTCGACGGTGGTCTTGTAGCCGCGCTTGTTCTCAAACTGGAAGTCGTAGCGCCTGCTGCCATCCTCGTTCATGGCCTTGATGATGCGGCCTTTCGTCACTGACTTGGGCAGCACGATGCCCTCGTCGTCATCTTGCAGACCGGTGAAGATCTCGTAGGGATAGCCGTCGAGCAGCCCTATGAAGGCCACCCATTTCTCTTTGTTGTTCTGAAACCTCACCACGTCGCACTCCAGCGTCGTAGGCCTGGTCTCCGTCACCTCGGGATGAGTGATTATTACTTGCTGTTCCATTTTATTCAAAATAATATAGGAATATTGCGATGCCCTCCAGGGCGTTTTTCCTCTCGCCCTCTATCTCGAGGGCGAACTTAATCTCGGCCTTGCATACTCCGCGGAGGTTCTGGATGTTGTGGAGGTCGGCCACGAGCCTGATCTTCTGTCCACTGAGGACTGCCTGTCCGAACTTCATCTTGTCGATGCCGTAGTTGATCATCATCTTGAGGTTGTTGACCTTGATGATCTGGTTCCAGAGATAGGGGAGCATGGACAGCGTAAGGTAGCCGTGTGCGATAGTGCTCTTGAAGGGCGACTCGAGCTTAGCTTTCTCTGTGTCCACATGAATCCACTGGTGGTCGAGCGTAGCGTCAGCAAACAGGTTGATGCGCTCCTGGCTCAGTTCCACATAGTCACTCACACCGATGTTCTTGCCCAGCATCTGGGCGAACTCGTCGTAGCTGTTAATCGTTACCATGTTTTTATTTGATTATTTATGCCGCGAAGTTACAACAAAAAAATGATACGCCCCTTTGTTTTAGAGAATTTTCAATGCCCAATGGCGAATGTTCAATAAAAATAATTACCTTTGCATAGGAAAACGATAAAACCTCTACCCATATGAAAAAGTTCTTTAATCTTTCAATCGTTGCATTCTTTCTTTTCCTGCTCATCAGCTGCGGGAAGACCAACTCCAACCCTACGTCATCCGACTCCACCCAAGTGGCAGACACCACAACTGCCCTCCCCATAGAGGGTGAGCGGGAAGAGGGTGGGTCTGCCTTCCTCTCGCCCGACCTGCAGCTTCACTGCCTTCGCGGACAGGTGAAGAAGGTCAGCACCACCATCTACAACTCCGACAAGTATGGTCACCGCAACTTTGAGAGCAACAAGACACTGCTTACCTTTGACGAGCAGGGCAACTGGACAGGCAATGAGCAGGTGCGCTTCAGCAAGTCGAACTTCAAGCGCAACGCCAAAGGGCAGCTCACGGCCCTCCACTACAGATACATCATTGACAAGGCGGAGGACTACGGCTATGACTACGAATACGAGTACTTCTACAACCCCGCCGGCTTCCGCATAGAGATGGGCGAGGACTACACGGGAGAGCTATGCGGCAGCATGACTCACCGCTACTCCTACAATGAGGATGGCGAGCCCACGGTTATCACTACCAGTGGAGTAGGCGATGGGGTAGGCCTGGAGGAGAAGATAGAGATAACCGTCAAGGAGCGCGACGACCACGGCAACTGGATCTGCGCACTCTACAAGGACACCTCCACCACCACCGAGGAGTATGGCGAGGAGGGGCAGACCGATGTCAGCACCTTCACCAACTACAGCTTGCATGTCCGCAAGATAGAGTATTATAAATAAGGTAGATAAAAGGAGATAGAGGTAGATAGAGGTAGGTAAAAGGAGATAAAGGTTATGAAACGATATGTTTTTTTACTGTTTCTGATGGCAGTGGCCATTGCAGCCGGTGCCGAAGAGTTTGAGATTGGGCAGCTCAAGTATGAGACCATCAGCGGTGCTCCCACCAAGGTCGCGGTGACAGAGCTGCTGGATTCTTACTTTACGGGAGCCCTCACCATACCCTCAGAGGTCACCTACGATGGTAAGACCTACACCGTTGCCTCGATAGGCGAAGAAGCCTTGTCGTACTCCTACATCACCTCCATCAATCTGCCCAACACTATCACAAGCATACAGGCCAGCGCTTTCTACTATTGCTACAACCTGCAGAGTATCGAGTTTCCCAACTCCCTAACATCAATAGGCGAGAAGGCGTTCTACTATTGCTACAAGCTCCCTTATGTCAACTTCCCCAGATCGCTGCAGTATATAGGCGACGAGGCCTTTTACTATTGCTACGGCATAAAGTCGATAGAGCTCAACAATGGGCTCAAGGGCATAGGTGCCTCAGCCTTTTCAGAACTTCCCATCACCTCCATCAACATACCCTCAGCGGTGGAGACGATAGGCGACAATGCCTTCTCCGGCTGCAAGGAGCTCAAGTCGGTGCAGATAGGCTCATCCGTCAAGACCATAGGCAGTGGAGCCTTCTCCGGCTGCACCAAGATAACATCCATAGAGATACCTGCCTCGGTGGAAGACATTGGTGACGGAGCCTTCTCTGGCTGCAGTGGCCTTGCAAATGTCAGCATAGGCTCAGGCGTCAAGACCATCGGTGGCAATGCCTTCGCCAACACAGCCATCACCTACATTGCCTTCCCCGAATCAGTAGAGACACTGGGCGACGGAGCCTTCTCAGGTTGCGCCCAGCTCAAGGCAGTGAACCTCGGCACCTCGCTGACATCAATAGGCAGCGGAGCCTTCAGCGGATGCGGGCAGATTAGCTCCATCGTCATCCCCAACTCCGTAAAGACCATCGGCGCCGGAGCCTTCCAAGACTGCACGGGCCTCAGCAAGATTACCATGAGCAATGCTATAGAGACCATCGGAGCCGGAGCCTTTGAGAACTGCACAGCCCTCACCAAGATAGGGCTTCCCTCATCATTGAAGAAGATAGACGACCGAGCCTTTGCCAATACGGGTCTCACCTCAGTCAACATGCCCTCCGAGATGACGGAGATGGGTCGCGAAGTCTTCTCTTGCTGTCGCGCCCTCAAGCTGGTCAACCTCCCCACCAGCATCACCGCTATACCGGAGCGCACATTTGATGGTTGCGTCTCCCTCTATTCCGTGAAGATTCCCGCCACGGTAAAGGAGATAGGCGCCTCCGCCTTTTTTGAGTGTAAAAAGCTGCAGTCCATCAAGCTGCCCAGTGGAGTGGAGACTATCGGCGACTATGCTTTCGCTGACTGTGCCAATCTGAAGGATGTCAACATCCCTGCCTCCGTCACCTCGCTGGGGTTCGGTGTCTTCTTTGGCAACAAGGCTCTCTCGTCAATCCATCTGGAGGGCACTCCGCCAGAGTTCACCGATGACAGTCAGGTGTTCTCGCCCGAGATTTATGACACCTGCATCCTCTTCACACCGCCCGATGGTTCGGGCATATCCGATGGCTCTTGCTGGAACCACTTCGTGCACATGATGAGTGATAGCGACTTCCCCAGCCGCCCTGATGCCAACGAGGATGGCAATGTCAACACGGCCGATGTGGTGGCCATCTACGCCTACATAGAGAAAGGCGATGCCTCCGGCTTCAGCCGCGATGCCGTCAATGTCAATGGCGACACCTCCGTCAACACCGCCGATGTGGTCCGCGTCTATAACTACATCATCGCCGGAGAATAGCACATAATCCTCACCTTATATATATTAAATAAGGAGAGCCTCACACCGTTGAGACCCTCCTTGCTTTTTTTTCGATAAAGTCAGCTTTAAATTTGACGGGGTCTGCGTAAGTTTTGGGGAAGTCCGCGTAAGATTTGGGGAAGTCTGCGTTAGACACACCCCCTCCCGGCTTTGCCGTACTCCCCCTTGCTAAGGGGGAGAATCCATATTTACTTCCCCAGAGGGGGCCCCGCTAGCTAAGGGGGAGAATCCATATTTACTTCCCCAGAGGGGGCCCCGCTAGCTAAGGGGGAGAATATAGAGGCTTGAGTATTGTCTTTAACTTCTCTAACTTCGTTAACTTCGAGCTTGCGCAGCAAGCGTTAACTTCTTTAACTTTTACAGTCTTACACCGACGGATGCATTGATGAACCAGTCGTTGAGGTGGCCGTGCATGGCGCGGTGCTTGTAGTTGAAGTTGTTGAACTGTCCGTTGGCATTGACGAAGTAGCGGCTCCAGTTGTAGGTGACGGACATTCGTGCGGTGAAGTTGAGGGCGAGTCGGTTGTTGCGCGACTGTGTGCCTGTGCTCTCTATCTGATACCTGTCGGGTGACAGTTCCGGATATTCTGCATTTTCGTCATCCCACAATGCGATGGCATAGTCAGTGAGGTGCTCGTGGGCAATCTCTTTCACGTTGCTGGTGTATGTGCTGATCTTGGTGCGGTTGAGGAGTGTGACCATGGGCATGCACATGCCGCTGATGAGCCATCCCTTGGCGGGCACGAAGTTGTAGGCGTATCCACCGCCGACACTGACCTGGCACTGACGCAGGCGTCCTATGCCGTCCATCTCATAGATGAGCTCGGCATTGCGGGGGTCGTTATACTTAAAGTCGGCATAGTAAGCCATGAGTCCGGCGACGGGTGATCCTGCGGAGCGCACCTGGTAGGTCTTCTGGTTGTAGGCGGCGGCATAGGAGAACTTCTTGCTGTTGAAGATGTAGCAGCCGTCAAATATCAAGGTCTGGATGTTGACGGGTGAGGGGAACGGTTCCTTTTCTGTAACATCCCATGTCTCGGGGTCACCCCAATCGGTGAAGAATTCCTCTGCTGTTGTTGCGTAGGGATCGGCAACTCCTCTGAATCTTGCGGCACCGGCATAGTGTATTCTTGCATTTTTTGCTTTGAACTTGTGCCAACGCAGGTTGAGGCTGTACCATCTGCCTGCTGTTCTGAGAGAGAGGTTCTGTCCCTTGTCGCCGCCGATGGGGAAGGAGTAGCTGGCGCTGAGTCCTTTGTAGCCGACCTTGACGCCGAGCGAGGTGGACACGCGAGTCATGATGCGCGGGTCGGTGGCCATGTCGCCAACTCCCAGTATGAGGGGCATGGTACCTCCTCCATCGAACAGTTCGGCTCCGTCGATGGTGGAGTGCATCTGGAGGTCGGTCTGTGCGACGCGGCTCTTGATGCTTATCTGCCAGGGCTGGTCGGGAGTCTTGATGTAGTTGGTGTCCACGCCGTGCACCATGGTGGCATCGGCGATTTTCTTTACTTGGTTAAGGATGGTTTTCTTTCCACCTTCGTCTTGTGCTATGCCTGCGGATGTGAGGAGCAGGGCAATGATAAAGAGATTTCTTCTGAGCATAGGGTTAGTGTTATTTAGAGTTTCTGGCTGCAAAGATAAGCATTTTTTTTCAATTAGTATGTCTTTGTGTGATAAGTGCATGTGGTTTTGCTGATTTTGGAACAAATTTTGCTGATTTTGAGAAGAAAAAACATCTTACATCTTACATATAACATCTTACATTGTCTTATACTGAAAAACCTTTACACTTTCTCTTCATAAAAATGTTAATAAATTATGAAAAGAAGTTTTAATTTTTCAATGGAGGAACGATTGCGTATCGTTCGCGAGTATTGCGAGACAGATGCGAGTGTTGCAGAAATA
>JAFTAJ010000047.1 GCA_017458585.1 Bacteroidaceae bacterium
ACATCATATCGTATTAAAGAAACCAGAAAAATAATCAATAACAAGTAATGTTTAACACACTTTTTGTACCTTTGCAGCACCTAACCGAAATGGTATACTTTTAAATTATTATTTGGTATACTTTAGCGTTATCATTTACAACCAAAAAGGGTGACTACGCGTGTATAATATATAGAGGTATATATAGAGGCTCGAAAAAAAATCGCATTTTTTCCTCTTTGGGGTTAGCATTTTGGGCTTCTGAAGGGTCTTATTATAAAAGGCGCGATGGTAAAGAACGAAATCCAGCGACTGTTTAAGCAGTACTATGCCAAGATGTACAGGGTGGCGTGCACCATCCTCTACGATGAGCAGGAAAGCGAGGATGTTATCAGTGACATCTTTGAGGGTCTGCTCCACGGGCGGACTGTCTTGATGCCTGCCGCCGAGGAGAGCTATCTGCTGACAAGCGTCCGCAACCAGTGCCTCAAGCGCATGCGCCACGAAGAGGTGAAGCGGCGCATGGAAGAGCTTGAGGCAGCGGAGGAGCCGTCCGACGCGGATTACGAGGACGAGCGGCTGACGGACATTGATGAGCTGGTAGCCCGCCACCTGTCGGAACAGGAGCAACGCATCTTCCGCGACCGCTTTACCTGCGGATGCAGCTACGAGGAGATAGCCTCTGCCGAGGGTATCAGCAGGGTGGCAGTCTGGAAGCATCTCTCTCACGCCTTAACCCTAATCAGAAACCATTTTAATAAATAAAGGACTATGCAAACCCCAGACAAAAAGAAGTTCCTTGACATGCAGGAGCATCCCGAACAGTTCTCAGATGAACAGCTTGAGGCTATGATGGACGAGCTTGACCGTGTGCCCGACGTGTCCGCCGCATGGCAACGGTTTGAGAAAGAGCAATGCGCCGCCCCGCGCCCAAATACTCAATTCTCAATGTTCAACCCCGAAGGGTTCGCGAGCGGCTCGTCGGTTGTCGGCAAAGCCGGTTCCGACATGAGAGAGCCGCGAGAGCGAAGCGTCAATGTTCGATTTAAGAAGCTTGCTGCCATCTTTATCGGCGTGATACTCCTTTCCGGTATCGCCTATGCTGCCATCCATATGATGACGCGGTCAACAGCCGACGACCAGCAATCCTCAATGGTCAATGGTCAACGGTCAATGGTCAATGTCCAATCGCCTGACCCTGTGCGTTTTGAGGACGTTCGCCTCGACAGCATCCTCTCTGTCGTCTCTGCCCATTACACCAAGGCGGTCAGCTTCAGCGACGACGAGGTCAAGGCCATGAAGTTCATCCTCACGTGGCAGCCTGACGCTCCGTTGGATGACTTCATCGATGGGATGAACACGTTTGACGGGCTGCAGCTGACCCTCCAGCGAGACACCATCTTTGTTGAAGCACAGGAAGTTACGGAGGACGCAGAATGAGACGCTTTGCATTGTTTATTCTATCCGCGCTGCTGTATGGTAGCGCGATAGCGCAGATTACTCGCGAGTTCCGTAACACCCCTCTGACCGACGCTCTCCGCACCATCGAGCTGAGTCAGGGCGAATACACCATCTCCGTTCTTTCCGACGGACTCTCCACCTTGCGCACCTCTGCCAAGGTGAAGAACCTCAGCGCCCCCGATGCCGTGAAGCTCGTCTGCAAGGGCTTCCCCGTAAAGGTGAAGGTACGCGGACAGAAGATATATGTGCAGCATGAGCAAACTAAGGCGCTGGGAGAACAGATATGGGTGTCAGGAAACGTTTATGATGCTCTCTACAAGACAGTTCTTGATAGCGTAAAGGTTGAAGTAATGACAAAGGATAGTGTTGTCGTTGGTAGTGACTATAGTAAACTTTCGTGGCAGGGAGGTTATTCTGCAGAATGCAGACGAGAGGGAACCAAACGCGGAGCCACATATATTGTAAAATATTCCAAAGCGGGATTTAGAGACGAATTTACCACTTTTCGCACTAGCAGCGCACGTTATTATTACCCTCAAGTGATATATATGCACCACCAACTAAATATGACAGCTAACGATATTATGTTGAGCGGTGCAACAGTCAAAGCTTCATTGGTGAAGATGGTGGTGGACCATGACACCATAGTCTATAACGCAGGAGCTTTTCAACTGGCCGAAGGCTCGATGCTTGACGGATTGATAAAGCAGCTTCCCGGCGCAGAGATTAGAGACAACCGGATATATGTCAACGGCGAGTTTGTGCAGTCGCTGCTGGTCAACGGCAAGGACTTCTTCAAAGGCGACCCTGCCATAGCACTTGAGAACTTGCCTGCATATATGGTGAACAAGATAAAAGTTTTCCGTCGTGAGACGGAGGAACAGCAAAGCTTCGGCATCAAAGTTAAGGAAGAAGACAAGGAACTGGTAATGGACGTTCGCCTGAAGCGTGAGTTCAATACTGGTTGGGCAGCAAACGTACAGGGCGGTATAGGCACACAAAGCCGTTATCTTGCCCGACTGTTCGGCTTGCGCTTCACCCCCAACTCGCGATTTGCGATATATGGCAACATGAACAACACCAATGATGACCGCAAACCCGGAGAAAGTTCTGACTGGAAACAGGATTTTGTCTATGACGGCATGAGCACCCGCAAGAAAGGCGGTGCCATGTGGAGCCTCGAAATCCCAAAACGGAGAATGAACATGGGACTTGAACTACATGCGGAGCACAAAGATGTGGAAACGGAGTACATGGGCTCTCAAATTCGCTTCTTGCAAGGACGCGATGAATATTCGCGCTACAGTGTCATTGGAGGTAACAAGGAGGACCACGTTAACTTAAATGGTAATTTCTCATGGGGTAATAACGTTGGGCGAAGCGCCTACTCTTTTGGTGTAGCTTCATTTATGCGCATCAATCCCAAATTTGAGTATTTCCGCCAGAAAAGACATTCGCTTGCTCGTCAGATACACCTTGATAGAGAGCCTTACGAGGACTACCGCGGTGCAGCCCTCGACAGCATATTCCTATATGGTGGCAGTTCTGCTTTGCGACAGTCTATAATAAACAGAATAGAAAGTCCCTCTACCGGCAGCATCGACAGGGTAAAGACCAGCGGCACATGGTATGCCACGCCCCGACTTAACATCAAGAACACTCGCGTAAAATGGGAGGGAAGCTACTCTTATGAGGATAACCGAGACAAAGGATATGGCCTTTATGACCTGACCTATCCTAATGGTGGTGCAGATGATGTCTTCCACCACATCTATGTTGACAGAAAGGGTAAGAATTACAACTACGACATAAATACATACATTTTCCCTTATCTGGAATGGGCTGGGGGCTTCAATACGCTTCTCTTTCGCCTCAAACATACCTATCGGCAACAATACACCAACAACAACCGCGACCGCTACCTCTTAGAGAAACTGCCTGACTGGTCGCAGGGGGCAGGCAAAGCTCTCACTGACTTGCCCTCCACACGCGACGAGATGGAGATAGCCATTGACGCAGAGAACTCATATTACTCTACTCTACGACACGATATAAACATATTCTCTCCAGGTATATGCCTCTTGAAGCAAAAGGATATCGGCACTGAAGGACAGCATTATTACATAGATGCTTTCAGCTTGGAACTTAACATGCCTATAAGACTACAGACCGACCGCCTCAACTATGACCGCAGCATACTCAACGTGCGCGACCGTCGCCGTCACCTTACATTCTTTGAGCCGAACGCCTCGGTTGAAATCAGCGGCTATAAACTCTCCTGGTCATTAAGCCATAATGCGCCGGACATGCTATATCTCCTGCCGATACGCGATGACACCGACCCGCTCAACGTGCACACTGGTAACGAGTCGCTTAAAAATATTCATAACCATAATATCTCTCTGAAGAAAGAGTGGAAGAATAACAAAACAAACAGAGTCTCTTCTGCAAGCATAGATTGGCGCGTAATGCAGAACGCCATCGCCATGGGTCGCACATACGACAGCCAGACGGGTGTCACCACATACCAGCCTGACAATGTCAACGGCAATTGGAATATCTCTGCAAACTACCGCCTCAACCGCCCCCTTGATAAGAACAAACGTCTCTTCCTTAGCAATGCCACAACTATCAGCTATGCCAACAGTGTCGATCTCGTCTCTACCGACCAGCCCTATACGGTAAGAAGTAGCGTGCGCAACACCAACGCCAGCGAAGAGCTAAGCCTGAGCTACAAGATAAAGCAGTATTCCTTTGGAGGCAGATTCGGTGTAAACTGGATTAACGCCCATAGCCACCGCACTAACTTCGAGACCGTCAACTGTGAGAACTGGATTATAGGAGCTAATGCCGTAGTCCCCCTGCCGTGGAAGATGCAGCTCGCAGCAGACTTCTCCGCCACGTTGCGCACAGGCTATAACGACCCCAACATGAACGAGGCCGCATTCGTCTGCAACGCCCGCCTGTCAAGGAGTTTCTTCCATGGTAAGCTCACCATGATCCTCGACGGCTTTGATATCTTCAACGGCATCAAGGACATCCGTCGCACCATCAACGAGCAAGGTCGCACCGAGACATGGTACAACTCCGTCCACCGCTATGTGATGCTCCATGCCTTCTACCGCTTTGCCAAAAAGCCCAAGAAAAAGTAACACGCGCAATGACAAAACGCCTAACCTTATTTATATTATATATATTACTGTTCGGCAATGTGATAGCGCAGATTACTCGCGAGTTCCGTAACACCCCTCTGACCGACGCTCTCCGCACGATAGAGCAGAGCCAGAGGGAGTACACCATCTACGTGCTCTCCGACGGCCTCTCCACCTTGCGCACCTCTGCCAAGGTGAAAAATCTCAGCGCTCCCGATGCCGTGAAACTTATCTGCAAAGGATTGCCTGTGAAGGTGAAGGTACGCGGACAGAGAATTTATGTGCAACAGAAGCAGGCCAAGGCGCAAGACACAAAAAGAAAAACCGCCACTATTCAAGGATTCGTCCATGACAGGATAACCAATGAAAACCTCGTAGGAACAAAGGTCTCACTTATGAAGGGCGACAGTATTATTGCTATGGCCACGGCTAACGCAGATTGGAGCTGGCTTGGGCGCAGCGGATTGTGGTTTTTTAGTATTACTCTGGATGATAGCACTGATTATACCCTGTTGTTTGAAAGGGAAGGATACAACATCTTGTCCTGGCCGCTAAGCGAACAATTGAAGAAGAAACCCCTGAAGAAAGCGGAGAGCCGTTTCATCGGCGACGTGCCGATGGATAAAACTCCGAAAACGCACGTATTGAACGGAGTGACTATAAAAGCCACGAAGGTGAAGTTCTATCACAAGGGCGATACTCTCGTTTATGATGCCGACGCTTTCCAGACCTCCGAGGGCTCCATGCTTGACGCTCTCATCAAGCAACTGCCGGGTGCAGAGTTGAACGAGAACGGCGAGATATTCGTCAACGGCAGGAAGGTGCAAAGCCTCATGCTTAACGGGGAAGATTTCTTTAAGGGGAAAAATAATATAATGCTTGAGAACCTGCCCGCGTATATGGTCAAGACCATCAAGGCTTACGATAAGGAAGGGCCTATGTCGCGTATGGCTGGCAGGGACATGGGTGACAAAGAGTTCGTGATGGATGTCGGCCTTAAAAAGCAATTTCTAATTGGCTGGGTAGGCAACGTGGAAGCAGGCTACGGCAGTGAGGAACGCTATCTCGCCCGGCTTTTTGCCTTGCGTTTCTCTCCAAGGTCGCGCATCAGTCTATATGGAAACATGAATAACCTTAACGACACGCGCAAGCCTGGCGAGGGCTCTAACTGGACTCCGGAAACTATGCCGAGTGGATTGTTGGCGACAAAGAAGGCCGGTGCTGACATGTTGCTGAAGTTTAAGGACGGAACAAACAAGTGGGAGAGCAATGCCGAGTTTACATACACCGACTTGGACAGTCGCACTCAGACCTCTGGTGAGACCTATCTCGCAGACGGCAATGTGTTCACGAGAGGCAAGTCCACCCAGGCAAAGAGCAACCTCACTTTCACTAACACTCATAAGATAGAATTGTCCAACAAGACCAAGTCGCTGTTTGCAGATATTAATCCCACATTCTCTTACAGAAAAGTAAATTCTCTCGTGGAGGGAGTAGATATGTCGTTCAACCGCAATCCGGAGATTAAGTCAATGTCGGAACTGATAGACAGCGTATATCATGGAATTGACTCCGAATTTAGCCGCACCATTATAAATCGTAACATCAACAACTCAAAGAAAGACTATCATCAGTTAGACATGGGACTGACATACATGCTTTACTATAAATTGACCCCCAGTGGCCATTTTATGCTTGACCAGAATATAAGTTACAACTCGGAGAAAGAAGACAGTTGGCGGCAGATGCAGACAGAGTACCCCAACAATTCTGCTGCCTCGTCAGACAAGCGTAACAGATATTCGACAAACAATCCCAACAAGAATTTCAATATTAACTCTGTATTGAGTTATATACGCTATCTTAGAGGAAACACAAATATCCGCATCTCTTATGATATAGGGTACAAGCGCAATCACAGCGACTATGCTACCTACATGCTTGACAAGCTTGCCGATTGGGATAATCTCGAAACGCATCCGATAGGAATGCTTCCTTCTGAGGTGGAGTATGCCGAAACGTTTGACCGCCAGAACAGCTACAATCAAATTCTTTCCAACACTACGCAAACACCAAAGATGGCGTTGGTAAATACAGGCTACTATGGAAAGGGAGACTCAGTAAAGGGAAAAGACCCTAAACGCCATTACCGTAAAACAGTTGTTACTTTCCCTATTGCATTTTCTCATGATAGGCTCAATTATATACGTGCTGCCTATAATGGCGTAACAAAAAGAAATAATATATTCTTCAATCCAGACATATATCAAGAGTTTCATCTGAACAATTTTGCAACCTCAATTAAACTGAGGTACAACATTACCCATGCCGCGCCATCAATGGTGTATGCCCTAAATATCCGCACCGATGAAGACCCGTTAAATATCTATTACGGCAATCCCCACCTAAAAAACACCACCATTCACAATGTAAAGTTGGAATACGTACACCGTGATATTGAAAATCAAGGACAACACAATTACTGGTTTACACTGAAGTATGACATTTCCCACAACTCCGTGGCAATGGGCTATATCTACGACCGTACGACAGGTATCCGCACTTTCACTCCCGACAATGTGAGCGGCAATTACAACCTATCTCTCAACCTTGGCTATTCCCAACCTCTCGACAAGAAAAAGTTTTTGACATTCGACAATAGTATGGGTTGGCGCATGTCCCACGGCGTGGACCTCATAGGTACAGACACCGGCGAAGCGCCTGAAAGGAGCAGCGTAATGACCCATTGGATTACTGACCGTTTGCGCATCGACTACAAGATAAACAAGAATATCAAGCTCGGAGCCAAAGGCTACATCGGCTATGGCCGCAGCACTTCCAGCCGTGATGACTTTAACAATGTCAATGTTTACGACTTCCACTACGGCCTCACTGCGCTCGTCAATCTGCCCGCAGCATTCCAGCTCAGCACCGACCTCACCATGTACAGCCATCGCGGATACGCCACCGGCAGTTCTAACACCAACGACCTCGTATGGAACGCACGACTCAGCAAGACCTTCACCAAGGCAGGCCTCACCTTCGCCCTCGATGGATTCGATATCCTCGGCAACCTCAGCAACATCTCCCAAGTCCTCAACTCGCAGGGCCGCACCGAAACATATCGCAACTCCCTGCCTCGCTATATCATGGCCCATGTTATCTATCGTCTCAACAAAAAACCGAAGAATAAGTAAAATCCTAAAACATTGATGATATGATACGTCTGAAACACCTTCTTATCTATGCAGCGAGCATTCTGTTGCTCGTGTCGTGCAGCGATTACAGCGCACAGGAGAAAGCGCAGATAAACACGATTTCACGGCAGTATGACTTCAATCCGCCACCCATGCGGTTACATGACTATGGATATTCGGACACCTACCCGGGCGTGGTGAGCAGCTACCGCCAGTACAATTTTGTGATAGGCAGTGACATCGAACAGTTCTATAAGGCCAGTGTCGCATTGCGAATGGCAATCCTCAATGACTTCTATTCGCAGTTGAATGTGCAGGGCTTCAATCCGCAGGATATTTACAAGGAATATCACTCCTTCCTTTCTCCGCATATAAAGTCGGCAGCAAAGGACGACTGGCAGATGTTCAAGCCGCAGACAGCAAATGCAAAGTGCCTGATTGCCTACGAAGGTGACGATTGGTTCTCTGTAAAATATATGGAGAGCGATGCGGAGGTAAGGCTGCGCGTAGTCCTTACTGGTAAAAACCTGCAGCCAGTGGTGGCAGAAGTGGACAATCCCAGCCTTGGAATCAAGACAGGCATGGGCGACAACAGCGACCTCGGCTCGGGCTACGTTTATAAGAAAGAGTGGGAGTACGGCATCTTTAATAACAAGAAGCGTAACAGCGAGTTCAAGACCTACGTGGCTAACATTATCTACCGCCACTGCAATGGTGGCGACAAGAGCCGCTCGTTCATAACGGAAACTGAACTTTTGGCATTCGCAGACCGTATCGTGCAAAAGCGTGAGCGACTGCTGAAGGAGTTCTATGCAGATCTTACTTCTTCTGACTTTACCAAGCAGTCATTCTCCGAGAAATATGACAAGATGATTACCGGTGCCGTTGCTTTCGCCATGGAGTCAGCAAGCGGTAAGGCAGCGAAAACGAATCCGTATGGCAGGTGGGCTCCTTTTGAACCAAAGGACAAGACCAGCTATACGCTTGCCTACGATGAGCAGGACTGGTTCACAGTCTCAGACAACAAGGCAGACAAGCCCGATGTCTATCTGCAGGCCGTGTTCTATGGGAAAGAGATGCGCCCCCTCATCGTCGGTCTGTATAACGAGGCGCTCAATATAAACGTGCAGCAGGAGTTCTATACGAACCGCAATTCTCGCACCTTCGGCTGGGAGCTGCGAAAACATTGGTGACGCTCTCCTTCAGCTACATGTTCGGCAAACCGAAGAACAAGTAAGGAAAGATGTCTGATGTAAGACGTAAAATGTTTTTGTTTAATATTCGTCTTATTCATTTGATTCGTGGTATTTATATTCAAAATTGAATCGAAATTTTTACCCTAAAAATCGCGTGTACGAAAACAAAGCGAATTCCGCTCCGAAATAGCGCATTCTCGCCAATTCTCGCAAAATCCTGACACTCAACCTCTTACGCAAAAGTCCGCATTTTCCCGCGTGAATTTGCTCGTTTTTCCCGCCTTCAATCCTGCAAAAATACTCTTTATTACAGAAAATAAGCACTTTATCTTGACTAAAGCTGACTTCGTCAAAACTTATCGCGTGCGCGTCCGAAACTTATCGCGTGCGCGTCAGATTTTACCGCGACGGCGTTCGCCCCAATGCGTCAATTCTTAGGGCATTTTCCTTACCTTATATCATCTCTCCAGACATTTTTTTTGCCTAAAAAACTCATTCTAACGCCCAAATATTGACGCAACGCATCTTAATTCCGCCCAAAATCCCTTTTTGACACCCCAAAACTTCAATTTTGCAGCACCAAACCGTCAATTATTCTCTATTTCGACCCATTTCGCTGCAAAGAATTTTGTCAACTATATTCACAATCCAGCCCTTGTACGTGAAATAATATCCATCTCCCTCTATCTCCCTTTAACTTCTTTTACCTACCTCTACCTACCTCTACCTACCTCTATCTACTTTTACTTCCCTTTATCTACTTTTTTCCCATTTATCTTCCTTGTTTGCACAAAAAAGTGTAACTTTGCTGCGATATTAGCTTAGGTAGCTTAATCGCTTCGTCTTTTATCTACCTTTATCTACTTTTATCTACTTTTAACTACTTAACATCATGTTACTGTCAATGACTGGCTACGGCAAGGGCGAGAGCGTGCTCAACAATCGCAAGATCATCGCTGAGGTGAAGGCTCTCAACAGCAAGAACCTCGATATCTCCACCCGTCTGGCTCCCGCCTACGCAGACAAAGACCTGCTGCTCAGGCAGATGGTGGCCGACTGCGTCACGAGGGGAAAGATTGATCTGTCCCTCAGGATAGAGGACTCTGCCGGCGACGGTGCAGTCACCATCAATACTGACACGGCAGCCAGCTACGTCAACCAAGTCAAGGCTGCGAGCCGCGAGCTGGGCATCGGTGAGCCGCAGGACTGGTGGGCGGTGCTGTGCCGTATGCCCGGCCTCACGACAGGCGCCACCACCAACGTCTCCGACGAGGAGTGGCAATCCGTGCAGACAGCAGTGGCCGTGGCTCTGGACAACCTCAGCGCCTTCCGTCGCCAGGAGGGCGAGGCCGTGCAGAAGAAGTTTGAGGAGAAGCTGCACAATATCGCCGCCCTGCTCAAGGAGGTGGAGCAGTATGAGCCCCAGCGCACAGAGAAGATACGGCAGCAGATAGTGGAGCGCCTCGACAGCCTCAACGCCGACTACGACCGCAACCGCCTGGAGGAGGAGATGATTTACTACATCGAGAAGCTCGACATCAACGAGGAGAAGCAGCGCCTGGCCAACCATCTGCGCTACTTCAGCGACACGATGGCGCAAGACGAGCCGCAGGGCAAGAAGCTCGGATTTATCGCCCAAGAGATGGGGCGCGAGATCAATACCCTCGGCAGCAAGAGCAACCACGCCGAGATGCAGCGCCTCGTGGTGCGCATGAAGGACGAGCTAGAACAGATAAAAGAGCAAGTGCTCAATGTACTCTAAACCCTTAAACTTTTGAACTCTTGAAATCTTAAACTTTCCCTATGTCGCGACCATTAGCAGAGCGTATGAGACCACTGACCCTGCAGGACTATGTAGGGCAGCAGCATCTGGTGGGGGAGGGCTGTGCTCTCCGGCGCATGATAGACAACAAGCATGTCAGTTCGTTTATCATGTGGGGGCCTCCTGGCGTGGGCAAGACGACGCTGGCGCATATCATAGCCAATGCCATGGGCTCGGCGTTCTACACGCTGAGTGCGGTGAGCAGCGGGGTGAAGGATGTGAGGGACGTGATTGACAAAGCTGCCAAGAACACTTTCTTCGACTCGCCGACACCCATCCTCTTCATCGACGAGATACACCGCTTCAGCAAGAGCCAGCAAGACTCGCTGCTCTCGGCTGTGGAGCGCGGCATAGTGACGCTGATAGGTGCCACGACGGAGAACCCCTCGTTTGAGGTCATCACACCGCTGCTCAGCCGCTGCCAGGTGTATGTGCTCAAGCCGCTGACGGACGACGACCTGCGGACGCTGATGGACAAGGCGCTCAGCCAAGACCTCGTGCTCAAGGACCGCGACATCAAGGTGGAGGAGACAACGGCCCTGTTCCAATACAGCGGCGGCGACGGCCGCAAGCTGCTCAATATCATCGACCTGGTGGTGAGCTCCTTCGCACAGGGCGAGACGGCCGTTATCAACAACGAGACGGTGAAGACACAGCTGCAGCTCAACCCTGCGGCATACGACAAGGACGGCGAACTGCACTACGATATCATCTCGGCCTTTATCAAGAGCATCCGCGGCAGCGACCCCGACGGAGCCCTCTACTGGCTGGGGCGCATGGTGGCTGGTGGCGAAGACCCCAAGTTTATCGCCCGTCGCCTGATAATCTCGGCGTCGGAGGACATCGGCCTCGCCAATCCCAACGCGCTGCTGCTGGCCAACGCGGCCTTTGAGGCAGTGGAGAAGATTGGCTGGCCCGAGGGGCGCATACCGCTGGCGGAGGCCACAGTCTATCTGGCTTGCTCGCCGAAGAGCAACTCGGCATACCTCGGCATCGGCAAGGCCCTGCAGCTGGCGGAAGAGAAAGGCAACCTGCCTGTGCCGCTGCACCTAAGGAACGCGCCCACCAAGCTGATGAAACAGCTGGGCTACGGCACCGACTATAAATATGCCCACGACTTTGAGGGCCACTTCGTCGACCAGCAGTACCTGCCCGACGAACTGAAGGGCGAGCGCCTCTGGCACGGACAGCCCAACGCCGCGGAGCAGAAGCTGCGCGACCGAATGAACAGCCTGTGGAAAGACAGAGAATTTTAATGTCCAATGTTCAATCTATAGAGCGTCATCCGCTCAAGCCGTGCATCGACGCACAGACGCAGGTGCTGTTTCTGGGCAGCTTTCCGCCGCCGAGGAAGCGATGGGCAAAGGGATTCGAGTTCTTCTACCCGAATTTCACCAACGACCACTGGCGTCTGATGGGCCTCATCTTCTACGGCGACAAGGACTACCTCGTGGACACCGAGGCCAAGACCTACCGCATGGACAGGATAAAGCGACTCGTCAGTGAGCAGCACCTCGGATACTACGACACCTCCGAGGCCGTGCGCCGACTGAAGGATAATGCCTCCGACAAGTTCCTGGAGGTGGTGGAGCAGACAGACATCAGGGCGCTGATAAGTCGCGCTCCCCAGCTGAGGGCGATAGCGGTAACGGGCCAGAAGGCTGCCGACACCCTCTGCGAACAGCTTGGCATCGCCGAGCCGCCGCGCATGGGCGAGTACATCATAATAGAGAATAGAAAACAGAGCGAAGCGGCAACTTTCGAACTTTCGAACTCTCGAACTCTTAAACTCTGGCGCCTGCCCTCATCCTCGCGTGCCTATCCCATGGCGCTGACACAGAAGGCGGAGTACTACCGCAAGGTGTTTGAAGAATTGAAGGATTGAAAAATTATTGAAACAAAAACCAGAAAAACCCCAATGAGCCACGTATTGCACACGTTTCTTGCCGCAGCCTCTGCATCTGGCTGCGAGCAAGCTCGCGCCACACGTAGCGACTACGCCAAGGAGCTAACGCTCGCGGCTCATTGGAAAAACACAGAAAATACTTTTAGGAGTTAAGTGCCGCAGGCACGACAGATAACAGACGGGGGTGCAACCCCCGGTACGGACACAAACAAAACATAGCCCTGAAGGGGCGACAGAATCGTAAATAAAAAGAATAATGTCGAACTGCCAAGGCTGTGATAACTTCGAGGAGCCGCAGGCTCCGATAACTTCGAGCAAAGAGATAACTCCAAGAACTTCTTTAACTTTATAAACTTCTTAATATATTATGAAAAAGATTTGTTTTTTAATCGTAACGACTATGTTTGCAATCAGCAGTTGCGCCCAAAAGGAGGAGCAGACAATCACCGAGCAGGACTGGGCAGAGACCACCTTCCTGCGCTATGACTTCACCGACAGTAGCACACCCCCCGACTGCCACCGCAGCTACTACATCGGCATCGACAAGGACAGCATCCGTGTGCGCGTAACCAGCTACGGCGACCTGCTACTGAGAGTGGTGTACCCCTCGTCGCAAGAGATTCTCGACAAAGCTAAGGCCACTCTCGCCCAGCAGGGTATCAAGAGCGTGAAGCCTAAGGATGAGCCGCTGGTGTGCGGTGGCACCACCGATGCGCTGGCGTTCTTCAAGGGCGACGATGATAAGCCCTACTTCTCCGCCTCCATCTATGGCGGCGTGGGTACGCTGTTCGTAGAGAAGGGCCGACCCGAGTCAGCTTTCCTCCAGGCGCTGCCTGTGTCGATAGAGAGTATCATCGAGAGAACACGTGGAGAGATTGAGCCTCCGCTCGATGGCCCCGGCATGGTGAAGCCCGAGGCAGGCGAGCGACAGCCCAGCTTCCCCGGCGGGGAGACGGCTCTGAACGAGTTTCTCGCCAAGGAAATGGCCAAGGTGTCCGTGGACAAAAAGATGCAGGGCACCGTGGTGGTGGACTTCGTGGTGGACGACGAAGGCGGGATAAGCGACGCATGGGTGAGCAAGAGCAACAAGAACAGGCTGCTCGAAGAGATAGCCTTGGACTTGTTCAAGAATATGCCCAGATGGCGTCCCGGCACCCGCGACGGCAAGCCAGTGGCCATGATGCACCAACTTCCGATTAAGATGAAGCTGGAGCCAAAGAAGTGAAAAGTCCTTAACCGGCGTACTCCGAATCTTAAAAAAGCCGAATTAAGGCTGTGAGCTGCTTAAAAAAGAAAAAAATATTTGGCCAGGACTGCGATAGTGACTAATATTGCACCGCGAAAACCCCAAATGTTTATGACTATGAGGAAATCAATGACATTTATTACAGCCGCCGTGGCAGCCAAGCTGCTGGTAGTGGCACTTGTGTTTACCAGTTGTGTAAGTAAGAAGCAGTTTGTGAACCTGCAGAAAGACTATGCCACCGTGCAAAGCGAGCTCGCAACGCTGCAGAGCCAGCACTCCAGGACTCTGGCAGAGCTGGCCGGTGCACAGGCAGAGGTGAAGAGCCTCGACAAGATGCTGGACGAAGAGAAGCGTCGCAACGCCGAACTGAAGGAGATGTACGACAAGCTCAACAACTCGCTCAACAGCAGCCTGAGCCAGAACAGCCAGAGCAGCATCAATATCTCTAAGCTCGTTGACGAGATCAATGCATCGAACGCCTATATCAAGCACCTGGTAGAGGTGAAGAGCAAGAGCGACTCCCTCAACCTGGCGCTCACCAATAAACTTACCCGCTCGCTGACACGCGACGAGCTGAGCGAGGTGGATGTGAAGGTGCTCAAGGGCGTGGTATATATCTCGCTGGCTGACAATATGCTCTACAAGTCGGGCAGCTACGAAATCAACGACCGCGCCGGACAGACGCTCAGTAAGATTGCCAAGATTATCACCGACTACAAGGACTATGAGGTGCTCATCGAGGGCAACACCGACAACGTGCCTATCAACCGCACGAATATCCGCAACAACTGGGACCTCAGTGCCCTGCGTGCTTCGTCAGTGGTGCAGGCTCTGCAGAACAAGTATGGCGTAGATCCCAAGCGCCTCAGTGCAGCTGGTCGTGGCGAGTATAATCCTATTGCCACCAACGACACCGAGCTGGGACGTCAGCGCAACCGTCGCACACAGATTATCATCACTCCTAAGCTCGACCAGTTTATGGAGCTAATCGACAAGGCTCCGGAAACGGATGGCCAATAACCTCTAACCACCAACCCTAATATTGGCGACTGCTAAGCGGTCGCCAATATTTTTTGAAAAATATTTACCCTGCAGGTTGTATAAGCCAAAACTTTTTTGTAACTTCGCAAGCGAAAACAAGCTTAACCCTTGAACTCTTGAACACTTGAACTTCTTAAACCCTTAATACTATGTACGACACACAACACGGCCTCTACATCGCCCATTGCGAGAGAGGGGCGCTGAGTATCCTCGGCAATATGGCTAACCGCCATGGATTGATAGCCGGCGCCACCGGCACAGGTAAGACGGTGAGCCTGCAAGTGATTGCGGAGAGTTTTTGCCAGGTAGGCGTGCCCTGCTTTATGGCTGATATGAAGGGCGACCTCAGTGGCATTAGCCAGGCAGGCCGTCTTTCGGGTTTCATAGAGAAGAGAATGCCCGAGTTCGGCATCGAGAATCCCCAGTTTGCAGGATGCCCCGTGAGGTTCTACGACGTGTTTGGCGAGCAGGGCCACCCGATGCGTGCCACCGTGTCGCAGATGGGGCCTCAGCTGCTCAGCCGTATGCTCGGCCTCAACGAGACGCAAGAGGGCGTGCTCAACATCGTCTTTCGCATTGCTGACGAGCGCGGTCTGCTGTTGCTCGACATCAAGGATCTGCGCTCCATGCTTGAGTATGTGCTCAAGAATGCCAAGCAATTTACTTCCTACGGCAATATCGCCACCCCGACGGTGGGCGCCATACAGAGGGCTATCCTCGTGCTGGAGAATCAGGGCGGTAACCAATTTCTCGGTGAACCGGCGTTTGACATCCTGGATTTGCTACAGAGCGAGGGGGGCAAGGGCGTGATGAGTGTGCTGGCTGCCGACAAGCTGATGATGCAGCCCAAGCTCTACAGTTCTTTCCTGCTGTGGCTGCTGAGCGACCTCTACAGCCGACTGCCTGAGGTGGGCGACCTGGAGTATCCGAAGCTGATATTCTTCTTCGACGAGGCGCACATGCTCTTCGAGGACACCACCAAGGCGCTGACCGACAAGATAGAGCAGGTGATTCGCCTTATCCGCTCCAAAGGCGTGGGCATCTATTTCATCACGCAGAGCCCATCAGACATCCCCGAGAACATACTCGGCCAGCTCGGCAACCGTGTGCAGCATGCCCTGCGCGCTTATACCCCCAAAGACCAGCGCGCCGTAAAGACTGCCGCCGACACCTTCCGTCCCAACCCTGCGTTTAAGACCGACGAGGCTATCATGAACCTCGAGACGGGTGAGGCATTGGTCAGCTTCCTCGACGAGAAGGGTGCCCCCACCGTGGTGGAGAGAGCCAAGGTGCTTTTCCCGCTCAGTCAGATAGGGGCCATCAGCGAGGGACAGCGTGCCGACATTATCAGGCAGAGTCGTGTGTATGGCAAATACGATACGCCTGTTGACCGCGAGAGTGCCTTTGAGGTGCTGTTGGCGCAGAGCGAGCAGGATGCTGCCGCTCAGGAGCAGGCCGCCGAGGAGGGTAAGAAAGACGAAAAGGCGGGCAAGAAAAAGAATATCTTCTCCAAAGTGCTCAAGGCTATCATCACTGCCATCACGGGAGTGTTTGCCACCATTGCGGGCACCTTTGTGTCAGACGCCATCACCGGTAAGAAGACCAAGTCGCGCACCTCAGTAGGAGGCCGAGTGGCCAAGAATGCTACCTCGGCAGCCACCCGTACAGTCACCAGAGAGCTGACTCGCGACATACTGGGCAATCTGATAAAGTAAGTGAAACGTAAAACACCCACAGTAAACATTCACGTTAATCTTTCACATTCTATAAATGCTAACTGTTACTTTTAAGCTGCTCGGCTCGCTGGCTCTGCTGATGTTTGGCATGAAGTCTATGAGTGAAGCCTTGCAAAAGATGGCCGGTCCGCAGTTGCGTCATGTGCTTGGCGCTATGACTACCAATCGGTTTACCGGTGCCCTGACGGGTATGTCGGTTACGGCAGCGGTGCAGTCATCCACGGCTACCACGGTGATGACTGTCTCGTTTGTTAATGCAGGACTCCTTACTCTGGCGCAGGCAATATCGGTGATAATGGGTGCCAACATCGGTACCACGCTCACAGCGTGGATTATGTCGGCAGGTATGTCCTTCAATGTAAGCAATCTGTCGTTTGTCGCTTTCTTTGTGGGTATCATCCTGATATACCAAAAGAGATTACGTTACATTGGCGACTTCCTCTTTGGCCTTGCATTCTTGATCTTTGCCTTGGCTATACTGAGAGCAACAGGGCAGGACATGAGGCTGGGGGAGAACCAGGCGGTGCTCGACTTCTTTGCTTCTTTTGACCCCAACTCCTTCTGGACCACGCTGATATTCTTGTTCCTGGGCGGAGTGCTCACCTTCTGTGTGCAGTCGTCGGCAGCGGTGATGGCCATCACGATGATACTCTGCTCGAGCGGTGCGCTGCCTATTTATCAAGGTATCGCGCTGGTGATGGGTGAGAATATCGGTACGACCATTACCTCTAACCTGGCAGCCCTGTCGGCCAACACCCAAGCGCGTAGGGCAGCATTGTCTCACATGTTGTTTAACGTGTTTGGAGTGATATGGATTCTCTTTGTGTTCCGTCCGTTCATAGATATGGTGTGCGGATGGGTAGGCTATGATGTCACCCTCACCAAAGAAGCCACCGACTCAGCGACCTTCCTGGCCAACGCAGGCAAACTGAGCTTTGTGCTCGCAGCCTTCCACACATGCTTCAATCTGGCCAACACGATGATACTAATATGGTTCATCCCTCAGATAGAGCGTCTGGTGTGCTGGGTAATCAAGCCCAAGAGCGTGGATGAAGAGGATGAGTTCCGTCTGCACTTCATCACTGCCGGACTGATGAAGACTCCTGAGTTGTCGGTGCTGGAGGCGCAGAAAGAGATAGAGTCTTTTGCCGAGCGTATGCAGCGTATGTTTAATATGGTGAGAGACCTGCTGCAGCTATCGTCGAGCTCGTCGAACACGAAGGGCAACAATGGTGCCACGTTCAACAAACTCTTTACGCGCATAGAGAAGTATGAAGGCATCAGCGACAAGATGGAACTGGAGATAGCCAACTACCTCGACTCGGTGAGCGATGCCCACCTCAGCGACGAGACCAAGGCCAAGATACGCGCCATGCTGCGCGAGATAAGCGAGTTGGAGAGCATAGGCGATGCCTGCTTCAATATGGCGCGCACCATATCCAGAAAGTATAATGGCAAGCAAGACCACTTCAACACCAAGCAGTATGAGCATATCCACCAGATGATGGAGTTGACCGGCCAGTCGCTTACGCAGATGAACAGGCTCATCAGTGGACGTAAGGATGCCTATGACGTCAATCGCACCTACAACATAGAAAACGAGATCAACAACTATCGCAATCAGTTGAAGTCGCAGAACATCAACGACATCAACAACCACGAATACACCTATGCCGTTGGCACCATATACATGGACCTGATAAATGAGTGCGAGAAGCTCGGCGACTATGTCATCAATGTGGTTGAGGCTCGCACGGGCACAAAGAAAAAGAGTGTAGTTTAACCTTCGCAGATGAAGCACCTTTTCGCTATCATAATGGTGGCATCGCTCATGGCAATTCCCGCCATGAGTCAGCAGGTGCGCGACAGCCAAGGCCGCCGCGTGGCAGGCGCCAATCCTAACAAGGACAAACAGTCGGAGGAAGAGGCGCGTGCCAAGGCCAAGACAGGCATTCGTGTGTGGACAGTGGATGAGCGCAGCGGTCTGCCCGACTCGGCGGTCATCGACACTGTGCACCATGCTTTCCAAAACTCGGCTTACACCTCCGATGGCCCGAAGGGATTCTACGCCAACCTCGGCAACCTCGGTTCGCCGCGCCAGGCCAAGGTGTTCACCCTGCGCCCAGAGATGGACTACTTCATCTTTGCCCAGCCCTACGACTTCTTCCTCAAGCCGTTGGACGGCTGGCACTTCACCAACACCTACCAGCCCATCACCAATATCACCTACCATGAGAGTGGCGACAGCGACAACGGCGAGGACCATCTTACCGCCAAGTTTGCCGTGAACGTCAATAAGGATGCGGGTTTAGGATTCAACATAGACTATATCTATGGGCGCGGCTACCACGAGAACCAATCTACCGCCCACTTCAACTTCAGCCTCTACGGCTCCGTGGTCAAGGACCGCTACAAGGCTCACTGGATAGCCTACGCCAACTACCTCAAGACTCGCGAGAATGGCGGTATCACCAACGACGACTACGTCACTGACCCGCAGAAATTCCCCACCTCTTACACTACTCGCGAGATACCCACCATGCTCGACCGTGTGTGGAACAAGATGCACTACGACGGTGCGCAGCTTACCCATCGCTATAGCCTCGGCTTCAAGCGCGTCATCAAGACCGCTGACAGCACGAAGACTGACACTATCAAGGCGGACACCGTGGTGGCGAAAGTCCGCCCCGCAGGAGCCATCTCCGCCAGTGAGGTAGAGAGAGACACCACTCTCAATAGTCAATTGGCCGTGGCCGCTAAGACCGACAGCACCGTCTTTGTGCCCGTCACCAGCTTCATCCATACCCTCAAGCTTGGCATCAACACAAAGAAGTTTCTTGCCAACCAATCGCTGGGCAACTACTACACCAATATCTACATGCCCAACGACTCCGTGGAAGAGGACACCAAGAACCTGCTTATCTCCAACTACCTCGCCGTGGAGCTCAGCGAAGGACTCAACAAATATCTCTCTGCGGGTATTCGCCTCTTTGGTGTGTACGATTACAACAATTACTCCCTTGTAGGGTTGGAGGCGCGCGACAAGTTCAACGAGCATCGTGTGACTATCGGAGCTCAAATCTTCCGCGAGCAGAGCAGTCTGCTCAACTACCAGCTTACTGCGCAGACCTCCAGCGACGGAGAGAGCTGGGGCGAATATGAGCTGCGTGCCCAAGGTCGCCTCACCGTGCCATTGCTAGGCGACAGTGTGAGCCTTGCCCTGCGTGCCTCCAGTATCAATCGTAAGCCTACGTTCTTCTACCGCCACTTCCAGTCCAAATACCTCTGGTGGGATAATAAACTCGACAAGCAACTCACCAACCGTATAGGTGCCACCCTTCAGAGCCGCAAGCTGGATCTCAGCCTAAGTGCCGATGTCTATAATATAACCAACTACACCTACTTCGCCACTCAGTATGCTGCGGGAGAGACGCCAACCATCAACACCAGAGTGGCGCAATCGGACAAGGGCATCAACCTGCTCGTGCTCAGCCTCGACAAAAACTTCCGTTGGGGTATCTTCAACTGGGATAATTCTCTTATCTACCAGACCACAAACGACAAATATGTCCTGCCGCTGCCAGCGTTCACAGCGTACTCCAATCTATACATAAAGTTCCGCATAGCCCATGTGCTCAACACGGAGTTTGGCATCGACATGCGCTACTTCACCAAGTACTATGCGCCTACCTACAGCGTGTGTCTCGGACAGTATGCCACGCAACCTGGTGATGACCTTGTCAAGGTGGGCAATCACCCTGTGCTCGGTGCATACCTCAACTTCCATCTCAAGCATACGCGCTTCTACGTAATGGCCAGCCACTTCAACTACTCCAAAGAAGGAGGCACCACGTTTAATGCGCCGCATTATCCTATCAATCCCTTCACGCTGCGACTCGGATTATCCTGGAACTTCTTCAATTAGCCAATAATCAATAAACAA
>JAFTAJ010000002.1 GCA_017458585.1 Bacteroidaceae bacterium
CTACATGCCGCGCGCGGCATGTAGGCTTCAAACCCTTGCCAGAGAGTACATCTCTGACAACACTAAGTTTCTCTTCTAATGAATGTCGCATATAGCTTTCCTCCTCTTAGGTTTTGTGTCCAACTTTTTGGGTGCACTTCACCTTCGGGTACTCCCCCTAGTTCGGGTACTCCCCCTAGCTTAGGGGGAGAATCAAAGGCCCTAGTTTAGGGGGAGAGCATCTGCTGCGGAGCCTTTTCTTTTTTGCGGAGCCTTTTTTATTTGTTGGGGAGCCTTTCTTTTGCCGCAAAAAAAGGAGTGTGTTCTTTGCGGTGGAGGAAAATGTGTTTATCTTTGCAGTGAGAAAAAAAACAATATATAGATATGGTAGGATATAAGAAATGGTTTTCTGTCTGTGTGCTGGTGTGCATGATGCCAGTGGGGGGTGTGTTTGGGCAAGGAATTGTTCATCCGGCTATTGGCACAGAGGTGAGCACGCCCGAGGGGCTGAAGTTGCGGCTAGTGGGCCGTCATCAGCAGTATGCTCGGTCGATGGACGGATGGGACGAGGACATCAACTCGCCGAAGTCGATTAACATTCACCCCAATGGGAGCAAGTATTACGTCAACTCGCTGGAGGGATGCCGTACCATCGCCTATGATATGGCTACACATAAGAAGCTGGCAGTCATCAACCATCGCTTTGACGGCAGCGAGAAGCATTTGTGGGCTAAGCCCTCGGGACTGTATAACTTCACTCACTACGGCGGTGGGGGCTTCAATGTGAATGCGTTTATGGGCAAGCCCGTGGAGAGCTGTTTCACTCACGGTGGTCGCTACCTGTGGGTGCCTTACTATCGCCGTACGTTTGACATCAACGCTCAAGACCCGTCGGCCATAGCTGTGATTGACACTGAGAAGGACAGTATCATCAGGATGCTTGAGACGGGGCCGCTGCCTAAGATGATAGCCACGAGCCATGACGGCAAGACGGTGGCTGTGGCGCACTGGGGCAACAATACGGTGGCTCTGATTGACGTGAGCAGCAGCAGTCCTGCGGACTGGCATCACAAGAAGATGCTGGTGGTGGACTATATCTTGCCGCTGAATTTCAGTACTACGGTGTCGGTGGACCGCGACAACGGCAGTGGGTATGCGTTGCGCGGCACGGTGTTTACGCCCGACGACAAGTATCTGCTGGTGGGCTGCATGGGCGGCACTGGCGGCATAGCGGTAATAGACCTGCAGGAGGGCAAGTATCTTGGTCGCGTGAAGGGTATGATGGATAATGTGCGCCATCTGGTGATACGTGACGGCAACCTCTACCTAAGCATCAACGCCGCCGGCTGCATACAGAAGATAGGGCTTGACGACTTCCTGAAGGCTGCGTGCCAGATGGACGGAGCGGGCAACAAGCTGGTGACCGTAAGTGGCTGGCAGACATGCAAGGTGGGTACGGGAGCTAGGACGATAGAGCTGTCGCCGAGTGGCCGCTACGCCTTTGCTGCGTGCAACAATGCGTCGAAGCTGTGTGTGGTGGACACGCGAGAGATGAAGCAGATAACGAGCATCGATGCGGACTCTTATCCTGTGGGCCTCGATATCAGTGAGGACGGACGCTATGTGATTATCACCTCGCAGGGACGCTCGGGTGGCGGTGGCAATGCTGTGGATATCTTTGAGATTACCTATCCCGAGCCTGAGCCTATAACGAAGGAGGGCATGGCGGCGCTGGATGTGCGAGAGGATGGTGCCTCAAGCCTATCGGATACGGACTCCGCTGCTATGGCGCAGGACATGAGTGATGTGGGAGCCGACTCTGCCAAGGAATACATTGTTTATGCCGGAGGTGGGCTGGCTGTTATATTGGCAGGACTGCTGGCATATAAAACTCTTCACAGGAAAGGATAGTGCGAAGAGAGAAAAACAAAAGAGCGTGCGCAAAATACAGCGCACGCTCTTTTGTGTTGTCTAGGAGTTGACGGTGGCAAGGAACTCCTCGTTGTTTAGGGTGCGTTCCATGCGGTCCTTGATGAATGTCATGGCTTCCATGGCTGTCATCTCGGCGATGTGGTTGCGTATAGCCCACATACGACTGAGGGTGTTCTGATCTTGCAGCAGGTCGTCGCGACGTGTGGAGGATGCCACGCAGTTGACAGCGGGGAAGATGCGCTTGTTGCTAAGGGTGCGGTCTAGCTGCAACTCCATGTTGCCGGTACCCTTGAATTCCTCGAAGATAACCTCGTCCATCTTGCTACCCGTGTCGATGAGGGCTGTGGCAATGATGGTGAGAGAGCCACCACCCTCTATGTTGCGTGCTGCGCCGAAGAAACGCTTGGGCTTCTGGAGAGCGTTGGCGTCAACACCACCGGTGAGAATCTTGCCGCTGGCGGGAGCGACGGTGTTGTAGGCGCGTGCCAGTCGGGTGATGGAGTCAAGGAAGATGACCACATCGTGGCCGCATTCTACCATACGCTTAGCCTTCTCGAGCACGATGCCTGCAATCTTGACATGGTTGCTGGCGGGCTCGTCGAAGGTGGAGGCGATAACCTCTGCGTTGACGGTGCGTGCCATATCGGTGACTTCCTCGGGACGCTCGTCGATGAGGAGCATCATGAGGTATGTCTCGGGATGGTTGGCAGCGATGGCATTGGCGATACTCTTCATGAGAAGAGTCTTACCTGTCTTGGGCTGTGCCACGAGCAGGGCGCGCTGTCCCTTGCCGATGGGTGCAAAGAGATCAACAACGCGAGCTGAGAGGGAGTCGGAGCCGTCGCCCTTGCATAGCTGGAACTTCTCGTCGGGGAAGAGGGGAGTGAGGTGCTCGAAGGTCTGGCGGTCGCGCACCTTGTCGGGGTCGAGACCGTTGATGCGAGACACCTTGAGGAGAGTGAAGAATTTCTCGTTCTCCTTGGGAGTACGTACGGGACCTTCCACCACGTCGCCCATCTTAAGACCGTATTGCTTTATAATCTGCGGTGTTATGAATATGTCATCGGGCGAGGTCAGGTAGTTGTAGTCTGCAGAACGCAGATAGCCCTGTCCCTCGGGAGTGACCTCCAGTACGCCGGAGCCGATGATGGCTTCACCGAAGTCGTAGGTCTGGTTCTGGCGACGCGGCATGGCGAAAGAACCCTTGTTGTCTTCGGGAGCGTTGTCTGTGGTGCTATTCTCCGGTTCTCTGCTGTACTCTTCCTTCTCGGCAGGTTCGTTGGTGATGGTTTGTTCTTCGTCGGCCATCTGACGGTCAATCAACTCTGCGGAGGGGATATCCTGCAGGATGATGAAGTCGCTCTGTGTTATCTGGGGCTGTATGGTCTCTACCGGAGTGTCGGCCTCGTCGGTGAAGGTAGTGGCAGTCTCTTCGTCAAACAGAGATGCGGGGATGGCCTGCGGCATTGACTCTTGTTTGTCGCTGTCCTTAGCAGCCGATGTCTTGTCGCTCTTGCGGGGCCTGCCTTTGCGCTTGGGCTCCGCAGGCTTGGCTTCAGGCTCGGTGATAGGAGCGTCAGCCTCTGCCTTGGTATTTTCGGTCGCGACTGCGGCATCCTTGCGGGGTCTTCCGCGGCGTTTGGGCTTTGTCTCGACAGTGGGCTCGGCGACGTTATTCTCGGCTTTGGGCTCCTCGGTCTTGGTTTCTTTCTTGGCCTTGCTGCGCTTGGTGTTGCCGTCTTCCGTTTTGGCGGATTCGCTGATGCGCGGGCGTTTGGCCTTGCGTGGTTCGCTTACAGACTTGGAGTTGAGAATAGCCTGTTCGTCAATAATCATATAGGCGATATCCTGCTGGGTATCGGCCTGCTTAGTCTTCAGACCTAGTGTCTGTGCGATGGAGCGTATTTCCTCAATAGGTTTTGAGAGGAGCTCCTCAAGTTTAAAATTTGGCATAAAAATAGGATTGCACACACGCGTTCCGCGGGCTTTGCCGTGGTTGCGGTTTATGGTTTTAAGTAAAAAATATTATAGGAAGGATCTCAAGCGGGCGACACATATATAATAATGTGTGCATGTATGTCTGCAGCAGTCTCCTGCTTGAAATCGGGTGCAAAATTACTCTTTTTGCCGGTTACTGCCAAATTTTTTGAAAAGAATTTTTGTTTTTCTGCGAATCGTGGGGCCTTGTTAGAGAAAAAGTAGTAATTTTGCGAGCAGTAAAACGATTATGCAAGACAACGACAACAGTAAAGTGAGTGCAGACAAGGCGATAGCCGCAGTGGCAGCGCGTTTGTCTGACTATTCGTTCCTAGAGCAGAAAGGCGTGCTACACGAGTACAGCGAGAGCGCCCTGATACCTTCGGCCAAGGCGTTGGAGGAGTTGGTAGAGCTGTGTCGCTCGGTGTTTTTTCCAGGATTCTATGGGCAGACCCCCTCTTATCCCCCTCTAGGGGGAGGATTAGTAGATATGGTGAGGCGAGTGCATGAATTGCTTGCCTCGCAGATAGCCGCAGGGTTGTATCTGGACGAGCGTCCCAAGACAGGAGAGAGTTGTAAGGATGTGGTGCGCAAGGAGGCAGAGTGCATAGCCACGGAGGTGGTGGAGCATCTGCCTGAGGTGAAGAGTATGCTGGAGACAGATGTGGAGGCAGCCTATAAGGGAGACCCTGCCGCCACTACATATAGCGAGGTGGTGAGCTGTTATCCTGCCATCAGGGCGATATCCATCTACCGCCTTGCTCATGTGATGCATGAGCTGGGCGTACCCCTCATCCCTCGTATGCTGACAGAGATGGCTCACAGCGAGACAGGTATCGACATACACCCTGCGGCGCAGATAGGCAGCCACTTTACCATTGACCACGGTACAGGTGTGGTGATAGGAGCCACTACCATCATAGGCAACAATGTGAAGCTCTATCAGGGAGTGACGCTGGGCGCCAAGAGTTTCCCACTGGGCAAGAATGGAGTTCCCATCAAGGGCATACTGCGCCACCCGATACTGAAGGACAATGTTATTGTGTATTCCAATGCCACCATCCTTGGTAGAGTGACGATAGGCGAGGGAGCGGTAATAGGCGGTAACATGTGGATTACCGACGATGTGCCGGCAGGAGCGAAGCTTGTGCTGCAGTGTAAGACGAATTAAAATAGAATTCTCGAATTATCAACGATGAGTACTTACAAGATGGTCGCCAAGACCATGCAGGGTCTGGAGGAGGTGCTGACTCAGGAGCTTGAGGCACTTGGTGCAGCAGATGTGCAGGCGGGGCGCCGTGTGGTTACCTTCAGCGGTGACCTGGCCATGATGTACAAGGCCAATTTCTGCTTGCGCACGGCACTGCGCATACTCAAGCCTATCAAGGAGTTTAAGGCTTATGACGCCGACGATGTGTATCGGGCTGTTCATGAGATAGACTGGAATCAGTATCTCTCGCTCAAGACATCGTTTTCGGTGGACTCGGTGGTTTATTCGGAGGAGTTTAAGCACTCAAAGTTTGTGGCATATAAGGTGAAGGATGCCATAGTCGATTTTTTCCGCGAGCAGACGGGGCGGCGTCCCAATATCAGCATCACCAATCCGGACATTCGTCTCAACATCCATATCAGCGACACCGACTGCACCCTATCGCTTGACTCTTCGGGCGAGAGCCTCCACAAGCGTGGATACCGGGTGGCTACGGTGGACAGTCCTATCAACGAGGTACTGGCTGCGGGCATGCTGATGATGACCGGTTGGCACGGCGAGTGTGACCTTATAGACCCGATGTGCGGCTCAGGCACCATTGCCATTGAGGCAGCCCTGCTTGCCCGCAATATTTGGCCGGGCGTATTCCATACCCACAAATACGCCTTTGAGAACTGGCCCGACTATGATGCAGAGTTGCTGCAGCAGATATATAACGACGACAGCAACGAGCGAGCCTTCGACCACAAGATATATGCGCGCGACATAGATCCTGCGGCTATCAACGCCACTATGGCCAATGCCCGCTCAGCGTCGGTGGCCGACTGTATGGACATAGCAGTACAGCCGATACAGCAGTTTGTCAAGCCGGAGCAACAGGCCATAATTGTGATGAATCCGCCGTATGGCGAACGTATATCTTCGCCCAACCTGCTGGGCCTGTACAAGACAATCGGTGAGAAGTTGAAGCACCAGTTCTGCGGCAATGACGCCTGGATAATCAGCTATCGCCAAGAAGCCTTTGAGAGCATTGGCTTGAAGCCCAGTCTTAAGATACCATTGTTTAACGGGGCGCTGGAGTGCGAATTTCGCAAATATCAGATTTTTGACGGCAAGTACAGGGCTTTCCGCAACGAAGGTGGAGAGATAAAGAGCGACGAGGAGCGTCGCCGCATGCGCGACCGTCATGTCCGCAGTCCCTATCCCCGTCAGCGCGATGACGACCGCCGTGGCCGGGAACGAGATGAAGAAGATGATATTCCGGCATATCTGCGTGAGCGCCATCGCAAGTTTGTGGCCAAACAGCGCCAGCAAGAGGAGAAGGCTCGCTCCAGCTACCCCGGCCCGGGGAGAGACAGGCGTCAGCCGAAAGGCCACTCCCGCTCCCCGTGGGCAAAGAAATTTGAAAAGTAGAAAGATATAACTGATTAAAGAAGTTAAAGAAGTTAACGCTTGCTGTGCAAGCGAGAAGTTAAAGACGATAGTAATACGATAACGAAAACGAAAACGATTTAAACCACGAATCTAACGAATCTAACAAATATTAAGAAAATAACTGTGCTTCATGCGCTGTGCGCCTACGCCCAGACCTTTGTCTTACGCTTTACGTGAGCAAGTTCCTGAAAGCGACACCAAAGCTCTATGCTACCGCCCCAAAGGGCGGCTCGAAGCAAAGTTCGAATATTAAGAAAAACTCTCAAACTCATATGAACATATTATTACTTGGCAGCGGCGGCCGTGAGCACGCCCTAGCATGGAAAATCGCGCAGAGTCCGCGTCTTACCAAACTGTATATCGCTCCGGGCAACGCCGGCACCGCACTTGTGGGCGAGAACGTAGCACTGAAGGAAACAGACTTCGAAGGCATCGCAGCCTTTGTGCTTGACAAATGCATAGAGATGCTGGTGGTAGGCCCCGAGGTGCCTCTGGTGGAAGGCATAGCCGACTATTTCGCCTCGCGCCCTGAGCTGGGCAAGGTTAAGGTGATAGGCCCTTCAAAGGCAGGAGCGCAGCTTGAGGGTAGCAAAGACTTTGCCAAGGCATTCATGATGCGCCACTGCATACCTACCGCTGCCTATCAGACCTTCGACGGCACGCGCCTGGCCGAAGCAGAGGCATACCTCGAGACACTGCAGCCCCCATACGTGCTCAAGGCCGACGGCCTGTGCGCAGGTAAGGGTGTGCTCATTGTGTCGAATCTGAAAGAGGCACGCGAGCAGCTCCGCGAGATGCTCGGCGGCAAGTTTGGCACTGCCTCTGCCAGCGTAGTGATAGAGGAGTTCTTGAGCGGAATAGAGTGCTCGGTGTTTGCGCTGACCGACGGTCGTCATTATAAGATACTGCCCGAGGCCAAGGACTACAAGCGCATAGGCGAATACGACACGGGGCTCAATACCGGCGGCATGGGCAGTGTGTCGCCAGTGCCCTTCGCCACCAAGGAGTGGATGCAGAAGGTGGAGGATCAGATAGTGCGCCCCACCGTGGAGGGACTGGCAGCAGAGGGTCTGGACTACAAAGGCTTCATCTTCTTCGGACTCATCAACTGCGACGGGCAGCCCAAGGTGATAGAATACAACTGCCGCATGGGAGACCCTGAGACGGAGACCGTAATGCCGCGCCTCAAGTCAGACATCGTGGAGTTGTTTGAGGCGGTGGCAGCGGGCACCCTTGACCAGTGCACCGTGGAGCAGGACGAGCGTGCTGCGGTGTGCGTGATGCTAGTTAGCGGCGGTTATCCCCTTGAGTATAAGAAAGGCTATCCCATTTCGGGTGCTGACCAGATAGGCGACACCATAGCGTTTCATGCAGGCACTGCCGTCAAGGATGGTCAGCTGGTTACCAATGGCGGTCGCGTGATTGCTCTCACTTCTTATGGCCGCGACAAGGCCAAGGCACTTGCTGCCTCGATGCAGGCGGCGCAGACAGTGGCGTTTACCGACAAGTATTATCGCCGCGACATCGGAAAAGATCTTTAGCCGAGCGAGCGAAGCTAATTATAGGCGTTAACTATGATAGTGCTGGGCGAGGCCTCCCTCGGCGGTCTCCTTATATACGGAGGGTAGGTCATGGCCGGTTTCCTTCATCACCCTCACCACTTTGTCGAAACTGACGGAGTGGCGCCCGTCAGTGAGAGCGGAGTACAGGCATGAATCCATTGCTCTGACCGCAGCGTATGCGTTGCGCTCTATACACGGAATCTGTACCAGTCCGCACACAGGATCGCAGGTCATGCCAAGATGATGCTCCAGTCCCATCTCTGCGGCGTACTCTATCTGTGTGATGCTTCCGCCGAAGAGCTGGTTGGCAGCAGCAGCAGCCATGGCGCAGGCTACTCCCACCTCACCCTGGCATCCCACTTCGGCTCCGGAGATTGAGGCATTCTCTTTTACTATGTTGCCAAACAGACCTGCGGTGGCGAGAGCGCGGACAATCTGAGTCTCGGTGAAGTTGTGCTTCTCCTGTATCTGATAGAGCACTGCGGGCACCACGCCGCACGAGCCGCAAGTGGGGGCGGTAACAATAACTCCGCCGGAGGCATTCACCTCGGCTACAGCCAGCGCGTAGGCGAAGGTCACTCCCTTGGCTTGCAGTGAGGGCGTCATGCTGTTGGCTCGCACAAAGAACTTGGCAGCCTTACGCTTGAGATGGAGCACACCCGGCAGCACCTCCTCATCGGCGAGTCCGCGCTGGATGGCGGAGCACATCGTGTGCCACACTTCCGACAGGTAGTCCCACAGGTCGGGTTGCTCAACCTCCTTGACATATTCCCAGAAATTCATTCCCTGCTTGTCGCAGTAGTTTAGAATCTCCGTCATCGTGGTGAGGTTGTAGATGTCGGGCGACTCGGTGTGCAGGTATTTGGGTGTCTCCTCTCGGAGCGCTCCTCCTCCAACGCTGTAGGCGGTCCACTGGCTGACCGTCTGTCCCTCACTGTCGAGAGCCTCAAACATTACGGCATTGGGGTGAAGTGGCAGGAAAGTCTTGGGCTTCCATATTATTTCCATAGGCTTGTTAGCCTTCAGGAATATTTCCTTAACGGCTTCATCGGTGAGGTGACCTTTACCAGTGGCTGCCAGGCTGCCATAAAGTGTCACCCTGTATGCCGGATTGTCGGAATTGTGGCGCAGGAAAATTTCGGTGGCGGTGGCAGGTCCCATGGTGTGTGATGAGCTGGGGCCATGACCGATGCGGTAGAGTTCTTTAATACTTTTCATTTGTCAATTATTATCAGTGTTCTGACAGCACGCGGTGAGGCACATGTCCATGTGCCACGAGTTCCAGCGGACAGCCTATTTCGTGTTCAAACCAATGGTCGGCAGGCTCCGTGGCGGGATGGTAATGCACTGTGCCGTTAACGCACGCAATGTTGCGCACCGTCTGTATCACGGCACCCATGTCGTGGCTCACGAGCACGATGGCGCACTGCTCGTTGAGCGATTTAAGCAGCGAGTACATGTGGTTCTCGCTGTTGCGGTCTATATAGGTGGACGGTTCGTCGAGCACCAGCAGTCGGGGCTGCGTGGCGAGAGCCCTGGCCATAAGTACCCTCTGCCGCTGTCCGCCCGAGAGCTCACCGATAGGGCGGCGTGCCAGTGTGTCGAGCTCCAGCAGCTGCAGCACCTCTTGTGTGCGCTGGCGGTCTGCGGCGGTGAAGCGATAAGTCATAGACTTGCCAGCCAGCATGCCCGCCATCACCACCTCTTCCACGGTGATAGGGAAGCGGAAGTCGAAGGTCGTGTATTGCGGCAGATAGCCGATGGGGATGTTCTGGGTGGGCAGTCCCTCGGTGTCGTAGTAGCTGACGGAGCCTTGCTGCGGCTGCATAATGCCGAGAATCAGCTTCACCAGCGTAGTCTTGCCACCGCCGTTGGGGCCTATCACCCCGAGGAAGTCGTGGTCGTAGATGGTGAGCGTCACGTCCTGCAGAGCGACGGTGCTGTCGTAGGCAACGGATGCTCCGTCTATATGTATGAGTCTGTTATCTTCCATCTTTTAGAGAGCGAGCAATTTTAGTCATCTCTGCCGGCCAGTCGTAGGCGAGCGGGTTGATTTGCACGAGGGTAGCGCCAAGCTGTTCGGTAATGATGCGCGCGCTGCGGTCGGCAAACTCGCGCTGCACAAACACCACCCTCACTCCCTCGTCGCGAGCCTGGGTGATGAGTGTCTGCAGCGAGGCGGGCGTCGGCTCCTTGCCATCCGCCTCTATGGCAATCTGGTGGAGGCCATAGTCGGCGGCAAACTGTGTGAGGGCGGGGTGCGCTATCACGAACGAGCGCGAGGGCAGGTCGGCCAGCGTTGCCGTCAGCGTGGTATGCAGTGAGTCGATAGCTGCCTGTGTGCGGTGCATATTATATATATATAAGGTGTCGTGTGCGTGGTCTATCTCGCACAGCGCGTCAGCTATATTGCCTACTATCTGCCGCGCGTTGGCCGGCGAAGTCCAAGTGTGGGGGTCGAAGGCCATGCCGCGCTCGCGCAGCCCTGCCGAGGTGTCCACCACTCGCAGCGTGGGGTTGCTGGACTCAATGCGGGGAACCCAAGTCGTCTCGATGGGCAGCTTGCCAATGGTGAAGAGAGCCATGCAGTTAGATAGCTCCGCCATCTGCTGTGTGGAGGGCGAGTATTCCTCGGGGCTGAAGCCCTCCGGCACCAGTGCCGTCGTGGTCCATTCGCTGCCCGCCACCTGGTCAACCAGATAGCGCAGCGGCTCAATCGACGTCATGATGCTGCGCGCACTGTCGCCCTGACTGCTGCACGCCGTTAGCCCTGCAATCATGGCGCAGCACCATGCCGCGCAGATTATCCGGTAGCTTCTCTTAATCAATCTCATACTTTGCTCCCCCTGTTTCCTGTTGCAAAGGTATATAATAATTCTGAGATATACGCCAATCATGGGCAGAAAACACATTATTCTTGCTAATGCCAATTCCCGCAAACCACTAAGTTATATATGAAAAACGGGGCGGATTTATTGCTGTAATAAAAATTATCCGTACCTTTGTAGCAAATTCATAACCAAAAAACAAAAAGACATGAAAAAACTCTTTCTTAGCCTGCTTATGCTGACGGGCATAGGAGCTATGGCGCAGGTGAATTCCTGCGATGTGAATTACGACAACAAGGTGAACACCGCCGACGTGGTAGCCATTTACAACAACATCATCGACGGCACAACGCCCACAAAGCCGGTGATGGAGGAGTTGAATTTTGAAATCAATTATCAAGGCACACCTCTATACTTGGTGATGAGGCCCGTGGAGGGCGGCACCTTCATGATGGGCGCCACAGGCGAGCAGACACAGGTCGATGATGACGAAAGTCCCGCCCACCTCGTTACCCTCAGCAGCTACTACATGGAGATGAACGAGCTGCCGCAAGCCTACTGGGAGGCTGTGATGGGCAGCAACCCCAGTAGTCATCAACACCCATTTTATCCAGTGGAGAATGTCAGCTGGAACGACTGCCAGACCTTTATCTCCAAGCTCAACACCATGCTCAAGGACCAGTTGCCCGATGGCATGAAGTTCCGCCTGCCCACTGAGGCAGAGTGGGAGTTTGCTGCCCGTGGTGGCAACAAGCGCATGGGCTATATGTACAGCGGCAGCAACACCCTCGATGACGTGGCATGGTACAGCGGCAACTCTGGCGGAGAGACGCACTATGCAATAGCTCTCAAGAAGGGCAACGAGCTTGGTCTCTACGATATGAGCGGCAACGTATGGGAGTGGTGCTCTGATTGGTACGGTGAATACAGCAGTGAAGCACAGACTAATCCTACCGGCCCCACATCGGGCTCCTACCGTGTCTTCCGTGGTGGCAGCTGGAACCTCAACGCCTCTGGCTGCCGTTCGGCTATTCGCGACGGCAGCACGCCTACGCGCACGGGCGGCGACCTCGGCCTGCGCCTCGCCCTTGGCCACGAATAAATCACAGTAGATAAAATAATAGCGGAGCCCGCGCAGAAAGAGCGCAGGCTCTTGTTTATGTGTCGCCATACAGAAACTCTCCCCCTAAGCTAGGGGGAGTGGTTTGCCCCCCTGCCAGAGGGGGGCTGTCGCTTGCGACTGAGGGGTGGGAGCCGGGGAGGGGGTGTGTAGAAACTTAACAGACCCCTCCGTCGCTACGCGCCACCTCCCCTAACTTAGGGGAGGAACTATAAAAAAGCCCTGGAGGGGCGAAGGAGCACAGGCAGGCGGTGGAGGCACGCAGTGCCGCAACCCCTGCAAACGGATGCGACAACAATATAAGCCCCGAAGGGGCGACAGAAAAACGAGGGGACGAAAACCATCTCCGTGTTCCCGAGAATTGTCCCCCATCTCCCACGAACCAACCCCGAGTTCGCGGGATTTTTCTGCGACCTCCCGAAAAAGATCTGCGAGGGGCGAAAAGATAACTGCGAACTAAAAATTCTATTCCGCGCGGAATGCGATTGTGTTCCGCGCGGAACGCGTTTCTATTCCGCGCGGAATAGAAATTTTATCTCGCGCTTGTTTTTTTTCAGCTCGGTCTCAGTTTTTGGGAGGTCGCACTTTAACTGTCTGAGCACGGACATATTTTTTTGAGTTCGGAGAAAGATTTTGCGAGAAGGGCTCTGCAATATGTGTTCTCCCTCTATCTTAGGGGGAGAGTTTTTTAGAGCAAACTTTGGTTGCGCAAATCGTTGAGGGATTGAAAAAGTTTTACTAATTTTGCATACCCAATTATATATTGTATTGCGATGAAGATAATACATACAGCTGACTGGCACTTGGGCGACAGCTTCCACGGCTTCGACCGCACGATGGAGCACGAGCATTTTCTGCGCTGGCTGCAAGAGGTGATAGACAGGGAGAAGCCCGACGCGCTGCTCTTGGCCGGTGACGTGTTTGACAATGCCAATCCCTCGGTGCAGGCTGAGGAGATGCTCTATGGTTTTCTGGCGTCGGCGACGGCTGCCCATCCGGGCCTGAGGATTATCATCACGGCAGGCAACCACGACTCGGGACGTCGCCTGCAGGCTCCCGCCGAGCTGCTGCGCCCGATGGGCGTGGAGATAAGGGGCGTGGTGGAGCACGACGAGAAGGGCCAGCCGCTGACGGACAACCTAATCATCCCCATAGGACCTGCCGGCAAGACGCAGGCCGAGGCTGTGGTGATAGCCGTGCCCTACCTGCGCACTGGCGATTATGAGTTTAAGGACAATATCAGTCGCAGCGTAAGGGATTTCCTGCAGGGCATCGTGGCGAAGGCACGCAAGCAGTATGGCAAGGATATACCTATGCTGCTGATGGCACACTTGTATGCCGCAGGGTCGGAGATAGCCGCCACGGAGCACTCGGAGCGCCTGGTGGTGGGTGGCGAGGACTGCATAGACGCTCGCGGCATTGACGCGGGAGTCGATTATGTGGCGCTTGGCCATATCCATAAGGCGCAACAGGTGGGCGCTCCCACCCCTCAGTCGCAAGCGACAGCCCCCCTCGGGCAGGGGGGCATCTCTGACAAGATGATGTTCTATGCCGGTAGTCCGATGCCAATGAGCTTTGCAGAGAAGAATTACTCGCACGGAGTAAACATGATTACCCTTGGTGCCAATGGCGGTGCGATGGTGGAGAGGCTGGAGTATGAGCCCCTGCGCGGCATCGTGTCGGTGCCGGAGAAGGGTGCCGCTCCGCTGGGCGAGGTGCTGGAGCTGCTCAGAGCGTTGCCCAAGGCAAAGGGCGACAGTGCCGAGTGGCCGTATCTGGAGATAAGGCTGAAGGAGAACGAGCTGAACCCTGCCGCGCACAACGAGATAGTGGCCGCCCTGGAGGGGCATGCCGTGAGGTTGTGCCGACTGGTGAGGGAGGTGCCCGAGGGCAAGGCTGAGAGCAGGCATCGCAAGATGCAGTCGCTCGACCAGTTGCGCAATATCAGTCCGCTGGACATAGCGCACGACGCTTATCTGGCCGCTACGGGACAGGAGATGAGTGAGGAAGTTGCCAAGCGTTTCAAGAAGGCAGCAGAAGAAGTTAGGAACTAGGAGTAAGGAGTTAGGAGATGAGAATAGACAAGATAGAGATATGCAACCTCGCGTCGCTTGAGGGTGAGCAGGTGATAGACTTCATGCAGGAGCCGCTGAAGTCGGCGGGGCTCTTTGCCATCACGGGCAAGACAGGCGCCGGCAAGAGCACGGTGCTTGACGCTATCTGCCTGGCGCTCTACAACGAGGCGCCGCGCTTGGGTAACAAGGAGATAGTCGCGAAGGTAGCCGACGACAATACACCCAATATATACAACACGTGTAATATGTTGCGCCGTGGGGCCAGCCAGGGTTATAGCCGTATCACCTTTTCGCTCGACGATGGCACGCAGTATATGGCCAAGTGGGTTGTGGGCCTGACGCGCAACAATACCTACAAGCCTATCCAGCGCGAGCTGGTGCAGCTGAAACCGAAGCACGTGACGCTGGCCGACAAAAGCACCGACGTGCAGCGCCTGATACAGCAGATAGTGCGGCTGGACTACAGCCAGTTTACCCGCACGGTGATATTGGCGCAGAATAGCTTTGCTAACTTCCTGTCAGCCAAGCGCGGCGAGAAGTCGCAGCTGCTGGAGAAGATTACCGGCACAGAGATTTACGCCAAGATATCGAGCAAGATATTTGAGGAGACGAAGCTCGCAGAGCAGGAGCTGACGGGCGCTCGCCAGTATATGGACGGATTGGCCAACGGCAGTCTCAGCGCTGAGGACCTGCAGCAGACTGAGGAGAGTCTGCGCCTACGCACGAGTCAGCTAAGCAAAAGCAAGGAAGACTTGCAGAAAGTGGAGCGCCAGATAGAGTGGCTCGAGCAGTATGAACAGGCCTTGGCCGACCTGGAACAGAAGAAAGTTGCATTGCAAGAGGCGCGACAGGCCTACAATCAGCTCTACGACCGCCAGCACGACTTGGAGCGCTACGACCGGCTGCAGCCCTTTGCCAAGATATACACCAATATCAAGCAGGCAGAAGAGACTATCGCCAGACTGAAGGGCGAGACCTCTGCCAAGGAGTCCGAGCAGGAGAAATACAATCATGAGGTGGAGATTAGCAAGGGCAGATACCGCGAAGCCAATGACCGCCTGCTATCTGCGCGCCAGACGATGACCAACCGTCAAGGCGACATCAACCAAGGTCGCATGATTCAAGGCAAGCTGTCGGCAGTGCAGGCTACGCTCAAGACCACCCAAGACGATATCCGTCGCAATGAAGACGAGTTGCAGCAGCGCAACGACACCCGCAACAGCAAGGAGGCCGAACTCAACGACTGCAAGAAGCGCCTGAGTGAGGCACGGCTGACAATGCAGACCATGCGCCAACATCAGGCAATGGTGGCGCAGATGGAGTTTGTGCGTGCCCATCTGCAGAAGATGAACGAGATGAGGCTTGAGATAGAGGACACGCAGCACAAGCTCGACGGATTGGGCACTGATCTAAAGCAGTGCAAAGACCGCTTCATGGCAGAGGAAGACAACTCCCACAAACAGCAGGAGGTGCTCAACCGTCTGCAGGCCGAGCTGTTGCTGCATGAGCAGGCCAACAAGGGACTCACCTCGCAGGAGATACAAGGGCGCCTGACCAGGCTGACAGATGTGGCTATACGCTCAGGCAACGCCATGAGGCTGTGGGGGCACATCGACCAGCGCTTCACCAACATCAGCAATAAGACCGACGAGTTGCGCCGCCGCAAGGCAACCCATGCCCAGCGGGGCGATGAGATAAAGGAGGCGCAGATACAGGTGGAGAAATTTTCTTACGGCTACGACCTTATCCACCAGAACTATACGCTCAGCCAGAGTGAGGATGTGGCAAATATGCGCAAGTCGCTGAAGGAGGGCACACCATGCCCCCTATGTGGCTCCACCCATCATCCCTACCATCCCGACTCCGCCCAGCAGCTCGACGACTTCATGGTTAACCTGCTGGAGCAACACCAGCGCGCCTTTGAAGATATGCAGAACGCCAAGCAGAGGCTGACAGAGCTGCAGCAAGCCTATGACACTGAGCACGGACAACTACAGGTGGAGGAGAACAATCTCGCCAGGATGAAGGCGGAGCAGGCCGAGGACATAAAGACGTGGGCGCAGTATGCTGACCTCGACAGTAGTTTTGTGCAATGCGATGAGAACGTCAATCGCGACAATCGCCGAGTGATACTCAATCAGATATACGAGTCATCCAGTAAAGAGCGCGATATCACCAAGGCACGCCTGGAGGAGTTTACCAAGCATCAGGACGAGATTAACAGAGTGAACGCCGAGATAAAGGATGTGCAGCAGAAGATAACCGAGACCTCGCGTCGCCAGACCGAGATAAAGGCGCACATGCAAATACTCGACAATCATATCACCACATGCCAGAGGAATATAGAGGAGACGCGCAACAAGCTGGGCCGCGAGAGCTCGCTTGTGGAGCCCCTGATGACTATCACTGGATGGAAAGAGCGCTGGGCCAACTCCTATGAGGCTTTCGACCGCGAGCTGGCAGCCATAAAGGCGAAGTGGGATGACGGCAACGAAACACTTACCCAGGAGGAGAGCACACGATTCCGTCTGCAGCAAGAGCTAACCACGCTACAGAAAGCCTCTGAGGACCTGCAACGCGCAAGGCGCGACCTTGTGGGCAAGGCTGATGTTATGCAGCAGGACATCAACCGTCTGCAGACAGAGCTGCAGACACTCTTTGGCGACAGCACCGTCGATAAGGAGGCTGACCGCTTGGAGATGGCTGTGAAGACCGCAGAAGAGGATTCGCAGAAAGCCATGGCGCGCTATAACGATGTGCGCCAGAACCTAGACATGATTTCCGGTGAGATAACGAGCCTGTGCCAGCAGTGCGAAGCGCAAGAGAAGGAACACCGCGACCTGCGCACCAAGCTCGACATCGAGATATCGCGCTTCAATACAGGTCAAGACTATACGCTGCAGTATTTTGAACTGGACAAATATTTCAGCGACCCGCAGAGCTGGCAGCAACTGCGTAAGACCATCGACGACCACAAGAAGCGAGTCGCCGCAGAGCAGTTTAAGGTAGAGTCAGCGTCGCAAGAGGTGGCCAAGCTCGAGGCATCGCCCTCGCGACCCACAGAGGAGGAAGAGCACGGCGTGGCGGGTATGCGCACAGCCCGGGAGATGCTAATCAAGAAGGTGGAGGAGATAGAGAAAGAGCGCAACTCGCTGGAGTTTGTGGTCAAGACACACAAGGAGAGCATACAGAATATGGAGTTCTATCGCCCTACGCTTGAGAAAGCGGAGGCCAACTGGCAGGCATGGAAGCAGCTGTGCGATGTGCTCGGCAGTGCCGACGGCAATGCCTTCCGCGAGATAGCGCAGTGCTACACCTTCGATTTCCTCGTTGATTTCGCCAATCTGCAGCTCGCCGACCTCACCTCGCGCTACTATCTGCGCAAGCGCCGCAACACACTGCAGCTGGAGGTGGTGGACCGCTATATGCTCGACCAGGTGAGAGCCGTCAACTCGCTCTCCGGTGGCGAGACCTTCATCGTGAGCCTTGCCCTCGCGCTGGGGCTCTCGGCTCTCTCAGGCAACAATCTTGAGATAGGCAGCCTATTCATAGACGAGGGCTTTGGCAATCTGGACAACGAGAATCTCAATATGGTGATAGACGCGCTGAGCAACCTGCCGCGCACACAACACCGCAAGGTGGGAGTCATCAGCCATACCGAATTGATACAGTCGCGCATCTCGCCCAAGATATGCCTCATACCCGAAACGGGAGGTCGCAGCAGGATAGAAGTCAAAGGATGAAAACCCTCGTCCACAAGATAAGGCGCCGCGTGGCATTGGTGCGCAACAACTTCGGTTCGCGTTGTGTGCAGTCGCCCTACGCATGGCAGTTTATCAACGATGTGCTCCGCAACCGCACACCCTATCATGCCTACGCAGACCTCAAGGACCAGCTGCGCGTCCTCAGCCGTCGTGACCGCAAGATAGCCAAGATGCTGCTGCGCCTGGCCAACCATCTGCAGCCCGCCACGGTTTGGCTGCCAGAAGAGTACAAGAATCTCGCTCCTTTTGTGGAGCGCGGATGCAGCCGAGCGGTAGTGCAACAGACAGCAGCCAATGCCCGATGCTCAACCCTCGTAAGGTTTTGCAACGCAGAGGGTAGTACTGCCGCCGTCGTGGTCTTAGGACTGAACAGTACGGCCGAGTCTCTCTCTGATTGGCGCACGCTGCAGGCCAGCCCGTGGACAACCCTGACCTTCGACCTCGGCTATACAGGCGTCATCCTTGCGAACAGTGCATACGCTAAGCAACACTACATTTGTAGAATTAGGAATTAGAAATTAGAAATTAAGATATGTCAAAGATTTACACAAAAACAGGCGATAAAGGCCAGACATCCCTAGTGGGAGGCCAACGCGTGGCAAAGACCCATCCGCGCCTCGAAGCATACGGCACAGTGGACGAACTCACCAGTCATCTTGGTCTGCTTCGCTCGATGATAAGCGAAGAGCAACACAAGAACTTCATACTTGACATACAGAAAGCCCTCCTCAGTCTGTCGGCACAGTTGGCTACGCCGCCCGAGTCTAAATACCAGCCCGAGCCCTTTGCTGCGGGACAGGTGGAGACACTTGAGGCAGAGATAGACCGTCTGCAGGCCGAGCTACCGCCCTTCCGCTGCTTTATAATCCCCGGTGGGGGGCAGGCCAGCAGCCAGGCGCACGTGTGCCGTACCGTATGCCGTCGCGCCGAGCGCTGCATACTTGCCATGGCGCAGGAGTGCGAGGTAAGCAGTGAGATATTGCAGTATATCAATCGTCTGTCAGACTATCTCTTTGTGCTTTCCAGATATTTGGAGGAATAGCTTCTTACATCTTTTAACAAATCGAGAGTATTTTTTCTGCAAAAAATTAGCTAGTAATATAAAAAACTATTATTTTTGCACGCCGTTAGAAAAATTAGTAACAAAATTGTACATAGTACATCGTCAAAAAGTAAATTAGTTTTATGTATTGGACACTTGAACTGGCATCCAAACTGGAGGATGCCCCATGGCCTGCAACAAAGGACGAACTCATCGACTACGCCATGCGCTCTGGAGCGCCATTGGAAGTGGTGGAGAATCTGCAAGAGATAGAAGACGAGGGCGAGGCATACGAAAACATAGAAGACCTCTGGCCTGATTATCCAACAAAAGAAGATTTCTTCTTCAACGAGGATGAGTATTAGCAGAATTTATTTAGTCTAAATCATTTAATACCAGCGAGATAAGCAATTTTTATTTGTTTGTCTCGCTGGTGTTTTATAGCCTTAAATAGCCTGTTTTGTTTGTCTAAATTACGATTTTTAACATCGAAAATTGAGTTTGTTTGTCTAAAATCGCTACCTTTGCACATCCTCATGGATAAACGACAAACAAACAACTAAGATATGGGACGGCCAAAAAGACTCTATCCGCTTGGAAAATTCAGACTACGTGTTCCCAAGCAGCCAGAACGGGATAAAGCATATCCTGTTGAACTTGAATATACCTGGAACAGACAAATACTGTAAATGATAACGCTAAAGTATACCAAATAATAATTTAAAAGTATACCATTTCGGTTAGGTGCTGCAAAGGTACAAAAAGTGTGTTAAACATTACTTGTTATTGATTATTTTTCTGGTTTCTTTAATACGATATGA
>JAFTAJ010000003.1 GCA_017458585.1 Bacteroidaceae bacterium
ATTTCTGTGCGAAATACTCTCCCGCAAGCCGCCATTGTCAAAATATTTCGTACTAAAAAGCCCCTTTTGAGGCCTCTAGAATCGCGTGTACGAAAACGAACTGAACATCGCACCGAAATAGCGCGAATATGGCGATTTGGGATAACATAATGATAATCAATCAATTGCGCCCTTAACAAAAGTCAGCCATATTCCATCAAAATTTACCGCATGCTCGTCCAATTTTTCGCCGTTCTAATTCAAAAAAAAGCCGTTCTTGACCCCCACTAAAGCCGCATTTCCGGAAACTATCGCTGTTCTAATTGAAAAAAAGGCCGTTCTAGTTGGAACTAAAGCCGTCTTTGTTGAAGCAAGAAAAGACCTAAATTTTGTACAAACTGACACAAATTCTACGCACTCGCTCTCCCTCCTCGAAAAAGCAAAATTTTTCGTTTCCAGCTCCAATTTCCCTCCAATTATATGCACATTCACCCGCGTTTTGTGCTTTAATATTGACGCAATGACACCGTCGTCCAATTTCGCGTCACCCGCCGCGAAATATCAGGCATCTTCCTTCTCTAAAAAATCCGCCAAAATCAACGCCAAAACATCAATTTTCTCTATTTTGCGAAAAATCTCAACATAAAATTTGTCAAAATTTTTCGTAATTCAGCTAGAGGGGGGCTGTCCTACCTCTCGTACTCAAACTCGACGACGATGGGGAGGTGGTCGCTGAAGCCGCCGCGGAACATCGGGCCCTGCCAGGTGCGCCAAGGCTTGACGCCTCCGTAGGACTTGTCACCCTCAAGCAAAAAGTCGTGGCTGACGATACGCACGGGGGTAGTTGCGACATGCAGATGGCTGCGCGTATCAAGCAGTCTGCCACTGACGATGCACTGGTCGAGCATCTCCCAGTTGCCCTTGTAGCGGTAGGTGCCGCGCGGATGATGCGGGTCGCTACGAAGCAATGAAATGTTGAACAATGCATTCCTCTCGAACTTTGGAACATTGTAACTCTGGAACTCTCGAACTTTCTCATCGAGGACCGTGGCACCAAGGGCGCGGCGCATGGGGCGGCTCTGGGGCGAGTCGTTCATGTCGCCAAGGATGATGATGTTGGCGCGTGGGTTGGCACTGAGCAACGAGTCGGTGTAGTCGCGCAGCCCCTTGGCGATGGCGGAGCGCAGTCGTTTGGAGTGACGCTTGCCATACTGGCTGGGCATGTGACACACAATAACGTCGAGGGTGTCACCACTGCGGGCGAGGCCCTGCACATGGAGGACATCGCGCGTCGGTGCCTCGACACCCAGACGCTGCTGCCAGCAGAGAGTGTGGGTATGCAGAGGACGGAAGGCACCCTCCTGCCATAGGAGCGCCACATTGATGCCGCGCGGGTCGGAGCCGTGGGTGACAATATAGTTATAATGAAGTGTGCGCAAGCGTGTGCGCATAGTAAGGTCGGTGAGCGCTGTATCGCCCTCCACCTCCACCAGCGCGACAAGGTCGGCGGGCTCCGTCTGACCCAGCGATGCTATCTCGCGAGCAAGCATCGAGAGCTTACGGTGATAGCGCCCTGCTGTCCAGCGGCGCTGCGAGGTGGGCAGGAACTCGTGGTCGTTATGCCCCTCGGTGTGGATGGTGTCGAAGAGGTTCTCGCAGTTGAGCTCGGCGATGCGCAGCTTGCCCACGCTTTGGGCGAGAGAGGAGGTAGGAGGTAAGAAGGATGTGGTGAGAAGGGTGAGGGTGAAAATGGCTCTCCGAAGCATGGTGTTTGACGTAAAAAGGGTGTTTTCTGCTGCAAAAGTATCATTTTTGGCTGCAAAATAGGGGCACTTTGATCTAAAAGGTGTATCTTTGGACTTCAAAACGAAAACGAAAATAGCTAAATAGCTAAATAGTACATAAATTGTAAATTGTAAATTGTAAAATAGTAAATTATCATGATTGACGTTAAGCAATGTCTTGCAGAGCAAGAGCAGAAAATGGAACAGGCCGCCAAGTTTCTGGAGGAAACACTGTCGCACATGCGCGCCGGTAAGGCCAACGTGCATATCCTGGACGGCATAAAGGTCAACTCCTACGGTTCAACGCTGCCGCTGAACAACGTGGCTGCCATCACGACGCCCGACCAGCGCACCATCGCCATCAAGCCGTGGGACAAGTCGATGTTCCCCGTTATCGAGAAGGCTATCATCGACTCCGAAGTGGGCATCATGCCCGAGAACAACGGTGAGATAATCCGCCTCAACATACCGCCTCTCACCGAGGAGCGCCGTAAGGAGCTCGCCAAGAAGTGCGGCAAGGAGGGCGAGACGGCTCGTATCAGCGTGCGCAACGTGCGCCGCGAGGGCATCGACAAGCTGAAGAAGGCCATCAAGGACGGACTGAGCGAGGACCTCGAGAAGGACGCCGAGGGCGACCTGCAGAAGATCCACGACAAGATGATGAAAAAGATTGATGCCATCCTCGCCGAGAAGGAGAAGGAAATTATGACCGTCTGACCATTGAACATTGAACATTGAACTTTAACTCCTAACTCCTACCTCCTCACTCCTAACTCCTAACTCCTAAGTCCTAACTCTTGAGAGGCTTAGTCATCAAGAATACGGGCAGCTGGGTGGATGTGCGCACCGACGAGGGTGATGTGGTGCAGTGCAAGGTAAAGGGCAACTTCCGCCTCAAGGGCATACGCAGCACCTCGCCAGTGGTGGTGGGCGACTATGTGACCTTTGAGCGCAACCGCGAGGGCACAGCGTTTATCGACAGCATCCTGCCACGCCGCAACTATATCATCCGCAAAGCCATCAACCTGTCGAAGCAGAGCCACATACTGGCTGCGAACGTGGACGTGTGTCTGCTGGTGGTGACGCTGCGCGAGCCGGTGACCTCAGTGGTGTTTATCGACCGACTGCTGGCTACGGCCGAGGCGTACTCTATTCCGGTGGCCATTATAATAAATAAGGTGGATCTGCTGGACGCGGAGGAGATGGCGGAGGCGGAGCGGCTGGCAAAGCTCTACCGCAGCATCGGCTACGATACGCTGCTGGCCTCGGTGACGGAGCGGCGCGGACTGGAGCCGCTGCCTGCCCTGCTCAAGGACAAGACGGCACTGCTGGCCGGCAACTCGGGGGTGGGCAAGTCGGAGCTGCTCAACCTGCTGGTGCCCACGGCACGGGCCAAGACGGCACCGATATCGGAGGCGCACCTCAGCGGTATGCACACCACGACGTTCTCTGAGATGTACGACCTGCCCTTCGGTGGCAGACTGATTGACATACCGGGCGTGAAGGGCTTCGGCACCTTTAACTTCGAGCGCGAGGAAGTCAGCCACTTCTTCCGCGAGATATTCCAGGTGGGCAGAGGCTGCCGCTTCGCAAACTGCATGCACCTCAACGAGCCCGGATGCGCCGTGCTCCAAGCCGTGGAAAGCGGCGAGATAGCACGCTCGCGCTACAACTCCTACCTCAACATGCTCGACGACGAAGACGAGAGCAAGTACCGCGAAGGGTATTGACCATTGACCATTGACCATTAACCATTAACTCCTAACTCCTGACTCCTAACTCCTAACTCTTATGACCCCTACAATTCTGATTATAATCTTTGCTCTGGCACTGGTGCTGTGCGTAGTGGAGACGTTCCTCATCCCCGGCTTCGGAGTGTGCGGCGTGCTCAGCGCGCTGTGTGCGCTGATAGGCGTAGGCGCCACGTTTGGCATGTATGGTATGGCCGCAGGCGCCGTCGCCACGGCTGCGGTGCTCATCGTTGGCGGACTGCTGCTCTACTGGGTGATGCACTCCAAGCGCATTGAGCGGCTGTCGCTGCACGCCACCATCGACTCTTCTGTCGCCACCGAGGAACAATCGCTGGTGAAGGTAGGCGACCAGGGCGTGGCCATTACCCGCCTGGCTCTGGTGGGCATGGCCCGCATCGGCAGCGTGGAGGTGGAGGTGCGCTCCGCCAGCGGATTCCTCGACGAGGGCACTCCCGTCGTGGTGTCGAAGATAAACAATAGTGAAATATATGTCGCTATATTAGCGAATTGATATAATAACAATATGGAACAAGCCCTAATAAAGTCTTTGTTGTTGCCTAATGCTGAATATCGGGGCCGAGCAACGATTGTAAACCAGAACTATCAATTAAGTCCAGTTTTGTTTACTATAGACTCAACGTACTTAATCAAAATTGTCACAAACGAGAGTTTAACAACTACAGTTAAAATTGGTATAAACGCATCCAATACATACATGAAGGATAATTTGGGCAATTTTGCTTTTTCTACAAATGAGGAGTACATAATTCTTTATACTCCACAAGTGGTATATAGCAATTTAAAATATATTGGTTTCTCAAACCCCAACAATGTAAATATTGCTATAGACATTTTTGAATTGCAGATTTCTAACTTTCTGGAGGATGAAGATGACAGCTATATGTATGCTGATAGTTTTGAGAGACAACAGACATGTATTCATCATGACAACTTTATGCATTCAATGATCCGGAATTCATTGGGGGAAATAGTAATAAGTGATTCTAGTCTTTTATTCGATAATAGGTATTCAACACATAGTTTGTCAACTTCAAAAATAGGTAATAGAATAAATCCCACCATGTTTAGCATTGTGCTAGAAGAAATGCAAGATAACGAGCGGATTTTTGTTAAAGAAGGATTTAATGGCTATGTGGAAAATGAAACAATTCCAGATGAAACAAAATATAAAATCTGCTTACTTCGAAACAATAATTTAAATACGTATCAGAAAGAATTTAGACTCCTAAATAATATTTCACTGCAGAGTGCGTTCTTTGCAGAATTTGCGTATACTGATTATTCCACTTATCAGGAGTTTGTATTTAATTTTGTGGATACAGATAATTTTGATTCCATACGTATAAAAATAGAAAATAGCATAGGAGGAAACCCGAATAATTCTATACTTCATCCGTTTGTGTATATAGATTTCATTCGTTGTATCAATGGAGAGGAAACCGCATATACGATAACAGGTAAAAACGTGCTCAGATATTATGCGGTATTTTCTTCTGTTCGAATATATCATAACCAGAGTAATGTTGTGAAAATATACCTGGATGACTTTGTGTGGGCTAGATTTAAATGCAGAATTGATCCTTCAAAGAAAATAGGAATCATGATGCGTGCAAACATGTCGTATTGTTACCGTATGTTCAATGTATATAATCTGACAAGTTTTAGGTTATACGATGCAAGCAAATCCATAGATCAGGGAAGGACGGAAACTCATATTCTTATGACTTCTCCAGAGAGAGAGTTGATAGACCAATTTCCTAATTCATGGATCAATGGTAAAGCGCCAAATAATCGTGGCTTGAAAAATTACATCCAGGAATTTCAGATAGATTATGCAAATCGGCCACAGGCAGGTAACACAAATGTGCACGACTGGTTTCGTTCGGAAGTATGTTTTGTGCCGCATAATCAGTCCAATTTGAAAAAATGGAAACTGTCGTTTGATGTTTATATCCCAACTGGCTATTTTGTCTCTGAAGACAATGTTATTATTTTTCAAAGACGTAATATTGTGGATAACGATGGCTATGATAATGGAGTGGGATCTGCCCCAATGGCTATTAATATAGTTGATAATAACAAAATTAAACTATATTGTCCATCAATGGATCATTGTAAATACGTCAAAAAGGGGGATTCAGATATAAATACGAATGTTAGATGTCTGATTAATAATCATATAATAGATTTTGAATCAAATAAGTGGTATCATTTTGACGTTGTATGTAAGGAAGGCTATCTTGTGGCTCATAATCCTTATATAAAAATATATGTTGATGGTAAATTAGAAATACATTATAGAGGACCAAATTGTTATAATGTACTGGAGGCTGCTCATTTAAAATATGGTATATATTATCGTCAGTGGGAGAAGCTAGGCGAGCCACCTGGGTTTTTACAAAAGAGAATATTTTTCGATAATGTTAAACTTGAAATGTAGAAGACATGAAGAAGTTCATTTTTATTTTGCTCGCTTTTTTTAATACAGCGGCAATTAAGGCTGACGTTATAACTACAACAATAGGCGACTTTGAGTATCAACTAGATACTCAGGGAGTTGTGGCTTCTGTTGTGAAATATATGGGAGAAGAGTCCAATGTGCAGATTCCTGAAAAAATCTCTTATGATGGAAAGGACTATTCTGTTATTAATCTAATGTCCGAATCTTTCCTAGGTAGTACATCTGTTGTGTCAGTGGATATCCCAAATTCCGTATCAGAAATCGGAAGGCAGGTTTTTAAAGGTTGCACTAACTTGGAAACTGTAACAATGAGTGAGTCTGTAAAGACAATACCTTATGAGGCGTTCGGACAATGTTCAAAGTTGACGACAGTTAATTTTCCAGAGAATTCTGTTATTTTGATTGGAACTGAAGCTTTCAGCCGATGCGTTAGTCTAAAGGAAATGAGAATACCTGAATCAGTTGAACGGATTGGGGATTATGCTTTTCATGGCTGTAGCAGTTTGGCAACTGTTAATATACCGAACAAAGTAAGCCAAATTAATGAATGGGCATTTTATGGATGTGCTTTCGCTAGTATTGAGATACCTAATTCAGTAACGAGCATTGGAAGTTGGGCTTTTGCAGCATGCAAGAATCTGGAATCAATTACAATCCCCAACTCTGTTCAAAGCATAGGCAAATGGTGTTTTGATTATGATATCTCCCTTAAATCCGTGGTTCTCCCAGATACTATAACAAAAATACCGAATGGAACCTTCAGCCGATGCTTTAAACTAGCATCCATAGACATTCCCAGTTCTGTTACGACACTTGGTGTTCAATCCTTCAATATGTGTACTTCTCTTACTGTGATTGATATTCCAAATACTATAATGGAAATAGAAGAGGAGGCGTTTCTTAATTGCACTATGGCTACTACAGTTAATATTGCCCCTTCAGTTCGTAGCATTGGAAAGAATGCTTTTAGTGGCTGCAACAGTATAACTGACATTAACTTTCTTACTACCAAGCCATTTAGTATTGCCGACAATGTTTTTTCCTGTCAAGACAAAGCCACGCTTCATGTGTTACCGGATTATGTACCCATCTTCAATAGCCTTGACGGTTGGAGGGACTTTGCTAATATTGTTCCTAAAAGGGATGATACAGCGATTCCAGATTATGTGGATGTAAATGGCGATGGAAAAGTAAATACTGCCGATGTGGTAGGTATATACAAATATATTATAGATGGTACTGACCCAAGAAAATAATTATTTCAAAATATCTTAACTTTTATGGAAACTACAATCCTTTTCCCCGCAATCATTGCGGTAGCAGCCATCATCGTGCTGTCTATATTCTTTCACTTCGTGCCGTTCTTCCTCTGGCTCAGCGCCCATGTGAGCGGTGTGCATATCTCGCTTGTGCAGCTCTTCCTGATGCGCATACGTAATGTGCCGCCAAACGTTATCGTTCCCTCGCTGATTGAGGCCCACAAGGCAGGCCTCGACACTGTGACGCGCGACAAGCTGGAAGCTCACTTCCTGACGGGCGGTCATGTGCAGAGGGTGGTGCACGCCCTCGTGTCTGCCAGCAAGGCCAACATAGAGCTGAGCTTTGAGAAGGCCGCTGCCATCGACCTCGCCGGTCGCGATGTGTTTGAGGCTGTGAAGACGAGCGTCAATCCCAAGGTTATCGACACGCCCCCCGTGGCTGCCGTGGCCAAGAATGGTATCCAGCTCATCGCCAAGGCCCGCGTCACCGTGAGGGCCAACATACAGCAGCTGGTGGGCGGTGCCGGTGAGGACACCATCCTGGCCCGTGTGGGCGAGGGCATCGTCAGCTCCATCGGTTCGGCTGAGACCCACGAGATGGTGCTCGAGAATCCCGACTCTATCTCCAAGCTCGTGCTACGCAAGGGACTGGATGCCGGCACAGCTTTCGAGATTCTCTCCATCGATATCGCCGACATCGATGTGGGTAAGAATATCGGTGCCACGCTGCAGATGGATCAGGCCAACGCCGACAAGAACATCGCACAGGCCAAGGCTGAGGAGCGTCGTGCAATGGCTGTGGCTCTCGAGCAGGAGAATGTGGCCAAGGCTCAGGATGCCCGTGCCCAGGTTATCATGGCCGAGGCCGAGGTACCCAAGGCTCTGGCTCAGGCTCTCAGGGACGGCAACATGGGGTTTATGGACTACTACAAGCTGCAGCAGGTGAAGGCCGATGCGTCCATGCGCGAGAATATCGGCAAACTGGACCTCGGCGCCGCCAAGGATATCATAAAGAAGGAAAAATAGACCCCCTCATATTTTATCTACTTTTACCTACTTCTATCTACCTCTATCTACCTCTAATTGAACTCTATTTGCTGCATATACAATAGTGGGGCGCACTACCGCTGGGCGATATTCAAAACGCTGGCGGACAACTTCGACATCGACTTCTGCTTCGGCCCCGACACAGCCTATACGAAATCCATCAAAACTTTCGACTATGGGAAGCTGCCGGGCTTCACGCGGATGCTGAAGAACTGCCGTCTGTTCGGCAAATTCTATTGGCAGAGGGGGGCTGTGCGTCAGGTGTTCAGGCCTTACCGCCAGTACCTCATGCTTGGCGAGGCCTACTGTCTGTCGTCGTGGGTGATACTGCTGCTGGCAAGGATTATGCGCAAGCGCACAGTGTGCTGGACACACGGATGGTATGGGCGCGAGAGTGGCATGAAGAGGCGCATTAGCAAATGGTTCTACTCTCTTTTCAACGAGATACTTACCTACAACAACTATGCACGCCAGCTGCTCATCGACGGCGGTATCCGCGAGAGCAAGATAAGGGTGATAGGCAACTCGCTTGACTCCCCCAAACTCAAGGAGATGCGCGCCAACCTGAAGAAGACCGACGTGTATGTCTCGCACTTCGGCAACACCGACCCGGTGCTGCTCTACTGCGGACGAATAACGCAGTACAAGCATCTAGACCTCATGGTGGAGGCTGCGGCGAAGCTCAAGGCGCAAGGGCTCAACACCAACCTCGTGTTTGTGGGCACAGACTCGGAGAATGTGGGACTCGATAAGCTCGCTGCCGAGGCAGGCATCACCGACAGCGTATGGCTCTACGGCCCGTGCTATGACGACGAGCGTCTGGCGGAGCTGTTCTACAATGCCACCCTCTGTGTCTCACCCGGCAATGTGGGGCTCACGGCTATCCACGCATTGTCGTTCGGGTGTCCGGTGGTGACTCACAACAACCTGCCGTGGCAGGGACCAGAGTTTGAGTGCATCAAGGCTGGTGTGACAGGCGATTTCTTCCGCCAGTACGATGCCGACGACCTTGCGCAAGTCATCAGCAAATGGCTCTGCCGCACCGATGAAGAGCGTGCCGCCACGGCTGCTGCCGCTTTCGCGGAGGTTGATGCCCGCTGGAACGTGGACCACCAGATTGAAGTCTTCAAGGAAGTACTCACTCATAATTCCTAATTTCTAATTCCTAATTTCTAATTTCTTTTAGATGCTCAAGTTTATCTTTCAGCTCATCGGCAACCTCTTCAAGCGCAATATCTCACTCACGGCGTGCGTGTATGCAGGCTCAAAGGTAGCACCCACGGCTTATGTGCACCGCGGTTGTAAGGTCAGGAATTCGGCCATTGGTGCTCACTCGTATGTGGCTGCCCATTCGTGGCTTACAAATATAGACGTGGGGCGTTTCTGCTCCATCGGCAACAACGTGATGGCAGGTCTTGCCTCCCATACACTGGCCAATGCCTCCAGCTCGCCCATCTTCTCATTGCGTCGCAACGCCACTCGCACGGCTTGGGTGGCTGAGGACTTAGCTGAAAACGCTGACGATTTTCCGCGCACCATTATCAGCGACGATGCCTGGATAGGCAGCAACGCCATGCTTATGAGCGGTATCACCGTGGGCGTGGGAGCCGTGGTGGGTGCCGGTGCTGTGGTGACGAAGGATGTGCCGCCCTATGCCATAGTGGCAGGAGTGCCAGCCCGCGTGATAAAATATCGTTTTGACGAGGCAGTGCGTCAGAAGCTGCTCGCTTCACGATGGTGGGAGCAGGATGATGAGACACTGAAAGCCAATATCGCCCTCTTCCAGCAGCCCCTGACCGACGGAAATATTGATGATTTCGTAACAATATTGCAGAAAAAGTAAAAATAATTTCTAATTTCTAATTCCTAATTCCTAATTTATTTGTACCTTTGCGCCCGCAATCACGAGATGGTTGCATTTCAAACCTATTAAAACTTAATTTTTTTATGGCAACAAAAATCAGATTACAGCGTCGTGGCCGCAAGGGCTATGCTTTCTACAGCATCGTAATCGCCGACGCTAACGCACCACGTGATGGTAGGTTTACTGAGAAGATTGGCACTTACAATCCCAACACCAATCCTGCCACAGTAGATTTGAAGTTCGACCGTGCCCTCTATTGGGTGGAGGTAGGCGCACAGCCCACCGATACGGTACGCAACATCCTCTCCCGTGAAGGTGTGTATCTTATGAAGCACCTGCGCGGTGGCGTCAAGAAGGGCGCTTTTGACGAGGCTGCAGCTCAGAGCAAGTTTGATGCTTGGAAGCAGGAGAAGACCGCCAAGCTCAACAAGGTATCGGCTGACGACAAGGCTGCCAAGAAGGCAGACGCCAAGGCTCGTCTGGATGCAGAGAAGAAAGTAAATGAGGCTATTGCCCAGAAGGTGGCTGAGAAGAAGGCTGCTGTAGAGGCTGCCAAGGCTGAGGCCGCAGCAGCTGCCCGTGCAGAGCTTGAGGCTGAGGCCGCTGCTCAGGATGCCCCCATCGAGGCTCCCGAGGCTCCCGCCGCTGAGGCTCCTGCAGAAGAGGCTCCCGCTGAGCCCGCTGCTGAAGCTCCCGCTGAGGAGGCTCCTGCTGCTGAGGCACCCGCTGAGGCATAACACGCTTCACCAAATTTACGCATTAAGGAAGCGGACAATTCCACTAGGAGTTGTCCGCGTCTTGTTTTGTTGCAAGAGAGAGGGTTAGTTGTCTCTCTGCTTCTGGAAGAAGTCTGTTACAATCTTTGCACACTCGTCGGCGAGGACGCCTGATGTGACCTTTGTCTTGGGGTGAAGGGCGCGGGGCGCGGTGAGGGTGTATCCGCGCTTGGGATCGGGGGCTCCGTAAACGAGGCGACCAATCTGTGCCCAGCCAATGGCTCCGGCGCACATGGTGCATGGCTCAATGGTGACGTAGAGAGTGCAGTCGGTGAGGTACTTGCCGCCGAGGTTGTCTGCTGCAGCGGTGATGGCCTGCATCTCAGCGTGGGCGGTGACATCGTGAAGTCGCTCAGTCATATTGTGGGCTCGAGCAATAATCTGGTTGTCGCTCACTACGACGGCCCCAATAGGCACTTCGTCTTCCTCCAAAGCGCGTTGTGCTTCCTGCAAAGCACGCTGCATGAAATATTTGTCATCAAACATAGCTGTAATTTTGGGCAAAAGTAGTAATTTTGCGTGAGATATGATAAAGAAAATAGAGAATAGAGAACAAAGAACAGTGAAAATTGTCCGCGTTGCGGAGACGGATTCTACCAGCCGCGCGATAGTCAGGAGAATTGAAGAATTGAAAAATGGAGAAATTGGAGTTCTTCTGGCAGACTATCAGACGGCTGGTCGTGGGCAGCAGGGCAATAGCTGGGAGTCTGAGCGTGGCAAGAATCTGCTGTTTAGTGTGATGCTATGGCCCCAGGGTGTGGAGGTGAGGCGCCAGTTCAGGCTGTCGCAGGCTATGGCTGTGGCGGTAAGGGATGCGCTGGCATCTTATGCTGATGGCTTCACTATCAAATGGCCCAACGATATCTACTATGGCAATAAGAAGGTGAGCGGCACCATCATTGAGACGACTTGGAAAGGCGAGATGGTGGATCGGTGCGTGCTGGGTGTGGGCATCAATGTGAACCAGCGCGAGTTTCATAGTGACGCGCCCAATCCTGTGTCGATGTGCCAGATAATAGGTTGCGAAGTGAATCGCGAGGAGTTGCTGGATAGGGTGCTGGAGCGTTTCGTGGCTTTGTATGAGCAGCTGACGGGCTACAGACCCACCCCTAGCCCCTCCCATGAAGGGAGGGGAAATGATGAGATTGCTTGCGCTTATGCCAGCCATCTCTTTTGGAGAGAGGGCATGCATCGCTACTGTGACGCTGATGGCGAATTTGAGGCTGAGGTGGTGGACGTGGCTGCTGATGGTCACCTCACGCTGCGCGATACTGAGGGGCGCGAGCGGAAGTATTACTTTAAGGAAGTGAGGTTTGAAGGATTGAAGAATTGAAGGATTGAAGGATTGAAGGATTGAAGAATTGAAGAAGATTGACCGCGATATATTCAAGATTGCCTTGCCGGCTATAGTGTCCAACATCACTGTGCCGCTATTGGGACTGGTGGACACCGCGATTGTGGGCCACATGGGCAGCGCATCGTATATCGGTGCCATTGCGGTGGGCGGTGTGATCTTCAGTATTATATACTGGCTGTTCACATTTCTTCGCATGGGCACCAGTGGCCTGACGGCGCAGGACCTCGGCTCCGGCAATAAGGCGGGCATTACCAATACGCTCTACCGAGCCTGTCTGCTGGCGGTGATAATAGGTGTGGCACTTATTGTGCTGCATCGCCCCATCTTTCATATTGCCATGGGGCTGATGGATGCAGAGCCGGAGGTGGCAGTCCACGCGCGTACCTATTTCTATATATGTATATGGGGCGCAGTGGCGGTGCAGTTGCTTTACGCACTCAACGGCTGGTTTATCGGCATGCAGAATACGCGCATCCCGATGGTGGTGGCCATAGTGCAGAACGTGGTGAACATACCGCTGAGCTTGCTGCTGGTGTTTGGTTGCGGGATGGATATTGCTGGTGTGGCGCTGGGCACCGTGCTTGCACAGTATATTGGACTCATAGTGGCTGTAGTGGCGCTGCGGCTCAGATACAAGCAATACCTCACCCGCATTGAGTGGGGCCGTGTCTTGCAGCGGTCGGCGTTGCTGCGTTTCCTTAATGTCAACCGCGACATAATGCTGAGGATGGTGTGCTTGATTGCTGTCACCACGTGGTTTACGGCTGTCGGTAGCAAGCAGGGCGAACTGATACTCGCGGCCAACGCGATATTGTTTCAGCTGTTCTATCTTTTCTCCTTCTTCTTCGACGGCTTTGCCAATGCTGCGGAGGCCATGTGCGGCAAGTACAAGGGTGCGCGTAATGTTGAGGATTTCGCTATCACGGTGAAGCGTGTCTTTTTGTGTGGTTTAGTCCTGGTGGCGATCTTCACCGCATGCTACGTTGTGGGCGAGGATATGATACTCGGGCTACTGTCCGACAATCAGCTGGTGCTGGACACGGCGCACGATTATTTCCATTGGTTGTTGCTGGTGCCGGTGTGCGGCATCATGGCCTTTGTGTGGGATGGCGTATTCATTGGCGTTACTTCCACTCGCTACCTCCTTCTTTCCATGTTTGTGGGTACGGTGGTGTTCTTTGGTGCATATATGTTGCTGTTCCCGAGGTATGGCAACGACGGCCTGTGGGTTAGCTTCCTGCTCTATCTGTTGGCGCGTGGCGTGATGCTGTGCTTAGTGTTTCCCAAGATTGTCCGAGAAATTTGAAAGGTTAAAAACTTTGTTGTTAGCGACTTTCTGTGTAACTTTGCGCAAAATACGAACAAAACAAACAGACGAATTATGAAGTTCAAACGTATTCTCCTCAAGCTCAGCGGCGAGAGCCTGCAGGGTAATCAAGGCTATGGCATTGACGTGGATCGTCTCAATGACTATGCCGAGCAGATAAAGCAGGCCTGCGAGAAGGGCGTGCAAGTTGGTATCGTGATAGGTGGAGGTAATATCTTCCGCGGCCTCAGCGGAGCAGGCAAAGGCTTTGACCGCGTGAAGGGCGACCAGATGGGCATGTGCGCTACTGTTATCAACAGTCTGGCACTCAGTAGTGCATTGGGTGCTAAGGGGGTCAAGAGCAGAGTGATGACTGCCATCCGCATGGAGCCTGTCGGCGAGTTCTACAATAAGTGGAACGCTATCGAGGCACTGGAGAGAGGCGAGGTTGTCATTATGAGCGGTGGCACCGGCAATCCTTACTTCACCACCGATACGGGCTCCTCACTGCGTGGTATTGAGATTGAGGCCGACGTGATGCTCAAGGGCACTCGTGTGGACGGCGTATATACCGCAGACCCTGAGAAAGACCCCACGGCCACTAAGTTTAGCGAGATTACTTACGACGAGATTTACAATCGTGGCCTAAAGGTGATGGACCTCACCGCGACCACGATGTGCAAGGAGAATGGCTTGCCCATATACGTGTTTAATATGGATGTGTACGGCAACCTACTGAAGGTGCTCGACGGTGAGCCCATTGGTACGCTCGTACACAACTGACGCGTCTCAGATTTTGCTATAAAGCTCTGCCAGGATACCGTTTCTCACACCGATGGGGGGAACGGTTATAGTCTGTGCACCTATTCCATGGGCTATGCGCAGGAATATGGAACTGGCAGGGGCTAGGATGTCGGCGCGCTCATGGGGTAGGCCGTAGCTGCTGACTATTTCGTCAACGGTCTTAGTCTGGAGGTCGGCATATATGCGCTCCATATCTGAGACAAGAATATAGTCCCTTATTACTCCTTCCTCCTTACTCCTCTTCTCCTTATTCAGATATTTACTCATAAACTTTACGCAGCCTCCTACGCCGATATAGTTTATGGGGGCGAAGTGGTTAATTTGAGATTTGGGATTTGAAATTTGAAATTTTATCTCTGCCACCTTGTTGTCGAGAGCCACTTCCTCCTCCGGACTCTGGTTGTTGCAGCGATAGCGCATGGAGCCCACTTGGAAGGAATGGCTGTAAAGCAGTTGCCCATGACGGACGAGACTCAGTTCGGTGCTACCACCGCCCACATCGGCAAAAAGGAAATAATCGTCGGCCTGCTCCTGCGGCGGGATGAAGCTACGGCGTGTGAGGCGTGCTTCCTCCTCTCCGCTGATTATTTCTACATTGAGGCCGCTCATCTCGTTGACGGCCTGTATAATGTCTTGCCCGTTCTCTGCATCGCGATAGGCTGAGGTAGCCACGGCGCGGTAAGCATCCACGCCGTAGTCGTACATAATCTTAGCAAAATGCTGCAAAGCAAAAGCAAGTTTGATTTTGGTGGGCGGCAATATACGGCCGTGGGCAAAGACATCCATCCCGCTCTTCAGTGGTACACGCTCATAGTATTCGTCGCTATGCACCTCGTCGGTCGAGGCGATGAGTTTGCCGTAGTCCGTCTCCTTGATGCAGAGGCGCAGGGCGTTGGAGCCTATATCAATGGCCGCTATCTTCATACTCAATCTTTACTCCCACGTCGGTGATGCCTTTCAGTTGGGTGCGCCGCATCACGTGGCTCAGTGCCACCTCGCCGCTCTGTCCTTTGTGGAGGCGGATAGCCTTGTCCAGCGGCACCACATAGTTGTAGAGATCCACTCCCTTTTCCAGCATTACGCCCTGCTCGTTGGTCAACTGCACCACCACTGTGTCTCTGCTGCGCAGCATGGGGTTGTGCAACTGTTGCTCCACCACGACATATATCTTCTGAAACTCCACTTCGCTCGTTGTGCGCAGCCTCACGGTCAGCCTGTAGTCGCCCGTCTTTTCCACCGTGTCGAGGGCGAATGTCTTCCTGTCGGAGGAGCTCCATTTGCTGTCGTCAATATGGCTGTAGGCATCCACCAGTACATCGTTGTCAATGGTGCATGCTGTCAGCACCAGCGCTATGCAATATATAAGGTGTAGTCTCCTCAAGGGTAAGCGTTGCGAGTGGTTAGCGTCTGTTTCTCTTACGGCGTTTGCTCTTGTCGAAGCGTGTAAGGCTGTCCTGCTCTGCCAAATCCACCACGGCGGGTCTGTCGGAGGCATTGGGTATGCCTGTCAGCGAGGCTGGGCGCTCGCCACGGCGGTTCATCTCTATCACCTCGGCGGCCTGCTCTGCGGTGAGAGTCACTATGTTGGCAGCCAGATGGCGGTCGGTGGAGTAGCTTACGAGGCCTGCCAGGATATCGGCCTTGAAGAAATAGTATATCGCCTCCTCTGTCTCCAGTTGCGTGTGGCGCGGTGGCAGCTTCTGCGCTGCCTCGGAGTAGGTAGCCACCTCATAGTTGAGGCAGCACTTGAGTTTGGCGCATTGTCCTGCCAGTTTCTGTGGGTTGAGCGACACATCCTGGCATCGGGCAGCCCCTGTGCTCACGGTGGTGAAATTCTTCATCCATGTGGCGCAGCACATCTCTCTGCCGCACGGGCCGAAGCCGCCAATCAGGCCTGCCTCCTGCCTTGCGCCTATCTGGCGCATCTCCACACGGATGCCAAACTCTTGCGCCAGCACCTTGATAAGCTCGCGGAAGTCCACGCGCTGGTCGGCGATGTAGTAGAAGATGGCCTTGTTGCCGTCGCCCTGATATTCCACGTCACCTATCTTCATGTCGAGGCCCAGGTCTTTGGCGATAGCACGCGACTTGATCATTGTCTGTTGCTCGCGGGCCTTTGCTTCGTTGAATTTCTCTATGTCCACCTCGCGTGCCAAGCGGTAGATGCGCTTGGTGCCGGCATCGGCCTTGAGTCGCTGCTTCGACATCTGCAGCGGCACCAGCGGTCCCGTCAGGCTCACCGTGCCGATGTCGTGGCCGGGAGTGCCCTCTACGGCTACCACGTCGCCTTTCTGCAGCGGCAGGTGGTTGCAGTTAACGAAGTAGTCCTTGTGAGTGTTTTTGAACTGTACCTCCACAAGGTCAGTCATTTGGTCGGCTCCTGGCACGTCGGCCAGGTAGTCATAGGTATTCAGTTGCTTGTCGTGTCGGCAGCATCCTTTGGCACTCAGGCCGCGGCCACCGCCGCAAATAAATTTGTCCATCTTTTATATTTAAGATTTGAGATTTGAAATTTGAGATTTATGCCCGGAGTAGTATTATCGTACGTAGGGCGAGGTTAAAGAATATCGTTCTGCCAAACACATTGCCTGCTACATCGCGCAGAGCATGCGCAAACTCCTCGCTAAACTGCTTGATGTTACGCTCGTTGATGAAGCGCGCAAATTTGTAGGCGAAGTCTCTCTCCTGCGGCGTCATGAAGTTGAGCTCCGAGCGCCCGAAGTTGTAGATGAAGTTCTCTCTCAGCAGATGAAGCATGTAGGTGAGGTATTCCTTTTGCTGCTCGCGGCTCAGACTGGCCATGCTCTCGCTCCAGCGCATCAGTCCGTTGAGGTCGCGCATATACGCCAGTCTCATTAGCTGCATGAAGCTGTTGAGCTTTGCCTTCGAGTCGTCGGAGTCGCATATCTGTTTCAATGCTTTCAGCCAGCTGCCGCCAGCCACTCGTGCCACGCCCATCGCTGTGTCGTTGTCCAGACCGCGCCTCTCCGTCAGTGCCTGACATAGGTCCTCGGTGCTGAGTGGCGGCACGTCCACTCGCTGCGTACGACTCACAATGGTGTCGAGCAGCATCTCGGGATGCTCCGAGCATAGGATGAAGAGAGTCTTGGGCGAGGGTTCCTCCAGCGTCTTGAGTAGGGTGTTGGCAGCGGCGCCGTTCATTCGCTCCGGCAGCCAGATAATCATCACCTTCCATCCGCCCTCGTAGGCACTGAGGCTCAGCTTGCGTATTATGTTGTCGGCCTCGTCATCGGGGATGATGGCCTGCTTGTTTTCGGTGCCAATTACGCGCAGCCAGTCGGTGAGGTCGAAGTATTTGTCGCTGCCCAGCTGCGTGAGCCATTCGTTGATATATGTGTCGCTCGTCGTCTTGCCACTGCTCTTCTTTATCACGGGGAATGAGAAGTGCAGGTCAGGGTGAATCAGTTTGTCCGTCTTCACGCACTCCGGGCATTGTCCGCAGCTGTCGTTGTCGCCTTTCTGACTGCACATCACGTAGCTCGCCAGTGCCAACGCCAATGCCAGCGTGCCATAGCCCGTATCGCCCGTCAGCAGCAACGCGTGAGGCAGACGTCCTGCCCTCACCTGAGCCAGCAGCACATCCTTCACCTCTTTTTGCCCTATAACGTCAGCGAACTTCATAAACTTGAAACCTGAAACTTGAAACCTGAAACCTAATAAATTTCCTTCGCTATTTTCTGCAAGCTCTGCACATTGCCGGTCATATAGAAATGGATGCTCGGCACACCGGCGGCAATCAATTCCTTGCATTGCGCCGTGCACCACTCCACGCCCACCTGCTTCACCTGGTCATCGTCCCTGCAGCGCATCACCTCGGCGGTCAGCTCCTCCGGCAGGTCACAGTGAAACAGGCGCGGCAGCACATTGAGCTGCTTCTTGCTCACCAGCGGCTTGATGCCCGGTATGATGGGCACCGTCACTCCGTCCTCGCGCATCTTGGCGATGAAGTCGAAATACTTCCTATTGTCGAAGAACATCTGCGTCACGCCATACTCGGCGCCCATCTCAATCTTGCGCTTAAACCACGCCGCGTCGCTCGCCATGTTGGGAGCCTCCTCATGCTTCTCGGGGTAGCATGCCACGCCGTAGCTGAACTGCGGGCCGCGCTCCTTCATCTCGGTGCCGTCCATAAAGAGTCCGTTGTTGAAGTCGTTGACCTGCTTCTGCAGCTCCGTGGTGTGGCTGTAGCCGTCCTTGGTAGGGCGAAACTCCTTGTCCTCCGGCGCCTTGTCGCCGCGGAGCAACAGCAGGTTGGTGATGCCCAGATACTGCAGGTCAATCAGCACATACTCTGTCTCCTCGCGGGTGAAGCCGCTACATAGGATATGCGGCACGATGGGCACACCAAACTCTTGCTGCAGGGCGGCAGCCACAGCCACCGACCCCGGTCTGCGCCTCAGCGGAGTGCGCTGCAGCAGACCGTTGCCGAGGTCTTTGGTCACCATCTCGCTGCGATGGGTGGTGATGTTGATATATTTGGGGCCGAACTCCATCAGACTGCCAATGTCATCCTGCAACTTACGGATGCCGGCTCCTTTCAGTGGCGGCAGCACCTCAAAGGAGAATGCCGTCCCCTTATCTTGATTTATCAGTTCAGTTATGCGCATAGTTGTGATTTTGCAAAATTAGGCAAAAAAATTGACTTATACTGCCTTTCTGTGCGTTTATAAACAAAAAAACTGCTTAAAATAATGTTTTTTTGGCTGCGAATGATTACTTTTGCACACTAATAAACCTCAAATCTAAATTTTCAAATCTCAAATTTCAAAGTCTCAATGTCTAACAAGTTTTTCTCTTTGCTTTTCGCATTGCTGCTCATGGACCTTGGTGCCAAGGCACAATATACATCGCTGACGATCAAGGAGACCTCCGGCACATGGACCAGCTATGGGCTGGACAATCTGCGTATAACCTTCTCCAACGACCAGATGACCGTGGCCAACTCTAAAGAGACGGCCGTCTTCCCGCTCAGCGAGCTGAACAGTATGGTGTTCACCGACCTGCCGTCAGCCATTGAGCGCATGGGGCGCACCTACACGGTGGTGTCGCTGCAGGGTGCCAAGGTGCAGTTGTCGGTGCCGACAGGCACTCTGGCGCGAGTGTTTGACATGCAGGGCAAGTTGTGCGCCACGGCCCGCATAGGACAGGAAGGCACTCCCGTCTATATCGGCAATCTGCAGCCGGGCATCTTCATCCTGCGTGCCGGCAATGAGAAGCATAAAATTTTGGTGAAGTAATAAAATGTCCACTTCCATGAAAAAGATATTCTTCCTCCTATTCATACTCTTAATGGCCAATGGCCAATGGTCAATGGTCAACGGCCAGACCTTCGCCATCACCACTGACAATGTCACCCTCCTTGCCACTCCCGACGAGGTGGGCGAGATGATGTTCAGCGGCGGCAATCTCAGCATCGGCGATACGGTGATAGACGTCACCACCATCAATAGCATGACCTATAGCAATGCCAACTTCGACCCCCAGCTGGTGGATGTGCAATATAGTGCGCAGGGCAGCGCGGTGACTATGCCGCTGAGTCTAGCCGACTCGCTCTGGGTGGAGCGCGACGGCGCCTATGTCACTATCACCTCTGCCAAGAAAGGTGGCGCCGAGGTGACATACTCTCTGAGTGGCACAACCGCTGACGGTGCCTTCAAGCAGGTGGGCGAGTATAAGTGCAAGGTGCGCCTCAACGGAGTGAGCATCACCTCGCAGCAGGGCGCAGCGGTGCACATCAAGAATGGCAAGCGCATCGACATCGACGTGGTCAACGGCACCGTCAACAACTTTGTGGACCATGCCGACACGCTCCACGACGCCTGCTTCCATGTCAAGGGACACCCCGAGATTTTTGGCCTCGGCACCATCAATATCACCGGCAAGGGACGCCACGCCTACAAGAGCGGCGAATACACCGAGCTGAAGGATAGCCTCGGCACCATCAATATCCTCGCAGCCCCTGCCGACGGCATGCACGTGGGCCAGTACTTCAAGATGAAGGGCGGCACAGTCAATGTGAGCAACGGCGTCAAGGGCGATGGCATACAGGCGGAGTGTGACAATGACTCCACCAAGCAATACAACGGCCAGCTCTTCTTGCGCGGCGGCTCCGTCAACATCGAGATCAGCGGTGACAGCTGCGAGGGACTGAAGTGCGACTCGCTGCTCACCATCAGTGGCGGCACACACAGCGTGACATGCTCGGGACTGTACTCCAAGTGTCTGAAGGCGGGCACCTATATGGTGATGTATGAGAAGAAGTCCACGCCCGTGGTGACGCTGACCAACAGCGGCGGCTACATCACCTATATGGAGGGAAAGACAGAGAAGCACAAGAAGAGCGTGTGTCTGAAGGTGGAGAAAGACTTCTTCTTCCACAAGGGCACGCTGAAGCTGACGGCCGACGAGGATGTCAAGGGCAAGTCGGCCAATATCGGTGGCGACTATGTGTTTGTGAGCAAGGCAGTGTCGCTGACCGCCTCGCCCGCCATGGATGTGGACGGCGCCATGCGCACCATGTCAGACGAGAGCAAGATTATAGCCCGCGAGCAGGGCAAGGGAATTTACATCAGCACCCTGGAAGACTAAAAAAGAATAAGAGCGGCGGTTGCCGCTCTTATTTGTTAGAAGTTACCGGAGCTTTCAGCTCCTCAGAAGTTATCGAAGTTATCGCTTCGCTCCGAAGTTATCGGAGTATTGTCTTTAACTTCTTGAACTCTTCTTCGGCTTTAGGTTCAGTCGATAGATGGCGTGGAGCATCACGTAGCGGGGCAGCGAGTTGCGGTAGGTCTCCGTGCGGCCCTGCGAGTTGAGCACCTGCGAAATATTGCTCAGGTTGCCGAGGATGTCAAATCCGTCGAGGGCGAGGGTAAGATTGAGCTTCGGTATCGTCTTGCTGATGCGGGCGTTCCACACCAGGTCGTTGGTGTTGGAGCCGCTGTTGGCATATCCGCGGCGGCTGTACATGGTGAGGTCGGTGGACAGTTGCATGTTCCACGGCATGGTGATGAGTGCGTTGAGGCCGTAGTTGAAATCCCAGAGGCTGACCGCCGTGAAGTCGTCGCGCTTGGAGCCCGAGTGGCCGTAGCCCATGTATCCCTTGGCTCCCAGCTTGATATCCTTCGTCATCTGGTAGTCCAGCACCAGCTGGTCGGTCACCCAGTGCGTCATCACGCTGCTGCGATTTGCTGATTGACCATCGACCGTTGGCGATTGACCGTCAGTCTCGGTGCCCACCAGGTCCACGCCGTGCGTCATGCGCCAGCTGGCCTTGTTGTCGAGGGTGAGGTGGCGCTTCTTGTCCAGCGGCCGCGAGTGCTCATAGTCGAGCGAAAGGGTGTAGTTGCCGCTCACGTTGGCAGGCGTGTAGGTGCGTATGCCTGTGGTCTTGTCATATATGTAGCCCATGGCCACCGAGTTGTGCGCTATGTCGTAGTTCAGCCCTATGTTGTGCATCGTCTGCTTCTCCTTGTTGCTGTTCTCATACTCCAGCATGGCGTTGTGGGTGGTCGTCTTGTGCAGATGGCCGTTGCCGTGGTATATGTTCAGCGGGTCTTCGTCGTTGAGGATGTTGAGCGCGTACACCATCGACGGCGCCGTCTGCTTCATCTCGTATGTCAGCTCAATGCTGTGGCGGAAGTCCTTCAAGTCACCGGCGCTGCCGCCCCACGCCTTCAAGGCCCTCAGCATCGGGAAGAACAGCACGCTGTTTCTCTTCGTCAGTCCGCTGTACGCCGCGCGGGTGTAGTCCAGGCGGTCGTGAGAGAAGGTCAGCGGCAGCTGCATGTAGGCCTGCGTCACAGCCTTCTTGCTGTTCGTCGCCGTGGTGTCGGTGGTCAGCTTGCTGATGTCGTTGTACACGAATGCCAGTCCGGGCGTGTGGTCCACCGTGCGCATCTTCTGCACAAAACTGTTCTGGCGGTCTAAGGTGGTGGCGTACTCCATCTCAGAGGGCAGCATCCCTATGGGGTGGGCGCTCACGTCGTCCCATCCTGCCAGCTGGTGGAGCATGTAGGTGTTGTAGTCGTTATGCTGGCGCTTGTATTTGAGCGCGTAGAACACACGCGCATCTACCTTGCTGCTTATCTGCTTCTGGAACTGGGCGTTCGTGGCTATGTCGAAATTCCTGTCGGGCTTGCTGTGGGCGTAGCGGTTGCTTACCTCGCCCGCCATGCTGCCGCTATTGGGGTAGTCTATCTGCATCTGCTTCCACGTGTCGGTGGCGTTGTCGGTGTAGCTGACGCTCTGGTTCACCGTCACGAAGTGGGTGCCGTCCAGCTTGAGGTATGTGCCCCATCCGGCGTTGAGGTCCAGCTTGTGGCCGTCCAGCTTGGTGTTGTTGATATTGCGGTTGATGACGGTGGACAGCAGGTTGGTGTTGTTGCCCCTGTACACACTGTCTATCAATGCGCTGGTGGCTATCGCCGCGGGGTTCTGGTTGAAGGCCATCGCCACGCTCTGGCTCAGCGAGTTGCTCTTCTTGTAGTTGAAGTCCGTCTCGAGAAACCAGATGTTCGTCAGCCTCTTGCTGAAGAGCTGCACCTCGTTCTTGTTGCTCACGCTGAAGTCGCGTGCGCGGTTGAGGCTCAGCGAGCGGGAAAACACGTTGCCATCGGTGAGGAATGTCTCGCCCGTCGTCTCTATGCGGTCGTCCGTGTCGATGTTCGACACCTCGATGTTGCCGTTATACTTGCTCATCTCGTCCTTACCCTTGACAAACACATCCACGCCCGCCTTCTTCGTAGCCATCAGGCCTGTGGGCATCTGCTCCGGAGTCCAGTTGGAGTTCTCGCCCGGCTTGCGATTGTCGTTGAGGTTGTTGAGGTTGCCGTACAGGCTGACTCTCGAGTGCGGCGTGAAGCGCATAGCAAACAAGCGGCCCAGGTAGCGCTCCTTGCTGCCGTAGCCTCCCTCCACATTGCCTATCCACCCGATGGAGTGCTCGCGCTTGAGGCCCACGTCCATCACAAACTCCTTGTCGCCCATGTCGCGGCCCGTTAGGATAGACAGGTTGCCGCTCTTCTCATACGTCTTCACCGTCTTCACCATATATGCGGGCAGGTTCTCGAGCATAATCTCGTTCTTGCCGTTGAAGAACTTCTCGCCGTTCAGCAGCAGGCTCTCCACCTTGCGGCCGTTGACGAAAATCTCGCCGTTGTTGTTCAGCTCTGTGTTGGGCAGCTGCTTGATGAGCGCGTCGAGCATCGAGCCCTCGGCGGTCTGGAAGGCGTCGGCGTTATACACCAGCGTGTCGCCCTTGTTGTAGAACTTCACCTTCGTGGCGGTGATAGTCACACCGTCCAGCTCGTGTGTCTTGGGCGCTTTGTCCATCGGTATGTCGTCGATGAAGCGTGTCTCGCCGGCCTTGAGCGGCTTCTTCTCCAGCTGCGCCTTCAGCGGCCATGAGGCCACGTTGTAGCCCTCGCGTTCCAGCAGCAGCGTGTAGTCAGAGGTGCCGTCGAGCGTGATGACGAAGAACCACAGACCAGCCTTCATGCCTTCGATGCCCAGGTCCTTGTTGGTGACACACACATTGATGATGCTGTCGCCTTTCATCAGCGACACCTTAGTACCTATCAGGCTCTCGTGCGTGATGCGGTCGTGCGTGAAGCCCGCTATTGTCGCCGTCTTGTCGGCCAGGGCGTGCGTGCTGCAGAGGAGCAGGAAAGCGAGGATCAATAGTTTAGAGTTCAGAGTTGAGAGTTTAGAGCATAAGGATGAAAATTTATTCATGATTTTCGGAGATTTTTGAGTTATTTGTTACTTTTTTGAAACGTCTCTCTATAATTAGACGCAAAAGTAATAAAAATACTACAAAGAAATCCCACTTTTTTCATTATTTATGATTTGTGACCTTTGCTTTAGCATAGTTTTACATTGGCGTTGGAGGGGGAGGAAAGGTTAGAGGATAGGGAGTTCAAGGAGAGTGTTTGAATTACGAAAAATTTTGACAAATTTTATGTTGGGATTTTTCGCAAAATAGAGAAAATTGATGTTTTGGCGCTGATTTTGGCGGATTTTTTAGAGAAGGAAGATGCCTGATTTTTCGCGACGAGTGACGCGAAATTGGATGGTGGTGTCATTGCGTCAATATTAAGGCACAAAACGCGGGTGAATGTGCATGAATTTGGAGGAAATTTGGAGTGAGAAACGAAAAAATTTGCTTTCTTGGGATGGAAGGATGACTTTGTGAAAATTGTGTCAGTTCGTACAAAAATTGAGTCAGATTACGCTCCAACAAAGGCCGCTTTAGTTTCGGCAAAGTCCGCTTTAAATTCCACGAAGTCCGCTTTAGTTTCCA
>JAFTAJ010000004.1 GCA_017458585.1 Bacteroidaceae bacterium
AAGAATGCCGACAAGCTGGCCGAGTTGTTCCTGCCCGAATCACAGTTCGTCCACATGGGTGGCGGCTGGGGCAAGCAGCAGGAAGTCGATATCATCCGCGGTGGCATGATCTGGTACAAGAAGGCCGACATCCATTCGCAGGAGGTGAAGTTTACGGATAAGAACGTGGCAACGGTGTATAGCAACATCCACCTGACCTCGGAGGTGGGCGGCCATCAGGTACGCTTCCCGTTTATGGTGAGCGAGGTGTATATCCGCCAGCAAAATAAGGAGTGGAAACTATCGTCGCTCATCTTCACCAAGTTGGCTGAGCCTGATCCGCGCTTCTCGCCAGCCGTCACCCTCAACAACGGTATTCAGATGCCACAGTTCGGCCTCGGCACCTACGCTCAGCCATCTAATGACGTAGCACGCGAGTCAGTATTGACAGCCCTGCGTATGGGTTACCGCCACATCGATACGGCTCATGCCTACAACGATGAGGAGGGTGTTGGTCAGGGTATTAAAGATAGCGGCATCCCTCGTGAAGAGATCTGGCTTACCAGCAAACTATGGATTAACGAGTACGGCGAAGGTAAGACCGCCAAGGCCATCGACGAGATGCTCAAACGTCTGCAAGTAGATTACATTGATCTACTCTACGTTCATCAGCCCGTAGGTGACTTTATCGGTGCATGGCGCGATATGGAGAAAGCGGTACGTGATGGAAAGGTTCGCGCACTGGGCATCTCAAACTTTGAGGTCAACGACTCTGTCTTCGACCTCATCATGGAGAAGGCTGAGATCAAGCCACAGGTGCTGCAGATGGAGTGTCACCCCTACGCCCAGCGCATAGAGGCCCGTCAGAAGGCTGCTCGTCTGGGATTGCAAGTAGAATGCTGGTTCCCCTTAGGTGGACAAATGAGCCAAGGTGCCTTGCTGAAAGATCCTGTCATCGTTGAGATAGCTCAGCGTCTGAAGAAGTCGCCCGCACAGGTCATTCTCCGCTGGCATTTGCAGGAAGGACTCTCGGTTATCCCCGGTTCCAAGAATCCGCAGCACATCATGGAGAACGTGCAAATCTTTGACTTCGCCCTCTCCGACCGCGACATGCAGGCCATCCGCGCCCTCAACAAGGAGCTGCGTGTATTCCCCTACGATTTCAAAATGATGCAGCAAATGGCAGGTAACTAAACAGCAATTGTTATGGAAGAAAAGAAATCTATGTCGCGCCGCGATGCTATAAAGACGATGGGTGCAATAGCAACTGGTGCCGTGCTAAGCGCAACAGGCATTGGGTCATTGGCCTCATGTGCAAAGGAGAAGAAACGTCTGGTGTTCTACTTTACCGCCACAGGCAACAGTCTCTATATCGCCCGCCAACTGGCCGATGGCAAGAACAAGCCACTGAGCATCCCACAGCTACTAAAAAACCGCCAACTGGAGTTCGAGGCAGACGAGATAGGCATCGTCTATCCCATCTATGGCCACATGCCACCCAACATGGTTAAGGAGTTCCTGCAGGCCGCCAAACTCAAGGCCGACTATCTGTTCTGTGTGCCTACGTTCGGCATGCGTAAGTGTTCGGCAGTGGAAATCTGGGACAATCTAGCAAAGACCTGTGGCTACAAGTTCGACTATATCCAGACGTTGATAATGGTGGATAACTGGCTCCACGCCTTCGACATGAACGAGCAGATGAAGATGGACAAGCATATCCCTGAGCAATTAGCCAAGATCCAGGAGGACATAGCTGCCCATCGCCAGTGGCACGAGCCTACGACTCAGGAGGAGCGCGACATGCATGCAGGATTCATGCAATTCTCTGGTCTCAACGAGCGCGATGCCTTCCTGATGTCAGCCAGCGAGCGCTTCGTTATTGAGGGTAATTGTATCGAGTGCTCCATCTGCACACAGGTATGTCCGCGAGGCAACTACAAACTCACCTCGCGCGGCGTCACAGCCACAGGTCAGTGTGATTATTGCCTGGCCTGTATCCATGCCTGTCCGCAGAAGGCCATTCAGTTCCGTCCCTCCGACAATCCGCTTCTTGGCCCAGAGCGAAATCCCAAGGCCCGCTATCGCAACGAACACGTCTCGCTGATAGACATCAAACGTGCTAACGACCAACACTAAATAATTATATAAAATGAAGAATATATTCGCAACAATGGCAGCCATGATGTTGCTGACCGTAGCAGGACTGAGTTTTTCCCCTTTGGCTTACGCCGCTTCCCCGATTAACGGGGATGCTCAAAGGTGGTACACCGCTCCGATGCCCGTCTATACCTTCCTGGAGCAGTACGACCTGAAGGGCAAGACCGTCATTCCCTTCTGCACCGCCTACAGCGGCCCATCGTCCACTTTGAAGGACATCGTGAAAGCAACTCCTAATAGCGACCACCGCGACGGCATCTGCATCGTCACCAAGTCTGCGATTAAGCAAGAGCAGAGTGATGCTCGCATCAACTCT
>JAFTAJ010000005.1 GCA_017458585.1 Bacteroidaceae bacterium
ATACTTCTCAGCAAGTTTCTTTATCTGTTCTTCTTTTCGGAAAGCCTCTTCCTGCTGGTGTTTCCAATTCAGGTAGTCTTTGCCTTCCTGTGAGAGTTCCTTGGATTCCTTCTCCCACTGCTCGTGCTGCTCGGCAGCATTTTTGGCAGCTGTCTCGGCATCCTGCTTGAGCGGGCCGGAGTTCTCGTCGCGGTAGCGCAGATGCTCGTTAATCTCTTCGGGTCTCCAGTCCTGGTCGGTGTTGAAGTTGCGGTATGTGCCGTCGCCGTTATTGGTGTAGAGTGTCTCCTTGCCGGTCACGGGGTCGCGCACCCAGAAGTCGCCGTCGGAGTCCACCCTGGTGTATTTGTCGAAGAACTCCAACTTCTCTTCGGGTGGCGGTGGGGGCTCGTTATCGTTATCGTTATCGTTATCGTTTTCTGGCTTGCGTCCCTTCAGTCCTTCCATCTTGGACAGGTCGGGTGCGTCGGAGCCCGGCAGGGGATTAGCTCCGCCGGTGGCACTGTTGACGAGAGTGTCCACCAGGCTGCCTGCTCCGCCGCCCAGCATGCCGGCAAGGCCGTTGCCGAGCAGTATGGATGCCACCGTGCCGATGGCGCTAATAACTGCGGAGGTGTTGGCATCGGTGTGCTCGCCAAGCCCCAAGGGGTCGCCCTCGCCGCCGAGCCATGCGGTGAGACCGTCAAGGTAGTCCACCAGTTCAGTCCTGTCTTCTTCGCTGAGGAAAGCTCCACCCTCATCTTCCACGAGAATTTCTTCAACGATGAAATAGACGCGAGGCCACGGGCGTTGCAGGTATGGAATTTCACTCTCTTTCATGAACCCGGAAAGCGACATCGCGTCTGCACCGACCATTAATATCAGGTCTCGCGCCCCGTGGAAATAAATGAAGTGGCCGACCTTGGAGTTTGCACCGTCCCCTTTCCCGAATTTATGGTCATTATCATACGAGTCGGATTCAGTTTTCCCGTCACTAGTGTGGCAGTTCCATACAGCATCGGTATGTGTGGCATTAGTGGCATTTAAAGAATAGGAAAGACCTATACCTTTTCCTGTGGGAACGAGGCGTAGGTTGCTTATGTTGATTGATGAGGAACTGCTGTTGTTATTCCATTCTTCGCAAATGACATTCTGCTTGTGATGCATCGTCCATTTGTAGGAAAAGTTGTATGTGCGGCTTGCGCCTTCATCGGTATAAATGCAGAAAGAAGCTTCGTGGATGGGAACACCGCGTACGCCATACAGGTCTTGATAATCAAATTTGAAAGTGGGGTCAAGATCGTCTATTTCTGTGATATGGGCAAACTTTTCCACGTAGTCAGCAGCACAGAAAGGTTTGAGCCTGAGGCCATAGACCTTGACGCCCTTCTTGGCAATCTCCTTGTTGACGTCGATGTCGCCCTGGTCGTAGTCGCGCTGGAAGTCGGTGCGGTCGATGTCCTGCAGTTCGTAGAACTCCACGGGGTCAACCCATCGGGTGCCCTCTTCATGGTTGCGCTGTTCGCCGTCGGCACGAGCGGTGTCTGCCAGCAGGAAAGCGCAGACTGCAAAGATGAGTTTTGTGAGGTGTCGTTTCATTTGAATCAGGTCTATTATAATCACGTTACAAAATTACAATTTTTTTTCGTAAATCGACAACTTGTTCTGGTATTTTCTGCTATTGTTATGGTCGTTTTTTTATTTGGACAGATAAAATCTTAAAAAATCTCTTTTTGTTGTGTTGTTGTTGTTGACATAGGAGTGATAACGACTATGTCCCTTTCTTTTTCTTTTTTTGGGGATACTTTTCTTTGCTTTGTCTTTATGGTCTTTTTTAGGCATCTGGGAGAGCGTCGGTGACCGCACGAAACATACGGTCATTCTGACTCGCATGTATCTATTCACATGTATCTGACCTGACATAACGATTCGTTCCGTCAGATATGGAGTAACGAATCGTTACCCCATCACTGCGACAGAGTATCCCCGTGCGGAAAATTATTATCTGCGAGGAGCTGCTAATTATCCCCGTGCGGACAAAATCTAAGCCCGTACGGAGCGACGGTTCGCTCGTGGATAATAGTTTTTAACTCGCAGATAAATCATGTCCGATGCGGCATAAATCTTTTCCGATAAAATAAATACTATCCAAGGGTCGCTTTTTCGCCGTTTGTGTGTGTCTATGTGCGATTTTTTTAGTAACTTTGCCGCAAATAAGTAATAAATATGAACGACGACGAAATAAAGAATGGCGAAGAGCGCGAAGAGCGCGAAGAGCGTGAGGAGTTAGGAGTGAGCGGTGAGGACCACGCCTCTTATAACCCCGACGAGCATCACGATGACCCGAACGCGCTGCACAGGCTGGGCGGCATGTACCAGAACTGGTTTCTGGACTACGCGAGCTATGTGATTCTGGACCGTGCCGTGCCGCACCTGGGCGACGGACTGAAGCCGGTGCAGAGGCGTTTGCTGCACTCGATGAAGCAGATGGATGACGGCCGCCTAAACAAGGTGGCGAATATCGTGGGCAACACGATGAAGTATCACCCCCACGGCGATGCCTCTATCTACTCGGCTCTAGTGACACTGGGACAGAAAAACCTGCTTATCGACTGCCAGGGCAACTGGGGTAACATACTCACTGGTGACGGTGCCGCAGCTCCGCGATACATTGAGGCGCGACTGAGCCGCTTTGCCCTCGACGCGGTGTTCAATGCCAAGACCACGGAGTGGAAGCTCTCCTACGACGGTCGCAACAAGGAGCCTATCACGCTGCCAGTGAAGTTTCCGCTGCTCCTGTGCCAGGGTGCCGACGGCATTGCAGTGGGACTGAGCGTGAAGATTTTGCCCCACAACTTCAACGAGCTGTGCGACGCTGCGGTCAGCTACCTCAAAGGCGAGGAGTTCCAGCTGTACCCCGACTTCCAGACGGGCGGTAGCATCGACGTGAGCCATTACAACGACGGCCAGCGCGGCGGCAGTGTGAAGGTACGCGCCAAGATCAGCAAGATTGACAACAAGACGCTGCACATCACGGAGATACCGTACTCAAAGACGGTGAAGGGTGTGATAGAGTCAATCATGAAGGCCGGCGAGAAGGGAAAGATAAAAATCAAGCATATCGATGACACAACGTCGGAGTCGGTGAGCATCGTGGTGCATCTGCAGCCCGGTGTGTCGCCCGACAAGACGCTCGACGCCCTCTACGCCTTCACAGACTGCGAGGTGAGCCTGTCGCCCAACTGCTGCGTGATTGACGACCGCACGCCAAAGTTCCTCTCGGTGAGCGACGTGCTGCGCTACAGCGTGGACCAGACGCGCGACCTGCTGAAGAGGGAACTGCTTATCCACCGCGACGAGCTGATGGAGGAGCTGCACTTCGCATCGCTGGAGAGCATATTCATCAACGAGCAGATATACAAGGATACGGAATACGAGAAGGCGAAGAACACCGACGAGGCATGCGAGCATATCGACGAGCGCCTCACACCGTGGTACCCGAAGATGGTGCGCGAGGTGACGAAGGACGACATCCTTAAGTTGCTCGAGATTAAGATGAAGCGCATCCTTCGCTTCAACAAGGACAAGGCGGAGGAGCTGATACTCAAGCTGCAGGCTGAGATACGCAAGATAGACCGCGACCTTAAGAACCTCAAGCAGGTGACCATCAACTGGTTCCTCAACCTGAAGGCGAAGTATGGCGAACAGTACCCGAGGCACACGCAGATAGCGGCCTTCGACCAGATAGTGGCGCAGAAGGTGACGGAGCAGAACCAGAAGCTGTACGTCAACCGCGAGGAGGGATTCATCGGCACGGCACTGAAGAAGGACGAGCTGGTGAGCGCATGCTCCGACTTGGACGATGTGATACTGTTCTACCGCGATGGCACATATAAGGTGACGCGCGTGGCTGAAAAGCTCTTTGTGGGCGAGACGGAGCGCAGCAAGGCGGAGGGCAAGAAGGCGGAGATAATGCACGTGGCTGTGTTCAAGAAGAATGACAAGCGCACGATATATAACGTAATCTACCGCGACGGCCGCAAGGGCGCATACTTGATGAAGCGCTTCTTTGTGAGCGGCATCACCCGTGACCGCGAATACGACGTGACACAGGGCACGCCGGGTAGCCGAGTGGTGTACTTCACGAGCAATCCCAACGGTGAGGCGGAGGTGGTGCACATCACGCTCAAACCCGACAACAAGATAAAGAAGCTGACGTTTGACATCGATTTCGCTGACCTGGCCATCAAGGGGCGTATCACGAAGGGCAACACGGTGACGAAGAACACTATCCAACGCATCAATCTCAAGAGCCACGGCGTGAGCACTCTGGGCGGCAGGAAGGTGTGGTTTGACAACGCCGTGCGGCGCCTCAACTACGATGAGCGCGGTCAGCTGCTTGGCGAGTTTGCAGGCACAGACCGTGTGCTCGTAATCCTCAAGACTGGCGAGTATTACGCTACCGACACGGACATCAACAACCACTACGAAGACAACATCGCCTATATCGGCAGGTATCGCAACGGCGTGGTGTGGACGGCGATATACAGCAGTCCCGACACCGACGGACGCCCCTATGTGAAACGCTTCCAGCTCGAGCCTTCCGTGAGGAGGCAGAACTTTATCAATGACGAAGGCGACGGCATGATGCTACTGCTCAGCAAAGCGGCGCATCTGCGCATCAAAGTGGTATTCGGCGGTAGCAGCACCTTCCGCGAGCCGATAGAGGTAAACCTAGACGAGTTTATCGCAGTGAAGGGCGTGAAGGCTCGCGGCAAGCGCCTCACCAACTACGAGGTGGCCACGATAGAGGAGGAGGCCTACGAAGACGAAAACGAAGACGAAAACACCACTCCGTCGCAAGGCGACACCTCCCCTGACTCAGGAGAGGAAACAGATACCTCCCCGGTTGTTCCTGAGGAGCCTGAGCCGGAATCTGATGAGCCTGTAGAGAAGACCGACGACGAGCTGCGCGATGAGATGAACGGACAGCTGAGGCTGTTCTAGTTATTGAACATTGAGCATTGAGGATTGAGACTTGGAAAATATTGTTGTTGATGCTTGCGCCAATGCTTAGTGTCATGGCGCAGGAGAGGGAGTCTGCAACGATGTTTGGCGTGAGCGGCGTGACGCAGTGGGACACGTATCTGTCCAACGAACGATACCACGGCGGCGGACTGACTGTGGCATCGCAGATAAGCAGGCCTACCCACTGGATGCAGCGCCGACTGTATGTGCAGCACCTCACGCAGGGCAACCTGGCGATAGCCGAGCCGCGCTCCGACAAACACAAGACTATCAACGGTTTCTTCCACTGGCAGGTGGGGTGGCAATATCACTTGTTGGGAGTTAGGAGTGAGGAGTTAGGAGTGAGGAGTGAGAAGTGGGAACTGAATGTTGGAGGAGGTGTGCAGACCCGTCTGGGCTTTGTGTACAACACGTTGGGTGGCAACAACCCCGCGTCGGCAAGGGTGGCTGTCAACTTGATTGCGATGGGGCAGGTGCGCCGGCACTTCAACCTCTGGCACAAGCCGTTTACGGCCGCATTGCAGGCCGATGTGCCGCTGACGGGATTGTTCTTCACGCCTGACTACGGACAGTCGTACTACGAGATATTCTCGCTCGGCCACGGCAAGCATAATGTGCAGATGGTCAATCCCTTCCGTGCTTTCCAGGCCAACGTGATGCTGACGCTGGACTGCAGGCTGAAGGCCCGCACGGCGCTGCGAGTGGGATATCAGGGACAGTTTATGCAGTCGCACGCCAATGGGCTGAAGACGCAGGACTTCTATAATAATGTGCTTATCGGTTTTGTACGCTATATGTAAATAATAGTGGGTAGAAGTAGGTAGAAGTAGATAGAAGTAGATAGAGGACAAGAGATTTGAAATTAGGAATGAAACTACACCTTATTATAATAATATGTATGGCGGCAGTGCTCGGGAGTTGTGTGACCGAGGACGAGTTCAGCAACACGCCGCAGGGCAACTTTGACGCTCTGTGGGAGATAGTGGACGAGCACTACTGCTTCTTCGGCGACAAGGCGGCGGAGTATGGTCTGGACTGGAGAGAGTGCCGCAATAGGTATAGCGAGATGCTGCTGCCCAAGATGACTGGCGAGCAGCTGTTTGAGGTGTGTGGCAAGATGCTCGATGAGCTGCGCGACGGCCATGTTAATCTCGTGGCGCCGTTCAACACCGCCCGCTACTGGGACTGGCACGAGAACTACCCCGTCAACTTCAGCGACTCGCTGCAGCGCGTGTATCTCGGCACCGACTATCGACTGACATGCGGAATAAAATACTGCATACTGCCCGACAATATAGGCTATCTCTATGTGCCGTCGTTTGAGGGCAGCGTGGGGAGCGGCAATCTAGACGCTATCTTCACCTATCTCAGACTGTGCGACGGACTGATAGTGGATGTGCGCAACAACGAGGGCGGACTTCTGACCATGGCGCAGGACTTGGCCGCCAGCTTTATCAATGAGAAAACGACGGTGGGGTACATAGCCCATAAGACAGGCAAGGCACACGATGCTTTCTCAGCGCCGGAGCCCGTGAAACTTACGCCTTCCAAAGGTATGCGCTGGCAGAAGCCGGTGGCAGTGCTCACCAACCGCCGCACCTATAGCGCTGCCAACGCCTTCGTGATGTATATGAAGGACCTGCCGAAGGTAACCGTGGTCGGTGACCGCACCGGCGGCGGGGCGGGAATGCCTTACAACAACGAGCTGCCCAACGGCTGGAAGGTGCGCTTCTCGGCATGTCCCACGTATGATGTCCACATGCAGAGCACGGAGAACGGCATCGAGCCAGACCAGCACTGCGATATGCTCGCCCCCGACTTTGCCAAGGGCGAGGACACTATCATCGAGATGGCGCGAGAGTTGCTAAATAAATAATGAAACAAAGGTTTATTGCGCATTTTTGCATGACATTCTTTCAGAGTTAGGAAATTATTACTATTTTTGCAAAGCAAAGGATAAGCTGAAACTGACAGACAAAATGAACATGCATAAAAATACCCCCCCCCTCCACAGCCCGTAAGTGGTTGTCGCAGGGGAGCGTCAAAAAGATATAGCAGAAGGACATGCTTTGGTCTCAACCATAGAGGCCGGGGCGTGTCCTTTGTGTAGTTCATACGCCTAAATAAAACAATGTAAACATAAAAAATTATGAAACAAAAACATTTTGCAATGAGAACGAGAATGATTCTCGCGACAATGGTCATTCTCTCGTTTGCGTCAGCACTGCATGCACAGAATGTCGTTTCTTGGCATCTGCTGACTGATGATGGCAAGGCTGTGCCTGTGCGCAATGTGGTGTGCCTGATGCTGATTGACCACGACCAGACAATCAATGTGGTAATGGCCGACGGCAATGTGCTGAAGGACATTAAGAGTGTGAACTTCGCAGAGCGCGAGGAGGACGATGAGCCGCTGGCGGTGAGCTCTGCCATTGTGGCGGCCAGTAGTCTCAACTTCTCCATGCTGCCCCGCGACACCAAGGTGCAGATCTACAGTGCCGACGGCAAGCTGCTGAGGCAGGCCGAGGCGCAGAAGGTTGACATCAGCGGGCTGCCCTCAGGCACCTATGTTATTAAGATTGGCAAGACAACCGTAAAAATGCTGAAGAAATGAAAAGACTTTTTATACTGACGCTGGCCATGCTTTCACTCTCCGCATGGGCGCAGAGGGATAAGATGTATCCCGTCAGGGTATCTGCTGAGCCTGCTGATTCCATTGAAGAAGGCAGATGGTATGTGGTTAAAAATAGATATAGTCAAAAGTTCCTCAGCACCAACGGAGGGCTTGTGTCCAGTGTTGATGTCAATAGCCCCACCGAGCTATGGCTCTTCGAGAAAGGTGGAACGGCAAGTGATTATGCAACTTCTCCTGAGAAGATAAAGGAATACTGGTATATCCTGACTGCTACCAAGGGCACTGACAGCTGTTACTGGAAGCATGTTGACTATACCAGCAAGGAGTGGGACAAAGGTAATCCCTACGACGGTTATGACTGGTACGGATATGCCGGATTCAACGGCGAGTTTGGCGGCTTGGCCGATGCACAGGGCGTTTTTGTCGGTACGTGGAAACTTCCAGGGAGCTCTTTAACACAATTCTTCTTTCATCCCATAGAGCGTATGGTGGGGAGTAATGGGAAGTTTTATTACCTGGATTGCCAGCCGCCCAATGTGGCCTTTTCCCCATGGCAGGAAAAACATTATTGGATATTATATGAGGTGTTTCCGGAGAGCGAGGTCAACCTGATGACCGTTGTCAACAAGGATGGCACCAAGACCACCAATAGCGGCTACGACATCGTGTTCAACGATAATGGAGACGGAACCTACAGCTGGGGATACGCTGATGACATCCAGCAGCACTGGCTGGGCGACATTGCCAACGTCCAGGAGATAAGGCCCGCCTACACCTTCTCGGGCAACGAAGTCTTGGTAAATGACCAGAACTGGAGCGTTGGAGGCGAGACGGTGGACTACTCAGAAGCCGGGACTATCTGGCTGTATGTTGGCGACAAGGACAGCGGTCGGGCCTTTACCGGTTATAGCTGGCTGACGTGGTCTTCGGGCAACAGCCGCGTGGCCACAGTGGAGGCTCTGCCCAACGGCGACGGTTACCTCGACTATCTGCGTGCCAAGGTTACCGTGGAAGGTCCGGGTACTACCTACATAACAGCCACCGACGAGGCAGGCAACGAGATTAAGTACCAGCTCAGCGTCGTCAACAGACACACCTTCCCCGCCAACGCAGTGCTGGTGGAGGCTGCTAACTATGATGTAGGCTCTGCAACGGTGAACATCGCCGACAGGCAGACCGTAACCCTCTACATCGGTAACCGCAGCAATGGCCAGCCCTACGCGCCTTTCAGCTGGGCAACGTGGAGCGTGTCGAATCCTGAGGTGGCAAGCATCGAGAGCACCGGTACAAGCTCTGGCAACCATATTACGCTCAAGCTGCTTGATGACGGCGAGACCACCATTACAGCCTCCAATGAGGACGGACGCGACAAGATAAGCTTCAACCTTACCGTTACCAGACCCGACATCAATAACTTCAAGATGGAAGCTGCGGACAGAGAATGACGATAAATATGGCGGGCACCGAAAGTGAGGTGTCCGCCTGTTTTTTTGCGACAGACCCAAGGAAAATAGCCGCATACACATACAACCCTTGCCAAGAAAACGAGAGTCGTCAGATTTGTCATAACATCTTGCGTGCCGGTATGAGATGATGAGCGCGATTTTACTGATGCAGAGCGGGGTGGTACCTAAAGTTGAGCGGGGTGGCAGTCCCGACGCGATTAAAATTATTCCCGACGCGTTTAGATACCAGCTCAAACGAGCAAAAATATAATACACTCGTTTTCAGATGGTTGCATGACGAATAAAAAAGGAAGGAAATTGTTGGTGTCCGCCTTTGCAATGTGTGCCATAATCTACTGCCGCCGCCAGAAGGAGCGGGTGAAGGGCAGCAGTATGGCGAAAATCTCGAGACGGCCGGCCAGCATGAGGAAGGAGCAGATAATCTTGGCGCCTTCCGGCAGATTGGCGAGGCCCTGCGACGGACCGTAGGCGTGGCCGAAGTTGGTGCCGATATTGCTTATGCAGTCGAGCGAGAGGGCGCAGCTGTCGTAGCCCGGCACACCGGTCATCATCAATGCGCCGGCACCAATCACAATCAGAAACAGAAACCAGAACAGCAGCGCCATCACATTGTGCTCGGCAGACGAGTTGATGGGCGCCTTGTTGATCTGCACGGGGATGATAGCGTTGGGGTGGAGGATACGCTTGAACTGTATGCGCGTGGTCTTGATGATGATAAGCATACGGATGCTCTTAAATCCGCCCGAGGTGGAGCCCGAGTTGCCGCCCACAAACATCAGGAAGATGAGCAACATGCATGTGGGGCGGAACCACTGCTGATAGTCGTCGATAATAAAGCCGCTGGTGGTGCTGATGGAGATACAGTTGAACAGCGAGGTGCGGATGGAGCGCTCGATGTCGTAGCCGTTGTAGAAGAAGAGGCTTACGGCGCAGATGAGTGCCACCACAAAGATGAAGCCGAGGTAGAACTTGAGCTCGTTGTTGTTTTTCAGCGGCGAGAGTTTGCGGCGTATGGCCACCATGTAGAGAAGGTAGAAATTGATACCGCCCAGCAGCATGAAAATCATCATTATGTACTGCAACAGCGTGGAGTCGTAGTAGAGAATGCCGGCATTGTGGGTGGAAAAGCCGCCGGTGGCCGCTGCCGACATGCCGTGGTTGATGGCGTCAAACAGATTCATGCCGCCGAGGTAGAGCGAGAGGGCGCAGGCGCCGGTGAGCACGATATAGATAGACCATATCCATGCGGCGGTGGTCTTTATCTTGGTGTGGAGCTTCTCTTGGCCGAGGCCCGTGGACTCAGCGGCGAAGAGGCGTATCTCACCGCTGCCCGACACGGGCAGTATGGTCATGGTGAAGAACACTATTCCGAGTCCGCCAATCCACAGCATGAAGCTGCGCCAGAAGAGCAGGCTGTGAGGCAGGGCATCGACATCGGGCACCACTGAGGCGCCGGTGGCTGTGAAGCCTGACATGGCCTCGAAGAGGGCGCTGCCAAACGAGGAGCACTGCCCTTCGATGAGGAATGGGATGGTGCCCAAGAGTGAGAAGATGACCCATGTGAGACCGACTACGAGATAGGACTCGCGCCGGTTGATGGTGTCTCTTGTCTTGAGGCCCAGCAGAATGAGCACGATGCCTACGGTGGCGGTGATGATGAAGGACACGATGAAGGGCACTAGGTTGTCCTCCTTATATATAATGCCTACTATGAGCGATACAAGCATCATGAAAGCCTCAATCAGCAACAGCTGACCGAGCACCTTGCAGAGTACCTGCGGATTGACAAGCTTTTTTTTCATGGTGGGAGAGTGTTGGCTAGTCGAAGAGGGCGGCGAGTTCCTTTAGTCCGTTGTCCACGCAGACGGCTACCACTTTGTCGCCTTCGATGACCTGTGTCATACCGTTGATGAGCTGTCCCTTGCCGTTGCGCAGCAGTCCGCCGAGGGTGGCGTTGGCAGGCAGCTTGAGGTCTTTCACGAGTTTCTTGGTTATCTTGCTGCCCGGAGCGGCGGTAAACTCGGCCACGTCGGCGTTGGCCACCATCAGGGACTTGACATTGCTGACGTCGGCCTTGAGAATCATGCGGTAGATATTGGAGGCGGAGATGGCCTGCTTGTTGATGAGTGTGCCGATGTCGAGGCTCTCGGCCATGGACAGGAAGTTGAGGTTGTCGAGCATGGCCACTGTCTTGTTGACGCCCATTTTCTTGGCGGTGAGGCAACTGATGATGTTTACCTCCGAGTTGGGCGTGAGGGCGATGAAGGCGTCGGTGTCGTCGAGGTTCTCTTCGCGCATCAGCGAGAGGTCGCGACCGTCGCCGTGTATCACCATCACGTTGCTGTTGGTGATTTGCTTGTTGAGCTCATAGCAGCGGTTGATGTCCTGCTCGATTATCTTGACGTTCATGTTGCCGGGCAGCATCTGAGCTGTGAATACTGCGGTGGTGCCGCCGCCCATGATAATCACATCCTCCACCTGGGTGTAGTCTTCTTTGCCGCAGATGGTGCGTATGAAGTCTTGGTTGCGCTTGTCGGCCATGAAATAGACGAGGTCAAAGGGCTTGATGATGTCGTCGCCGTGTGGTATGAGTGTTTCTGAGCCTCGCTTGATGGCCACCACGTGGTATGCTCCGGCCTGATTGGGCAGCTCCTTGAGTGGCACATTGAGGATTTTGCAGTTCTGGCGCACCTTCACTCCCATGAGTGCGAGGTTGCCGCCTGTGCCGTCGGGCTCCCACCACATACGAGCCCAGCTGCGCTCTACCGAGCTGACTATCTCCTTGGCGGCCACCATCTCGGGTATGAACATAGAGCTGATGCCCATCTCCTTGAAGAATTCCTGGGAGTCCTTGCTGAGATATTCGACGCTGTTGACGCGGGCCACGGTGCGCTTGGCACCTAGCTTGCCGGCTATCATGCAGCAGTTGATATTGAGGTCTTCGTCGGGTGTGACTCCGATAAAGAGGTCGCTGTGGTTTATGCCAATGTCCTTTAGTCCGGCGATGGAGGTAGGGTGCATTGTTCTGACCATCAGGTCGTAGTTGACCTGAAGGGCGTTGAGCTTATCGGGGTTTTCATCCAGCACAATGATGTTGTGGTTTTCCCTTGCAAAAAGCTTGGCGAGGTGAGTACCTACGCGGCCTGCTCCGGCGATGATGATTTTCATTGGAAATTAGAAATTAGGAATTAGAAATTAGAAATTGGAAATTATGCTGTCCTCGTCGAGGCCGACGATGCGGTAGAGGTCTTTTGCGGGACCGTGCTCCACAAAGTGGTCGGGGAGTCCGAGACGATGGAGTGGGGTGGTGCAACCGTGGTCGGCGAGCCATTCTGCCACGGCGCTGCCGAAGCCGCCTTGCAGGGAGCCGTCCTCCACGGTGATAATCCGCTCGTAGTCTGCGGCAGCCACCTCGCGCATTATGTCCTCGTCGAGAGGCTTCACGAAGCGCATATCGTAGTGGGCCACCTGGCCTTCCAGTTTTTCTGCTGTGGCGTTGATGGCTTTCTGTACTGTCACCCCAACGGGACCGAGCGACAATACGCATACGCGGTTGCCGCTATGCAGTTTGCGGCCTGTGCCTATGGTGATGGCTTGCATGGGGGTGCGCCACTCGGGGGTGGAGCCCTTGCCTCGCGGATAGCGTATCACCCAGGGGCCAGTGGTGGAGGGGAGCTGCGCGGTGTACATCATGTTGCGGAGTTCGGGCTCGTCCATTGGTGAGCAGATAGTGAGGTTGGGCACTGTGCGGAGGGCTGGTATGTCGAAGGCACCGTGGTGGGTGGGGCCGTCCTCGCCCACCAGTCCGGCGCGGTCGAGGCAGAGCACCACTCGCAGGGAGCCGATGGCTACGTCGTGGATGATGTTGTCGTAGGCTCTTTGTGCAAAGGATGAGTAGATATTGCAGAACGGCAACAGTCCGTCTTTTGCCATGCCGGCTGCGAGTGTGACGGCATGCCCCTCGGCTATGCCTACGTCGAAGGTGCGGTCGGGCATTGCTTCCATCATGATGTCCATGGAGCAGCCGCTGGGCATGGCGGGTGTGATGCCTACTATCTTATCGTTGGCCTTAGCGAGTTCGAGTAGCGTCTCGCCAAACACAGTCTGGAATTTGGGCGGCTGCGGCTGGGTGGAGGCATCTTTGATGCGCTCGCCTGTCTTGGGGTCAAACATTCCGGGGGCGTGCCACAGGGCTGCATTTTTCTCGGCGGCCTCGTAGCCCTTGCCCTTCACGGTGTGGATGTGGAGCAGCTTAGGCCCCGACATGTCCTTTATCCTCTGCAGCATGTGCACAAGCCTCACCACGTCGTGGCCGTTGGCGGGACCGAAGTAGCGTATGTTTAAGCCCTCAAAGATATTTTGCTCTCTGGTGATGAGCGATTTCAGTGAGTTGTTGAGACGCAGGATGGCATTTTTGCGCTTCTCATTGAGCAGTCCCATGCGGTCGAGGCCTCGTGCTGTCTTGAAGCGGAAGCGGTTGTACCACTTGCTGGTGTGGAGGCGTAGCAGATACTGCTTCATGCCGCCCACGCTGCGGTCGATGCTCATATTGTTGTCGTTGAGAATGATGAGCATGTCGTTGGGCGTAGAAGCCACATTGTTGAGACCCTCAAAGGCGAGCCCGCCGCTCATGGCGCCGTCGCCAATGACCACTGCCACCTTGCGTTGGGTGTTGCCCTGCATCCTGGCGGCTACCGCCATGCCAAGGCCGACGGATATGGAGTTGGAGGCGTGGCCGCAGACGCAGCTGTCGTATTCGCTCTCGGCGGGGGAGGGGAAGGGGCGCAGGCCGCCCAGCTGACGATTGGTGTCGAAAGCATCGCGGCGGCCGGTAAGTATTTTGTGGGCGTATGCCTGATGGCCGACATCCCATACGATACGGTCGTTGGGCGTGTCAAAGACATAGTGCAGCGCCACAGTAATCTCTACGGCGCCGAGGCTGGAGGCCAGATGGCCGGGGTGCTCGGCTAGCACTTCAATGATGCGATGTCTCAGCTCATCGCACAGCTCGGGCAGCTGGTCTGTGCTCAAGCGGCGCAGGTCGGCGGGGTAGTCAATCGTGTTGAGCAGATGATATGTAAAGTCAGTCTCTTCCAAATCGGAGGCAAAAGTAGTAAAAAAATCTCAACAAACGGGCATAACCATGTTGTCTTTTAACTTAAAGTTGTATTTTGCCTCCCCGAGGGGGTCTTTGTGGCGGCCACTTATTGTCGGAGACTCTTTGATGAGATTGAGGATGTTCCGTTGGCGTTCAGTGAGTTTCGCATCCGATACGTCTCCGACATTATCTCCGACAGAGTAATGCCCTGCATTGACTTTGAGCTGCAAGATGCGCAAGCCATCTATATCTTCATGAGGAATCATTTCCACTTCTGGCAGGGGATCCATGTAATCGCGAATCTTGTTACTAATCACTTCGCAAACATGCTGTACCTCATCAAGACCTTTGACGATGCCATCATTATCAATGCCGAAGAAAAGCGAACCTCCTAAGCCATTGGCAAAAGCACTTACGCTCTTTAACCAACTCTTAGGTTTCTTTTCTTCAAGATTCAATTTGAAGTCGTATGCTGTACATTCGGATATCAGAGTCTCTAATTCCATTTTATATGACGATTATTCAATAGCCAACACTATAGTTGTTCTATCAATTTGCAAAGTTACCACTTTTTATCGAAAAACGGAGTGGATTTTGCACTAATTTTGAAGGGGTGGGGAGTGTCGTAGAATTGCAGGACAGAACGATTTTTCGCCCCATTTATATTTTTTTAACAGAAAAAAGCGGTAAATTTTCTTAGTTGCCTTGTCTATAATAATAGAGGGGGTACTGTAATTCGTGTCTTTACAGCGGAGTTTTGGCCCTAGAATGTGACAGAGAGAATACCTCAAAAACACCGATTAAAATACCTCAAAAACACCGATTATCCTCCCATGAAATTCACCCGCCAATTTGACCAGATGGAGTGGGCGGACCGTCTTTTCCGATTTTTTTTGACACAGGATTTCATAAGTTTGCGGGATTTTTTGTAACTTTACACTCCAAAACAACAAAAATACTGCCTTTTAATTTTTTTTAACAGAAAAAGGCGACCAATTTTCGGGGGGTGCCTTGTCTATAATAATAGAGGGGGTACTGTAATGTATGTGTTTACAGTGGAGTTTTCCCCGAAAAGAATTACGAACCTTTAAAATCATAAGAACCTAAATAACACTTGATATGATACATCACAAGCATCTTTTACTTTTGGGAATAGTCATAGCGTTGCTCTGCTCCTGCTCCAAATCCCTTACGGATTTGGGGTATGACTCCCCTCAGATTAATTACAATGTGCATAATGAAAACCACCATTTCGGTTCTTTTACGAATGGTGTGCCGGCATACTATTCCTATAGCGGAGGCTATGTCACGCTCAATCATGGCTATAGTAAAGAAAGTGTGGTATCAGATGGAAATATCGGCAAATTATTTAATGCTTATATCGCGATGCGAATGGATGTATTGCGAGACTTCTATTCCAATATGAGTGCCCGGTATTTCGATAAGAAAACCTTCGACAAAGAGTACGTCCGTCTCTGCTCTCCCTCCGTATGGCAATATGCCTCTGACTTTGCGGCCTCCAATAATGCAGGCGACATAGGCGGATGGCAGATATTCAAGCCATATCCAGGCCTTGACGCTCCGGAAGTAAAATACAAGATAACTTACGAAGGCGAAGACTGGTTTGAGGTAGTGCCTGTTGGTGATAACGAAAAAGTCAGGCTTAAAGTCGTGCTGGCAGGTAAGGCCATGCACCCCGTAATAGTGGAAGTCGATAACCCGCACTTTGGCGTTAATGCTACTACTGATTCAAATGCAGATGTTGGCAAGGGCTACGAGTATAAGCAGCAATGGAACCGCAATGGAAACATGACATTGCAGCGTAGCAGGGCTTACTTCGATTGGCTTACTTCGACTATCAGCTCCAACTGCCGCACCAAGGAGAGGAACTATGTCACAGAGGCCTCCTTCATCGACTTCTTCAATCGCACGGTGCAAAACCGACAGCAGCTACTGGACAATTTCTATAAGGACCTTTCCTCCAAAGATTTCAACAGGAATAAGTTCTCCCACAAATACAATTCGTGGATATATGCCGATGTAGAGAAGGCTATGTATGGCAAAAAGCAAGACAATGACAACGCTCTGGGGAAGTGGCAGGCTTTCGACTCAAATACTGACGAAAAGGATATATCCTATGAAGGAAACAACTGGTTCCGCATAGCAGAGAAAATGGACACCGCAAATGTCGTGCATGTCCAGATGGTGTATTGTGGAAAGAAGATGCAGCCTATGGTTGTAGGTCTAAAAAACCCATTCTCTGGCGTAGATGTTGGGAAAGACCTTGACACAGACAGATATACTTCCCGAGGCTGGCCGTGGGTTAATCGCTGAAAAAGCATGTTGGAGTATGCCTCATATCTATATTTTTGACGAATATAGCAATTCCAGACAAAATGGAATAGGGACATACTTGCGCTGTTTTAGGAGAGGAATGAAGGGCATAGCGGAAGTGACGATGCTCTCATTCAATGATGAGGTGCAATTATTTACAAGGGAAACAGTAGATGGAACGCAATACTACCGTTTCCCTTCATATTGTAATGGAGCGTTCTTGTACAATAGCGAAATAGGGGTATCCATCTTACGTACACTAATAAAGGACTCACCTAAAAACGTCTTTATCCTCAATTATTTTCCATGTAATGCCTTACTAAAGGAGTTGCGTAGACGCTATCCTCTTTCTAAAATCGTTTTTGTAATTCACGACCACCTTTGGACAGAGTCTCTAAAGGGCGATGATACCTGTCTGAGGAAGATAATATTAGAAAATTGCGAGGAGTCATGGAAGAAAAGTATTATGCATAGGGTAAAGCAAGAGCAAGAGATGTATTCTCTTGCTGATGCAGTGGTATGCCTTAATCATGAAACGCAAGACTTGCTTAAAGAAGTTCATGGGCAATCAAAACAGCGCCTATTTGTAATACCTAATGGCATAGATATTGATGTCGCAAGTACAGTTAATAAAGGTATAGAACGCAATAACCTTTTTCTCCAAAAAGGAGAAAAGGTTTTCCTATATGTCGGACGCACCGTAGCAAGCAAAGGTATTAATGATGCCCTCATCGCTTTCAACATAATTATCATACGTTATCCAAAAGCAAGGCTTGTGGTCTTGGGTCAGGTCTTTGATATAGACAACTTCTCTGTTTTATGCCCCGAAGCTATTTCCAGAATTACATTTACAGGAATGGTAACCCCTGAGAAAATACATAAATGGTATGCTGCCGCGGATTTTGGGCTGATGCCATCTTACTATGAACAATGTAGCTACGCCGGCATAGAGATGATGGCACACGGCTTACCGGTGGTGGCTTCCGATGCATACGGCACTCGCACTATGTTTCGGGATGGATATAATGCCATTGTCGCACATATCGGTGACAGAGACAACCCTGAGGAATTCCAAAACAACTTGGCAGATGCGATGGATAAGGCCATTAAGATGGACGAGAAGCTGTATGCCACAATGAGTAAAAATGCGCGTGAGTGCTACAAAAAGAATTACACTCTCACCAATATGAGAGATGGTTATCTCCGAATGTTCGAAAAGCTCATAGATGGACAGGGAGAGCATCAAGCCCACACTGCTGTAAATAGCGAATCGCCCATGAAAGACAGGCTATACCACCTAATCTTACACAGCTGTGATGTGCAGGACTGCGGACTGCTTCATGGCAAGATGGGAATAGCATTGGCTCTGGCTACATACGCAAGGCAAAACAAGCAGAAAGCGATTGAGGACTACGCAAGTTATCTCCTTAAACGCACTTTGCACTATGTACACAAAAATATGCCGTGGTCATTCGGGAAAGGGTTATGCGGCATAGTGTGGGGAATAGAGTATCTTGCGCAAAACGGATATATGGATATTGATACCACTGATGTTTGCGAAGAACTGGACAGAAGAATAATGCAGGTGTCGCCTCTACGTATTGATGATTTTTCTTTGGAAGATGGTTTGGAGGGGCTTTTGCTCTATGTGAACGCTCATATAAAAAGTGGAGACAAGAATCCTTTCGACCAGTCTTTCATTGACGAACTTCAGAATGCGATAGATGAAAAATACGCAGCCATGTCACCGTCACTGCAGAAACAATCCGACGTATTTAGAGCTACACTTCGTGGAGAAGAAGACCTTCTAGTTCTTTCTTTGAAGCATTTCGTGAAAGCAGAAGAAAAGACAATAATAAGTTGGCAAGACCTTAGCTTGTCAACGGGGCTGGCAGGGCTGCTAATATATACAGACGCTCATGAGAAGTAGCTTTTTGTCGCTGTTAAGTCGCTGTTAGTTTTTTTTTAGCACGCGATAATATTTTGTAAGGTAGCCCTTAACTCTGTTAAGGGCTCTTTTTTGTGTGAGTAAACCTACCCGGCGTGATTTTGATAGGTTATACAACAGATAACGGTCGGGAAGCCCCGGCCTATGTGTAACTTTTAAAAATTTTCAAATCATGTCAGACAAAAATTATGTTCTGAATGTGGAGGTCTCTTGTGAGGAGAACCTCAGCGAATTGTATGCGGGCATGACCCTGCCGATGGCACTGGTCAGGCCGAGTAATGAACTGGTGGTGTGCGAAGCACACATTCCCGCTGCGGAAGTCCTGAACAGGCATGATGCCATCGTGGAGGGGCTGAGCCCCTATTTTGGTGCAAGGTTCCGGCGCGACAGGGTGACAGGTATCGACCGCCTGGAGCAGCTGGCTGACGACCTGTTAGCCTTCAATTATAAGCCGAAAGACTTTGCGAGGGTGGCCAACCTGCTCTATAACAGCAAGTCGATGATAAACAAACCTGCCAGTTTCAGAGCATGGTACGCCGACTTCTGCCGTATAGTGGGATGCCGGCATGTCGGCAGTTATCACCAGGGCCATGTTGATGATTTTCGCAGATTTGAGAGGCAGTTGCCGTATGTGGAATTATAACCATTTTGTAACCGCCACTTAGGGGCGCGCAAATGGTTATCGTATTAGTTATCAGGCCTTTGTGGCGTGGTTACAATTTTCAAAATTATAACCTCGCGGCAAAGGCCATACCTTTGCACCGTCAATCAAGACAAAGTTTAACCTTTTAACTTTTTAACCTTTTCTTTCTTTAACCCTTAAACGTAACAGCTATGGACAAGATTTTTAAGGAGAAGACTGCGACTATGGCGCAGACGGTTTTTCACGAGAATGGCAGGGTGAGCATCATCCCGCAGGGCGCGGGTGTGAGCCTGACGGGCGACGAAGGTCGCCAGACGGTGCAGCGAGGGCGCATGATTACGGACGACGACGGGCGCAGCATCTTCCATCCTTATATGGAGAGCGGCATACCGCGCTACCGACTGATGATGAGCACTGACCACGGCGATGCGAAGGAGACGCAGACAGGTAACCTGATTGTGACCTTCCGACTGCCGCAGAATGGCAACACAAAGAAGCTGCTGCTCAGCGAGGCGAAGGAAATGGCAAGAAAATGGGATGTCTCCACCAAGGAGGAGTCATCTTACGTGATGTCGGAGAAAAGAAGGGAGACAGAGTCAAAAACCGAACAAAGAAAAGCAAAGAAAAGCGGCCAAAAGAAAATAAAAGAAATGGAGGAAATTATCGAAGACAAGTCTCCTATAATTTCCTTGAAGAAAAAGAAGAATAATAAAAATTTTTCTGTAGAAGAAACTGCAAAAGCGACTTCTGTGCTGCGACTCTATAACAAAGCTATAGAGGTGTATAAGGAGCGTTATCCAGACGGGTGGCCATGCCGCATGTCGATAGCGAAGAAGCTAACGCCAGAGAGAATCCGTCCGCTGTGCGATATTGCTGACATGTATAGTGAAGATGAGATCAAGACAGCGTTCTGGAATGCAGTGAAGTCGGCTTATTGTAACGGCAGGACTAAGGAACGCTCAAGGCCAGCGGACATCATGTGGCTGGTTGAGCCTAAGGTGTTTGTCCGACTGCTTGAGGGCAATGTGTGAAGTAACATTGAGCGAAAACGAAAAAAAAACCTGAAAAACCCTTTTCTGTTGTTCGTGGGTTTTACCCACCAGTTTTCAATCCATCCACCATCGAGTGCAAATAAATTTGCCTCGCTGCTGTACGTATTACAAACAGCCTTACGGCTATGAACAACAGAAAAGAAAAACACAGAAAAGAAAGGTTAGTGGTTAGAGTTTTCGTCTAATGTGAAAGTTTAATGCTTAATGTTTAATGTAAAAAGTATTTTCTGTGTTTTTCTTTTCAAGAACTTCCATATCCGTAAGGATGCGGCGAGGCTGCGACAGGAGGATGGCGGAAGTGCACTTACAGACAGACTCGTGTCGTGGACTTGATACAGCGCGAAGTGCTGAAGTTCTTGAAAAGGGTATTTAAGGTTTTTGTTCAGTAAAGAACGGGGATTTGCCGGTTAGGCTCTTTACTTCCTTTTACCTGCTTTTATTAACTTTAAAAAATTAACTAACGTATGGGAACATTAAAGACTACCATTACACAAAGGACCGTCCCAGGAGGCGGCAGGAAGCTCTATCCGAACATCGTGAGCTTCAAGAACATCGGAAATGACGAACTCATCGAGCGCATGATGCAGAACTCAGGCATCAACAAGGTGGTGGCCATTGCTGCCGCTGCTGCGCTGAGGCAGGTATTTACCAACTATGTGCTGAATGGTCACACGGTGCAGATACCGCAGCTGGGCACTTTCAGCCTTTCGGCAAGGACCAAATCGGTGGCATCGAAAGATCTGGCAGGCCCCTCCTGCATCAAGGCCATAAAGATACGTTTCACTCCGGTAAGTACTACCATGCAGGCAGCGAAGTCGGTGAAGTTCAGCAGTCTTATTGACGACGATGTTCTGAACATGGAATAAGATGAAGATCCATCTGTTCTCTGTTATCTATTAACTGTTAACTATTAAAATCAAATATTAATCTTATGGCAAATTTGGGATTTTACAAGACCTCGCGTGAGGACGAGGCAACGGGCGCAAAGCGCTATACAGTGAGGCTGGTGCCTTACTCTGTGATTGACAAGCAGGCAGTGGTGGATCTGGCCCTTAAGGACAGCAACATCAACCGCCAGGATCTGGCAGCGGGCTTCGCTGCACTGGGACAAGCCATCGAGGACTTTGTGCTTAACGGCCACTCGGTGACACTGGACGGACTGGGCAACTTCCGTCTGACCTGCAAGACAGGTGAGTGGGATGACCGCACACAGAAGTGGAAGTCGGCAGGCAAGGAGAGCATGGACGACGTGAGCACCGACGGCATCAGGGGCGTGTATGTGCGCTTCCGTCCGTGCAAGGCACTGCGTGAGGAGATAAACCATGCCAGCTTCTTCGAGGTGACGAACACACTGTTCGGCAAGACGAAGGGTGGCAAACTGAACTTCAGCTAATAACCGTTAACTATTCTGATTTATGGAAAAGAAGAACAAAGTATTTGTTGTTATCAACGCCATTTGCACCGCCATCTCGACCATCATCGGTGCGCTGTTTCTGCACAGCTGCGTAATGCAGTAGCAGAAGAGCAGATGGAAAGCAAGCCCTCTCGCAACTCAAGGAGTCAGCGGGAGGGCTCTTCCTATGCTGGTAACGTTCACGATGAAAAAGTAACGAAGTAACGAAGTAACGTTACTTTTTAGAAAGGGGTAGCGTTACTTTTTAGAAAGGGAAATAAGAATCGCTTCCTTGTTACCTATTTGAAATTCTTATGTTTTATCAAAGATACCGATTAAAATACCTCAAAAACACCGATTGAAATACCTCAAAAACACCGATTAGCCCTCCCATGCAATTTGTGTCAAGTACTATACGCATGGCTTATAATTGGTGCAAATCCATGGCATTAATTTCATCGAGTCTCTTTTGGTCGAGTTCCCCAGACTGCCACATCTCTTTCAGTTTTTCATCCATCCTGTTAGAATAATACTTAAAGAGCACAGTCTTGAGCTCGTCGAGCCCTTTCTGAGTCTTGTCGAGTGCAAACATTCTGAGCAAATGTACTTGACTGGGAGTAAAAACAGTTGCTTTCATTTTATATGAAATTTTGCTTTAGCTGGTGCAAAGATAGTGATTCTTCTCCGATATTCGACTCATCGCGAGCCAAAAATGTAGGCGTATAGCTCAAATTTGTCCCTGCATGAGAAATAAAGTGTCATAAAAACAGCCGGTACACAAAATTGTGGACCACAAAGTTGTGTACCAGGATTATCCTCCCATGAAATTCACCAGCCAATTTGACCAGATGGAGTGGGCGGACCGTCTTTTCCGATTTTTTTTGACACAGGATTTCATAAGTTTGCGGGATTTTTTGTAACTTTACACTCCAAAACAACAAAAACACTGCCTTTTAAGTTTTTTTAACAGAAAAACAAGGCCAATTATCTTAGGTGCCTTGTCTATAATAATAGAGGGGGTATCAAAAATGCCGTGAGGCTGTGGCCCCCCAAGAGAAAAAATAAAAGTTTTGACACAAAACAAAAAAAAGCAGCTGCAGTTGGTCAAACAATATAAGTCACGCATTCAAAGTGTGATAGTTGGAGTTGTGTCCAATAGTCAGGACCTGGAAGACCTGACTCAGGAAACTTTCCTGAGGATTTTCGACGGGATGGACAAGCACCCTCCTGCCCCCGAAACACTCTCGACGTGGGTTTACCGTATAGCCTACAATACTGCGCTCAACTTTGTGAACAAGTGGCAACCGTCAACTGTGTCTATTGAGGAAATTCCTATTGATACTTTAGATATCAGCGAAGCATCGCTCAGTCAAGAGTTCTCCTGCGAAGATGATGAACATCTGCAAGCTCTGGAGCAGGCTTTCAATGCTCTGTCTGCCGAAGACCAGTTTGTCATCAACCTCTACTACTTCGAAGAGAAACCTGTAGAAGAATGTGCCCAGATTCTCGGAGTCACTAGTAACGGATTCTATCACCGCCTCCGCAAAGTCAGGAAGAAATTATATAATAATATAATAAGGTAATAACATTTCAAATTTCAACCTTCAATCCTCAATGTTCAATCCTCAATTCTCAATTATTTGTCATGAAAGAATTTAAAGATCCCGCCATTCGTGAGATGCTCCGGCGCAGACATGCCGCCGTGCCTCCTCTGTCTGACGACTTTGAGGAGAAGCTCTTCTCGGCATACGAGCAGCGGAAGAAGGAGCAGCTTGCGCTCACTTCCCACACTCGTGTCCCCCATTCACGCCGCCATCTTATCCTCTGGCCGTCCATTTCGGCAGCAGCCACAGTGGCGTTGCTACTTACATTGTATTTTATAAGGCAACCAGTGAACGAGTCGCAGATGGCCCAGGTGCCGACATCTTCCGTCAAAGATGTTACAACTCCCATAGAAAAGGCATCTCCTGTCCTCAACTTATCAGAGGCATCTCCAAAGAAAGAACATAAGACGCATAAGAAAAAGAGCAGAGTTATTACCCAGGAGGAGGTGACAGATAATTCTATCGCATCTACCTCAGAAGAGAATATTGAAGAATCTCTCGCTGTTGTTACAAAAGGTACAGTGGCACTAAGTAGCCATCTTAATGAAATTCGCCAAAGAGTGCGTGAAAATGTACCTTCTTATAATCTTGCTATAGCAGAAGTAAAGAACAACTTATATGACTAACAAAATTACCACTATCATTCTATTCTTCCTCTCAGTGTGCTATAGTTACTCGCAGTCTCGTATTGAGCGGCTCCTGCCCCTTCTTATCGATTGTGACAGCATAAATGCTGTTGAATTTGTTGATAACAATATCGAAGGCAGCAATGGCACCAGGAATTATGTTATTGTTGTCTTGCCCACCCCCATTGAGAGGATACCCCAAAGCGTTAAGGATTCTCTTATTGCAGCCTTTGAACATGAGTACTTTGTTGCATCTGAGAGTGACCGCTACCATAAGCGTGGCAAAGCGGGCGATACATTATCATACGCTCTGGTCTATGACGGAGCGTATGAGAAAGAGCCTGGCGGATTAAGAGTAAATGCTGGAGATTATGGGGTTACAGGGCTTAATGTAAGTGCAGCTGCAAATCTTGACATCAAAGGGAAGAACTTGATGTTTGACTTTTATATGGAGGGAAGTCCGCAGCATCGTATCCAACTTAAAAACAAATATGAGCTTCCAAGCAAAAGTTCGGAAGAAGAAGTGATAGCAATGATAGCGGCCGTTTTCGATGAAATAGCAACCAATAGTGCCGTCATCAAACAACCTCTCAACTTTGACGGCAGCAAGAATACCTGTAGTTACTGCCTATTCCAGACGAATAAATACGCCAAAAGCTATAGCAAAGGCGTTCGTCTTGAGGTGCCGCCGTCGTTGGCTGAGGATGCCTATACAAAGATGGGTGCTGCAATGAACAAGGTTACCTTCACAGATTGCAGCTATGATTTATCCCAACAAAAGAATGATGTGAGCATAATATTCGGAAAAGACTGGCAGGGAGAAGCTTTTCTTATGCACCGCACAGCGGACGGGCGTGTATACCTCTTCCACAAGGAAGCACAGGAGAACGGTTACGATAATGCTCTCCCCCAGAACTGGTACTCAGAAGATTATCTTGAAAATAAATAATAACGTTAAAACAAATATTATCATGAAAAAGTTAACAAAAAACATTCTATCATCTATTAACATTGAGATTCCAGCCCTCACGGAAGACCGCGAGGGAAAACTGCATGGCGGCTTCGTAGAGCCTGACGACCCGTTAGGATTGCCATATCTCGGTGTAAATAAAATTTGCGGCAATGAAGGTTGCCCTAATATTCCGTGTACAAACTCATGCCCCAATCTTATTTGTCCTACCACCACAACCACGACTCAAAAGCCTGGAGGTAATGGCAACATAGGACTCCTAATATAACAAGACAACTTATTATGCCCCATCCTGCCATTTCCGTCATCGTACCTGCATACAACACCGCAGCGACCATAGAGGAGTGCATCGACAGCATCTTGGCTCAGACGTTCACCGACTTTGAACTTATTATTGCTGACGATGGCTCTACGGATAATACCTGCGAGATAATATCGCGGTATAAGGATTCGCGCATACGCCTATTGCGCAGGGAGCACGACTTCATCGCTACACTCAACACATTGCTCTATGAGGCAAAGGGCAAGTATATCGCCCGTATGGATGCGGATGATGTGATGATGCCTGAGCGCTTGCGCCTTGAATATGAATACATGGAGGCACATCCAGAAGTGGCAGTAGTGGGTGGAAGAATGGAGTTTTTCTCCGACCAACGTTTTGCTTTTCTTGGAAAGACAGCGGGCAACGAAAAAAACACAAATGAAGAAAAGGTAGGAAAAGCTCATGCTGTTACCGCCCACGATTTATTGGTCTGTTGTGGTATATATAATCCCACATCAATGATTCGCCGTGAGGTATTGCATAAATATGGCCTCAGGTACAAGCAAGGCTATATTTGCGCGCAGGACTTTAGACTGTGGGCAGATATGATAAAGCACGACCTCATAATCCACAACATAGATAATGTGCTGATAAGATACCGCACCAGCGAAACGCAAATATCGTCTAAACATTCTGCGCTGCAGATGAATTTTACCCATGAAATCCAGCAGGACTTGATGCAGTGGATAAAGGAGCGCGAGGATGAAGTAAAGCGGGATTATGAGGTGGTGCCAGTGAGCGGCAACAAACTCAGTGTGTGTCTGTCATTCCTCAATGAGGGTGAGGAGGTTGCCAACACGGTGCGCTCCATCCGCGAGACAGCAGGCGACACTGTTGACATCATCGCTGTCAACGATGCCTCCACCGACGGCTATGACTATGAGGCAGACCTGAAGGGACTGAACGTACACTACTTTGTCAACAAACACCGCATCGGTGCAGCCGCAGGCAAGGAGAAGGCTGTGCAGATAAGCAGCACGCCCTACTTCATCCTTATTGATGCGCACATGCGCTTCTATCAGAAGGATTGGGCGACACAACTTGTGGCAGAACTGGAAAAGGACAGCAACCGTCTTCTCTGTTGCCAGAACTTGGCATTGAGCAAGAAAGAGGGCAAACTATCCAAACCCGTGGAAATGGGAGTTTATGGAGCCTATCTGCGTTTTGATGTAGGTAAAAATATCCCAAACATCAAATGGAACGACCACGAGCATGTTCCGACATTGCCAAAGGGGCAAATACCTGCGGTTCTCGGAGCCACATATTCTACATCCAAGGAATATTGGAACAAACTGTGTGGCTATCAGGGTCTGATACACTATGGGGACGAAGAGGCATACATTAGCATCAAGGCATGGATGGAGGGCGGAGGATGCCATTTCCTTCGCGACATAAAGATAGGACATATATATCGAAATGAATCGCCATATATTGTCCATACAAATATGATGACATATAACAGTCTGCTTATTAACAGGCTTTTTATGCCGTCTCTTTTGACTTGTTTTTCAGAGTCTGTGGCCTCTGGAGGTATTCGCCGGGAGAAGTTCTCACAACTCTTTGATGCATACAAAGAAGAAATCGATACCCTGTCAGGTAAATACAGACAGTTGTTCAGATACGATTTTAAACGTATCCTTGAGATTAACGAGCTATTGCCGCGTCAGGAAATAAAGGAAACAGAGTCGGCATTAGAGAGGCTGCCGCAAATAATGGAGGCTATCCTTGAACGCTCACGCAATAAAACGCACTTCGGGTTATATGATGGTTTCATGGCTGATGCCATTGTCTTTGCTATGTATGCAGATACGTTCAACATTTCTTCCTATGAAGACGAGGCGGAGAAGATTCTCCTAACCATGCTTGAAAGGTTTGATGATGATATGCCATTGACCCTGAAGGAAGGCATCCCTGGAATAGGCTGGGGATTGCTTTACCTTATCTCAAACGGGATTATAGAGGACGATATGGAGGAATACCTACAGCATATTGACCGCAAGGTGATGGAGCGGAGCATCGCAAGAACGGCAGACGATTCTCTGAAAAGTGGCTGCGGAGGAATTTTGGCCTATGTCAGCACAAGGCTATATTATGCTAAAAGCCATCAAGGAGCCTTTACGAAAGATTATCTTGATGAGCTGAAGGTCAAGGCTACATGCCTTGCATCTTCAAAGGACATCGACTTCAGGACAAGGGCATACGCGATATTGTTCCTCCAGATTGTTGGCGGCGACTGCCGTTATTCTGACATTCCCATGAAACTTGAATTTATAGCGGATGCCCCTAAAACCATCCCCGAAGACTTGGGACTTTGCACACAGGGGCTTGCGGGCATTCATGGCTATGCTTTAGAAATCATAAGGAAACAAAGAATAATCACACACAAAACATTCAAGAAATGAAAAAGAGCAGATACAATGTGCTGTTACGGGAGGGCAGGCAGTTTCTCTTGTTCAATGCTGCCACGGATTGTCTGACTGTACTGGACCCTAAGTTGGAAACTCTGTATTCTCAAGAGGACATAGTGCATATCAACGACCGACATCCGGAATTCTATGAATACCTCTGCAAGAAAGGCTTCTTGGTGGAAGACGGTGTAGATGAGTCGGGAGAGTTCATAAGGTCGCTCGAAAAGAAGGATGCTTCCAAGGAGATCTTCGGGATAACGATTAATCCCACCCTTAACTGTAATATGCGCTGCTGGTACTGCTATGAAAAGCACAACAGCAGGGCCAACATGAAGAAGGAGGTCTTTGACTCTGTCATTAGGTTAGTAAAAAACAAAGTGGCAGAGCCGGAACTAAAATCACTGAGCATTTCTTTCTTCGGCGGAGAGCCGTTGTTGTCGTTCAACAACGTGGTTCTACCGCTGATGCAGGAAGCAAATTCTTTGTGCAAAAAAGCGTCGAAGGAGCTGCATGTGTCCTTCGTTACGAATGCATACCTGCTGACAGAAGAAGTGCTGACTGCGCTTGATAATGTTGGTCTGAACTATCCCATAGCTATGCAGATAACACTTGACGGCAACAGAAAGACTCATAACCTTGTGAGGCATACAGCTGACGGCACAGGTTCCTTCGACACCATTGTCGCAAACATTAAGAATGCACTGGCACATGGCGTCATAGTCAATCTCAGACTGAACACTACTGCAAAGAGTATATCCTCATTCGCAGACATAGTGAATAATTTCAAAGACCTGTCAGAAGAATACAAGAAAAGGATGACGATAGACATTCATCGTGTATGGCAGGATAGTGCTAACGGTCAGAACAAAGAAGCCTTTGAAGAGCAGGAAGACAATTTGCGTTCAACACTGAAAAACTATGGTTTTCTTGTTAAGAACAAGTTAAGGCTGCAACGCTACAGGTGTTACGCAGACTCCGAAAACGAGGTTGTCGTCAATTATGACGGCAATTTGTTCCGGTGCACGGCACGTGATTTCACTTCTGATAGGGCAGAAGGCCGTCTCTCAAAAGACGGCACCTTGCAGATGAATGAACTTTCTGCTAAGAGAACAGATATAAAATTCGGCAACAGCTATTGCCGCAGTTGCGTGGTATATCCGTTATGCTTCGGAGGTTGCTCTCAAAACAAGATAGAGAACAATAGCACTGGAGGTTGCTACTATGGCTATACCAAAGGAGATATTGCAGAATATTTGCAGGAATACATAAAGACAAAACTAAACGACACCTTGAGAAAATAGCTTCTGGATTTCGCCATCTATTCCAGAGTCTATAGAGAGAAGATGGCAAGAATATTTATTAATTGTAAAACTTTAACCGTTATGAAAATTGAAAAATCAATTTCAGAGTTAGTACAGACTAATTTTGTACCAGTGGAAGAAACCAAGGAAGGACTCCTTCGTGGAGGTTTTGGAGAAATTTCCGCAGGAGGTGATCCTGTTGACATTGCGAACAATTGCGAATGTAACGGAAATAATTGTGCATGTTATAAAAACAATTGTGATTGTCCTGATGGAAAGTGTAAAGTTAAAGGTAATAATTGTGATTGTGGCACAACAACTACAACTACTACAGAACAACCCGGAAGCCTTTCTTTCATTTTCTAAGATTTATTATGACAGTCCAGATGCTCTGGACTGTCATTTGTGTGTTTAATGTCATCAGCATCAGATATATAATACCTAATAAAAAAAACAACATGAAGAAGACTATGCTAATTATATTCTGCGCGATATTCCATGTTGGGTATGCTTCTGCGCAGACCAACTACGACTACACCATCTCTGGCAATGTTTACGACCCTCTCTACAAGACTGGGCTTGACAGTGTGCTTGTTGAGGTGATGACTCCCGACAGTGTGGTTGTAGGTAGCGGCTTCTCCGAGGACAACGGTTGGGGGCATGGCAAGTATCAGTTTAATTGGCCTAGCAGCCGTGCTTCCCAGAGTGGAAACTATATAGTAAGGTTTTCCAAGCCAGGATTTCGCGATGCGTTCATGAACCTGCGGTATAGGAAAGGCCAGAGTTGGTATACCTCTAAAGCGATAAGCATGCACCGCCGGATTAACACCGCCGCTGAGGACATAAAGCTAGGTACAGTCACCGTCAGGGCCTCATTGGTGAAGATGGTGGTTGACAATGACACCATTGTTTATAACGCAGGAGCTTTTCAACTGGCCGAAGGCTCGATGCTCGACGGGCTGATAAAGCAGCTGCCCGGCGCAGAGATAAGGGATAATCAGATATATGTCAACGGCGAGTTTGTGCAGTCGCTGCTGGTCAACGGCAAGGACTTCTTCAAAGGTGACCCCGCTATCGCGCTCGAAAACCTGCCCGCCTATATGGTCAACAAAATTAAGGTGTTCCGCCGCGAGACGGAGGAGCAGCAGTCGTCAGGCATGAAGGTTAACGAGAATGACAAGGAGCTTGTGATGGATGTGCGCCTCAAGCGGGAGTTCAATACCGGCTGGGCTGCCAACGTGCAGGGAGGTCTCGGCACCGACAACCGATGGCTTGCGCGCTTGTTTGCTCTGCGCTTCACCACAAACTCACGATTCGCCATTTATGGCAACATGAACAATACCAACGACAACCGCAACCCGGGAGAGAGTACCGACTGGAGACAGGATTTCATCTATGACGGCATGAGCACCCGCAAGAAAGGCGGTGCCATGTGGAGCCTCTCTATCCCCAAGCAGAAGATGGATATGGGGCTGGAGCTGCACGCCCAGCACAAGGATGTGAACACGGAGAGCAAAGGTTCCCGTCTTCACTACCTTCAGAACAGCGATATGTGGTCGCGTTCCCGCAATGTAGGCAAACTCTGTGAAGACATTATCAATGCCAATGGCAATTTCACATGGAGGGCAGACCTCTTTGGCGAGGTCTCGTTTTTCAAGTTCGAGCCCAAGCTTGAATATCTCAGCCAGAAAAAGAGTTCTCTTTCCCGTCAGGCGCAGTTCGGCAGTGAGCCATACGAGCGATACAGAGGCGCTGCCATTGATAGCATATTCCTTTATGGTGGCAGCTCTGCCCTTACCTCATCCATCGTCAACAGAGTGGAAAACGAAGGAAAGGGCGACCGCGACCGCCTGCGCACCAGCGGCTATTGGTATGCTTCGCCAGGATTTCCTTTGGGAAACGCATTCATTAAATGGGATGGCAACTACGCCTATGAAAACAATAAGGAGAAGAACTATTCCCTTTATAACCTCATCTATCCCAACGGAGGTGCCGATGACGTATATCACCATAATTATATTTTCCAAAAAGGAAAGAACTACGACTATGATATAAATACACACATGAATACGTATTTCGAGTTTGATGAAGGTTTTAAGACTCTGTATCTATACCTCAAGCATACATACCAGCAGAAATACACCAACAACAACCGCGACCGTTACCTCTTGGAGAAACTGTCCGACTGGTCGCAGGCTTCTGGAAGAGCCATAGATGACCTCCCCTCCACTCGCGATGAGATGCAGCTGGCCATAGATGCACAAAACTCCTACTACTCCACCCTTCGCCACAATATAAATATCATTGCGCCCGGAATTTCGTATGAAACACAAAAGGACATCGGTACCGACGGTAACCATAACTATGTGGATGCATTCACGGCAACTTTCCATCTGCCTATCAGGCTGCAGACAGACCGCCTCAACTATGACCGCAGCATCCTCAATATTCACAACCGCCGCAGGCATCTCACATTCTTTGAGCCAAACGCCTCTATAGAATACTTCGGCTATAAGCTGTCGTGGTCCCTCTCTCACGATGCGCCCGACATGCTCTACCTCCTGCCCATACGCGATGACACCGACCCGCTCAATGTAAGTATAGGTAACGAAAACCTGAAGGACATCCATAACCATCATGTATCTTTGAATAAAATATGGAGAAACTCTGAAAAGAATATTGTTTCTGCTGCAAGCATTGACTGGCGCATCATGCAGAACGCCATTGCCATGGGGCGCACATACGACAGCCAGACAGGCGTCACCACTTTCCAGCCCGAAAACATAGACGGTAACTGGAATATCGCAGTGAACTATCGCGCCAGTCGTCCTCTCGACAAAGCCAAGCGACTCTTCTTAAGTAACATTTCTGGCTTATCCTATGCCAACAGCGTTGACCTCGTGAGCACCGACGAGCCTTATACTGTGCGCTCCAGCGTCCGTAGGACCAATCTCAATGAAGAGCTGAGCATGACTTACAAGATAAAGCAGTATTCCTTTGGCGGCAGGTTCGGAGTGAACTGGATAAACGCCCGCAGTGACCGCGCCAACTTCGAGACCGTCAACTGCGAGAACTGGCTGCTGGGTGCCAACGCCACCATTCCGTTGCCATGGAAGATGCAGCTCGCAGCTGACCTCTCCACG
>JAFTAJ010000006.1 GCA_017458585.1 Bacteroidaceae bacterium
AGCGATCTTGGCGACGGTGACTACACCGTTAAGATGAAGGACGCCATCTCAGTGGCAGTAGGTGACATCACCTACACCTCCGCTGACGTTGACGCAGCCTTCTCCATTAAGGACGGTAAGGTTACCGCAGTTAACAGCGCAGTCATCAATGGCGCTGCTGCAGCCAAGACCGTTTACGGCGTAGATGGTAAGAAGGTTACTTCTGCTCAGAAGGGCCAGATCTACGTAATCGACGGCAAGACTGTTAAGTTCTAAAGAACAGACCCCCTCTTATCCCCCTAAAGGGGGAGGATGGGAAATCCATATCATAAGGGAGCGCACATCGCGCTCCCTTATTTTTTTGTCTCAAAAATGAGGTTAAACTATTATGTTGTTTCGTTTGGAATGTTTAATTTTGTAAGCAAATTCAAAGACAATAACTATGAAGGAAGTTATCTGCAGCCGCGTTGCACAGTTGCGCGGCTGGTTGCAAGAGCATCATCTGCAGGCGTACATCATCGGGAGCAGCGACCCTCACGGAAGTGAGTACACTCCTGATTATTGGCAGTGTCGCCAATGGATAAGTGGTTTTGACGGCAGTGCTGGTACTGCGGTTGTTGTTGCAGGACAGACAGAGGCAGCTGCATTGTGGACGGACTCGCGTTATTTCCTTGCAGCGACAGAGGCACTTGACGGTACGCCTTTCGTGCTGATGAAAGAGTGCGTGGAGGGTACTCCTACTATTGCCGAATGGCTTGCTTCGCAACTTAGCTGTGGTGACCGTGTGGGAATAGATGGTAAGGTTTGTGCTGCTAGTGAAGCACAAGAGCTCGCGCGCGATCTTAATAAATATGGTATAGAATTAGAAACGCGTTTTAGTGCCCCTGACGATTTGTGGAAAGACCGTCCGTCTCTGCCTTTAGATCCTATCAAGATTCAGCCGCTTGAGTGGGCTGGCGAAGATGCGAGAAGTAAGATTGCACGTGTGATGGACGCCGTAGAGCGCGAAGGCTGCACTCAGATGTTGGTGAGCCAACTCGACGAGATAGCTTGGCTACTAAACTTACGAGGCAACGATGTTCACTGCAATCCTGTCTTCGTGAGCTACTGCTTGGTCGGTCGCGAGAGAACGACGCTTTTCTGCGATGTGCGAAAAGTAGGCGCAGATGTGGTAACCTATCTTAATGAGAATGGAGTGACTATTGAGGACTATGCTAAGGTGGAAGAGAGCCTGAGGAATAGCCGCGAAGTCATTATGCTGTCTCCCCAAACTAATGCAGCAATAGCTGCAATCTGCACAAATCCAGACAGAGGTGGGAGCGTGATTCAAAGCAGCCCAATCTCCACGATGAAATCACAGAAAAACGCGAGTGAGGTACTTGGCATGAAGCAGGCTATGCGACAGGATGGCGTGGCATTGGTCAAGTGGCTGCGTTGGTTGGAGACGGCGGTGCCTAAGGGAGGCGAGACAGAACTATCGATAGATGCCAAGCTCACGGAACTGCGTTCTCAGAATAGTGACTTTGAAGGCCTTAGCTTTGATACCATTGCAGCGTATAAAGAGCATGGGGCGATAGTGCATTATGAGGCTACGCCAGACTCTGACATTCCGCTGAAGAGTGAAGGGCTGCTATTGGTTGATACAGGAGCACAATACATTTGTGGCACCACTGACATAACGCGCACTCTTTTGCTTGGCAGCGAAGCGACAGCGGAGGAGCGGCGGGTATATACCCTTGTGCTGAAAGGACATATCGCCCTCAGTCGCCTGAAGTTCCCACGCGGTGCCAGCGGCACCCAACTTGACCTTGCTGCGCGTGCGGCTATGTGGCGCGAAGGGTACAATTACGGTCATGGCACAGGTCACGGCGTAGGTTCCCATCTATGCGTACATGAGGGTCCTCATCAGATAAGAATGAATTATGTGGCTGCGCCTATAAGCGAAGGAATGACGGTTACCGATGAACCAGGCATATACCTTGCTGGACGCTTTGGAGTGAGAATAGAAAATGTGCTGCTGTGTGTGCCCTACAAAGAGACGGAGTTCGGCACTTTTGTGGGTTTTGAACCTCTCACTCTTTGCCCAATAGATCTGCGTCCTGTGGAGTGGACGATGATGACGGCAGAGGAGATAGCTTGGCTCAATGATTACCACGCAATGGTAGCCGCAGAGCTACTGCCTTTGCTTGATGACGAGGCTGACCGCGCGTGGTTGCTACAGGCTACAAAAAAGTTAATAGACAAATAAAATACTTAGAATATGGCTTTGATAAAGACTATCCAGGGCAAAAGCCCTAAGTTTGGTAAGAATTGCTATCTGTCGGAAAACGCCAGTGTGATTGGCGAAGTGGAAATGGGTGATGATTGCAGTGTGTGGTTTAACGCTGTGGTACGCGGCGACGTGAACTATATCAAGATTGGCAGCCGCGTCAATATTCAAGATGGCTCGTGTCTGCACACATTATATCAAAAGGCCGCGATAGAGATAGGCGATGATGTTACGATAGGCCACAATGTTACGGTGCATGGTGCCAAGATTGACAATGGGGCACTGATAGGTATGGGTGCTACGTTGCTCGATGATTGCCATATAGGTGAAGGTGCTATAATAGCTGCCGGTTCGCTGGTGCTGAAGAATACCGAAGTCGGTCCCGGTGAGCTGTGGGGCGGAGTGCCTGCCAAGTTCATTAAGCGCGTTGACCCCGAGCAGGCTAAGGAGTTGAATATCGGCATTGCGAGCCACTATATTATGTACACCAAGTGGTTCACTGACGAAAATCCTGATACCTTAATCAATCCGCGCACCGAATAGGCATACGTTTTATTGCAAGGATATGAAATATGCCGAGGTCATTTTGCCTGTGCCAATAGGCGGATGTTTCACCTACGCTGTGCCAGCTACAGAGAGCGACAGCGTCAGGGTGGGCTGCAGAGTTGTTGTGCCTTTTGGGCGCAACAAGTTGCACACGGGCATAGTGCGCTCCTTGCATAACGAGGCTAATGCCGACGGCTATGAGATAAAGGATATAGCGGAAGTGGTGGACACAGAGCCCGTTGTGAGCGAGAGGGAATTGCAGCTCTGGGAATGGATGGCCGATTACTACATGTGTGCTCTAGGCGATGTGATGAAGGCTGCTCTGCCCAGCGGAATGAAATTGGCCAGCGAGACACAGATACGGTTGATGGACGACTTTGATGACTGGGGCAGTCTGACAAAGACGGAGAGTGCCGTAATGGAGAAGCTGTGTTATGGCAAGCATAAGACTGTCGCCGATTTGCAGAAAGCCACAGGCTCCATCAATGCCATGCGCGCAGTGCGCTCGCTGATACAAAAGGGAGCGTTGCAGGTGAGCGAGACGCTCGTTGATTCCTTCAAACCTAAAAAGGAGGTGCATGTGCGATTGTCAGACAAATATCTCGATGAAACTGCGCTAAATGAGCTTTTCGATAGTCTGCAGAAAACTCCACGCCGCTATAGTCTTGTCCTGAAACTGGTAGAGCTGGCTGCTATAGACTCAGCTGTCAAGCTTCGCAACCCGCAACTGATGGAAGAGGTCAGTCGTACCCGACTTCTGAAAGAAGCCAATGTGTCATCAGCCGTGCTGAATGTGCTTAAAGCAAAGGGCATAGTGGAATTGTACGACTATGAGGTGGGCCGACTGCGTAGTGCTGGCGGCAGCGTGATGGAGCAGCTTCCTTTATCGGAGGCACAGCAGACGGCTTTTGACAAGATCCACGAAGAGTGGCAGAAGAAGCGCGTGTGTCTGCTCCATGGAGTGACCTCCAGCGGCAAGACAGAGATATATATTCGCCTTATAAAGCAGATAATAGGTAAGGGTAAACAGGTGCTCTATCTGCTGCCTGAGATAGCACTTACCACTCAGATAACCCAGCGTTTGCAACGTATCTTCGGTGACGATATGGGCGTCTATCACTCCAAGTTTCCTGATGCCGAAAGGGTGGAGATTTGGCAGAAGCAGATGGGGGCACATCCGTTCAAATTGATTGTGGGAGTACGCTCAGCCCTCTTTCTTCCGCAGCAAGATGTGGGGCTTATTATCGTCGATGAGGAACATGAGACCAGCTACAAGCAACAGGATCCTGCGCCACGCTATAATGCAAGAGATGCGGCGGTGATGCTGGCTCATATACATGATGCTAAAGTGTTGCTTGGTACAGCTACTCCTAGCCTGGAGACCTACAATAATGCCTCGATGGGAAAATATGGATATGTGCGTCTCGACAGGCGTTATGGCGATATGCTTTTGCCCAATATCGAGGTGGTGGATGTGCAGGACCTGCTGCGACGCAAGATGATGAGGCTGCCTTTCTCTCCCCGCCTGGAAGAAGAGATGAGGCAAGCGCTGAACAATGGCGAGCAGGTTATTCTTTTTCAAAACAGGCGCGGCTATGCGCCGGTGGTGGAGTGCGATGCCTGCGGATGGGTGCCAACATGCGAGTACTGTGATGTAAGCCTTACTTACCACCACGATGACAATAAGTTGCATTGTCATTATTGCGGCAACACGTTTCCTTTGCCCGCAAAGTGTCCCAATTGCGGAGGAGTCAATCTGCGCTCTTTGGGATTTGGTACAGAAAAAATAGAGGAGGAGGTAAGCAAGCGCTTTCCTGGTGTGCGCACTGCTCGTCTTGACCTCGACACTACGCGTTCGCGTGGTTCCTATCGCAGAATTATCGACGATTTCTCGGAGGGGCGAACAGATGTGCTCATTGGCACTCAGATGATAAGCAAGGGATTGGATTTCGGTAATGTGCGTGTGGTGGGCATCTTGGATGCAGACACGATGCTCAACAGACCTGACTTCCGTTGCCATGAGCGAGCCTTCCAGATGATGTCGCAGGTGGCGGGCAGGGCTGGTAGGCGCGACAAACGAGGTCTTGTAGTTTTGCAGACACGTAGAGCCGACAGCAAGCTCATCGGCCAGGTGGTAAAGGGAGATTTCCATACCATGTATCAGGAGCAATTAAGGGAGCGCAAGCAATTCTACTATCCACCTTATTATAAACTTATATATGTATGGGTAAAACACCGCGACGAGAGCTTGGCGAGGGAGGCGGCTCATGTTATGACTCAGGAGATGCTGAATGCTTTTGGAGGCGGAGTGCTTGGTCCCGACAAGCCTGCTGTGGCGCGTGTGCAGATGCAGCATATAAGGAAGGTGGCGCTCAAGGTGGCCCCCCAGTTATCGACGTCAGAGGTGCGCTCTAAGTTGCGGGCTGCTGTAGATAAGGTTTTGTCAGTGGCAAGGCTTCGTTCAGTCACGATATTTTTTGATGTTGACCCGCAGTAAGATAAACAACAATCCCCGAAAGCAGACTTTCGGGGATTGCTGTATCTGTGTTGTAGTATTGGAATCAGAAGAAGTAGCCAACATGTACTTGGAAGGTGTTGCTCTTTAGCGAACTCTCCTGAGTGCCAGTATATTTTGCAAACTTGGAGAGAGCGATGTTGTAGGTAACACCAGCCTCGAGGTGCTTGAGCAGTTTCACACCGGCACCGATGTTCCAAGTGAGGATAGAGTTCTTAACCTTGTACTCTGTATCCCTAATTTCCTTGAACTTTCCTTTTCCAACGTTAAAGCCAAATTGTGGACCGGTGGCGATGTAGGCTGCAGCCAGTGAGGAGAAACCAAACTGATAGCGGAGATTGATGGGAATCTCAATAGTGTTCAGTTTGTTGCTGCTGGTTTCACTGCCATCTCTGTTCTCGATGTTGATGTTGCGCTGCGAGAATTGCACGGAGGCGTCGGCGCCAATTCCAATCAGGGGAACGGCGAACTCAACCTTGGGACCAATAAACCAGCCGCAGCGATTGCCAGATTTGAAACTGTGGGCAGGGTTCTTAAAGTCAGCCTTGCTGATGTTCATACCTGCTACTACGCCGAAATCTAACTGTGCATTGACGTGCTGGGTGCCGAAGCCAATGAAGGCAACAAGCACGATGATAAGTGTTTTTTTCATTTTGTTTTGGGTTTTCGGGGTTTTATTCGAATGCAAAAATAGTCATTTTTCATAGAATGTCAAGTTTTAGAGAGATTTTATGTGTTTTTTTTATCGAAATTCGGCAAATTAAACTATATTCGCGTTGTAATTGATAGTGATATGCAGAAACAGGTCATTCGCGACAAGCAGTCTTTGGCTCAGGTGGAAGAGCAGCAGCAGGTGCTTAAGCCGCTGCTGCAGGCAGAGGTACGCCTGTTGCGTATGTCGCAGCAAGAGTTTGAGCAGGATGTGCGTGTCCAGCTGGACACCAATCCTGCGCTTGAGGAAGATGACTCGGACACTGCTGACGTTGCGGCAAGCGAGGGAGATGGTCTGCTGGATGACAATTCTGGCGGATTGGAGGCAGGCGAGAAGAGCGAGTATTCTAAGGAAGACTACGACAACGAGCGAATCAACGACTATTCTCCCGATGATATCCCTACCTATTATGATCCTGACCGCACTCGCGAGCGAGTGATCGCCGATCAGACATCTTTCTATGAGAGCTTGAAGGAACAGGCAGCCAGCTGCAACCTCACTCCCAAGCAGGAGCGCATTATGGACTATCTGATCGGGTCGCTTGACGAGGATGGTTTCTTGCGTAAGTCGCTCCGTGTTCTCTGCGATGAAATGGAGATTTATGATGGGGTGGAGGCTACGCTGCAAGAGGTGGATGAGGTGGTGAAGATACTCCAGACCTTTGAGCCTGTAGGCGTGGGCGCCAAGGATTTGCAGGAGAGCCTTATCATTCAGCTGAACAATATTGATGCTGCCAATCCGGTGCGCGACAAAGCGATAGAGATACTGACGCGCGGCTTTGACGACTATAAGAACAAGCGCTACAACAAACTTTGTGACCGTTTCAAGATTGACCGCGAGACCTTGGACCGCGTGTATAGCCTTGTGCGGCATCTCAATCCGAGGCCGGGCGGCTCCATGGCAACGGCTGACAATGTGGCACTGCCCGTGTCGCCTGATTTTATCGTGGAGGAGATGGACGGAGGCTTCAATATCACTCTTAGTCATGGACATATACCCAAAGTTAAGGTCAGTTCGGTATATACCGACTTCGTCTCGTCTGGCTCAGGTGCCACCGCTATTGAGCAGGAGACGGTGCGCCGGCAGGTGAGTGAGGCTCGGCTTTATGTGGCGGCTGTAAGGCAGCGTCAGCGCACGATGCTTGAGACTATGCGCACCATTGTCCATCTGCAGCCCGACTATTTCCGTGAGGGTGACCGTTCGCTGTTGCGCCCAATGACTCAGAAGGATGTTGCCGACATCATACACCGCGACCCAAGCACGGTGTCGGGTGTGGTTTCCAACAAATATGCAGAGACTCCTTTCGGGCTTGTGCCGTTGGCAAGCCTGTTTACGCAAAGTTTTGTCAACCAGCAGGGCGAGGAGGTAATGCGCGAGGCTGTCCGCATCAAGATGCGCGAGTTGATAGACAATGAAGACTCAGCTCACCCTATCACCGACGATGAGTTGGCTGAGCAGCTGGGCATAGCTCGCCGCACGGTGGCAAAATATAGAAAACAGATGCATATTCCTGTAGCACGATTGCGACGATGATGACCAACAAGCAGATTCTCGTATTGGCGAAGATGTTTACGTTGCTCTTTGCGCCTCACTATTTCCCGTTGCTATGCCTGCTGGTGCTGATGGGGTTTAGCTACATGCGCATATTCCCAATCAACTACAAGATTTTCTTACTAATCTTGGTCTATCTGTTCACCATTGCCATCCCCTTGCTGCTGATATCCCTATATCGCAAGGTGGTGGGAATAACGCGCCATCAGATGAGTCAGCGCGAAATGCGCACCATGCCATATGTAATAAGTATAATGTGCTATTTTCTGTGCTATCACATACTCACTTCCCTCATAGTGCCGCACTTTGTGGTGAGCGTGGTGCTGGCGTCGCTGTTTGTGCAGATGGCCTGCGCCCTGGTAAACTGTTGGTATAAGGTCAGCACCCATTCCGCCGCTGCTGGTGCGGTGAACGGAGCGCTGATAGCGTTTTCCTTTATCTTTAACTTCAACCCGATGTGGTGGCTCTGCGCCACGCTTATCATTGCGGGCTGCGTTGGCAGTAGCCGACTACTGCTGCGCCGCCATACACTGGCGGAGGTCAATACGGGACTGTTCTTGGGCTTCTTTGTAGGCCTCTTCACAATACTTTTCTTCTGATGCAATTAACTGAAAAACTATAAATTCATATTATGCAACCTATCGTTAGTATTATCATGGGCAGCACATCTGATCTGCCCGTAATGGAAAAGGCAGCCAAATTCTTCGATGAAATGGGTATTTATTTCGAGATAAATGCTCTCTCTGCCCATCGCACTCCCGCCGAGGTGGAGGCTTTTGCCCGCGAGGCCAAAGGGCGCGGTATCAAGGTGATAATTGCCGGTGCCGGAATGGCAGCGGCATTGCCCGGAGTGCTTGCAGCCAGCACCACGGTGCCTGTCATAGGTGTGCCCATCAAGGGATTGCTTGACGGGCTTGATGCCTTGCTTTCCATTGTGCAGATGCCTCCTGGCGTACCCGTAGCCACTGTGGGAGTCAACGGCGCACTCAACGCTGCTATCCTTGCAGCAGAGATGCTGGCCCTTGCCGATCCGCAACTGGCTGAGCGTGTGTCAGCGTATAAGGCAAGTCTTAAGGACAAGATTGTCAAGGCCAACAAGGATCTGGCCGATGTCAAGTATGAGTTCAAGACGAATTAGCAGCGTGGCCAGGGTGGGGGCGCTTGCTATCGGAGGCGACAACCCTATACGCGTGCAGTCGATGACCACCGTCAACACCAATGACGTGGAGGGCTGCGTGGCGCAGGCCAAGCGTATCATTGATGCGGGCGGAGAGATGGTGCGCTTCACCACTCAGGGCACCCGTGAGGCACACGCCATGCAGCAGATATCGGAGCGACTGAAGGCTGACGGCTATGGGCAGCCTTTGGTGGCGGATGTGCATTTCAATTCCAACGTGGCCGATGTGGCTGCCTGCTATTGCGAGAAGGTGCGCATCAATCCCGGCAATTATATCGACCCGGCCCGCACCTTTAAGCACATCGATTACACCGACGAAGAGTACGCTGCAGAGCTTAAGCGCCTCGACGAGCGACTGGTCACCTTTATAAATATATGTAAGGAGCACGCCACCGCTGTGCGTGTCGGTGTAAACCACGGTTCGCTGTCCGACCGCATCATGTCGCGCTATGGCGACACGCCTGAGGGCATAGTGGAGAGCTGTATGGAGTTTCTCCGCATCTTCAAGCGCGAGGACTTTGCCAATGTGGTCATCAGCATCAAGGCTTCCAATACGGTGGTGATGGTTCGCAGCGTCAGGTTGTTGGTCAGCACTATGGACGCTGAGGGCATGTGCTATCCGCTGCATCTCGGAGTTACAGAGGCTGGCGAGGGAGAGGACGGGCGCATCAAGAGTGCCGTGGGTATCGGAGCCCTGCTCACGGAGGGCATTGGCGACACCATACGCGTCTCGCTCAGCGAGGAGCCGGAGTGTGAGATACCCGTGGCTCGCAAGTTGGTGGACCTTATCCCGGAGTGTACACGCCTGCGCCGCGAAGCGGAGGCCGGCATTGAGAACGACACAATCACTCTCTGCGTGGATGCCCCTGACTGGGAGACGCTTCAACTCAAGGCCGCCATGGTTGTAGGGGCTCTGCTCATCGATGGCAAGGCGACCAAACTCTCGATTCTCAATCCTAAATTTTCAACTTCCCATCTGTCGTCGCTTTCTGACAGTATCCTGCAGGCTGCACGCGTCAAGTTCAGCAAGACGGAGTATATCTCCTGCCCGGGCTGCGGACGCACGCTTTATAATCTTCAGCAGACCATCCGTCGCATCAAGGAGGCCACGGCTCACATCCGTCCCATGAAGATTGCTATCATGGGCTGCATCGTCAATGGCCCGGGCGAGATGGCGGATGCCGACTATGGCTATGTGGGGGCAGCTCGTGGCAAGGTGAGTCTCTATCGTGGCAAGCAGTGCGTGGAGATGAACATTCCCGAGGACGAGGCCGTGCAGAAATTGCTCGCCCTCATTGCTGCGGACGACGAAAAAAGAGTAAAAGGAGAGAATCTCTAGCCTTTTACTCTTTAAGTCCTTAATAATTAGTTACTCCTCTTCCTTGTCAAAGAGTTCTTCCGTTTCATTGGGAGCGGCTTCACTATCGTTGGGGGCGTCCCAAGTGGCAGATTTGCAGAGAGTCCAATTACCAGTGATGTTGGGAATGCGGGCGTAGCTCTGACCCTTGGCATGACCTTCCAGCTCGAGATCCAGCTCGCTGTCGAAGGCATCGACAACATCGCCGTTGGGGTCAAGCAGCTCGATTACTGCGGGCTTTTTGTTGGGGATGCGGGCCTTCAGCTGCTCGGCATTCACAGTAATGATGGCGCCTGGGGCAATCAGAGTGTCGGGAAACTTGTAGATGGTCTTGTCCACGCCGTCGCCGTCCATCTTCACGAGTTTGTAGCCGTCCATATTGACAGCCTCCTGCGAGGCGTTGGCCACTTCCACCCATTCCAAATCGTCTTGGTCCTTGCCGCATATCTCATTGAGCACGACAGAGGAGGATTGTTTTTGTTGGCACGCGGCAACCAGCATCAGCAGCGCCGCAGCATAGAATAGTTTCTTCATAGTTTTGATGTTTTATCCGTTTGCGAAGTTACGCAGAATATTTTAAAGTTCCCCATTTTGAGTTGTTTTTTTAGATCTTTGCAAAAAGTTCTTTCCATTTCAATGAAAGAAGAACCATTTCCGAGTCTGCAAAAAGGGAGGTAAAGAAAGAAAAGAGAAAGACAAGTGCCTTGATAAAAAAAATAGTATTATCTTTGCAAACAATCGCGCATTATGGTATGATGTTAATCTTTAATGAACAGTCATGAATAGAAAAAAACACTCTGCGAGCAATTGTTGCTTACAAAGCGTGATGTTGGTATTGTTATTATGTATGAGTCCCAGGGTAGTTTATCCCAAAGATGGAGATGTTAATTCTGACAATGAGGTAAATACAGCGGATGTTGTAGGCATCTATAGTTATATTATAAGTGGTGCGGAGTCTGGCATAACGGTAGGCCAGGCTGATCTTAACAGCGACGGGAAAGTCAATTCTGCTGACGTTGTTGCTCTATATAGGCATATTATTATTGGTGCTCCCTTTGCGCCATACTATGTGGACAAGATGGAAGTCCTAACAGATGGTAGTGAGGGGTTACATTTAGCGAAAAATAGTGTCAAGAGTCGAAAGGCAATTAACTTTAAGGCTGACATTGACTCTTGGGGTGAAAGCTCAGAACTCATTATCGGACATGGCTCAGCAGGAGACTACTATAGTTCGTGGGTGGAGATTACCGGCACCTCGGTGCATGCTCATAGTTACTTAAACAGTGAAAGTATTTATTCCTATGAGCATGGCTTGAATATAACAGACGGTGTAGAGGTTTGCATTAGCAAGGAGATGAATGGGACTAGAGCTGTTCTCTCAATTGAATCAAATGGCTATAAGTTTGAGGAGAGCATTTATTGGCTTGGAGATAATGGGACTACTGGAGGTATTTACGCGAATGTAAGGAAGGCTATTCTTAAAAATTGCACGATGTATTGGAGTAGTCGAACCTTGCGGTCTGATGTGTGGTTATTCGGAGATTCTTATTTTTCGTTAGACAGTTATTCTCGTTGGACAAAATATTTGATAGAGGACGGACATGACGATTGGCTCTATAACGCTTTTCCCGGAGCAAAATCAGTTTCGATAATACAGGATTTTAAGAATCTGCTGGATATAGCGAGACCCAAGTATGCAGTATGGTGTATGGGTATGAATGATAAGGACAATAAAGGTTCCGACCGAAAGGCGGCAAACCCCAATACTAATTGGCAAAAAGCGACCGAGGAATTTCTGTCGCTCTGTCAAGAAAAAGGCATAATACCTATTCTATCCACGATTCCAACAGTCATAGGAGGCATGCAAGCCTCAGACTTTCGTTATCACGGTGCTAAGAACGCATGGGTAAGAAATAGCGGTTTTCGTTATGTTGATTTCGCTACCGCAGTGGGTGCAGACGATGATACGGGTTATTGGTATGGACAGGGCACAGACGAAGATTATCTGGAAGGTAATGCTAACTCTAAAGTGAGAGTTCATCCCACGATTGCTGGCGCGAAGGCTTTATACGGGCAGTTTATTAAAGACTGCGCCGATATAATAGAATGAAAAAACAGGGAACATGCGTTAGCTATGGGTGAGTAGTATTCACCTTTCACTCTGCAAGGCTATAGACGGTGATGCGCCCGCTTTGAGTTTCAGTGAGATGACCCTCGTTGACGAGTCGCTTGAAGGTTTTTCTGGCCCTGTAGTCGCTGCATCCCGTTTCGTGGCGATAGGTTTGCAAGGTAACATTGCCGTCGCGCTGGCACAGCTTTTTTATCACGTCGAGCGACGACTCTCTGGAATAGAGAGGCACTTTCCTCAGGCTTTCGTCGGCCAGTTCAAACTTGGTGGCTTTCAGCAAATCACGCAGGCGAGGATTAGGCGTGAACTGCAGGCGACGCACTTGTGCGTCTTTCAATTGCCATTTGCCGTCCTCGTCTTGCTCAGCGGAGGCTTTGACATTGATGGAAAAGGTGCCCAGTTCTGGCACTTCCACCGAGTGGCCTGTTTGCAAGAAGTAGAGCATTGTCTCGGCCACTCCCGCCAAAGTGCCCATGATGCCGGGGCGACCAAGTTGGCTGTTTGTCGCCATATAATCAACAAACGCGTCTGCATCTATGCGCGAATAGCGTATTGCTTCGGCATAAAACTTGTTTGTGTCTTGTAAGGTTCCCGAGACCTTCCTCAGTTTGCATTTTACTGTCATAATAGTGTATTTTTAGTTGATTATTGTATTCTTGGAATCGTTGAAACGTCGAAAAAACTTGACCTGGCGTTATTAAACTGCGACAAAGTTACGAAAAAGTATGTGAAAAACAAAATTTCATGGGCATCAAAATGAAATTTCATGGGCAACATTTTTGATTTTCATGGGCACGCCGTTTTTGCGAGGTCGCTTTTTTTCTGCGCGGGGTCGGTCTTTTTCTACGCGAGGTCGGTCTTTTTCTGCGCGAGGTCGGTCTTTTTCCTATATTTTGCGTTGAAAACGCTTGTGTTAGTGTTTTTTAAGGCAATTTATTTGGTGGAAATGACAAAACTTCATAATTTCGCTGCAAACTATCTGAGCTATGAAGAAATTATTTGCATTGTCATTTTTTGCGATGGTGCTGTTGCTGACTGCGACTGCACAGAAGGTAGGCGGCGATCCCGACAAACTGACGGCGAAGGAGAAGAAAGCCGTTGAGGAGATACGCCAGCGTTACAGCGACATGAAGAAAATGATTTCGTTGATGGGCGAGGGTCCCGACTGGCAGGACCGAGCCGTCGATGCCGACAGCCCTGGTGGCTGGCCTCCCGAGTATTTCCATGTGAAGGTGGTGCAGAACCTGCCTGCCACCGGTTATCACGAGGAAAACGTGAGGATATATTACGAAGAGGAGGAGATACCAGAGGAAATCTATCCGCCTCTGCGCATGGCGTTCGCTTCGAGCAAGTATAACTTTGCGGCGCGGCAGTACTACGAGGAATACCTCTACGACAAAAAGGGTAACCTTATATTTATATTCGCGCAGGAGCCAGATCTGGATACGGGAATGTGGCGACAGATGCGCTTCTACATGCAGGGCACCAAGGTGGTGCATACTATTGTGAGGGAGTGTCCTCTCACCGACGACTTAGAGGTGCGCGACCTCAGCCAGGATCCCGCCAGCGAGGTGTATTCCGGCAGCGGCCTGCCCACGGGCTATATTGAGAGCGTGGATACCTACGTCCAGAAGGCGAAAAAGATAGAAAAGATGTTTAAGGCTATCGATGAGGGTAGAACTTTGTAAAATGATATAAGGATGAATAGTTTCAAATTCCAATTACTACATTTCAAATACGCCTTCGTGCTGCTGGGGCTGATGCTGCTGACCAGTTGCAACGACGGCAAGTATGAGGTGAGGGGCAACGAGGTGTATTACACCTGGTGGACATTCAGCTTCGGCAATCAGGAAGAGCGGCTGGCGGGTGTCGATGCCGCCACGTTTGAGGCCGTGGAAGACTGGCTCGGCCGCGATAAGAGCCACGTGTGGTATGAGGCACGCCTGGTGGAAGGCTGCGACCCGCAGACCGTGAAAGCGGTAAAGAAAGGCCTCTTCTGCGACAAAAACGACTATTATTATGAAGGCGCCCCCATGCATGTGAAGGATATGGAGACGTTTGAGATAGTTGACTACAACGACTACTGCCTCTGGGCCAAGGATAGCAAGTGCGGCTACTTCGACAGTACGAGGATTGAGGGCATCGACTCGGAGACGTTCAAGAGTGTGGCCACTTTTGTGGCTAAGGACAAATATCACGTCTATCGTTTTGGCCAGGTGCTGCCGCTGGCTGACCCTGCGACCTACGAAGAGTTGGAGGGCAGCTATGCCAAGGACAAGACCCGCGTGTGGTATATGGACAGCGTTATGCCTGGCGCAGAGCCCAAGGAGCTCGACAGCAAGTGGATGTATGCGTGGGACAGCAAGCACGCCTGGTACAACGGCCAGCTGCTAAAGGGTGCCGACGGCAAGACCTTCGAGGTGCTCAAGAGCGGCTACTATGCCAAGGACGCCAAGCATGTGTGGTATCACGACGAGATAGTGAAGGGCGCCGACGCTGCCAGCTTCAAGGACGATGGCGACATGCAGGGTCACGACAAAAATCAGAAATATGTTTGCGAGCGAATCTATGACCTTGACGACTAGACTCACCATATACTCCGCACTCACAGCGCTACTGCTGCTGACGGGTACTGCAACGATGGCGCAGAAACGCTCTGAGGTGCTGCGTGGCAGACTCGACAGCCTGCTTGATAAAAAATATAACAAGGTAAACTACGACACCACCTACATCGGGCGCCCCGATGCCATCCTTACCCTTAAGGCACGCACCAGCGTGTCGGGCAACGACATGCGCATCAGGCAGGACGTGGAGGGCGTGCGCGTCAAGGCCGATCTTGAGACCAGCCACATGGTCAACTTCAGCTTGAGCGCCAACTATAAAGGCCTTGCGGCGGGCATCTCACTCAATCCTGCGAAGCTAAAAGGACGCAACAACGACTTTGAGTTTAACCTCAACTATTACAGCAACCGCTTCAGCGTGGATGCCAGCTACCAGATGTCGAAGACGATGGCGGGCGACGTGTATAACGGCGACAACGCCTTCCACATAGGCCGCGGGATGCTGAAGACCAGAGTCCTCAATGTGGCAGGATACTATGTGTTTAACTATAAGCGCTTTTCCTTCCCTGCAGCTTTCACACAGACCTATATCCAGAAGCGCTCGGCGGGCTCCTGGCTGCTGGGATTCTCCTATCAGGGCGGCTCGCTCAAGGCTACTGACGAAGCGCCCGACGCTATGCCCGCGCTGCGCTTCTATGTGGGCCATTTCGGCATTGGCGGTGGCTACGGCTACAACTGGGTGCTTCACCGTAAATGGCTTCTCCACCTGTCCGCCCTGCACACGCTGGTGGTAGGTGACTACAACAATGTCACCATCGACGGCGAAAAACGCAAGGTGCACGGCAAGTTCCCCGAACTTATACTCAACGAGCGCGCAGCTGTGGTATATAATATGGGAGCCAAGAAGTTTGCCGGCCTATCATTCAACATGAGTAATTTCATCCTAGGCCACGGCCATGACCGCACTAGCCAGACCAAGTGGATTGCGCGCGCATTCTTTGGACTAAGACTATAAAACCATATAATATAATTATGAAAACAAAAAACTTCATTCTTTCGCTGCTGGGCATGATGCTCTGCACCGGCGGCTTTGCCAAAATCGTGATGGACGCCCCTGTTATCAGTGACAATTACCTCAAATTTGTGGGCACCAACGAAGCTAACAATTACAAGTACACCCTCGACACCTACGAGTGGGCCAGCAAGGGGCCGCAGTTCCAGCTCACCATCGAGGCGCTGGATACTAGCAAGCCTGCCGCCATCACTACGGCCGACCTCACCGACGAGAACTTCTGGGAACCCCTCTTCCGCAAATACACCAAGCAGCTTGCCGGCGAGGAGATGGAGGCTTATGACAATGTCAAGCGCGTTTACGCCAAGAATGTCGCTCTGCTCGCGAACCAGTTCTCCACATACGGAGAACTGCACATCATTGGCATCGAGGCGAGCGGCGATTACACCATTCCCGACGGCTGTTTCCAGAATTGCACCAAGCTCGACAATCTCGAGAGCAATGTGCAGGGCACTCTGACGCTGGGCAGCAACATTGTCAGCCCACAGCCTATGTTTATCGTAACCTGCAGCACTCCTGGCGAGACTCAGGCGTGGACCAACTACAAGAACAGCAACGGCTGCAACTTCACCGTTGCCGGTAGCGGCGGTGGCATAACGATGGAAGAGCCCGTTATCTCTGACGGCTACATCTGCTTTGTGGGCGTGAACGCTACCAACAACTATAAGTACACACTCAATACCTATGAGTGGGCCGACCGCGGGCCGCAGTTCCAGCTCATCATCGAGACGCTGGACGCTTCTAAGCCTGCCGCCTTCACCGCTGACGACCTCAACGACGAGAACTATTGGGAGCCGCTCTTCCGCAAATACACCAAGCAGCTTGCCGGCGAAGAGATGGAGGCTAAAGATAATATAAAGGAACTGTATATCAAGAATGTGGCTCTTCTGCCCAATCAGTTCGCCAACTATGAGTATCTCCACACCATAGGCATTGAGGCTGGCGGCGACTACACGGTGCCCAACGGAGTATTCAGCGGTGTGAGCCGTCTGGATAACCTCGACTGCAGCGTTGCGGGCAACCTGACGCTCGGCGATAATATTGTGAACCCCAAGCTTACCTTTACCGTCAACTGCACCAACGATACCGGCAAGCAGGTTTGGCAGCAGTACAAGGAAAAGAACAGCTGCAACTATATTATTGGCGGCGACAGCGGCGATGGACTAAAGATCAACGAGGTGTCGGTATCTCTCTCCGTCAATGGCTATAGTACCACGCTTCCTCTGTCAGACAAGGGCGGTACGCTGGAAAATCTCAAGGGCATTTCTGAGGCCTACCTCGACGCCTTCACGGCCAAGACCAGCGGCGATGTCACCGAGGTGACGGTTGACTACTGCGTCTGCGCCGAGGGTGTCGTTCCTTCCTCCGAGATGTGGAAGAATATCAGCGCCAGCCAGAGCGGCGACGGTGAATGGAAAGCCGACAATGTTAATCTATATCTTCTTGACGGCCTCAACTCCAACAGCAGCTATCGCCTCTATTTCTCCTTCCACACTAATGACAATGGTAATGGACGCGCCACCTATCCCAGCGATGGCAGCATGTTCCAACTCAACTTCTCCACCGGCGAGATAACGGGCATCGCCCCAATGGTCAATGCTCAACGTTCAATGTCCAATGATTACTACACCCTCGACGGTCGCCGCATCAATGGCCAGCCTACCACCAGAGGCATCTATATCCGTGGCGGCAAGAAGATTTTGGTAAAATAGAAGGTAGTTGCGTTTTAGCTGAGCATGATGCCCTCGGCCTTCACTTCGTGGCCGAGGAAACGCACGGCTGTAGCATTAAATTTGTCGGGGTGCTCAGTGGTGAGGCAGTGCAGCTGTCCGCCGGTGGTGATGCGCCCGGCCATGTCAGCGTGATTGGCAAGATAGTCGCGCAGGCTCTGAGCCACGTATTGTCCCTGCGAGATAATGTTTACGCCTTGGGGGGTATATTTGCGTATCTTCGACATTAGCAAGGGGTAGTGCGTGCATGCCAGGATCAAGGTGTCAATCTGCGGGTCTTTCTCCAGTATCTGATTGATGCGCAACTCCACGAAATAGTCGGCGCCTGGCGAGTCGAACTCGAAATTCTCCACCAGCGGCACCCACATCGGGCAGTCCTGCTCCGTAACGGTGATGTCGGGGTGGAGTTTCTGTATCTCAATGTCGTAGGAGTGGGAGAGGATGGTGCCCGTGGTGGCGAGGATACCTACATGGCGACTCTTGGTGATGGAGCCGACCACCTCTGCCGTGGGGCGTATGACGCCGAGCACTCGCCTGTTGGTGTCAAGCTGCGGCAAGTCGAGCTGCTGAATGTTGCGCAGCGCTTTGGCCGACGCTGTGTTGCAGGCCAGGATTACAAGGTGGCATCCGCGCTCAAAGAGCGTGGTCACTGCCTGCAAGGTGTAGCGATAGACAATGTCGTAGGAGCGTGTGCCGTAGGGAGCACGGGCGTTGTCGCCGAGATAAAGGTAGTCATACTGCGGCATGGCGCTACGGAGCTCACGCAATATGGTGAGCCCTCCGTAGCCAGAGTCAAAGACTCCGATGGGTCCTGCGGCCTGCGGCAAAGACATGACTGTGGGAGATTGCTTACTGCTTGTGTTCCTCTGTGATGACGGTCTCCTTGGGCGCGATGGCAGCCTCCTCTACTTTGGGCAGGGGCTGGCCGGCGAGCACCAGATTTACAAGGCTGGTGATATTGATGCCGTCGTTAGGATTGATGAAGGGATAGGCATGCTGCTCGGTGTTGAGCACAAAGGCGAGGTTCCTGGCTCTGGCTACCACAGCGATGGCGCTGTCGAGCTTCTGCTCTAGCGGCTGGCACAGCTCTGCCTCGGCGGAGCGCAGCAACTTCTCGCTCTCCTCGCGGAACTTGATGCCCTGATCCATAGCCACCTGCAGCTCCTTCTGGCGCTTCAGCATGATGTCCTCAGGGAAACTCTTTTGCCCCTGGATATAGTCGGAGTACATCTTGAAGAACTTGTCTTCGTTGTACGCCGCCTCCTTGTCGTACTGCGCGCGGATACTCTGCATGGTGGTCTGCGCGGTAGCATATTCGGGCATGCTCTGGAGCACCTGCGTATAGTTGAGGTAGCCGAAGGTCAGCTTTTGTGCGACGGTATCTATGTTGGCGGCCAGCAGCATGAATGCGGCTACGGCGAAAAACAGCGTGCGTTTCATAAGTGTAGTTTTTTTTATAGGTTTTTCTCAAAGTTCTCTCTGATGGCCGATGCCGTGGCTTCCATCTGCTCGGGAGCTATCTTAACACGCTGCCTGAGGTCTTTCTCTTCGTTGATAGGCACCAGGTGAATGTGTGCGTGATCCACGTCAAGGCCTATGACGGCCTGCGACACCTTCTTGCATGGGAACGCAGCCTTGATGGCCTTGGCGACCTTCTTGGCGAAGACCTGCATGGCGGCAATCTCTTCGTCGCTCAGGTCAAAGAAATAGTCCACCTCGCGCTTCGGCACTACCAGTGTGTGGCCCTGCTTGATGGGGTTGATGTCGAGGAAAGCGTAGAAGTTATCGTCCTCGGCGCACTTGTAGCTGGGTATCTCGCCCTTGATTATCCTTGAAAATATAGTTGCCATATCCTTACTCCTTATTACTTACTCCTTTTCTCCTTACTCCTTAAATACTAATACTTAGCACCTCAAGTTCTATCTCGCCGCGTGGAATTTTGATGGTTACCACGTCGCCCACCTTCTTGCCTAGCAGTCCCTGGGCGATGGGTGTGGTGGAGGATATCTTACCTTCCTTGAGGTTGGCCTCGCTCTCGCTCACGATAGTATATTTCATCTTCGTGCCGAGCTTGGTGTTTTTCATCTCCACGGTGGAGAGAATCTGCACGGTGTCATTGCTAAGCTTGGAGGTATCGATAATCTTGGCTTCCAGCAGGGCGGCCTTCAGCTTGTTGATGCGTCCCTCCAGCATAGCCTGCGCCTCCTTGGCCGACTCATACTCGGCGTTCTCCGACAAGTCACCCTTGTCGCGTGCCTCTGCTATGGCTGCTGAAGCAGCCGGACGTTCTACTAGCTCCATATGTTTGAGCTGGGCTACCATCTGTTCGTAGCCTTCTTTGGTCATGTATGCCATAATTGTGTGTTGTTTGGTCGTTTGGGTGTCAAAAAAGAAAGAATCCCAATGCTTTGTGGTGGCACCAGAATCCTGCTTTAGCGCATTACTATGATATTTTCAACGGCAAAGGTAGCATTTTCTTTTTCATCTGACCAAATTTTGGGGATATTTTTTCCATTTTCGAGGTATGGTGGGATGTTTTTACGCCCATTTCTGCGTTAAATTAAAATAAATGTGTACTTTTGCACCCGCGATTGGCAAGCAGTAGCCTCTGCTTATATATTGTCCTATGGTGTAATGGTAGCACTAGAGTTTTTGGTTCTCTCAGTGGTGGTTCGAATCCGCCTGGGACAACCCCGAAGGGGTCGCGAGAAATTGCAGTGCTCGTCGCTGCGTAGCAGCGGTGCACGATTAGCAATTTCGAGAGCGAAGCGACAACAAATCGCACAGCGATTTGTCGCGAAGACTTCGTCGGTGGTCGCCAAAGGCGGGCCGACATAAAGAAGTCTGAGAGCGAAGCGACAACCCTTCACGATTAGCAATTTCGAGAGCGAAGCGGCAACAAATCGCCTTGCGATTTGTCGCGAAGACGACATTTTTTATTCTCCATTCTCCATGTTCACCGTTTTATCCATTGCTGGTAGCGACCCCTCCGCAGGAGCGGGCCTTCAGGCCGATTTGCGTGTGATGCACGCTTTCGGTTGCTATGGCATGGGCATCGTGACTGCCATCACTGCGCAGAGCACCCAGGGGGTCAGCGAGGTGTGGCCGCTGAGTTGTGAGCAGGTAGAGACGCAGGGAGATACTTTGCTCTATGATATTATGCCCGATGCCGTCAAGGTGGGCATGCTTGGCGATGACGACGCTGCGGCCGGTGTGCTAGCCCTGTTGGAGCGCCATCGCTTGCGCAATGTTGTGGTCGACACCATAATCCTTTCCTCCTCTGGCAAACCCCTCTATGACGCTAAGGACACCGCCGCGCTTCTGGCTATCATGCGCCATGCCGACGTGGTGACTCCCAATCTGCCTGAGGCGCAGCTGTTGCTGGGTACCGATGATACCGACGCCAGCCAGCTGGCTCGCGACCTGAGTAGACTGTGTGACGGAGTGTCTGTTCTGCTCAAGGGCGGCCACTCTGACGGAGATGAAGTGACTGACACCTTATTTAATATAAAAGACGGTAGCGTGACGTTCTTTACCCATCCGCGCGTCGCCAGCAGGAATACGCATGGCACTGGCTGTGTCCTTTCTTCCGCCCTTGCCTGTTACCTGGCGCAGGGCCACTCCCTCGCTGAGGCGGCCGGTATGGCTTCTGCCTTTGTCAGCGATGTGCTTAGTCAGGGTTGCTGCCAGACTCTGGGGCATGGCCACGGTCCCGCTTTTTTCGGATAATTACATTAATACCAAACCAATATGAAGAAGATTCTTTTAATTGCGCTGATTCTCAATTGTCAATTCTCAATTGTCAATGGTCAATGGGAATCCGCCCAATCTGACTCCCTGTCGCTGCAGGAAGTCGTAGTCACGGGTACTCGCAGTGCTGTTGACGTGCGCCACACTCCCTTTACCGTTACCGTCGTTGACCGCCAGACGCTTACTGAGCAATACCAGACCAGTGTCTTGCCCACCGTGATGCAGCAGGTGCCCAATCTCCTCGTCACTTCGCGTGGCATGATGGGCTACGGCGTGTCCACGGGCGCTGCCGGCGGCATCAACATGCGCGGCATCAGTGGCGGTGCTGGCCAACTGCTCGTCCTCATTGATGGTCACCCACAGTATAACGGTGTATATGGTCACCCTATTGCCGACAGCTACCAAACTCTGCTCGCCGAGCGCGTGGAGGTGCTACGTGGCCCTGCTTCTGTTCTCTACGGCAGCAATGCCATGGGCGGCGTGCTCAATATTGTCACTCGCACGTCGAAGGCTGATGGCGTCACTGGCAATGCTACCGTCGGTGTGGGCAGCTATGGCACTGTTGAGACCGAGGCTGCTACTCAGGTGCGCAGTGGTCGCTTTACTGCCACCGTTGCTGCGCAGTATGGTCGCACTGACAACCACCGCCCTCACATGGGCTTCGAGCAGTATGGCGGTTATGTGAAGGTAGGCTATGACCTTACTGACAACTGGCAGCTGACTGCCGACCTTGACCTTACTCATTTCAATGCCTCCAATCCTGGCACCGTCACCCAGCCTAAGCTGGAGAACGACCAGTGGATCACACGCGGTGCCGCCAGTCTCTCCCTACTTAATCACTTTGCCCGCACCAGTGGAGCGTTTACGGTGTATGACAACTTCGGTCGTCATAAGATCAACGATGGCTACAACGCTAATGGCGGCACGCCGCAGACTGACTACTTCCGTTCGCGCGATGCTGTGGCAGGCATTTCGTGGTACCAGACTGCCCGCTTTACGGAAAGCACCCGTCTCACTGCAGGCCTCGACTATCAGCATATCTATGGTCGCGCTTTCTACACCGACCGCGTTACTGGCGAGAGAGTCACCACCCAGCGCCGCCTCATGCAGAGTGCTCATGCCCATGAGAACGAGATTGCTGGTTATGCTGCTGTGCAGCAGGAACTGGCGTCGTGGCTGACTGCCGACCTCGGTTTGCGTTATGACCACCACTCCACCGCCGGCGGCGAGTGGGTACCGCAGGCAGGCATCGTGGTGCGCCCCATGGCTACAGGCGAGCTTAAGGCTGTAGTTAGTAAGGGTTTCCGCAATCCTACCACTCGCGAGATGTATATGTATGGCACCGCCAACCACGATTCGCTGCGTGCCGAGCGCCTGTGGAGCTATGAGCTATCGTGGCGTCAGCGTCTGCTGGATAATCGCCTCACCTATGGTGTAAACCTCTTCCTCCTGAAGGGCGACAACCTGGTGCAGACCGTGGCCGGTCGCAATATCAATACTGGTGAGCTGCGCAACACAGGTATAGAGCTCGATGCCAGTTGGCGCATCACCCCGTGCTGGTCGCTTACTACCAATCACTCGCTGCTCCACATGCGCAATCGCGTGGTGGCAGCTCCGCGCTATAAGGGCTTTCTCGGCACCAGCTACAACGGTGCCCGCTGGAGCGCCGTCGGTGGACTGCAGTATGTGCGTGGCCTCTACACCGCTGTTGGCGCTGATGCTACCACTGAGACATTCTGCCTCGTCAATGCTACCGTCAGCTATGCCATCTGTCCTGCCGTTCGCCTATGGCTACGCGGCGAGAACCTGCTGGCCCAGCGCTACGAGCTCAACCTCGGCTACCCCATGCCCCGCGCCACCATCATGGGCGGAGTGAACATCAGGTTCTAACAACAAAACCTACGGTGTTCACAAGAGGGGGGGGGCGCTGGACTCTCTCGCGTCTCGGTGTCACTACTGTGTTTCGTTAAAAATGCAGATATAATTATTAGTCGTTGGAAAGAGTATTTTGAATAACAGAAAGGAGGAATATAGATATGAAGATAATAGAGATATGGTTTGATGCCGACTACATTTATGGCAGAGACGAGAATGGTAAGGAACACAGACAATCGTTATTGTGGTACCCAAAGCTGCGTCAAGCAGATGCTGATGAACGCAAGAAGTACTCTTTTGGCTTTAGCGGCATACATTGGCGCGGACTTGATGAGGATATTAGTTTCGATAGTTTCGTATATGAAGATGCGGAGCCAAGTCCGATGCAACGGTTCTTTCTGACTCACAGGGAGATCAATGTGGCAGAGTTTGCACGCTCACTTGGTATTAATCCCACGTTGCTTCGTAATTATATCAATGGTTTTAAGAAGCCTTCCAAAGAGCGCGAGCAAGAAATAATTGACCATATTCATAAATTGGGTAAAGAGATGTTGGCTGCGTAATACGGTATTGTCGCATAAGCAGAAACTCGAAAATAAACCTTTTTCATAAAAAAAGTCCGCCGGCACTCACGAGGGTGTGAATGCCGACGGACGGATTAAATAGGATCAGATTCTGCGGAGTTATTCTTCGGTGCTTTCAAGGTTCAACGGTCGGTACACCTGTCCCTGAGTCTCCCAAGTTACTAGCGTTCGCTACCTATAATACAATTATAGATGGTCACAACGTCAGCGGTATTGACGCTAATGTTATCAATAGTTACATATTGAGTGGCTGCATATCCCCATTTATCTCTAGTAACTCTTTGAATGAAGCAGTATTAATGTCATAACTTTTTCCTTGCTGTGTGTAGCCACCAGTGTACTTAGAGGATTTACCATTCCTCTCTAAGAGGTTCTGCCTCATTGCCTCTAAAATTTTGTCCTTTTCTTCTTGTGTTTTGTATTTGTTAGTATAGTCAGCTACTAACAAAGCAACTTCTTTGTTTACCATATTCTTTAATTTTCAATTAAGTAATATAATTTGTGTAATTTGTTGTAAAATGATATTTACTCGGAGAGAGCGAGGCGCAAGCCGAGGTCGGCGCGCGCGAGCACAGGCGCGCAACTGTAGCGAAAAGCCGTGCGGCAGAACCCAGCGTTGCACCACCAGCCGCCACCACGGATGACACGGTTGGAGCCCGATGATGGACCGGTGGGATTACTCTGCGAACTGCTACTGTAGTCACCGCACCAATCCTGACACCATTCGTATACGTTGCCGCTCATGTCGTAGATGCCGAGTTCGTTAGGAGCCTTGCTCTTTACGACATGCGTGCCATAGTCGGGACTTGACTCCCCCTTGTCATAAGCATTAACTTCATACCAAGCGACGGCATTTATGTCGTTACTACCAGCATACTTATATCCGCGACTCTTGGTGCCGCCTTTGGCGGCGAACTCCCACTCTGCCTCAGTGGGCAGGCGGAACTTCTTTCCTGTGAGTTGGTTTAGTTTAGCGATAAATGTCTGGCAGTCGTTCCAACTAACACTCTTCACTGGCAGCTTGTCACCCTTGAAATAGCTCGGGTTCGTGCCCATCACGGCCTTCCACAGCGCCTCAGTCACTTCAGTCTCACCAATATAATAACTGGAGAGCGTCACTTGATGTGTGGGTTTTTCTCTACCATAAGCATCGCTGCCCTGCTCAGAAGTCGCGCCCATAGTGAACGTAGCCCCTTGCACTCTAATCATCTTGAAAGAAACTCCATTAACTGTAAATGTTTTGTTTTGAACCTTATTATTTACCTGTGAAGATGGTTTGGGAGATGTAGTTTGTTCTCCATAGCCTATGGGTTTCTTCGCTTGCCCGCATGCGGTGCAGCAACACACACAAAAAAGAATAATAATTAGACTTCTCATAGTTATACAATTTATGAAAGATTTATTTCGATATTTCGTAACGATGGTCAATAGTTCCTCCTGTACAAGAGCCAATAATATATAGAGCTGTTGTTTTTTCCATTTCTTGTAGGATATCCTCTTTTGCTTTTAACTCCGACCAAGCATTACAAAGGTCTGCATATAATGTCTCTGCTCCAATTTTTCTATTTTTAGGATCATTTTCTTTGGGTGTTAAGATTATTTCATTTGCAGGTAACAGAGAGTGTAGTATACCGCATCGTAAACCAGTGTACAGATAGTTTCTTTCCTTTTCTTGACCGTTTTTGTCTTTTTCTTTATAGTTTAGGTCTCTGTATGATTCTAAAGCCCCAAGTTTATTTATAACATCATAACAATCTTGGGAAGAACTTCCTGATGCCATAAATGTGCGAGGAAGTTTGTAGCATTTTCCTAAAAACTCAAGAGCAGCAGAAAGTACAATAAAAGACATATAAGGATCCTTCTCAATAAGTTCTTTAATTGTGGCGCTTTGGAAGAATGTATCTCCAACTTGCACTAAATTTTTCTTTTCTTGTTCCATAATTGTTTTGTAACTTTAAATGTTTAAGTCTTATAAAAAATATCATAGACGCGAACAGATAAGGTTTCCTCCACGGGCACGTAGAGTGTCTGCGACTTTGATTATTACCGCAGCATCTTAATTATTTCGGCGCGCATTCTGCCATATTTCATAGTTACGATTAATACGCTCTTCCAGTCTGCGTTGCTCCAGTTCCGCAGCCCGTTCCTGCTCCTGCTCATATCTTATCTTCATTTCGCAGGATTCACATAGAGAACTTCCTTGGTTGCTTGACATTTCGCGTCCGCAAGATGTGCATCTCATTATTACTTCTTCTTCTGTTTTTTGCGTGTCTTTGCACGACGCAAACAAAAGCAATACGAACATAAACATAAAGAGAACCTGAGTTGCTCTCATGTTGGCTGTTTTTAATTTTGTTGCTTTCATATTGTTGTTTTTCTGACCATAACTAATAATTATATAATCTGGCATAAAATCGATTAACTTTTCCCAGAATTACAAATCCTGCCGTGTGAAATTTTTAATCAATCCACCAAAATAAACAGTTCCAATAGTTTTCTTCTCTTTAACGCCATTATACGCATCGCGAGTTACAATATAATACTCGTCATGAGGCAAAGGGAACATTCCGGATTCGGGCATCGCATATGCACCAATTTCAACATGGTATTTATTGTAATAATCCATGCAGAAATCACTGAAGGAATATGAACCTTGTAACATGACTGATATCAGACATAGAAGCACGTATGCGCCTATTAACCATTTAAAAATGGCAAAATTAGAATTTTGCTGTACTACTTCACTTACAGCTTCCTCTGTTTGGTACTCTTGATTTTCAATCGTTGTTTTTTCTTCTTCCATTGTTTTGTTCTTTTATGGGTTATACATAATAGTTGTTTTTTAACTCAAACTAAGCTTTGCGAATCTAAATATTTTAGCAATCAGATGTCTAAATGCTGGATTATTGACGTGAATAGATAAGGTTTCCCCCGCGCCCACGTAGAGTGCTTCCGTCAAAGGTATATTCGGCAGAGCGTTCTCCTGCAAAAATTATATACACGGTTTCTCCTTCCAGCTCCCAGCGCGCGCTGGTGGATTCCGTTCTATTACCATTAATTACCATATAGGTTGTCATTGTTCCATCAGACGAGAATGTCGCGTAATCTATAAGGCCATTACCTCCATTTCCAACCCAGGTGCCGACGAGGGCATCTCCATCTACGACATTACTAACCTCGTTCACAGAGGCTGTCTCTCCATCTGCGGTGAGCTTTGATGCTAATTCCTTTAAATAACGGTTACGTGGCAAATCCTCAACTGCAAAAATCTGCTTGTAATTGTCAGCTAGCTCCCACCTGTAAGAATCACCCTCCGCATAGACTTTCATATCGTACACATATCGATAACTCGGATCATCATATACTATTAATCCTTTATAAGTGTTCTCCGACTCTTCTTCAACCCACAGATCCACGATGTTTATTTCCGTGCCATTCTCTCTGAAATGTTGAGTGATTTTGGCTTTAAGTTCCTCCGCAATTTGTTCGTTTTTGTTCGAGCAACCCAACAATAAAAGCGAAGTAATTGCGCATAGCAAAAAGTTCGTTGTGTTTTTCATCTTTTTAATTTTTAACTGATTAATATATATTATTTTATTTACGTATAATTGTAAGTGATGGGCCAAGAACTAAAAAGATTAAAGTTAATCATTGTTTAGTTTTTTTAGCTTTTTCAATATCTTTTACTCCGATAAAATATTTGAAAGTCATATAATAGGAAGAATCTTTACATTTCCTGAATTCTTCAGGCGTCATGTGCTCAAAAAGGAATGCGTCTTCATCATTGGGTTGTTTGTTTTCCTTTAATCTGGCAATAATGATGTGAGAGTTGCCTTTTTTTGCAGATATTTTTTTCCACACATTTTCGCTCATGGCGGTAAAAGCACCTTCTTTTTTAGCAGTTGCCTTAATTATGTAATATTCTTCGTTTGTGTTATCTTTGTTTATTACAATGTCTATACCTCTCTTAGAAGAACAATTATTTATAGATGGTAAAATTCCTTTTTCTACAAGTTTTTCTTTGTAATTCTCTACAGCTGATTTGTGCAGATCTAATAGCTTGCTCATAATTCTATTTATTTTATAGGATTAAACTTAAGGCACAACTCAAAAAAGAAATTATAATTGAGATGATTCCGATCTGAAAAGAAACTCTAGTTGCATGAAAAGGATGATTACTGTAATAAGAAAGAATATTCCCAGGCGACAATTCTACAGTATTTATATTTTTCATGTCTTCATTACTATAACTAATACCTAGCAGTGAAGTATAAGAAAGACCTGCATATTGTGAGAACCCTTGAATATTCAAACATCGGAACTGACGATATATTCTTTTTTTGCCTCTGCTTATTTTTACAACAGGTATAGTCCTACTATATTTTAAAGAATCGCCATGTCGTGTCCCAAAAATTTCGCGAAAATCGCGACCACAAAGATATACATACGCATCACTTAAATCAGAGGCAGATTCAGACACATAAAGGTGCGGACGCTTCGAAAGAGAATTATTCTTCGGATTTTTATCTATTCTCTTTTCTTCTCGTTTTGGTAATGTTGGGTCGTGAGTGATACGAAAAACTTTTCTCTTAATAGCCATTCATAATCATTCCCGCAATCCCCCAAATCAGGTGTTGGTATTATTGTACACGAAAAAAGCGTAGGGATTTGTCCTTACTCATCTTAATACGGGCTCTGGTAAACCTTGTGGAAATGAATAATACTATCACCTACGCCGTATATGCCGTGGCATTACGGCGTAGGTGCCGTATGCATACAGTCACATACAGGAAATGATCCGTAGTTCTTCATCCTTCCACAGAAATGTACCAGATTTCGTATTAAAGGATAAAGCGCGGAACGCTTCTTCGGTCTCGGGTTTTCTCCCCAAGACGCTGCAAAGATAGAAATTTTTCTCATTACCGCCAAATTTTGAGGGCAGAAATGAGAAAATAGAGAAGAGAGAATAGAGAACAGAGAATAGAGAATAGAGAATAGAGAATACGCGCGTACACTATGATAATGTACGCGCGTAGAGGAAAGGGAGAATTGTGCTAATGTTTATCTCTAATTGGTTCTCTCATAAATCAAAATTTTATCACGGTCTGCACTCTTCTCTGCAAAAGGAAGAAGCGAATCCTCGGGTATAAGGTCTACCTCACGGTTTAAGAGATCCTTCAAGTCCATATACATACCTCCCAAGGTGAACAGGCTGAACTTCTGAGACATATCAGGCACGAATAGGATATCCACATCGCTTGACGGAGTCTCTTCGCCACGAGCGAAAGAGCCAAAGAGCCATGCTTTCAAGACGGGCTGTGTCTTGAAATACTCGGCTATCTTTCGTTGCATCACTTGAGTACTCATAAGCGAAATGATGATGTTTGATGGCGCAAATATAGTAATAATTTCATTGCTGTCCACTAAAAATCGCTAAGCGTTCTTTGAAATAATTGAAATATAGTTAGTTGCAGAGATTTTTCGAGTGCACGGATTTGGTTTTGTATCTTTGCAGTCAAAAATAATGACTTCAAATGAATAAATCAAAA
>JAFTAJ010000007.1 GCA_017458585.1 Bacteroidaceae bacterium
GTAGGAGTTAGGAGTGAGGAGTTAGGAGTAAGGAGTGAGGAGTAAGGAGTTAGGAGTGAGGGTGATTGGGGGGGGAGGAAGGTGCCGGTGATGCAGGGGTCCATGGGCTCGATGGCGGAGGGATAGATGACGGTGCCCCTGATGCGTGTCTGGAGGACGACGGCATTGAAGTTGGCGGCCTTGAGTCGGTCGAGGATATCGGTGAGTTCTTTCTTCTGCCGGTCGATGGTCTGTGGGGAGGTGGCCTTGGTGTCGGGCCAGTCGAGGTTGTTGATGGTGGTGAGCCACACGGCCCGTAGCTCGCGCTTGGGGAGGTTGGTGGCTATCTGTGCACAGGTGCCTATTGTGGCCAAAAGGCAAAGTGCGAAAAGAGTGTGCTTATATAATTTACAATTGGACAATTTGCTATTTATTTGGGTTATTTAAGGGCAAAATTAGTTTTTTTTCTTGATTTTCTAATGTCATTTGGGGGAAAATGTGTATTTTTGGAGTCGAAAAACTTAAAAACTAAATTTATATGAAGAAGATTGTTTTGGTAGCTTTGCTGCTGATGGGATTTGTGGCAGGCAAGGCGCAGTTTGAGGCTGGCACCAAGTATATCGGTGCCTCGGTTACTAACATGGGTTTATCCTACAGCTCTGAGGAGAAACTCCGCTTTGGCTTGGAGGCCACAGGTGGCTATTTCCTCTGGGATGACATTATGCTCAAGGCTACCGTGGGCTACAACCACAGGCCGCATGCTGATGATATCACCCTCGGACTTGGCGGTCGCTATTATTTTCAGCAGAATGGCATCTTCCTCGGCACCGGTGTTGAGTATTGCCACGAGGCAAAGAGCTACAACGACCTGCGTATCCCCGTGGAGGTGGGTTATTGCTTCTACATCAACCACTATGTAAGTATCGAACCCGCAGTGTACTACAGGATGTCGCTCAACGACTTCAGCGACAAGAGCACTGTGGGCCTCAAGGTGGGCTTCGGCCTCTACTTCTAATAAGGGGCAGACACTATGCGTCTGTTGCTACATTCCTGCTGTGCGCCGTGTTCAGCGGCTATAGTAGAGCATTTGCTGGAGAATGCGGTGGACACCACCGTGTTCTTCAGCAATTCAAATATCTATCCGCAAGACGAATACCTGCACCGCCGCGCCGAGCTGGAGCGTCATCTGCAGGTCCTCGGCGTGCCCTTTGTAGAGGATGACTACGACCACTCCGACTGGCTGGTCTCTGTCAAGGGCCTTGAGCAGGAGCCCGAGCGCGGCAGCCGCTGCACCCAGTGTTTCCGCTTCCGCCTGCTGCGCGCCGCCCGCTATGCTGCTGACCATGGCTTTACTCACCTGGGCACAACCCTGGCCTCATCCCGATGGAAGAACATCGATCAGGTCAATGCTGCAGGTCAGTGGGCCGTGGAGCAGGTAGCATCCTTATCAGTTCCTCTTATCTTCCTGGACCGCAACTGGCGCAAGGGAGGCCTGCAGGAGCGCCGAAATCAGTTGCTACGGCAGTATGGATTTTATAATCAGCAGTACTGCGGCTGCGAGTTCAGCATGAGGGCATAGTTACACATATATATTATCCATGCAGCAATTCATATTACCATGCATCAATTCAGGGAAATGAGACGCCGTCGCCAGCAGCTATCGACAGAGGAGGCCGTCGCTATCTTGCAGAAATCTACGGCTGGGACGCTGGCGCTGTTGGGAGATAATGATTATCCATACGCAGTGCCTCTAAGTTATGTCTATCAAGATGGCAGAATATATTTCCACAGCGCACTGGCCGGCCATAAGGTTGATGCTGTCCGAAAGAATGAGAAAGCTTCGTTCTGCGTAATAGAGCAAGATGATGTCCAGCCTAAGAAATACACCACATTTTATCGCAGCGTGATAGCCTTCGGCAGAGTTCGTGTGGTGGACGACGAGGCAGAGAAAATGCGTATGGCCCGTATGCTGGGAGATCGCTACAATCCCAATGACGATGTGGCTTTGAGCAGAGAGCTGGAGAGCGGATTGTCCCGTATGCTGATGATTCGTCTTGACATTGAGCACCTTACGGGTAAACAGGCAATAGGGTTGCTGTCAAAAGGCCCAGCCGCCAAGGCAGAATCTTCTCTGTCTTAGAGGCCGAAATTTAATCGCGAAGAGCCGAAATTTAATCGCGCAGGGACAGACCCTCTCTACGCGATTTCTTTTTGGCTCATTGCTATTCTTGGGATTTCCTTCGACAGAAACACAAATCTCCTTATTCCCCACTTGCCGTTGTGTTTCTTTCCCTAAGGTATTGGAGCAAGTCTTTGGGGAAGTTTGTCTCGATGATGGTAAAACCTTGGTTGATGAGCCATCCCCAACCCTCTGAGGTGCTTTTGAAGATTGAGGCGTTGTCATCGTGGCCTGCAGTGTGAAGTGGCCATGTTGCTGCCACGAAGGCGCGGCTGCCGGAAGCGAGCACATGAGGCAGAAGCCTGTAAGACTCTGTTTCGAGCGAGGCCATACGAAACTGGAATGCTATTGGTCGTAGTTCACGCAGATATTCCTCCACATAGTCTGCAAGGTTGGGAATGCGGTCCTCAATGACGGGGCAATATACTACACTGTCGAGTGCTGTACTGAAGATGCGGCGAGCTTTGGCGTAGTCCCAGTCTAATACGAATATTGCCTCCTGCAATGCATTGTGCTGCCTGAGCACATTGAGCAGGGCGCGAACGGTGGAACCCTCTTCTTTGCCCGGCATGTCAATGCCAGCCTTGTCAAGGTAGATAAAGGCGCGGCCTTTGGCCTCGTTGATATATTCATCCAGTGTGGGCACTCTAAACTGTGTGCTCTGTCCCCAATTGGTCTTTAGCTTCAATTTGCGTATATCAGCTAAGGACATCTCACTGATAGTGCCGCTGCCATTGGTTGTGCGGTCAACAGTGGCATCGTGCATCACAATGAAGTGTCCGTCTTGGGTGGGCCGCACATCAGTTTCAATAATGTCAGCACCAAAAAACAAGGCATTGCGAAGTCCTTGCAGGGAATTCTCCGGGGCATATTTCCAGTCACCGCGGTGTGCAACCACCCAGATATGGTCGGTCTGCGTGCGTGAACGCAGAAGTTGTATGCTGTTGCTGTCTTGTGCTATTGTTACAGACAAGCCATTGATAAGCAAAATGATAAATATATAGTACCTCTTTATTGACATCGTGGTTTTCCTTCTTCTTAACCCAGTTTCTCTCTGAGGAAACGGCCGGTGTAGCTCTGCTCACAAGCCGCTACTTGCTCGGGAGTGCCCTCCGCTACTATCTGTCCGCCCTGGTCGCCGCCTTCGGGGCCAAGGTCGATGATGTGGTCGGCACACTTGATGACCTCCATATTGTGCTCAATGATGATGATGGTGTGGCCGTGCTCTATGAGAGCCTGGAAAGCTTTGAGCAGTATGCTGATATCGTGGAAGTGCAGGCCGGTGGTCGGCTCATCAAAGATGAAAAGGGTAGGGGCGCTTTTTTCGCTGGCGAGATAGTAAGCCAGTTTTACGCGCTGGTTTTCGCCACCGCTGAGGGTAGAGGAAGGTTGTCCCAGCTTGATGTAGCCAAGTCCTACATCTTGCAGCGGCTTGATACGTCGCGCGATGGCTGTCTGTTTGTTTTCGGTGAAGAAGCGCATGGCTTCGTCCACATCCATCTCAAGTATGTCGTGAATGTTCTTGCCAGCGAAGCGCACCTCCAACACATCTTTCTTGAAGCGCTTGCCATGACACTCTTCACACTCCAGCTCTATGTCGGCCATGAACTGCATCGACACTTTTATCTTTCCCTCGCCGTTGCAGTTGTCGCAGCGGCCGCCCTCGGCATTGAAGGAGAAGGTGGCGGGACTGAAATCCATCTGTTTTGCCAGTGGTTGCTCGGCAAAGAGGCGGCGTATGAGGTCGTAGGCTTTGATATATGTGATGGGGTTGCTGCGTGATGAAGCGCCTATGCTGCTTTGGTCTACCAGCGTTACGCTCTTTATGGCATTGAGGTCGCCTTCCAGCGAGAGATACTCGCCTGGCCGTTCGCATGCCTCGTCGAGGTGGCGCTTCAGTGCGCGGTAGAGTATGTTGTTAACGAGTGTTGACTTGCCGCTGCCACTAACGCCTGTCACTACAGTCATGATGTTGAGGGGGAAGCGTATGTCGATGCCCCGCAGATTGTTGGCGCGGGCGCCCTTCACCTCTATGGAGCGATTGCTCTTGCGACGACTCTGTGGCAGGGCTATCTTCTCCTCGCCCAGCAGAAAGCGTACGGTGTGAGACTTCTCATTCTTCACTTTCACTCCTATATCTTTCACTTCTCCTTGATAGACAATCTGTCCGCCGTTGATGCCAGCGTCGGGACCGAGGTCAATGATATAGTCGGCAGCGCGCATTATCTCCTCGTCGTGTTCCACCACTATCACTGTGTTGCCCAGTTGCTGCAGGCGACGCAGCACACTTATGAGCTGCTGCGTGTCGCGTGAGTGGAGACCAATGCTTGGCTCGTCAAGTATGTATAGCGAGCCCACTAGGCTGCTGCCTAGCGAGGTGGCTATGCTTATGCGCTGGCTCTCACCGCCGCTCAGTGTGTTGGCTGTGCGCCCAAGCGTGAGGTAGCCGAGGCCGATGTCCACCAACACTTGCAGACGGTTGCGTATCTCGTGCACAAGTATGGGGAAGGTGTCGTCGGGAATGGTCTTGAATATCTCGTTGAGTTTGCTGACAGGCATCTCTGTGAAGTCGGAGATAGAGTAGCCTGCAATCTTCACATATTCGGTCTCTTTCTTCAGGCGTCGCCCGTGGCATGCAGGACAAGTGGTCTTGCCTCTGTAGTGGGAGAGCATCACGCGATACTGTATCTTGTATTGGTTAGCCTGCACCATGCGGAAGAAGGCGTCGATGCATATATCCTGCTCGTCACCCTGGCCGTGCCATAGGATGTCTTTCTGCTCTTGCGTCAGGTTGTAGTATGGCTCGAAGATAGGAAACCCTTTCGCACCCTGTTGCTCGCAGAACACTCTGCGCCATTCGCCCATCTTGTCGCCACGCCAGCACTGCACGGCGCCGTCATATACCGACAGCGTACTGTTGGGTATCACGCGTGACTCGTCAATACCAATCAGTGAGCCAAAGCCCTCGCACTCGGGGCACGCTCCAGCGGGCGAGTTGAAAGAGAACATCGCATCGGTAGGCCTTTCAAATTGCATTCCGTCGCGCTCAAACGCAATGCTGAAAGTTCTAGACTCTTGACTCTCGCCTCTCGCCTCTCGACCCTTAACTCTTATCACACACTTCTGTGCACCCTCGTCAAAGGCTGTCTCAATGCTCTCGCGCAGTCGTGAGAGAGAGTCACTGTCGGTGTGCTTGGCCAGGCGGTCAACGAGAATGTTTATCTCGTGGCTCTCTAACTGCTGGTCGGAGTATTCATTGAGCACATCGCTTATCTCATGGGCTTCGCCGTCAATCATCACTCGCGAGAAGCCTTGCTTGAGGTCTATCTCCAGCTGCTGGCGCACGCTGCGCTCCTTGGGTACGCACAGCGGACACTCAACGGTGAACCGCTCACCTTCATTCATCTCGCTGACGTAGTTCACTACGTCCTCGATAGTGTCGCTCTTTACCTCCTCGCCGCTGATAGGCGAGATAGTCTTACCAGCCCGGGCGAACAGCATACGCAGATAGTCGTATATCTCGGTGCTGGTACCCACGGTGGAGCGCTGGCTGCGGTTGGTGGTGCGCTGCTCTATGGCTATGGCGGGCGGTATGCCGTGTATGTAGTCGCACTCGGGCTTGTGCAGACGTCCCATAAACTGGCGGGCATAGCTGGAGAGGCTCTCCACGTAGCGGCGTTGTCCGTCGGCAAATAGTGTGTCGAAAGCAAGGCTTGACTTGCCACTACCGCTCAGTCCGGTAATGACAACAAACTTGCCTCTCGGTATTGTGACGTCGATACCTTTGAGGTTGTTGACACGTATGCCTTTCGCAACTATGTTTCCGTCCATCTACTCTCGAACTATCGAACTTTTCTCGGTTTGCTCTCGTTCCACATGCGGTCGAGGGCGGTAACTACGTAGGTGCAGCCTTGGTCGCTTTCGGGCACAGGCCAGTATGTCTGAGCCGTGATGGCTACTATGTTTGCGGGATTCTCGAGGCTGATGCGTTCGCCCTTGGCAAAACGATAAATGGCATAGCGCACGGCGCGCTGCATCTCGTCCTTGGTGTCCTTGGTCAGCCACACCAGCATACGGCCTTGGTCGGTAGGTATCACCTTGCCGCCCTTCACCTTCTTGGGGGCTATCTTGTCCTTAAACGGCATCGTGGGCACCAGCGCAGGGTAGCGCTGATATACTTTCTCCAGTGCGGTGAGTATGTTGCCTGTGTTGTTGGCTACGGCGGCCGAATACCATAGGCAGTTGCCCTGTATGCCCGGCAGTGTGCGCTGCAGTCGCAGCTTTTCCGGCAGCTGGTTGCTGTTGGGATTGTTGAGGTCAACGGCTTTCACGGTGCGCTCCACGTCTTGTCCTATATAGAGCGGGCGGCCGCTACCATACTTCGACCACCAGCGTATCAGTGTGTCATAGTCGGCGGTCTTGTGGCCTATCTCCCAGTATATCTGTGGAATGTTGTAATCCACCCATCCCTGACTCACCCATTGCAGCACGTCGGCGTAGAGGTCATCGTAGTTCTGCAGACCGCGCGTGTTGCTGCCCGGCAGTCCTGAGGACTGTTTGTTGTCCATGTCCGGACTTGGAGCGCTGAGTCCAGCATCATGCTGGTTGTGGTATATTCCAAACGGAGAAACGCCGAACTTCACCCATGGCTTGAGGCGCTGTATCGTCTCATGGATGTCTTTTATCAGTCGGCTTACATTGTCGCGGCGCCAGTCCTGTATGCTGCTGAAGCCTGCGCCATACTGGCGGAAGGTGTCGCCGTCAGGTATCTGCTCTCCTGCCTCGGGGTAAGGGTAGAAATAGTCGTCCATGTGCAGGCCGTCCACGTCGTAGCGCCCCACAATGTCTGCCACCACCTGGCAGATGTATTCGCGGTTCTCAGGCACACCGGGGTTGAAGAGCAGCAGCTTGCCATAGCGGAAGAAACGCTCAGGGTTTTTGAAATACGGATGGCTGGCAGCCAACACTGCTGTACCTGCCGTCTTGGCGCGGTAGGGGTTGATCCATGCGTGCAACTCCATGCCGCGGGAATGACACTCGTCAATCATCCATTGCAGGGGGTCCCAGTAGGGTTGCGGCGCAGCGCCTTGCTGCCCGGTGAGGAAACGGCTCCACGGCTCCAGCTGGCTGGGGTAGAGCGCGTCGGCCTCAGGCCTTATCTGGAAGAAGACGGCGTTGACATTGCAGCGCTGCAGAGCGTCGAGGTGTCTGCGTAGCGTAGCCTGCATCACGTCGCGGCTCATGCCTTGAAACTGTCCGTTCACACACTGAATCCAACTGCCTCGGAACTCTCTCTTCGGCTGGGGTACCGCGTCGGCGTAAGCCCATACGGCAATCATGCACCAAGCGCACAGGCAAATCAAAAGTCGTTTCATATAAGTTATCGTTTTCGTTATCGTTTTCGTTATTTTTCCCGCGCGAAATTACAAAAAAATAGGAACATGACCTAGCATATTTGGTTTTATTCCAGCATTAGCGTCATGCGCACAGTGTGGGGGAGGGGCGCCTTGTTGGCGATGGGCAGGAACATACCGTGACTTTCTACCCTCGACTCATGGCTCTCGACTCTCGACTCTTGCCCCGCGAAGCTGTCAAGCACCAGGTAGTCATCGCTCCCCCATACTCTCTCTGCCATCAACAGTCCATCAGGTGTGGCGTATAGTCCGCCGCCACTCATCTGGCATACAGCCAGCTGGTCGGCAAGGTCGTCGGCAGTGTGCTGCAGTGTGTAGGGTGTGGCGGCGAGGTCGCGCTGTATAGTATAAATAAGGTGTGGCGTGAGCTCCGGCAGTTGGATGTAGGCAGCCATCTGTTCTGCGCTTAGTAGCTGTTTGCGCCTGGTGGCGCAGGGGGCGTAGCCGAAGTGGCGGGCGTACCATGCTGCGGCATCGTTGTCGGCTGGTATAAGCAGGCAGTAGTCGTAGGCGTGGTCGCTGAGCCATTGGTGTATCTGCTGCATCACACTCTTTGCGTGCCCTTGACCGCGGTATTCGGGCAGCGTGGCGAGGCCCGACACATAGCCCACGTTGAGCATTGGCTCCCCAAAGCTGGCAGTCATTTTATAGCTTAGGCACTGTGCCTGCGCCACGACGCGCCCGTCGGCCATGGCTACGAAGGTGTTTGCTGGGGAGTAGCGCCGACTGAAGTATAGCTCGATGAACTCTTCGCTATCACCGAACACCTTCTCCCATATATGGCGGCATTCCTCAATCATTGACTCAGAACTCATGACTCTCGACTCTTGACTAAAATATACTTGTGCAACTTCTCTGCGGGATGATAGGTAGTCTTGGCTTGTCGCAGTCCGGGCAGTCCGAGGTCTTCCTCGCGGTTTATCCATTCATACTGCGGAGGCAGGTGATTGACGAACTCATTGTTGATGACGGCATACGCTCCCTCGAAGGCTGTGTCGGCTTTCTCCACGCACACGTCGAAGGTGTTGCCATTGATAGGCGCACCATAGGTGAAGGCCACCAGTTGTCCATCCACATATATGGTGCCGCCCGTGGCGCTGAGCTTATGCCAGTGTTCAAAGACGTACTTTATGGTTTTGCGCTCGTTGATTTCATCATCGGTGTGGCCGAGGTCGATACCTTTGTTTATCCACGACTTGTCGAGGTCAAGGCACGCCTGCATGTCGCTCTCGTCCAGCGGTTTGTACTGGTAGTCGGGATAGTTGCGGCGAAAACGGTTGAGAAAGTTGCGCTTGCTCTGCAGTTTGTGGCCGGTGAGGGTGGCGAGGGCCTGACGCGCATAGACATAGTCGGAGTAGTCTTCCGAAAAGGTGGCGCGCAGTGTGGTGTCGGCCTCAAGATAGTAGTTGATGATGTCTGCGTTGACGCCGAAGATGCGGAGCGGGTCGCCATGCGCAGCAGCATCTTGCTCCACTACGTCCAGCAGCTCGCGCAGCATCTCGGGACGGAAACGCAGCGAGTAGGCATGGTGATTACCGTGGAGGAAACGCAGCACAACATTGCCCTTATACTGCGCTATATGCCCCTTGTAGAGGTGTTGCCAGCAACACATATTGATGATACTTGTGTCGCAGCCGTGGGGTGAAACCAAATCGCCGATGTTTCTCAAGGGGGCGCAACTCTCTGGTGTGCAGGGTTGGAAGGTAAGCATTTCTGAGTGTTTTTGCTACTAAAAGTTGCCACCTTATTTATATATTATAAGGTAGTAGTAAAAAATAATATGCAAAATTAGTTCTTTTTATGGAAAAATCATTAACTTCGCCCCACTAAATACTAATATTATTATGCAGAAGAAGAGAATACAGTTTAGTCTTGTCTATCGAGACATGTTTCAGTCCTCCGGCAAGTTTCAGCCGCGCAAGGACCAGCTGGAGCGCGTAGCGCCTGCTATCATTGACATGGGCTGCTTTGCCCGAGTGGAAACCAACGGTGGTGCCTTTGAGCAGGTCAACCTCCTATATGGCGAGAACCCCAACAAGGCTGTACGCGCCTTCACCGCTCCGTTCAAGAAGGTGGGCATTGAGACCCACATGCTCGACCGTGGCCTCAATGCGTTGCGCATGTTCCCCGTGCCCGCCGATGTCCGTAAACTCATGTATAAGGTGAAGCACGCTCAGGGCGTTGACATCCCGCGCATCTTCTGCGGACTCAACGACGTGCGCAACATCATCCCCTCCATCGGCTATGCTAAGGAAGGCGGCATGAAGCCGCAGGCCACCCTCTGCATCACCAACTCGCCCATCCACACTGCCGAGTATTACTTCGGCATCGCTGAGCAGCTCATCAAGGCCGGTGCGCCTGAGATATGCCTCAAGGATATGGCTGGCATTGGTCAGCCGGCCATGCTGGGCAAGCTGACGGGTATGATTAAGACTAAGTATCCTGAGATTATCGTGCAGTATCACGGCCACAGTGGCCCCGGTCTCTCCATGGCCTCTATTCTGGAGATATGCAAGGCTGGCGGCGACATCATCGACACCGCCGTGGAGCCTCTCTCTTGGGGTAAGGTGCATCCCGATGTTATCTCCGTGCAGAGCATGCTCAAGCACGCTGGCTTTGAGGTTGCCGACATCAATATGGACGCCTACATGGAGGTGCGCAAGCTCACTCAGGAGTTCATCGACGACTTCCTCGGCTACTTCATGAGCCCCACCAACAAGCTCATGTCCTCTCTGCTGCTGGGCTGCGGACTGCCTGGTGGCATGATGGGCTCCATGATGGCAGACCTCAAGGGTGTGGAGAGCGCCATCAACGCCAATCGCAAGAAGAAAGGTCTCGAGCCTTTCACCGAGGACCAGCTCCTCGTCCGCCTCTTCAACGAGGTGGCATACGTATGGCCTAAGGTTGGTTATCCACCACTCGTTACTCCGTTTAGCCAGTATGTTAAGAACATCGCACTCATGAACCTGCTTGCCGAGTCGATGGACAAGCCTCGCTACTCTATGATGGACCAGAGCATCTGGGGCATGATTCTCGGCAAGAGCGGAAAGCTGCCCGGCGAGGTGGCTCCCGAGATTGTGGAGCTCGCCAAGCAGAAGGGCCTCGAGTTCACCGACGCCAATCCGCAGGACTACTATCCCGACGACCTCCCCTCGTTCATCAAGGAGATGGAGGACAATGGCTGGGAGCGCGGTCAGGACGACGAGGAACTCTTCGAGCTCGCCATGCACCCCACGCAGTATCGCGACTACAAGAGCGGCATAGCCAAGGAGCGCTTTGAGGCAGACCTTGCCAAGGCAAAGGAAGCCAAGACTGCTGCTGCCCCCGCAGCCCCCAAGGCCGAGGCACCGAAGGCCGCCGAGCCTGCCAAGGGCAGCGACGTGAACGAAGAAGTGGCCGCAGCCATCTCCATGGCAGTGGCACAGCACACAGGTTGCTGCGCCGATGGCCCGCGTATCACCATCCGTCCGTACACCAGCCCTTGGGCGATGCGCAGATTTTAAGTTCCGAACGATATAAGAATCATAGTCAGTTTTGCTTATAATGACGTTGGAGTCCGGCCATTCGTGGTCGGGCTCCTTCTTTATTAGTGCGCCCCAGCGCATCGCGACCTCCCAGATACAAACGCCCATCTCCCCGCGGCAAGCACCCATCTCGCTGAGACAAAGGCCCATCTCGCAGCATCTTTCTCCGTGAAAAAATTGACAAAGGCCGAGAAGAAATCTTCAAAAAGCGAGAAGAAATAAAAAAAGAGCGTGGAAAAACAAATTGAATGCCCATTTCGTTTTAGCCGAATGCCCATTCGATTAAAAGCGAATGGGCATTCCGTTTGCGTCTTGACGCTGTTTATTTTTCTCCGCTCAGTTTTTTAAAAATTCCGCACGCTGTTTTCCGATTTCTGTACGGAGATATCTCAAATCTGCACGGAGATAATTAAAATCCGTGCGGACTTATTTCAATTCCGCACGGAAATATTCTGTGGTTGGTTGCGTTATCAATTGTCCTTTTAGATGTTTGCACGCCTCTAATACGTACAAGTAATCCTATGAAAGAAGGCAAATAATAATAACTGATATAATGTTGTATTGCATACCAATTGTTTATGTATTAAAGCAGGAATAATGGTGTCTATGTTTTTTTAGCAAAAAAATAGTGAGGAAATACGTGTTATATTTAAAAGAATAATTAAATTTGCAGCGTTTTCGGGGAGAAATCCCGAGACTAAGAAGGCGTAATTACTTCGTATCCTTTATATCGAAATCTGGAAAATTTCACGGACAAGGATAGGAAACGTAAACGTTCATTCTGTTTGTATTCTTGTGTTAAGTTATAGCTCACGCTGTAATGGTTATGCAAAATACTACAGCGTGGAACTTTCGTATTTCTGTTTATTTGTCCAAGGTCTTTCCAGAGCCCGATATAAGATAAGCAGTAATCAAGTCTCTACGCTTTTTTATATATAATATGTTCAAACTATTTAAAAAGGGCCAAGTTTGGGAGACTTGTCAGGCAAAATAGAGTTATGAAAAGCAAAGGAACTGCGTTGATTTTGTGTTGTATGGGCTTTGTTTGCGTTGCAGGTTTACATCGTTTTTACCTGGGTAAAGTTGGATCAGGAATACTTTATCTGTTTACTTTAGGTTTTTTCTTTATTGGTACGTTTGCAGATCTTTTTTCTATCGGAACAATGGTAGATGTTGCAAATACTCAGAAGAAGCTAAATCAGATTGTTGACATGAGTGTTGCTACGGCAGCAAATAATATGGCAGCATCATCAGCAAGACAGAATAATTAGTTCTGTTTTTCTAAAAGTAAAGAAGATTATTATGTAAACAGCAACACGATTTAATGGCGTGTTGCTGTTTTTTTACATGATTAGTATATAAATACTTGGACTTGTTGTTGTTCTATATTATGTGGGGATAGTTTTTAATCGTCAGATTATTACTCGTTGTAAATAGGGTCTTCTTCTGCAACGCATGAAATATTGTTGTCGCGAAACATCCCCTCGAAACTGAGGTCTTCGTTGATTTTCGGCCAATGTATGCCTCCATAGGACAAGTAGAAATCCTGCCGTTCTTCTTCTGTGGCATTGGCAAGACGGGGCCAATCGCTGAGAGCGTAGCTTGCAATCTGTCCGTCTTTGGTCTCAGCGTAGATATGTGTGTTATCTATCCAAACCTTTATTATCATATTCTGTCGTTTCATTTTTTTCCTTCAAAATAGTTCTTCCATCTTTCTGTTATAATCTCAACGTTCTCTTCGATTATAGATTCAATTATTGCTAACTCCTGTTTTTTGAAGCCGTGGTTATATACTTTCTCTAATGTTTGAACATTATATTTGGCCTCGCATCTGTCTTTCAAGATGTGTACATGGATTGGCTCGTGGTCATTGGAGTAGAACATGAACCTAAAACCGAAGAAAATAAATATTGTAGGCATAGTAATAGTTTTAGATGTTGGCCACTCGGATTATGTCGGCAAATACTCCGGCGGCGGTGACGTCGGCTCCGGCGCCGTACCCTTGGATAATCATCGGGTAGCGGTTGTAGCGCGTGGTGGTGATTAGCACCATGTTGTTGGAGTCCTCCAAATTGTAGAAGGGGTGGGTCTTGTCGATGGCGCTTAGGGCTACGGTGGCCTTACCGTTGTCTAAGCGGGCGATGAAACGCAGTTTCTTGCCCTCGGCTTCGAGTGAGCGCCGGCGGCTCTCGAAGGGAGCGTCGAGCTGCTCCATGATGCTGAGGAAGTGGTCGGCGTCGCCCTCAAAGAAGCGGGGCTCCATAAACGGCTGCAGGTCCACGTCCTCGAGATTGACGGCATATCCTGCCTCGCGTGCGAGGATGACGAGCTTGCGCACCACGTCCTTGCCGCTGAGGTCCTGACGCGGGTCGGGCTCGCTGATGCCTGCGTCCATGGCCATGCGTACGGCACGGCTGAAGGGGATTTCGGCGGAGAGCTTGTTGAAGATAAAGTTGAGGGTTCCGCTGAGCACGGCTTCTATCTTGAGTATCTCGTCGCCGCTGTCGCAGAGGTCGCTGATGGTCTTGATGATTGGCAGTCCTGCTCCGGCGTTGGTCTCGTAGAGGAACTTGACGCCTTTGTTGAGCGCGGTCTGCTTCAGTTTGGCATACTCGGGGTAGGGCGCGGAGGCGGCTATCTTGTTGGCCGCCACGACGGAGATGTTGTTGGCGAGCAGTGTCTGGTAGAGGGCTGCGACGTCAGTGTTTGCGGTGCAGTCCACGAATACGGAGTTGTAGAGGTTTTGCTCTATGAAGTCGCGGCACATCTGAGCGGAGGTGTTTTCTCTGCCTTCGGCCTCGAGCAGGGCTTCTGCGCGGTTGATGTCGATGCCGTCAGGGTTGATGATATATCGCTTGGAGTTGGCCACGCCCACTACGTTGAGCTTGAGGCGGCGCTTGTCCATGAGCGAATCGTGCTGCTCCTGCAGCTGGGTGAGCAGGCTGCCGCCCACGGTGCCTATGCCGCAGACGAAAAGGTTGACGACCTTGTGCTGGCTGAGGAAGAAGCTGTCGTGGATTACGCTGAGAGCCTTGCGCAGGTGGCGCTTCTCCACCACTACGGAGATGTTCATCTCTTTAGCTCCCTGGGCCGAGGCTTTCACGTTGATGCCGTTGCGCCCCAGTATGCTGTAGAGGCGGCCCGCCACACCAAGCTTGTCTTTCATCTGCTCACCTACTACGGCTATGGTAGCAAGGTCGTCGATTACCTCAATGGGATTGATGGCGCCAGTGGCAATCTCGTTTGCGAACTCTCGGGTGAAGACTTCCTGCGCCTTGAGGGCGTCGCTGTGAGTCATACACAGCGAGGTTCCTGTCTCGGAGGAGGTCTGCGCCACCATGAAGGTGCTGATGCCGTTGTCGGCGAGAATGGTGAAGAAGCGACGGTTGATGCCGACAACGCCGACCATGTTCATACCACTGATATTGACAATGCTTGTGTCGTTGATGGAGGTGAGTCCCTTTACGCCGATGTCATCTACATTTGCCCATTGCCCATTGCCCATTGCCGATTGAACTCTCGACGTCGCCTCGCTGATAATGCTACCCTTGAGATCGGGGTGGAAGGTGTTCTTCACATAGATGGGTATCATCTTGGCGCAGACGGGGAAGATGGTGGGTGGATAAATCACCTTTGCACCGAAGTTGCAGAGCTCAGTGGCCTCGCTGTAGGTGAGGCGCTCAATGGTGTAAGCGGAGGGGATGATGTGTGGGTCTGCGGTCATGAAGCCATCCACATCGGTCCATATCTCCAGCACATCGGCATCAAGGGCGGCAGCTATGATGGCTGCGGTGTAGTCGGAGCCTCCGCGTCCGAGGGTGGTGGTGTCGCCGGTGTGGAGGTCGCTGGCGATAAAGCCTGGCACTATGGCTACGGCACGCTCGTGGGCGAAGGTCTCTTGTATCTTGGTGTTGCTGGCAGCGAAGTCGACGGCTTTGTCTTGCTTGCTGTCGGTGAAGATAAACTGGCGGGAGTCGTAGAGGGTGGCGTTGTCAATGAACTGCTGTACTATCAGCGAGCTGCAGCGCTCGCCATAGCTGAGGATGGCATCTTCGGTCTTGGGCGTGACATCCTTAATGAGATAGACGCCACGCAGGATGCTCGACAGCTCGTCAAGCAGGCTGCCTACCTGTTGCTTCAAGGCTGTGCGTGCCACGCTGTCAGCGATGATGGTGTCGATGTAGCTGCTGTGGAAGTCAATGATGTCGCGGAGCAGATCTGTGTAGCCAGCGTCGCCTTTGACTGCCAGTTGGGTGACCTTGACCAGGTTGTTGGTAACGGTCTTAAGGGCGGAGACAACCACAATGACTGGCGTGGGCTCGGCCTCTACGATGGTCTTTATGTTACGGATGCCTTCTACGGTACCTACTGAGGTGCCTCCAAATTTCAGTACTTTCATGTTTGGTTTACTGTTTATGGTTTTGATATTGCTTCAATCGCTCCACAGGGTTGTCGCTCTGCCAGATGTCACCGAGGATGGCTACTCCGCCGAAGCCGAGGGCAAGGGCCTTATGTGCATTGTCGGGGGTGATGCCACCAAGGGCCACTACATGCTCATCGATGATGCCGTCGCTATGGGCTTGGCGCAACTCTTCATCGGTGAAGGCGGCGTGATATCCCTGCTTGGAAATGCTGTCGAAGATGGGGGAGAGAAATATGTAAGAGTTGATAGTTGAGAGTTTAGAGTTTATAGTGAGTTGCTGTTTTTTCTTGCGCACTTCCTCGAGAGTATGGCAGGAGTGGAGATCGTGGTCGTGCATCACTATGCGGTCGCGGAACGATGCGTCTATCTGCGCAACGAGGGCATCCACCTGTTCTGCTGTGGCGTGTGGCTTGCGCAGATGAAGGATGGGTAGTCCTGCGGTGAAGAGGGCGTTGATAATGTCAGCCTCTCCGCTGAAGAACTCTGGTTTAGTGAGCAGTATTGTACGACTATTGAACATTGAGCATTGAGCGTTGAACATTATTGGAGTCGAAACTTGCGTCCCAGTCTTTCCATACGGGTGTCACTCCTCGTTGCATCAGGGCGTCACGAATGTCAGCGGCGCTACGATTGTCGTTGACGGAGAATTGGTCGAGCGCCTCGGGATAGGTGTAGTAGCCTCCAGGCTGAGTGCGACTGTCGGCACTCATGGTGGTGACTCCCAGCCCCGCCATGTTGTCGCGTATGAAGGCTGGCTCGCGGGTGGAGTAGGAGATATCGACGTCGTGGTCGAAGATGCGCATGGCGAAGGTGACCTGTGCTAGCTGGCGATCGCTCATCACGCAGTTGGGCTGGAATCCCTGGTTTTCTGCAGGTCGCATGCGCGGGAAGTTGATGCTATAGCGGGTGCGCCAGTAGTTGCGCTGCAGATAGCGCAGATGGTGCGCCATCATGGTGATGTCAGTGCGCCATTCTTGCTCCAGACCGATGAGCACGCCCATGCCGATGGAGTGCACTCTCGCTTGTCCCATGCGGTCGAAGCCGTTGACGCGCCACTCAAAGCGCGACTTCATCCCGCGTGGATGGTAGATATTGTAGTTGGCGCGGTGGTAGGTCTCTTGGAAGCAGATTACCCCATTCATGCCGCAGTGGGCAAGGGTGCGATAGTCTTCGCTGCTGAGGGGCTGCACCTCAATCTTGACATTGCTGAAATATCGCTTGGCTATCTCCACAGCCTTGCTGAGGTATGGCACACCGGCCTTGGCGGGATTCTCGCCGGTGACGAGCAGTATATTCTCAAAGGGGGCGATGCGCTTGATAGCTTTGAACTCGTCTTCTATCTGCTCTGGGGTGAGTATGACGCGAGCCATGGGATTCTCCCTATGGAAAGCGCAGTATATGCAGCTGTTGGTGCAGCTATTGGTAATATAGAGAGGAATGAACATCGACACAGTGCGGCCGAAGCGCTCCTCAGTGTAATGTTTCGACAGCTGGGCCATCTGCTCGAGATAGGGCTCGGCAGCGGGTGAGATGAGAGCCATGAAGTCCTCTACGTCGCAGCGCTCCTTGCCGAGGGCGCGACGCACGTCAGTGTCGGTCATGGCATTGATGCGATGGGTGGTTTCCTCCCAACTTATCTTATCTAAAATGTCTGAGAACATGTGTCCTTATGCTAGGAATTGGGTTAATGGAGAACTGGCCTTAGCTTCAAAGGTGGCGGAGCCCACAGCGAGTCCTGCCTCGTAGGCGCGACGCCCTGCTATCACGGCTTCCTTAAAGGCTATGGCCATCTCTACGGGATTGGCAGCCACTGAAATAGCGGTGTTGACAAGGCATGCGTCTGCACCCATCTCCATAGCTTCGGCAGCGTGGCTGGGAGCGCCTAGGCCAGCGTCGATGACCACAGGCACAGAGGCTTCCTCAATGATTATCTGCAAGAAATCGCGGGTACGCAGACCACGATTGGTGCCTATAGGGGCAGCCAGCGGCATCACGGCGGCAGCACCTGCCTCTGCCAACTGCTTGCACAGCGTGGGGTCAGCCTGGCAATATGGCAGCACGATGAAGCCCATCTTTACCAGCTGCTCTGTAGCCTTGAGCGTCTCCACTGAGTCAGGGAGCAGGTAGCGTGGGTCTGGGTGTATCTCCAGTTTCAACCATGGCGTCTGAAAAGCCTCTCTGGCCATCTGTGCAGCAAACACGGCCTCCTCGGCATCGCGCACACCACTTGTGTTGGGCAGCAGCTGGATACGAGGATTGTTGATGTGAGCCATGAAATCGTCTTGCTCATCGCCGAGCTCTACGCGCTTCATGGCCAGCGTGACCATATCGGTGCCGCTGGCCTCGATGGCGGCGGTCATCAGTTGGTTAGAACCAAATTTGCCTGTGCCCAAGAAAAGGCGTGAATCAAATTCTTTGTTTGATATTATGAGTTTGTCCATATTATATCTGTACATTATTCATTTTAACAACTATGTCCTGCATTGCTCTGACGGGGTCGTCAGATTGCAGAATGGTGCCCGAGAGGGCTATGCCGCTAACGCCGGTGGCCATAATGGCGTCAATGTCGTTGGCTGTGATGCCACCGATGGCTACGATTGGCACACGGATGAGCTCTTCGTCAAGGTGGTGCACAATGGCGCGGTAGCCGTCAAGACCGAGGGTGGGGGCGAGATTCTGTTTCGTCTCGGTGAATCGAAAGGGTCCGCACCCAATATAATCGGCGCTCTGGCGGTAGTGGCTCGCAGCCTGAGCGGCAGTGTTGGCTGTGCCGCCAATCAGATATTCCTCGCCCAATAGCTGGCGTGCCTCGCGGATGGGCATGTCAGTGATGCCAAGGTGTACGCCGTCGGCCTTCAGTTCTTTAACCAGCTCCACATGGTCATCGATAATCATGGTGGCGTCGGCGCGGTTGCACATCAGGCGCAGTTCGCGTCCCACCTTGAGTATTTCATCGGCATCGGCATCTTTCATCCTAAGCTGCACCCACCGACAACCGCCCTCCAAAGCCATTGCCGCACCATCGAGCACGCTATAGCGCTCGGTCTTGTGTGTTATAAACTGCAGCCGGCCGCGATAGTTAATTGTTGGACATGGAATATTGGACATTGAACCTATTGCCTTTTAATCTTTCTTTCATCCTCCGCTGAAGGCTCTAAGGATGGTTATCTTCTGATTTTCTTGAAGTGTGAAGGTAGCCCACTCGCTGCGCGGCACCATCTTATTGTCCACGGCGATAGCAACTCCGCTTGCGGGCAGCGCGTGCTGCTCTGCCAGTTGTGCCAGTGTGTCGGCTGTTGTTTCGCAGGTTGTGTTATTTACTGTAAGTGTCATTGTTTGCTATGTTTTTGTCTATCTCCTCTGCTACGGCAAGGGCAGTAAGCATTGATACTCCTGTGCCATCGCTTTGGTGATGGGTGTTGTGGCCGCTGAGCAGCGAACCAATGGCGTAGAGATTGCTGACAGGCTGTCCGTTTTTGAATGGATGTAATATGCTGTCGGTGTGCACGCCGTAGGTCATGAACGGCTGAGGCTCGAAGAAGGAGCCTGTGGCCTTGCTGCTGAGTTCCTTTATGTTTGCATCTATGTCAAGACCGAAGATTGGCTCTGCTACCTTGCGATAGTCTGCCACGAGGCCGTGGCTCTGGAAGGAGCCCGTGGCGATGATGTAGCTGTGGGCTTCCATTGTTTCGGAATAGCCTGTGGCGATGCTGACTATCTTGTTGTCGCGCAAGGTGCCGGCTGTGACCTTGGCATCGTGTAAGATCGTGCCGCCGAGCTGCGTGAAGTGGTTGCGTAGCTGTGTCTGCAAGCGCACTCCCAGCAGGGAGGGGGGCAGGGTGGCGATGACATAGACGGGGTGACTGACCATGCTGCGCAGTTGTTGCAGCGCGGTGTCATTGGTAAGACCGAAGACTGCGGGTAGCAGTATCATCTGCTCTGACGGGTTGCTACTATTGCTGCATGCTGCGCTGATGGCTTCTGCAAAGGCGCGCAGTGTCTCGTCGTTGTCCATCATGCGCGCTATGGTTGTGGCGCGTGTCTCGTATTGGCTACTGCGACGTGCTTGCGTTGTCTTGATTGGCAGGGTGCAGATGGTGGTCTGCACGCCCATCTGATCCAGGCCTGCACGAATAAATTCAATGGGGAAGTCAAGGAAGCCTGCTATGTTGATTATCAAGGCTTGTGTTGATGGCAGGGTGCAGCCGTCGTCGGAGGTGAGACAATCATCGAGGGTTAGCCATACAGGCTTGAGCACGCCCATTGGTGTGATGCGCCAGTGGTTGGCGGTGGCATCACCCTTGAGCGAGATGCCTGCTTCGCGGAGGATGCCCTGAGCCTCTTGTGCCAGCGCGGCTACCCGCTCAGCGCCTATTTTGCTATAGGGATGGGTGGCAGGGAGGTCGGCAATGGCTTCCAGAGGATGGGTGATGGGATGGTCTTCGCTGTCATAGCCGAAGAGCTCCAAGGATCCGGAGAAGGTGTTGAGTGTGGAGGGGCCGGATGTGGCAATAGTCACGCGCCTCCCTTTTCGTTGCAGAGCAATGCCTGCTGTCAAGCCGCTAAGGCCACCTCCTATGATGATTATATCGTTTGGCATGCAGTATGTGGAATGTGAGTGTGGAATATGAATATTAAATGAGAGTGTGAAACGTGGTTAGGAGCGAGGAATCTTATCCAGTCCGCATAGTCCCTTGTAAACGCTTGCCATATATTGCGCATCGGCAAGGGTGGTGCCCCATGTTATGGGATAGATGCCTTTCCAGCGCTCATTGACAAAGTCTGCTAGGTCGCGCCCACATTCTGCGATGGTCTTACCACCTGCCGAGCTCATAAGGCGTGCGGCTCTCAGGGCACAGTAACGGCCAGGACATTTGCCCATGCCCATGCGTGTGCGACGGCGAAGCTGTGTGAGCGTGGCGACCTCGCCACTGACTATGAGTTCCCTTATCTCTCCAACAGTTACTTTCTCACATTCGCAGAGATACAGGGAGTCGGGGGTGAGGAGTGAGGAGCGGGAGGTGAGGAGTGAGGAGTGAGTCGAGGGGCGAGTGGCGAGAGGGATTACGGCCGTCTCGCACCGGCGCTTCACGTTGAGTTTGCTGCACACGATATCGGTTGCTTTTTCTGCCATCAGGCGGTAGGTCATGAGTTTGCCGCCTGTGATGGTGATAAAGCCGGCGAGGCCATCGCGTTGCTCATGGTCGAGGCATACGATGCCGCGACTGATGCCACGCCCTGCTTCTTCATCATCTTCTGCCACCAACGGGCGCACTCCAGCATAGGCGCGAAGGATGCGGGTGGAGGAGAGTATGGGCACGAGCTTGGTGCCTTCACGGAGCAGGGTAGCTATCTCCCGGGGGGTGACGCGCACATCGTCGCACTCGCCGAGCGGCACGCGGTCGGACGTGGAGCCAAGGATTGTGACGTCGCCATCGGGCACGAGTATGTCGCCGTTTGCTGCCTTGTGGCAACGGTTGATGACCATCTTATTGACGCGGTTGGCAAAGATGAGCAATGCTCCCTTGCTGGGAAACATCTTTATCTCTACGCCCGCCATGCGTGCTATGCCGGCGCTCCAGATGCCGGCGGCATTGACGGTTATCTTGCCCCGTATCTCAAATTGCTGCCCGTTATGAGTGTTGCGCACCTTAACGCCCTCTACGCGGTTGCCTTGGGTGATGAGACCGGTGACTTCGTGGTAGGTGAGTATGTCGGCGCCATGCATACGGGCATCAAGCTCATTGGCTCTGACGAGGCGGAAGGGGTCAACGGAGCCGTCGGGTACACGCACTGCCCCTGTCAGGGCGGGGTTGACGGTGGGCTCTATACGCTTGGCTTCCTCGGGGTCGATTATCTCTGCGGGGATGCCGCAGCTACGACAGGCCTCGACCAATTGGTATTGATAGCCCAGGTCGTCTTCGGGCAGCGAGATGAAGAGGCCGTCGTGCTCTTCCACGCAATGGCTGGCTATACGACGCAGGATGAGGTTCTCGCGAATACACTCGGCGGCAGAATCGGGGTCATTCACTGCATAGCGTGCGCCGCTGTGGAGCAGTCCGTGGTTGCGCCCCGTGGCTCCAGTGGCAAAGTCGCTGCGCTCAAGCAGCAGTGTCTTAAGGCCTCGCATGGCACAGTCGCGTGCCGTGCCTACGCCGGTGATGCCTCCACCTATAATAATTACATCGTATTCCATTGTGAGTCAGGAGTTAGGAATGAGGAGTTAAGAGTTTTTCTATTCTCCGAAATGGCTGGTTGCGAACGGCAGGCTGGTGTAGAGTGCGCTCTTCCAGTAGGTCCAGTTGTGGATGCCGTCGCGAACGCGCAGTTCTGCTTTTATTCGCTTGTAGCGCATAATGATGTATAGGCGTTGTGACTGGTCAAGCAGGAAATCGTCGTCACCGATGTCGAAGAACCAATGGATGGTGCGTAGCTTCTCAAGGGTTTGATCGTCAGCATTCTCCATGAAGCGGATGGCAGAGTTCTCCTGTACAGCTTTAATGACATAGTATAGCTTGTTGATCTCGGCCTCCTGGAGATTGTCGCTGTTGTCGAGCCATGCACTCATGGCGTAGCAGGAGGAGAACATGTCGGGGTGCTTCTGGCTATAGACGGTGCTACCGCCGCCGCCCATCGACAGTCCGCTTATGGCGCGATGTGACTTGTCGCCATAGATGTGATACTTGGCCTCTACATAGGGCACGAGTTCGGTAAAGAAGAATTCTTCGTAGTTGTGGCCTGGCATATTGAAGTAACCATTCCACGTGTTGCGTGTGTCGGGTCCTCCGGCGTTTGGCATGATTATGACCATGGGGCAGATCTTGCCTTCTCCCAGGAGCTCGTCGGCTACCTCACCGAGCTGGGCATTGTTGTTCCAAGCGCGGTAGGTGTCGCTTAGGCCGTGCAGGAGATAAAGCACGGGATAACGGGTGGTGCCGCTATCATCGAACGATGCAGGGGTATAGACATTGTATGTCACCCATTCGCCCAGCACTGTGCTGTAGATGCTGTCGGTCTTGACTGTGGCCATTGTGTTGATGCATGTAGCAAGCATCAGCATGGCAAAAATGTTGCAAAGAGTTTTTTTCATTGTTATTTAGTTTTTTATTTGCGCAGTATTTTCTTTCTGTCTTTGATGAAGATACTAGGGGGTTGATGAGTTGACGAGTTGGAGTCTGAAACCTTCCTGCCGTGAAGGTCGTAGATATTTGAGGTTTGAGAGTGCTCAGTGCCAACTTCTTGTATCGCGCTGACGGGATTGTCGAAGTCAAAGGTGTAGGTGTCGAGTTCTGGCAGTCCTTCTGCGAAAAGGATGTAGGCTTTGTTCTCGGCAACGCTTGTGGCGACGGGCGAAGTCTTTATGATGGCTTTGTTGGACGAGGTCTTAAGGGTGTAGCATGTGCCCTTGGGGAGTCCGGTCTTCTTGAGGCAGGTGCCGATGAGTATGTTGGCACCGTCGTAAGGCTCGGCTTGTCGGCCTCCCACGCCAAGGGTGACGGTGGCGTATGGAGTGCCGAGGAGCACGACGGGTGTGGCATGAGGTATGGTGTCGTGGAGTTGCATGAGCTTGATTACTCCGTCGGCATCCACGTGATCAGCGATATAGGCGGTGACGTCATCTGATGGGTAGGTGTCGAAGTCCACATACATCAGCGCTACGCCGGCAGCATTGAGTTTGACCTCATAGGTGTCAGCGGGTTTCAGCTTCCACAGCACTCCGTCGGCAGTGTTGCGCTGAACTGACACATAGCTGGTCTTGCTGCTGATGGTGTAGGGCTGATAGCTGGCCTGTGAGATGTAGTAGTTGCCCTCGGTGGCTTGCGACAGCTGGTATGCAAACGATTTATCGGCTGCGATGATGCGCAGGTTGCCTGTGTTGTCGATTGACTGCATGTCGAAGCCTTGCTGCTGTGAGTAGAAGCGGTAGCCAGAGCTGGCAGCTGGAAGAGTCCATATCTGTGAGCCGCTGGTCTTTGTCTGCGCTGTGACAGTGAGCCATGGCGCTTCTGCGGTGAGGCATTTAGCTTCGCCGTCGTCTTGGTCGGCTGGCATGATGTAGTAGGAGTGACTGTCGTCTATCTCCACATATTTGGCATTGTCAAGCGCTTGCTCAAGAGTGGCGAGGTCTGCCTCTGCCACATTGCCGTCATTGTAGAGTGCCTCGATGTTAGCTTTCTCTGTCTTATCTGCAAGACTGCCTACTATGCCGTCTTCCAAGGCGAGTATTCTACCGGCGCGCTCAACGCTTGCCTGAAGTCGTGGGCTGCGCGTGGCGTCTGCAATAAGACTGAGTGTGGCGCGATTCTCGGGACGGAGGTAGTAGTTGTTGTAGAGATAGAAGCGTGTGCTGGTAATCCTTGATGCAAGACTGACAGGTTGGTTAGCTGTGGGGTCTGAGAGCACGCCTTTGCCGTTGGAGGCGGCATCGTCTTTGTCGTTGCAGAGGAAATAGAACTGCGACCCCATACCGTTGAGGTTGAGGGCGTAGGGCTCTGTGCTGAGTGTGACTGCTCCGCCCTTGAGGCAGAGGTATTGCTTGCTACCTATGTTATAAATATAGTATGTGTCGGTATATTTCTCGGATGAGAGTATCTGCCAGTTATTGTATGCGTCGGTCACGTCGGCTTTAGCTGTATACGCAGTCTGAGCGCCGTCGGCAGTTGCCTCTTTCACGGTGAGAGTGCCTTGAGGGGTGGCGCAGAGATAGCCGCGCCCTAATGCGCCCATAATCATGTAGGCATTGTCGGCAGCTACGTGAGCCTTCTGTGCCACTCTGCCGTATTTGAGCAATGTGCCGTTGAAGGCCAGTTCCTTTAGGGCTATGCTGAGTGCGTCGGCATCGTCGCATGTGCCGTTGGCATATACCTCCTTCAGGTTTGCGAGGTCATCGGTGGCATAATAGTTAAAAGTGTTCTCCTTATCTATATACTCCTGCGCCAGTTGCTTGAGGGCGTCAAGGTCATAGTCGCCCTTGAACACAATATTGTGGAGCTGAATGTAGTTGCCGTTGACATGGTCGTAGAATACGAGCCTTATGTGTTTTGTTTTTACGGTGTGGGGCAAAGTTACCTCGCAGTTGTTGTGATTGTGCATATAGATGCTGTCGGCAGCGAGTTCCCAGTTTTTTCCATCGTCGGAGGTGTATACATCTACGAGGCGGCACCTGTTTGCTGCCGAGGTGGCAATGAATGAACTCACAACATGGTCTTGCTGTGCGTGGAAGTCAATGGTGTGGGTTTCGCCGGTGGCATACCAATGGCTGTTTTTGTCGTTGTCAAGAGCGTGGGAGGGGTTGACACCATCGGAGGAAGTGGCTGTCCAGTCGGTCTTGGGGTATTCAGGACAACTCTTGTTGATGCCTTGGTTGATGTAATAGCGGTTGGAGAGCTTGAGGGCGGAGTCAATGCGGGTGTTGAGTCGGTCGAGATTGATGGTATCTACGCATGTCTTGTCAGTGAGTAGCGAGGTGTAGTGCGCGCTGTCGTAGTGTACGTTGTAGCCTCCGTATTCCAAGAAGAAGGTGTTGTCCATGGTGCCCGAAGCGCCGTGACTGGCCTCCGATTTGGGGCGCTCGGCGGTGTAGCAGGGAAAGAAGTTGACATAGTTGCGGTTATACCACTCGCCGCTGGCAGCGGAGCGCATGAAAGCATGGCGATAGTTGACGCGGTGTTTGCCCCAGCCCTCGTTGCCGCCGAAGTTTTCGATGAAGCTGTACCATCCGCCGATGAGCTGGTTGATAAACGCAGCGCGAATGGATGCCATATACTGCCACTCGGGCCAGTTGTCCATCTTGTACCATGCGGTCATGATGGTATTTTCGGCCTCAGCGATGGAGTCGTTGCCGAATCTGTCTTTCATGGTAATCCTTACGTTCTCAGGGCGCACATTGAGCAGGAACTGCACCCAGTGGTCGGGCTGCCAGTACCATGCCTTGTCCATAAACATTACCGAGCCGGTGGAGCCTTCGCCACCACCGTGGCCTGACACTCCCTCGTGGTTGTAGTCAAACACTTCGGCCTGCATGTATTCGGGCAGGTCGGGGTCTTCGTCGGTGTTGCCGTTGTCCCACACGGAGAAGAGCACACGGCGATTGAAGTCGGTGCCGTCGTTGATGCGTCCGTTGGTCTGGAATCCCATATAGCTGTTGAGTGCGCCGATGGTCATGAAGTAGTCGCATGGATGCTGATGCTCGCTGAGTACCATGCCCTCCACGTATGCCCAGTCGTAGGCATTGCCGGCGGGAGCCAGGGGGTCGGTGGTGCCGAAGTCGAAGAGATGGCTGCCTGTGCCGCCCATATTGGACATAGTGGTGACGGGTAGGGCATTTTCTCTTTGTATGAGGAAATAGTTAATATTGCTGACATTTGATGGCTTGTCAACGGTAAACTCCACGCGGTAGTATTCGTCGGCGGGAATGTTGATGGGGCCGAAAGCTTCGATGGTTGTTTTCTCTTTCTTGTAAACAGTGGTAGTGATAGTGTTTTCGTAGATAATGTCGCCGGTATTGACACGAATAATCTTTATGCCGAAGACAGGCGGACGCATATAAGCTGGCGTATAGACGAGGTCGGCACGGATACGCCCTGGGGCAATGCGCCAATAATATACGATGGTGGCGCCGTTAGAGGACCACCCGTTGAGAATCCTATAGTCGGAATTGCTGACGGTGTATTTGTCGCCCAGTTGCTCGTAGCGGTGGCTCGCCCACATGGTGTCGATTTTCGCTTGCCAGGTTTGTGCGAAAAGTTCATTGAATACAGAGCATTGAACACAGAACAATAGTAATATCAGAAGCAACTTTTTCATAATAAAAATTATTAGTCTTTAATCTATAACTTGCTACTTTTATCAATCTTGTGTAAGCATTGTTTCCATTTCGTCGGGCGTTACCTTAAGTTGGAACTTGCCGTTGTGTGCTATGGAGATATTGCCTGTTTCTTCCGACACGATGATGGCGAGTGCATCGCTTTTCTCCACAATGCCGAGGGCCGCGCGGTGGCGCAGTCCCAGACTCTTGGGTATGTCGCTGTCGTGGCTCACGGGTAGTATGCAGCCGGCGGCTACTATGCGGCCGTCGCGTATAATCATCGCGCCGTCGTGGAGCGGGGAGTTCTTGAAGAAGATATTCTGGATAAGGCTGTTGTTTACCTTGGCGTCGATTTCCTCGCCTGAGCTGATATACTCGCCCAGTCCTACAGCGCGCTCCATCACTATGAGGGCGCCCACCTTATCGTCGCTCATCTTCTTGCATGCCAGCACGATGGGCATGATATCTTGGTGGCTCATCTGCTGACGGTGCTTCTTACCAAAGAGGCGGAAGATGCTTGAGCGGCGTGTGCCGATGGTGGAGAAGAAACGGCGTATCTCCTCCTGAAACACTACGACGAGGGCAATCAGTCCGATGCTGACCACCTTGTCGAAGATGGTGCCGAGCAGACGCATGTTGAACACCTGCGACACCACTATCCATGCGATGATGAAGATAATGACGCCCGTAAAGATGTTGGCGGCGTAGGAGCGCTTCATCAGCTTGTAGATATAGAACAGCAGCAGCGCGACGAGGATAATGTCGATGATATCCTTAATGCCTATCGTTATCATATTGCTTGTATTTGTTATATATTTTGATTGTCTCTACGCATTGTCTCACATCGTGCACGCGGAGGATGTTGGCCCCGTGTATCAGCGCGAGCATGTTGAGGGCCGTTGTTCCGTTGAGGGCTTCTTGCGGCGTGGTGCCGAGCAGTCGGTAGATCATGCTCTTGCGCGACACTCCCACCAGCAGGGGGCACTGCAGCTCGTGCAGTTCTTCCAGGTGTGCCATGAGCTGATAGTTGTGGTCGAGCGTCTTGGCGAAGCCAAAGCCCGGGTCGATGATTATATCATTCACTCCCATGTCGTGCAGGCGGTTGACACGCTCGCTGAAGTAGAGTATGAGTGTCTCCATGAGGTCGTCATAGTGGGGCTCGTCCTGCATGGTCTGCGGAGTGCCCTGCATGTGCATCAGTATGTAGGGCACATGCAGCGCGGCCACGGTGTGAAACATCTGCGGGTCGAACTGTCCGCCGGAGATATCGTTGACAATGGCTACACCATACTCCTCCACGCACATTTTTGCCACATCGGCGCGGAAGGTATCGACAGAGAGCGCAGCTTCGGGCACAGCCTTGGTGATAGCCTCCAGTCCCAGTCGCAGACGTTTCATCTCCTCCTTGGCGCTCACCTCGTCAGCCCCGGGGCGCGAGGAGTAGGCCCCCACATCAATGATGTCGGCACCGTCCGTAATCATCTGGCGCACCTTCTCCGCCACCTCATCCTCGCCAGCCATGCGGCTCTCGGCATAGAATGAGTCGGGCGTCACATTGATGATGCCCATCGTCCTCGGTGTGGCGAGGTCTAGAAGTCTGCCGTTGATGTTAATTAACATATTCTCTAGTTCCAATTCGGCAGGCTGGCCCCTGCACGGGCATACTGCACCAGCTCCACGTCAAACACGAGGGTGGAGTAGGGCGGCACATCGGTGCGGTTGGCATTCTTGTAGCCCAGCTCCTGCGGAATATAGATGCGCCACTTGTCGCCGATATGCATGTGCTGCACCGCGGTAGCGAAGCCGCGCGTGAGCTCTGACACGGGGAAGGCAGAGGGTGTGGCGGTGGCGTGGTCAAATATCTTGTCCATCAGCATGGACTGTCCGCTGTGGTCAAACATCTTGCCGTCGGGGTGCTGCGTGGTAGGCATCAGGCGTCCGGCATAGAAGACCCTCACCTTGTCGGTGGAGAGCGGACATCCGCTACCGGTGCCGCGCTCCAGCACCTCTACGAAGATAGAGTCGTGAGCCGTGTTGTTGCTGGCCGACTCGCTGCGGGAGTAGCTGAGATAGGTGAGCCAGTCGCTATGGCTCTGCCAGTCGTCGCTGTAGAGCCTCTTGGCGGCAGCAATCTTGCTGAGAGCATTGCTGCGTATGGAGGCGAAGTATTCCTCATTGCGCTCGCGCCAGTTGGCAAACTCGTTGTCGGAGCTGTTGTCATCGCTCTCGCTGCATGAAGTGAAAAACGGTGCGGCACACAGCAGTAGGCCGATAATTATAATAAGGTGGCGTTTCATTTTTGAAATATGAGATTTGAAATTTGAAAGTTATCTCTAATTGATAACCGATAACCTATAACCTTTTAAGCAACGAGGTGAGGCTTACCTGCTCCTCTATAATGGCGCGCAGTTCGTTGATATTCACTCGGCGCTGCTCCATGGTGTCGCGGTCGCGCAGGGTGACGGTGTTGTCATTGAGTGTGTCGTGGTCTACGGTGATGCAGTAGGGCGTGCCTATGGCATCCTGACGGCGATAGCGCTTGCCGATGGTGTCCTTCTCCTCATACTTGCAGTTGAAGTGGAACTTCAGCTCCTGCATAATCTCCTGCGCCTTTTCGGGCAGGCCGTCTTTCTTAACCAGCGGCAGCACGGCAAGTTTTACGGGCGCCAGGGCTGCTGGCAGGTGGAGCACGGTGCGCACATCGCCGCCCTCGAGCTGCTCCTCTTCGTAGGAGTGGCACATGATGCTGAGAAACATGCGGTCCACGCCGATGGAGGTCTCGATTACGTAGGGAGTGTAGCTCTGATTGTCCTCGGGGTCAAAGTATTCAATCTTCTTGCCTGAATATTTGGCGTGCTGCTTAAGGTCGAAGTCGGTGCGGCTGTGAATGCCTTCCACCTCCTTGAATCCAAACGGCATGCGGAACTCGATGTCGGTGGCAGCATTGGCGTAGTGGGCCAGTTTCTCGTGGTCGTGGAAACGGTAATTCTCCGCGCCAAAGCCGAGAGCCTGATGCCAAGCCATGCGCGTCTGCTTCCAGGTGTTGAACCACTCCATCTCTGTGCCGGGCTTTACGAAGAACTGCATCTCCATCTGCTCAAACTCCCTCATGCGGAAGATAAACTGGCGTGCTACTATCTCGTTTCTGAACGCCTTGCCTATCTGCGCGATGCCAAACGGCAGTTTCATGCGTCCCGTCTTCTGCACGTTGAGGTAATTCACAAAGATACCCTGGGCAGTCTCAGGACGCAGGTAGATAGTGGAAGCACCATCGGCGGTGGAGCCCATCTCGGTCTTGAACATAAGGTTAAACTGGCGCACATCCGTCCAGTTGCGGGTGCCGCTGATGGGGCAGACAATCTCTTCGTCCACGATAATCTGCTTCAGCTCCTCCAGGTCCATGGCCTCCATAGCCTTGGCGTAGCGGGCGTGGAGGGCGTCGCGCTTGGCAACTATCTCCAGCACTCGGCCGTTGGTGCTGACGAACTGCGCCTCGTCGAAGGCGTCACCAAAGCGCTTGCGACCCTTGGCCACTTCCTTCTCAATCTTCTCTTCGTACTTGGCTATCTGGTCTTCTATCAGCACATCGGCACGATAGCGCTTCTTGGAGTCGCGGTTGTCGATGAGGGGGTCGTTGAATGCGTCAACATGGCCGCTGGCCTTCCATACGGTGGGGTGCATAAATACTGCTGCGTCGATGCCCACGATATTGTCGTGGAGCAGCACCATCGACTTCCACCAGTAGTTTTTTATATTGTTCTTGAGCTCTACGCCGTTCTGGCCGTAGTCATAGACTGCGCCGAGGCCGTCGTAGATATCGCTGGAGGGAAATACAAAGCCGTACTCCTTGCAGTGGGAGACGATTTTCTTGAAAACATCTTCTTGTTGTGCCATAATGAATTTTACTATTTTACGATTACTATTTACTATTGTTAAGGAATTTCAGGAACTTATCTACGTCGGTATCGTAGCTGTAGGGTGGGGCGAGAGGCTCGCCGTCGGGTGAGCATATCACGTAGAACGGCTGCACATTGGCGCCAAAACGCTTACGCTGCAGGTAGCTCCATTTGTCGCCCACGGTGCGCAGCGTGGTGATGTGATTGTATTCGTTTACCTTGATGTGCTCCGGCAGAGGAGTCTTGTCGTCCACGAAGAGTGAGATGAGCACGAAGTCCTCCCTCAGCCGCTTGGCCACATCGGGGTCGTTCCATACATTCATCTCCATCTCGCGACAGTTGACGCAGCCGAAGCCCGTGAAGTCCAGCAGCACCGGCTTGCCCACAGCCTTGGCATGAGCCATACCTTGTTCGTAATTGGTGAACTGAGCCTCCACCACCTCGCCAAAGAGGCGGATATGCTGTGTCTGCATGGGCGGAGCGAAAGCGCTGATGGCCTTGAGCGGTTTGCCCAGCACGCCCGGCACCATATATGCGGCAAAGGCGAAGCAGATAACGGCAAGCACAGTCTTGAAGACATTGCGCTTGGGCTTCGCGCCCTCGTCAATGGGCAGCCGCAGCACGCCCAGCAGATAGAGTCCGAGCAGCACAGCCAGCACAATCCAGATAATTAGGAAGAGCTCGCGGCTGAGCAGATGCCAGCCGTAGGCCATGTCGGCAACGCTGACAAACTTCAGCGCGAAGCCCACCTCCACAAAGCCCAGCACCACCTTGAGCGTGTTCATCCAGCTGCCGCTCTTGGGAGCCTTCTTCAGCAGGGTGGGGAACATGGCAAACAGCGTGAAGGGCAGAGCCAGCGCGATGGCGAAACCTAGCATGCATACCAGCGGGCCCAGCAGATTGTTAGTGGTGCTCACCTCCACCAGCATGAAGCCGATGATGGGGCCCGTGCACGAGAAGCTGACCAGCGCCAGGGTGAACGCCATGATGAAGATGCTCAGCAGGCCGGTTGTCGTCTCGGCCTTGCGGTCGGCCTTGTTGCTCCACGACGAGGGCAACTGCAGCTCAAAGAATCCCATGAAACTGAGGCCGAACACTATCAGCAACAGCGCAAAGAAGATATTGACCACGGCGTTGGTGGACAGCGCGTTGGCAGCGTTGGCGCCAAACAGCAGCGAAGCCACAGCACCGAGAGCCATATAAATCACGACAATGCTGATGCCGTAGATGATGGCATCCTTTATGCCGCGCTTCTTATTCTCGCTGCGCTTGAGGAAGAAGCTCACCGTCATGGGGATGATGGGCCACACGCAGGGCGTAAGCACAGCTATCAGGCCGCCGACGAATCCCATGAGAAAGAGCCAAAATAGACCCCCCTTCTGTCCCCCCTCTATGGGGGAATCGCTATGTGCAGAGGTGTCTTCGAGCATCGCTTTAATCTCCGCAGTCTTGCTACTCCATAGGGCGGAGTCGGAAGCCTGCTCCTCAATTCTTAAACTGTCGACTCCTTGAACTTTCGAACTGTCGGCCTCTTCGACTTTCGCACTCTCAGACTCTTGGCTCTCAACACTCGACTCTTGACTCTCGGCTATCGCACCATCAAACTCCACCTCCACACTCGTGGGTGGCATGCAGTTGCGGTCGTTGCAGGCACCATACTCCAGATAGCCCTTCAGGCTGTATTCCGGCTCGGTGATGGCCAGGCGTTGCACGAACGTGCAGCTATTTTCAAAGTAGCTAAGCTCGGCATTAAAGAGTTGGTCGAATTTCCGTATGGGCTGACCTACTGCGCGCAACTTGCCAATGGGCTTCAGGCCCTTCGACTCGTCGATATTGAAGCTCGCGGCGGTGGGGCCTGCGTCGCCCACGTCAGTGGAATAGACGTGCCAACCCGGGTCAATGGTCCCCTTGAAGGTTACGACCACCTCCTTGTCGTCCACCACCTTATGGCTGACGGCAAACTTGGCGGGCTCGGCCCATTGCGCGAGCGCACAGCTTGCTATCAGCAGTAGCGTCAGTATAGTTGTAATGTATCTTTTCATTTATAATTTCTTAAACAATGTAAATGGTAGTGCCTTATACAGTATGGCAATCAGCCGCCATCGTTTAGTAATATAGGCTTTACCTTTGCCCCTGCGGATGGCATTGCAGATCTGCTTGGCCGCTTTCTCCACGGGCATCACCCAGAAAAGGCCGTCACCTTGTGCCATAGCAGTGTCCACAAAACCGGGACGTAAGTCGGTGATGCGGATTTTGTTGCCATTCTTGTATGCTTTCTTGCGCAGCGCTTCCAGATAATTGATTTGAAAGGCCTTGGTGGCGCTGTACGCTGGAGCCAGAGCCTCTCCGCGCAGTCCGCCTACGGAGGAAATGCTGGCCAGTCGGCCCTTGCCCTGCTCGCTGAGCAGGTTGTATAGCATATCCACCACGAAAGTCCAACCCATTACATTAGTGTCAAGGGTAGGCTGCTCCTTAGCGTAGTCAAGCTCGCGGTTAATCTGTCCCGTGCCAGCACAGACGATGGCAATGTCCACCTTCTGCATCTTAGTCCACAGTTCGAGGATAGCAACCTTAATCTCATCCTGCTTGGTCACGTCGGCCACCTTGGCTGTGGCATTGTTGGGGAAGGCAGCCACCAGTTCGTCAAGCAAATGCTTGCGTCTGCCGATGATACCTACATGGTTCCCCTCTTTCGCATACTTCTCAAAAAGAGCTTTGCCAATTCCTGACGTTGCGCCAACGATGATAATGTTCATATTTTAGTTTTGCCGTATTTTTTACAGGGAGAGAATAAGATAATGGTTTGTGGCAATTTTATTTTCCCAGCAGTTCAGAATGACTGCCGGTGTTGAGCATAATTAAAACAAGCTCTTGTTCGTATTGTTTCCAGATAAGCAACCAGTCTGGCCGGATATGGCACTCCCACTGACCTTCGCGGTCTCCGTAAAGACGGTGAGCACGATACCTTTCTTCAAGGGTATTGCCATTAAGCAATTTGGCAATAACGGCCCAAAGCTCGTCAAGTGGAAGGCCGCGTTTCTTGCATCTCTTCAGGTCGCGCTTAAACTGACCAGTGACGCGTAGTTCGTACTTTGTATTCATCCCTCGATTTCTTTCTTCAAGTCATCAAGACTTTCATACTTATACACACGCCCTTCAGCCAAGTCACGCATTGACTGCTCATAGGGCGTGAGTTTAGTTCGCTTTGGGAGAGTAACCTTTGTCACTCCTTTCATCATTCCGATGGCCTTCTTCAGGTCTTTGGCAAATGATGCGTTCTCCAGCTCAATAAGCATTTGAGTGGGAGCAAGTGAAACAGTGTTTGTCTTCATTTTCATAATATTTTTCGTTTTCAATCTGCGAAGTTACGACAATTTGGCGGAAATAAGGGGCAAAGGAAGGGATTTTTTCACGCGTGCGCGAAAAATATTTGTTCGTGCAAACATTATTATATATTGTGAAGAACTCAAAATAGTACGAGCAAAAATAAAAAAATAGCGAGGGTAAATGAAAAAAAACCGAGCGGATGAAAACAAAACCCGAGCGGAGGAAAATTTGATGCCCATCGCATTTAATTTTTGTGGGCATCAATTTTGATTTTCATGGGCATCGCGTTTCAGTCTTCGCGCGTTTTTTCTTCATGAGAAGGCTATTTGTCTGCGTCTTCTCGCTATTTGTTCTTTTCAGCACGCAACAAAAACTCCGGCCCGCGCTTCGCAGCGCAGGCCGGAGAGCCTTTAGTCATGCATGCTCAATACATAAATCGTGTGAAAAAAGATTTATTCTTCTTAGTGTATTTGTCTGACTAGATTCTGTATTTTGTCGGTGGTTTTCTGCGCCTCTTTGTGGAGCTTGCGCAGGCGTTTGTTGATATGGCGTCGCTCACCGGGATTGTAATGATTGTCTTTGTACTGTTGCTCCAAGGTATTGATTTGGTCTTGCTGCATTTCCAGCAGTTGCTTGTAGGCATGGAGCTGACGCTCAACTTTGCCATTTACGCTGCCTGCATAGTTAGAGGGAAAGTAGTCATTGAGGTTTTTTCTTACCGTGATGCTTTTGATTTGTTTGTTGGGGAACTGCGATAGTTTTTCGGTTATGTCGCTGACGAGGCAGGTGTCAACGGCGAGGCTGCTTGGGAGATTAGACACAATGCCGTCTTCTCCGAAGAACATCTTGAAGGGATCTGATTTCTGTGCGTTTTTCTCCACGAGGTCGGGGCGCAGGGACGTGATGAGGAAGATTTTGCCTTTAACCTTGTCGCCGAATGCCTGCCACTGTACGCCGCAGAAGTCGCGCAGCGTGGGGTTGTCGTTATTCTTGACATTGATGTAGTAGAAGCCTTGGTCAAGGCTCTCGCGCGTTAGGATATTCTCGCTGGGTTTGTCGCCAGTATAGGTGTGGAATTTGGTTCCTTGCCCTGGCTCATAGACTCCAAACTGGAAGCCGAGGTCTTTGTCCTTTATGAAGGCCTCTTTTGTGTCTGCCATTATGCCCAGACCGTTGGGGCACTCGAAGGGAAAGATGATGACTACGGACTCGATGGCGTTGTCAACGCCGCTGCGCTTCTCGGTGATGGACTTCTTTTCTTTGATGCCGTAAGCATTCTCGATTCTTTCGATGGCGTTAAGCACGTTGGTGGGCGGAATGGACGGCGCTTCGTCGATTGGTGTTGCGTAGCAGCCCAGTGTAGCTGCGAGGAGTGCGATTGTCAGGATTTTTGTTTTCATAATTTTATGTTTTAAGTGTTAATTACTTGCGAGGAACTGTTCCAGTCGTCGGAGATTGTGGCGCGATATTTCCACGTCGTTCTGTATCTCCGCGATGAGGCGCTGCTTGTAGAGGGCATGGAGTTTCTGTATGTCCTCCTCGGTGTAGAGCAGGTTCTGCGGATTGGTGATGGGCATGTCTGTTTCGCTATATACTACCATCTGAGGTTCTGGTTCTGTGGGCTCTGGCTCGGTGTTAGCTGCGAGGAGATTGGGGATGGGGGCATCGTTTTCTTCATACACTATTTTGTCGGTAGGAGGTTCTTCCTCTATATTAGTGGAGGTACCAAGGATGTTTTTTCGTTTGCTCACAGGTTTTGCTTCTGCTATTTGATTTGCTGGAGTTGTGGCAACTGATTCTCCCCCTAAGTTAGGGGGAGTGCCGGCAGGGGCGGCGAGGGGGTATGTGGTTTGTTTGTGTTCAGTCTCTGTCTTTGCAATATTCTGATGCTTGGCATCTTTCCAGAGCACTCCACTTCCAATGATGAAGAGTATGGCAGCGCATGCGGCTGCTGCGTAGAGCCAATACATCTTTATGACCTTGTGCCTGGGCACTGCTGGCTCAGCGGTGAGCGCTGCCAGCTCGCTGTCCGTAAGTTCGTAGGCATCAGTCTGGAAGCTGAGGAAGAGCTCGCGGTAGGGCTGCCATTCCTCGGGCACGCTCTCGGCGCTCTGGAAATATTCGGCCAGCGTCTGCTCCTCGGCCTCAGTGGTCTGGGCGTTGAGGAAGCGCTCTATCAGTTGGCTTATTTTATCATTGACCATTGACCATTGACCATTGACCATTGACGGTTGTGACTTATTCATTATTCAGAGAGATTTTATTTGGTTTACAAGCTGTTGGCGTATTCGGCTTATGCGTATCCTCACTGCCGTCTCGGTGATGCCGAGCATGAGGGCGATTTGTGAGTAGGAGAGTTGGTCGATGTTTCGCATCTTGAGGAGCGTGCGGTTGGCGACTGGCATGTGGGAGATGATGTTGTCTATGTGCTGTTGTCGCTCAAGGGCTTCCAGCTGCGTGTCGGGGCCGTGTGTCTCGATGGGCACTTCGTGGATGTCGATGGGTACTGTCTGCCGTCGTTTCTGCTCGTTGAGTATGTTGAGCGCTGTGTTGCGGACGGCGGTGAGTGCGTATTTGGAGAAATCGTCGGCGTTGTCGATGCGCGCTCTTGCGCTCCACAGTTTCATGAGCACCTCTTGCACGGCGTCCTCTGCGTCCTCCGCTGCCGACAGGTATTGCCTGGCTGTCAGCAGTAGGGTGGGGCGTTGTGCCTGTGCGAAGTCTATGAACTGTTGTTGGGTCATCCGCGGAGTGTGTTTCACCTATATAACAAACAGAGTGGCGCTTTGTTTCATGAAAAAGGCCACTTTTTTTCGAATCGGGGAGAAAAAATGTGTTTTTCCTTAATTTTTAGAAAGCCACGTAGGGTTTCAGGCGCATGAAATCGCTGTCGCTGAAGGCCGTGTAGGTCTTCAGGTCGCTGAGGCTGTGCAGGGCGCCGTAGGTCTTGCGATAATTCATTATGGCACTCACCTGCTCGAAGTTGAGATAGGGATGCCTGAGCAGCTGACCGAAGGTGCTGGTATTGATGGGGAGTTTCCTTATCGCTGCCTCGCCGAGAGTGAACCACCGCGCGATGTTCTCTGGCAAGCCTTCTATCTCCGCCAACTGACCGAGGCTCACGAATCCGCCGAGGCGTTCGCGGTATCTCACAATCTTGGCGCTGTAGTATTGGCCTATGCCGGGAATGCGTCTCAGCTCGGTGGTGTCAGAAGTGTTGAGAGCCACTGTCTCGCCACGATGGAGCTTGGAGGGATAGGTGCCGCCCTGTTGCTCCTGTTCTTTGGGCAGAGTCTCTTCTCGGTGAGTGGAGGTAGAGGGGAGAGGGGGCGTGGTGGTATTCCTCCCTTTAATATATATATAAGGTAGGAGACGGCGGTAGTCGCTGTCGCCGAGGGTGTAGATGCGGGCGAGGTCCTGCGGACGGCGGAAGATGCCGCCCGCTCTGCGATAGTGGATAATGGCGCGGGCCACGCGCGGACGGAGTCCCAGCTCTACAAATGTGGCGGAGTCAGCGGTGTTGGGATCGAAAGGAAAGGGCTCAGAAGAGCCGCCCTCGTTCCTCTCTGCTGTAGGGCTGGGAGTTGACGCCGTGTCCTGCTGACTGCTCTCCCCTTTCTTGGGGTGCGGGGAGGGGGTCCTGAAAATCCACACTCCGACATTGAGCAGAAGCAGTGCCCCCACTATGATAATGATTGCTTTACGGTCGTTGCGAGTGAGCCTCATGCCCTAAAACTCAAAGAGTACTTTGAAATTGAATGCGCGACCTGTGAGATAGTTTGGCACGGCGTACTGATTGTTGGTGATGTCGGTCACCCAATAGTAGGAGCTGACATTATTGATGTCGAATACGTTGAGCATGTCTGCCTCAAGCCATATATCCTTGATGGAGTGGCGACTGGTGCGCCGCTCGGGGTTGAGCAGGCGGTAGCTCATGCCTATATCTGCACGGCGATAGGAGGGGGCGCGGAAGCTGTTCTTCTCTATGCCGCTGTGAGGCGGACCAAACGGCAGGCCTCCGGCAAGGGCTCCCTTGAGTGTGAGCTTCCAGCGCGTGGAGCCGGGGAAAAAGTCTGTGAAGAAGAGCGACAGATTGTAGCGCTGGTCGGTGGGCAGCGGCAGAGAGAGGCCGCGGTATTTCTGCTTGGCTGACATCAGCGAGAGGGTAATCCATGAGTCTGCGCCAGGCACAAACTCGCCGAAGAGTTTGAAGTCTACGCCCACGGCATGGCCCTTGGCGAGGTTCTCGCCGTAATAAACGATGCGAAGATTGTTGACATTATAGGGAATGAGGTTGTCGAGTATCTTGTAGTAGGCCTCTGCCGAGAAGCGGAAGGGACGTTCGGCCATACGGAACTGATAGTCCATGCCGAGCAGGAAGTGGATGGAGCGCTGCGACTTGATATTCTTGTTGAGCACCACTCGTGTGTTGCCGGCGGTGGTGACGGTGTCGCGCAGCTCCTTGTAGAAGGGCGACTGATAGTAAACGCCCGTGGCGAGGCGGAAGGTGAAGTTGTCGTTGGCGGCAGGGATAAATCCGAGAGAGGCACGCGGCGAGACGAGTGTCTCTCCGTTCCAGCTGTTGTGGGTGAGGCGAAGGCCGTAGTTGAGGTTGAAGATGCCGGCCTTGTTGTTGAAGCGGAAGTTGTCTTGCAGATAACTCTCTAGGCGGGTGCTATTTACCTTGGTCTTGGCGCGCAGGTTGTAGATAAGCTGCAGAGCGTCAAGGGAGTGGGGCATCGAGTAGCCCGACGAGTCGCGCATTTCCCACTCGGCGGAGTTTTCCTTGATGCGCTCACTGCGCAGGGTGATGCCTGCGGCGATATTATGCTTGCGGATGGCTGTGCGCAGCAGCAGAGCAGTGGAGGCCACGCGGGCGGTGAGGAAGTTGCGGGCGTGCTCCAGATATGTGCCCACGCCGAGCTGCTGCTGGGCTGTGACATCGTCAAGCCAGTACTGGCCTTGGATGTCGTAGGTCTCCTCCTCCTTGGTGGAGTAGGTGGAGCTGAGCCATTGCAGCGAGGTCTTGGCGTTAAACTTATGGGTGAGGCCGAAGGAGGCAAAATAGGTGTTGAAAAGGTCCTTCTCCTTGCCATCGAAGTAAACCTTAAATTTCTTGACATCCTGCATGGTGCCGAAGGATGTCTCGCGGTCGGAGGGCTTGAAGGAGTAGCGGTTGTAAGAGATATTGCCGATGAAGTCAAGCGTCCAGTGCTTGGTGGGCGACCACGAGGTGTAGTTCTGATAATCGATGAAGCTGGGGCTGTATTCGCCCTTGGTGTCACCGCCGCTTATGAGATGCTTGGTGGTCTTGTAGCGCAGGCCGTTCATCATGGAGAACTTCTCATTGCCGAAGCCCACATAGGCGTCGCCGCCCATCAAGCTGAGTCCCACGGAGCCTTCGAGGTGCTCGGGACGTTTGTAGGTGATGTCCAGCACGGACGACATCTTGTCGCCGTAGCGCGCTGGGAAGCCTCCGGCGGAGAAGTCGATGTCGGCAACCATGTTGCTGTTGATAATTGACAAGCCCTCCTGCTGGCCTGAGCGCACCAGCATGGGACGGAATATCTCCACGCCGTTGAGATAGACGCAGTTCTCGTCGAAGCTGCCGCCGCGGACATTATACTGCGAGGAGAGCTCGTTGTGGGTGCTCACGCCCATCTGGGTGGCTATTATCTCCTCCACGCCGTTGCCTGTGGTGGAGGGCATGTTGCGCGTGTAGCCGCTCTTGATGTGCTGCACGAGGTCGGTCTGTCGGCGCATGGCGGTGATGCCAGCCTCACCGAGCATGTAGGACATGGTGGAGATCTTCATATCGTAGCGCAGCGAGTCGCTCTGTGGCGGGGCGATAAAGAATTTCTTGGTGCGGTAGCCTACGGCCATGCAGGTGATGAAGAGTGAGTCGGTGCGGGTGCAGCGCAGGCTGTAGCCGCCGTCCAGTCCTGACACAGCGAAGGCTCCCTGCCGCTCCACGATGACGGAGGCGAACTCTACGGGGTTGTCGTATTCGTCCACCACCTTGCCGTAGAGTTTGAAGCGCTGCTGTGCCATGGCGCTGAGGCTTAGCAGCGCGAGCAGCAGCGCGAGTATGGCTGTCTTATTTGGGGTTCGTTGATTCACTTTCAATTTTCAATTTTTCAATATTTCAATCCTTCAAAAGGTCGGGTCTTAGCTTTTTGGTGCGCTCAAGCATCTGGTTGAGCTCCCACTCCTTGATGTTGGCCTCGTGGCCGCTGAGCAGGATGTCGGGCACGCGCCATCCCTTATAATCGGCAGGGCGCGTATAGACGGGGGCCGACAGCATATTGTCTTGAAAGCAGTCGGACAGCGCGCTCTGCTCGTCGCCGATGACGCCTGGTATCACTCTCACCACAGCGTCAGCCATTACTGCGGCAGCCAGCTCGCCGCCAGTCAGCACATAATCGCCGATGCTTATCTCGCGAGTGATGAGATGTTCGCGGATGCGGTGGTCGATGCCCTTGTAGTGGCCGCAGAGAATGATGATATTCTCCTTGAGCGAGAGCTCGTTGGCAACCGCTTGGGTAAATTGTTCGCCGTCAGGCGAGGTATAGATAACCTCGTCGTAGTCGCGCTCAGCATTGAGGGCTGCTATGCAGTCGTCGATGGGCTGGCACTGCATCACCATGCCGGCAAATCCACCAAAGGGATAGTCGTCCACGCGACGATGCTTGTCCTTGGTGTAGTCGCGCAGATTATGCACATGTATCTCGGCGAGGCCCTTGCTCTGGGCACGCCCGAGGATAGACTGGTTAGTAAACGGCTCCAGCATTTCGGGGAGCACAGTGATGATATCGATACGCATATCTGAAAAATATAACGCAAAAAAGCACCATTTATTATAAATAAATAGTAATTTTGCACTATTAAAAACTCACCCGCAATGACTGACCGAGAACAGATACTTGCACTGCGCAGCGAGCTCCATCAGCACAATTATAACTACTATGTCAAGAATGCGCCCACCATCAGTGACCGCGAGTTTGACGAGAAGATGCATCTGCTCATGCAGCTTGAGGAGCGTCACCCTGAACTCTACGATGCCAACTCGCCCTCGCAGCGTGTGGGCAGCGACCTCAACCACGAGTTCACACAGGTGCGCCATCGCTACCCGATGCTCTCGCTGGCTAACACCTACAACCGCGATGACGTGCAGGCTTTCTACGACCGCGTGAGTCAGGGCTTGGGCGGAGAGGCATTTGAAGTGTGCTGTGAGCTGAAGTTTGACGGCCTGTCTATCTCGCTCATCTATGAGCACGGCCAACTGGTGAGAGCTGTCACCCGTGGTGACGGCGAGCAGGGCGATGATGTTACGGCTAATGTGAAGACTATCCGCTCTATCCCCCTTGTGCTGCATGGCGGCGACTGGCCCGACAGCTTTGAGATACGGGGTGAGGTGCTTATGCCGTGGCAGAGTTTTGAGGACCTTAACCGTCAGCGCGAGCAAGCTGAGGAGCCGCTGTTTGCCAACCCTCGCAACGCTGCCAGTGGTACGCTCAAGAGCAAGAACTCTGCAGTGGTGGCGCAGCGCAAGCTCGATGCCTATTTCTACTATCTGCTTGGCACGGAGTTGCCCACCGACAACCACTATGACAACCTGCAGCGCGTTGCTTCGTGGGGCTTTAAGGTGTCGGAAGCTATGCGTACCGTCGGCACCCTTGAGGAGGTGATGAATTACATCGATTATTGGGATCACGAGCGCAGCCATCTGCCTGTGGCCACCGATGGTATTGTGCTAAAAGTCAATTCCGTTGAGCAGCAGCAGCGTCTCGGTTACACTGCCAAGACTCCGCGCTGGGCTATAGCCTATAAGTTTCAGGCTGAGCGTGCGTTGACACGCCTCAACGAGGTTACCTACCAGGTGGGGCGCACCGGAGCCATCACGCCTGTGGCCAATATGAAGCCTGTGCTCCTCAGCGGCACTATCGTGAAGCGTGCCTCGCTCCACAACGAAGACTATATCCGTGCCCTCGACCTCCATATCGGTGATATGGTCTATGTGGAGAAAGCGGGCGAGATAATACCACAGGTGGTGGGGAAAGAGACTGATGGATCTGGAATCTCTGTTTCCTTCCCCGATACTTGCCCTGAATGTGGCACGCCATTGGTGCGCTATGAAGGCGAAGCGGCCCATTACTGTCCTAACGACTCCGCTTGTCCGCCGCAGATAAAGGGCAGGATAGAGCATTTCATATCGCGCGACGCTATGAACATCGATTCACTTGGCCCGGAGACGGTGGCCGACTATTACGAGCGCGGATTGATACATAATGTGGCTGATCTCTATGAACTTACCGTGGCTGACATCACTGGCGGCAACACAAGCCGTGAGCGTTCCGCCCAGCGAGTGGTGGACGGCATCTCCGCCAGTAAGTCGGTGCCCTTTGAGCGCGTGCTCTATGCCCTCGGCATACGCTTTGTGGGCAAGGTGACTGCCAAGCAGATTGCCCGCCATTTTGGTAGCCTCGACAAACTGCTCAATAGTACTTCTGAAGAATTGCTTGCCGTGGATGGCGTGGGTGAGGTAATTGCGCAGTCTGTAAAATCCTACTTTGAGCAACCCATAAATATGGAGATAGTCAATCGCCTTCGCGCCTACGGCCTGCAGTTTGAAAGACCAAACGACCAAATGACCAAACGACCAAACGACCAAATTGCAGGCAAGTCCATCGTTATCAGCGGTACGTTTGCCCACCATAGTCGCGAGGAGTATAAGGAGATTATCGAGTCCTGCGGAGGCAAGAACGTCAGCAGCATATCCTCCAAGACTTCCTTCATCCTCGCCGGCGACAACATGGGGCCCTCCAAGCAGGAGAAGGCGCAGCAGCTCGGCATACCCCTTGTCAGCGAGGCTGAGTTCCTAGACATAATAGGGGAGACAGACCCACTCTCTGCCCCTTCCTCTATGGAGGGGAGTGCTCGCGGAGATGCGCAGAAGGGAGCAGACAATTCCGCCCCACAGCAATTAACTCTCTTTGATTGATATAATTATGAAGAAGGCATTATTATTCCTTGTCTTTTGTGCTATGTTTCTGATTGTTGGCGCACAAAAGCGTGTTTATATCCCCAAGGATTTGCGTGGCATAGACCTTAACGACAGCACCTCCAAGTGGAGCTGGCACAACTCAGTGCAGACCGACGACGTGGTGTTTTTCTGGGAGGGATCTTTCGGTCACGATCCTGCCAAAGCTCCTAACCTTAAGGGTAAGCCCATGACGTTTGACCTTGACAATGTGGTGAGGCGTGTGCAGTATTTCTATGATTTTTATCGCGACAGTCTGCATTTCCTCAGCACTCCCAGCAACGCCGACAGCCTCAAGATGATGGTGATGATTAACTATTCACTTGAAGGCACAGCCTATGGCGGTGATTATGATGGTCGCATCGGTGCCCTGTGGGTGGCGCCCAATCGCATACAGGATCGTCATCTCAACTGCCTGGCTCATGAGTTGGGCCACTCCTTTCAGCGACAGATAATCTCCGATGGCGCTGGCGAGGCATGGGGTGGCAGCGGTTTCTTTGAGATGGCTTCGCAGTGGATGCTTTGGCAGGTCAATCCCGACTGGCCAACGGAGGAGAACTATCATCTGCAGGCTTTCCGCAAGGCTACCCACAAAGCATTTCTCTCACCCGAAAATATCTATCGTTCACCATACGTGCTGGAGTATTGGGCAGAGAAGCATGGGCGTGCCCACATCGCGCAGCTCTTCCGTGAGGGTAAGCGAGGGGAAGACCCTGCCATGACTTATATGCGTCTTAACGGACTCACGCAGCAGCAGTTCTGCGACGAACTATTCGATTGCTACAGCCGTCTGCTTAATTTCGATTTCAGTCATGCCTACAGTCAGACGCGGCGCCATGCTTGTACCTTCAACACTCCGCTCGATACGATTTCTGCAGGTCATTACCGTATCCCTGCCGACTGTCAGCCGGAGCCGTACGGATTTAATGCCATCAAGATTGGTAAGTCGCAGAAAGCAAAGATAAAAAACATCCGTGCCCCCAAAGGTCACTCTCTGCGCTGGGCGATAGTTGATGAGCCGACATGTCGGTATCTGCTCGTGATGAACCAACCCGAGCGTCACTCCAGGCTGTCACACCGCAGAGCAGGGACGGATGCCCTCCCCACTATCAGCTACGAGATAATAGTAGAAGAATAATAGCAACAAACCACTTCGGCTGAAGTGGTTTGTTGTTTTATTGCTACTTCTTTTTAGTAGTGGTTTTCTTGGTGGTTGTAGTCTTTTTCTTTGTAGTCGTAGTCTTCTTTTTTGTTGTGGTTGTCTTCTTGGCTACGGGCTGTGGTGCAGGAGGAGTGTAGTACTTGAGTGCTTCTGGCATCTCCTTCTGTAGTGCAGCGATGCGCTTCTCATCGGAGGGGTGGTCGCTGAAGAACTCGCTCTTCTTATTGCCTCCGAGCTGTGCCATGCGCTGCCAGAAGGGGATGGCCTGCTGTGGGTCGTAGCCAGCCATGGCAGCGAAGATGAGTCCGAGATGGTCAGCCTCTGTCTCGTTGTCGCGCGAGTATTTGAGGTTGGCGAAGTTGAATCCTGCACTGGCTACTGAGGTAAGGACGCTGCTGACGGCGCTACTGCCGGTGGCTGTGCCGACCACTGCTCCGCCTATCTTGGTGGCGTACTGCTGGCGCATCTGCTTGGAGAGTTGCTCTGCAGAGTGCTTGGCTACGGCGTGGGCTATCTCATGGCCGAGGACTATGGCCAGGCTGGCCTCGTTCTGGGTGACGGGTAGAAGGCCCTCATAAACTACTATCTTGCCGCCGGGCATGCAGAAAGCGTTGACCTGGTTGTCGGCCACGAGGTTAAACTCCCACTGGAAGTTCTTTATCTCATTGGCGTAGCCGTTGTTGGTGAGAAATGTCTCTACGGCAGTGGCTAGCTTCTGGCCTACGTGCTTAACCAGCATAGTGTTGTTTTGGTCGGTGGAGGCCTTGGCACCCTTCATGTACTCCTGATACTGCTGGGTACTGAGGCTTAAGATCTGCTCGTCGCTAACGAGCAGGCGTGTCTTGCGCCCTGTGATGGGCACTGTGTTGGTGGTGCCGCAGGCTACGGTGAGTAGCGTCAGGGCGGCAAAGAAAAGAAGTCTGAATGTCTTTTTCATGTCTTTATATTGTTATAAGGTTATTATGTCTGTGTGTGTTTCTGGTGGCAAATTTACAGATTATTTATTAAAGTGTAGGTCTTTTATTACTTTTTTTGTGAGTTTGTCGGCTCCGAGCATGTTTAGGTGGTCGGCGTCGTAGAAATCAGCGGCGGCAAAGGCTGTGTCGGCCCAGTAGTCGTGGTAGCTGATGGACGGGTGGCGACTGAGTATGCGCTGAAGGGTGCTGTCGTTGATGGCTATCTGGCGGTCGTAGCAGTGTTGGCGGAACGACGGACTGACGGGCGTGGTTATGAGTATCAGTCTCACTGAGTGGTTGTCGCACCATGTGGCTATACTGTCGAGCATGGCGGTGTTGAAGGCCAGTGAGTGGGTGTGGCGATAGGTGTTTTCCTCCGCTCGTTGCGGGCCGTTGTCCTTACCTTGCGTCAGCAGCGAGGTGTGGGCGTAGGTGGTGCCGAAGCCGAGGCTGTCCCACTTGAGTTGTGCCGGGCGCCATAGGCTGGTGAGCTTTTCTTTGAACGATGCCATGTGCAGGCACTCCAAGCCGTATAGTGAGAGTGGCGAGTGGATGTCGTAGTCCATATAGAGACGGTAGCGCACAGCCCAATAGTGTAGTCGCGGCTCTGCCTCGAGGTCTTCAAAGAGCGACTGGTAGCTGAAGGGCAGCACCACGGTCTTGAGGTGTGGCAGCGGGTAGTGGGTGAGCTGATACCAGTCGTAGCGGTAGGGCTGCGTTGGCTGGGCGAGGTTGAAGGCATGGCTGCCCAGCTGGTTGGGATCGATACCGTAGAAGCAATGGCTGCTGCCCAGGATGAGTGTCTCCACCTCGGTGGAGTGGGCGAGCATCCACTGATGCTTGTAGCGTGCCGGATTGGGAATGGAACGCACATAAGCTTCTCCTGCCGCTATCAGTGTCAGGATGATGAGTGAGAAGATGAGTATTTTATGAATGAAAGGTTTCAATGTCAGAATTGGAAATAGATGAACTGCACTTGCTGTCCGCCAAACATCAGGCAGGCGAGGAATAATATTATATATATGGCGTAGCGCACGCCCTGCAGTCGCCAGATGCCGCGGTCGGCAAACTGGAAGGGATGGGCGTGGTTGCGTGTAAGCCATTCGATGGTGAACAGCACTACGATGTATAGCAGCGGCATGCGTGACACGGTGGTGGCCAGGCCGCCCTCCATACTGAACATGCGGCCGAAGTAGCGGAAGCCGTCGCCCACGGTGGGATTGCGGAAGAACACCTGGCTGAGGATGAACACCACTATGGTGATCAGCCAGTTGATGAATGTTGGCAGATATTTGGTCAGGGGTTTGGTGGTGACGTTGAAGAATCCGTTCCATGTGCCCCAGGCAATGAAGCTCCAGTTGGGGCCGTGCCACAGTCCGCTGAGCATGTAGAGTACAAAGACGTTGAAGTAGTGTCTGACGGCGCTGCAGCGGCTACCGCCGAGGGGGAAATAGACATAGTCGCGTAGCCAGCTCATCAGAGTCATGTGCCAGCGGCGCCAGAACTCGCGAATGGTGGTGGCGAAGAATGGCTTGTTGAAGTTGGTGGAGAGGCGTATGCCGAAGAGACGGGCAGTACCGATGGCCATGTCGGAGTAGCCTGAGAAGTCGCAATATACCTGCACGGTGAAGGCTAGCAGTCCCACCACGAGGTCTGCCGAGCCGAGCCCCTGGTAATTGGCGAAGGCATAGTCGGCCACGGGGGCGCAGTTGTCGGCGATGAGCATCTTCTTCATCAGTCCCCAGAGGAAGAGGCGCATGCCGTCCACGGCGTCGTCATATACAAATTTGCGTGTCCTCGAGAACTGCGGCAGCAGATTGGCTCCGCGCTCTATGGGGCCTGCCACGAGCTGGGGGAAGAAGCACACGAAGCTGAGGAAGTGGCGCAGATTGGCGGCGGGCTTGAGTTGGCCGCGGTAGATGTCCACCACATAGGCGGTGAGCTGGAAGGTGTAGAAGCTGATGCCTATGGGCAGTATGAGGCGTAGGGTGGGGATGTCGGCGTTGATATGCAGCAGGCTGAACAGCGCGGCCAGATTGTCGGCAAAGAAGTTGAAGTATTTGAACACTCCGAGTATGCCGATATTGATCAGTATCGCAGTGAGCAGCCATCCGTAGCCCGGCCGCCGTTTCCTCTCCTTTCTCCCTATCTCCTTACTCCTAATCTCCTTACTCCTTACTCCTAATCTCCTTACTCCTTCTCTCCTAATCTTGTTCCCGATATAATAGTTTACCACACAGGTAGCTATCATGAGCAGCAGGAATCGCCAGTCCCACCAGCCGTAGAAGAAGAAGCTCGCAGCAATAATAAGTGTGTTCTGCCAGCGCAGTGAGCGCAGGCTCCAGTAGAGTGCGAATACTATGGGCAGAAACAGCAGGAAAGCCAGCGAGTTGAAGAGCATGGTGCTATTGTTTGGGCAGGGCTGAGTCGATGGCTTCGTAGGAGAGCTGCGAGAGCGCCTTTATGTTGTCGGCACCTTGTCCCTGCGGCATGATGGGGGTATGGATGGTGAGCCGCATGGGGTGGTAGTTGACGAAGTTGAAGCCTTTGGTTCGCGGCAGCACCTGGAAGGAGCCGTCGATGGTGATGGGCGCCACGGGCATCTGCAGTTCGTCGGCGAGGAAGAAGGCTCCCTTGCTGAAGTGGCGCATCTGGCCGTCGAAGGTGCGTGAGCCTTCGGGAAACACCATCAGCGACATGCCGCGCTGCAGGGTGCGGCGGGCATCCTTCAGTGTCTGCTTGGCGCCGTGCTGCGAGCCGCGATCCACAAATATGAAGCGTGCGGCCTGGCAGGCTTGGCCTACGAAGGGAATCTTTTTGAGCGACTTCTTCATCATCCATTTGAAGTTGCGGCGCAGAAAGCCGTAGATGAGGAAGATGTCCATCGCTCCTTGGTGATTGGCCACAAAGACGTAGGAGGTGTTGTCGGCCAGGTTCTCGCGCCCTTCCACCTTGATGGGCAGCAGCAGCAGTCGGCATGTGAGCCAGCTCCATATCTTGCCCGGGTAGTAGCCCCAGAAGCGTGAGCCGCCCAATGCGCAGCCTATGATGGTCACCAGTGCTGTCAGTATGGTGATGACAAGAAATATCGGCAGAAATATTACCAGTTGGTATATTTTGTAGAAAAACATAGTGAATGTGAATGTTTAACTTTCAACTTTTAATTTTTAACTTTCAAAGTAATCACACACACCTCGCTCCACGCTCCGAAGCGGAAGGGCACGGCGCCGAGTCCGAGGCCTATGCTTACCACAATGCTGCGGTCGCCCTCGTAGTACTGGCCGCCCCATTCCTTATACACCCATGAGGCGGGGCTCCATCCTGCGAGCTTGAACTGCATGCCGTGGGTGTGTCCGGCGAGGGTGAGCTGTGCGTCGGTCTCGCTCAGCACGTTGCGGCGCCAGTGGCTGGGATCGTGAGTCATCATTATCTTGAAGTTGGCATTTGTTGGCAGTCCCTTCATGGCTTTGGGAATATCGGCCAGCTGTGGGAATGGCGGTTTGCCATCGTTCTCCACTCCGATGAGGGCAATCTGTGCGCTGTCTTTCTCTATTATGGCATTCTCGTTGCGCATCACATGCCAGCCGCACTCTTTCTCCAGCTTCACCAGCTGCTCTATGTCGGCCAGCTGCTCGTCTCTCTCCGCAAAGTTGCGATAGACGGCGTAGTCGTGGTTGCCCAGGATGGAATACACTCCGTAGGGTGCAGTGAGTCTCTTGAGCTGCTGCACGAAGGGTAGTGCCTCTCGCGACTCCAGGTTCACCAGGTCGCCGGTGAAGAGGATGATGTCGCCCTTCTGCTCCAGCGTCTTGTTGATGAGTTCGCTCACTCGGGCTGTGTCAGCGCCGTAGGTGCCGAGGTGCAGGTCGGAGATGTGTACGATGCGGAATCCGTCAAACGCCTCCGGCAGCTCTTTGCTGGCGAAGGTGTACTCCTTTACCTCGATGCGTTTGTTACCGATAAAATATGCCATAATAGTGATTATTAAGCTGATAGCCGCCAGACCGATGCCAACTCCGGTCATGGTGCGTCTCAGGAAAGAGTTTCTTTTAGTCAGTGTGGCCAGCAGGCCGCCGATGCACAGTCCCAGCTGTGCGAAACTCACTCCCAGCAACAGGTGGAAGAAGAGGCGTGTCAGCCACTCCGGTCGTCCTGTCTGGAAGCCGCAGGATATGTACCACAGTGTTCCCGCGGCCAATGTGGCCGTCATGCTCCACAGGACTATGCGCCATCGCCTCATCGCGGGCTTGCGACGGAGGTATCTGAAGTGCAGGTACAGTGCGGGCAGCACCAGCAGCAACAGCAGTACGGCGGCTATTCTGAGGAAGAAGAACACTTTGAATGGTTAATGCTTAATGATTAATGGTTAACGAATTTATTCATTTCGTTGGGTGTCATCTTGCGGCGTTGGGCGTAGTCCTCCGCTTGCTGTGCGTCGATGGGCCCTACGGCGAAGTAGCGGCTCTTGGGGTGAGCTATCATCAGTCCGCTCACCGAGGCGTGGGGCCTCATGGCACCGTTCTCGGTCAGGGTGATGCCCATCTCGCTCATGCCTATCAGCTTGTCGAGCAGGAAGTTGAGGCTCTGGTCGGGCAGCGAGGGGTAGCCTACTGCGGGGCGTATGCCGCTGTTTTTCTCTTGTATCATCTCGCTGATGGTCAGCTGCTCGTCGGCGGCGTAGCCCCAGATGGTGGTGCGCACCTCCTGGTGCAGTCGGCAGGCGGCTGCCTCGGCCAGTCGGTCGCAGAGCGTCTGTGCCATCATGTGCAGGTAGGCGTCGTGGCCCCATTTGGCGTCGGGGTCGTAGCCCACCGTGGTGGCAAACACGCCCACCGTGTCTTGGGCGCCCTGCTCGCCCCACGGCTTGACGAAGTCCGCCAGGCATAGGTTGGGACCGCCGTCCACTGCGTGTTGCTGCCGCAGGCAGGGTAGGGTTGTGGTCTGCCCTCCAGCGGTGACTAGGACTATGTCGTCGCCCTGTGCCCCTGCGCTGAAGAGGCCTACGCGCCCCTTGGCTATCGGCTCACCGTTCTCCTCCAGCGTCTGCAACATCTGCATGCCCTCCTCCTTGAGAGCCTTCGCCTCGCCGGAGCGGGAGGGCACTGCCCATGTGTGGAAGAAGTATGCCCAGTCGATGTAGGGCAACAGCTCCGTGGCGGTATATCGTCGTTCAGTGACCATGACTGAAGAGTATCTGTTGTGCGGCCCTCTGTGTGTCGTCAATGCCGTGGGCGTGGTGGTATATCGTGATGCCGTTGCAGATGGTCTGTTCCACCTGCCATCGGGTCTGCCCTCCGACGTAGGGAGTCCATCCGCACTTGCTTAGCACCTCGCTGTCGCTGATGGTGTGCGGCTCGTCCAGGTGGCGCACTATGGCCATGTCGGCCTTCATGCCCGGGCGCAGGAAGCCGCGCTTCTGCACCCCGAACAGCTTCGCGGGGTTGTGGCACATCAGCCCTGCCACGCGCTCAATGCTCAGCCATCCCTCGTCGGCCAGCTGCAGCATCATGACCAGTGAGAACTGCACCGACGGCATGCCCGAGGCGGCCTTCAGTGCGCCGCCCTCCTTGTCGGCCGGCAGGTGAGGGGCGTGGTCGGTGGCCACGCTGTATATCCTTCCGTCGGCCAGAGCCTGGCGCAGAGCCAGCCTGTCGGCCTCCGTCTTAATGGCGGGGTTGCACTTTATGCGAGCGCCCAGTCGGGCGTAGTCCTTGTCGCAGAAGGTGAGGTAGCTCACGCATGTCTCGGCCTTCACGTTGCCGCGCGACAGGGAGATAAGTGGTATCTCCTTTCCCGTCGAAACGTGGGCCACCAGCAGCTGCGTGCCGTGCCTCTCGGCCAGTGCTATGGCCTTGCGTGTGGAGCTGAGGCACACCTCCTCGTCGCGGATGACGGAGTGGTATTCCACTCCCACACTCTCACCCTCACACTCACTTCTCACCCTTTCTGCGTTGCGCTCTATCAGTGCCGAGTCCTCGCAGTGTGCCACTATTGGCAGATGACGCTCAGCCGCCAGGGCGAAGATGCCGTCAAGCGTTTCGTCGTCATCCACCAGCATGTTGCCCGTCGAGGCACCCATAAACAGCTTGATGCCGGGCACCGATGCGGTGTCGATGGCTTGCAGCTCAGGGGCATTGTCGTTGGTGGCGCCGATGAAGCATCCGTAGTTGACGATGCTCTTCTCTGCCGCCAGCGCCAGCTTGTCATGCAGAGCCTCTATCGTTGTTGTCTGCGGTGTCGTGTTGGGCATGTCAAAGAATGAGGTCACTCCGCCAGCTGCTGCCGCGCGGCTCTCGCTGGCCATGTCGCCCTTGTGCGTCATTCCTGGCTCGCGCAGGTGTACGTGCTCGTCAATCACCCCGGGCAGGATGAAAGGCTCGCCCTCCATGGGAGCCTCGCGCGTCACCGCCACCTCCACGATAGAGTCGCCCTCTGTCGTTACGGAGCCGTAGCGCACGCGCCCCTCGTTGACAATATTTCCGGTGAAAGACCTCAATTTTCAATCCTTCAATTTTTTAATCCTTCAATCCTTCAATTTTTCACTTCTCCTCTTAAACTTCCCCCTGATGCTGTCCCACTTCAGGCGGATGACGCCAAACATGGCCTCGCCGAAGATGCCGCCGCTCATCTTGCTGGTGCCCAGCTGACGGTTGACGAACACCACCGACACCTCCTTAATCTTGAAGCCCAGCTTATAGGCCGTGAACTTCATCTCAATCTGGAAGGCGTAGCCCTTGAAGCGTATCTTGTCGAGGTCGATGGCCTCCAGCACCTCGCGGCGGTAGCATTTGAAGCCCGCCGTGGTGTCGTGAATCTTCATACCCGTGATCAGTCGCACATACTTGCTGGCGAAGTAGCTCATCAGCACGCGCCCCATGGGCCAGTTCACCACGTTGACGCCGCTCACGTAGCGGCTGCCGATGGCCAGGTCGTAACCCTCGTCGTTGCAGGCGGCGTAGAGGCGGGGCACGTCGGCGGGGCTGTGGCTGAAGTCAGCGTCCATCTCAAAGACATACCTGTACTGCGGCCGCTCCAGCGCCCATTTGAAGCCCGCTATGTAGGCTGTGCCGAGCCCCAGCTTGCCGCTGCGCTCTATCAGGTGCAGGTGCCCTTGGAAGGGGGGCACGCCCTGCATCTCCTTAACTATGTCGGCGGTGCCGTCGGGCGAGCCATCGTCGATGATGAGGATGTCATACGAGCCCTCCAACTCAAACACCGCGGTGATGATGTTGCGGATATTCTCCTGCTCGTTGTACGTGGGGATGATGATAATACTGTCAGCCATGTGAGAACTTCAATTTTTCAATCTTTCAATATTTCAATCTTAAAAGAGTCTTTACTTTTAACTGCAAAGATACACTCTTTTTTCAAAAGAGAGGGTCTTTTCAACCTTTTTTAATATAAATCACTCAACTTTGGAGGGAGGCTTTACTAAAATTTGACGATTCAACGATTTGACGCGTCAAATTTGCAACGCTACCTGCGTTCGCATATTTTCTTAATACGCGGGTAAATTTATTAAACGCGATGTCATTGAAACGAAACCTTAACTCCCAGAAAATAAGTCCGTTCGCGTTTAGACAAAGTCCGAAGTGCGAGCTCGCACTTTGGGCTTTGTTGAAATCATTTCAGGGCAAAATCGGATTAAGTACTTGACGTTTTGACGTCAAAACGCGTCAAATATTTTTTATATCTGTTTTTTTTTGCATAAGAATTGCATAAGTTGCTGATTATTAGCGTTTATTTTTTGAACAAAATTATTTCTATATATAAATAATATATATATAAATAATTCATATAAGAAAGCTATCGCGAGGGGGAGATGCCCTTCCCCATAATTTGACGTCAAATCGTTGAATCGTCAAATTTTTTTGACGGATTAGCTCTTCTGGGTGAGTTTATCCGCAATGGAAGAACTTTTCCACGAGCTGCCGTATTGCTTCGGGGTTGTTGTCGACATCCTGGCGCAGCGTGGCGTCGTCATAGGCTCGTAGCTGGGCGATGATGCCGTCTATCACGGCTGGCGAGAATACTCCGCGCCCCTCAAAGACTGCGCGCTGGCGTTGCAGGCAATCGGCAGAGGCTACGCAGCTGTCGGGCAGTTGGTCCAAGGCGGCCAGACGGTCGGCATGCTCAGCAGAGTGGATATTGACGTTCACATAGGTGCGGTCAGCCAGGGCGAGGGCGTTGTCCATCTCAAAACCATGACGGCATGCCACACACAGTCCCGCCAGTAGCTGGTAGAGGTCTGCACTGCCGTCCGGCGAACGCATCTCCACGGTCTGCTTCTGGGAGGTGAGTGTTTCGAGGCTAGGGGTGTGGGTCTGTTCCAGAGGGTTCGCCACGGCGGCCATATCCACACCGGCTGCCCACCCGAGGGGCACGCGCACCAATACGGAGCGGTTGTGATCGCCCCAGCATACGTTGGTCGGTGCTTCCTGGTGAGGCACGAGGCGGAAGTAGCTGATGGGGTTTTTGTTGCCAAAGGCTGTGATGGCCGGTGCCACGTCCATCATGCCGGCTATCATGCGGCGGGCGCTCTCGCTGAGCGCACCATCTGCCAGCATCTGGTTGTGACCGTCTTTCATGATTCGCATGTGGATATGCAGTCCCGAGCCGGCCTTGCCAGTGGTTATCTTGGGTGCGAAGGTGACATCGTAGCCCAGCTGATAGCCTAGATTGCGTATCATCCACTTGGCTATCATCAACTGGTCGGCTGCCTGCTCTACGGGTGCGGGCAGGAATTCTATCTCGTTCTGTTCGTAGTTCTTACCGTTGAGCGAGAAGTTGCCCACCTCGGAGTGGCCGTACTTGATTTGTCCGCCCGCCTGGGCGATATAGTGCATGCAGCATGTGCGGAAGTCGTTGGCCTTGGCGTAGGGGGCCGATTCATGGTAGCCTCGCTGGTCCTGAGCCGGAAAGACACCCTCGTCATCGCTGATGACGTAATACTCCAACTCACCCATGGCCTGAAACTCCATGTCTGTGACATCGCGGAAGGCCTGTGCTGCCTTTCTCAGGGTGTATTCGGGCGACGACTCCAGCGGATGGCCGTCTTTGTCGAAGTAGGAGCACAAGAGCGCCACGGTGGGATTTTCGGCAAAGGGGTCGAGGAATGCGGTGCGGTAGCGGGGTATGACGTAGAGGTCGCTGGAGCCGGCCTGTATGAAGGGGAAGAGGCTGCTGCCATCGACGCGCTCACCGAGGGTGAGTATGTTGTCGAGATAACTGAGGTCATTGATGACGAAGTTGAGTGTCTTCAGTCTGCCATCGCCCGCAGGATACATGAAGTTGACCATGCGGATGTCGTTTTTCACAATGTAGTCGATAATGTCTGCCTTGGTGAAATCGGCAGAGGGCTTCCCCAAAAATGCTACTATGGGGTTGGCATTGAGTGTGAGGTAATCGTTATTCATATCATGGATTTTTTGCGGTTACAAATTTAGAGATTTTTCCGCAAAACTATTTTTGTTTGTACATAAAATTGCGCTATGGTTCGATTTTTTCGGCTGGAGAAAATGAATTTCGCCGATTGTGCATCAAAAGAAGGGGGATTGTAGAATTACGCAAAGAGAAATCCCCGCAGTCTTTGTGCTGCGGGGATTTTCTGTTGGGGTGCCTAGTCGGACTCGAACCGACGACATTCAGAACCACAATCTGACGCTCTAACCAACTGAACTATAGGCACCATGTTGGACCCCCTCTTATCCCCCTCTAGGGGGAAGATTAGACATAGGGTCTATTTTTCGGGGTGCAAAATTACGTGTTTTTTCGTAAGCTGCAAAGAAAATCAAAAGATTTTTTTCTGCGAGGCCAGCAATGTGTTGCTCATCAGGGTGCAGATGGTCATGGGACCTACGCCGCCCGGCACGGGGGTGATATATGAACAGTGGGGCGCTACCTCGTCGAACTTGACATCGCCGCAGAGGCGGAAGCCTTTCTTGCGCGTGGGATCGGGCACGCGCGTAGTACCTACATCTATTATTACTGCGCCCTCCTTCACCATGTCGGCGGTGACGAACTCGGGCTGCCCGATGGCGGCGATGATGATGTCGGCCTGACGGCACTCGTCCTTGAGAGTGACGGAGCGGCTGTGGCACACGGTGACGGTGGCGTCGCCATACTGCTTCTGCATCATGAGCTGCGCCATGGGCTTGCCCACGATATTGCTGCGACCGAGGATGACGCACTTCTTGCCCGAGGTGGGTATCTCATAGCGCTTGAGCAGCTCAAGGATGCCCTTGGGCGTGGCGGAGATGAAGCAGGGCAGGCCGATGGCCATGCGCCCCACATTGATGGGGTGGAAACCGTCCACGTCCTTGCGGTAGTCGATGGCCTCGATGACTTTCTGCTCGTCGATATGGCGCGGCAGGGGCAGCTGCACGATGAAGCCGTCGATGTCGGCGTCGTTGTTGAGCTTGTCAACCTCGTGGAGGAGCTGCTCCTCGGTGATGTCGTCCTCAAAGCGCAGCAGGGTGGAGGTGAAGCCGCACTCCTTGCATGCGAGCACTTTGTTGGCTACATAGGTCTCGCTGCCGCCGTCGTGGCCAACGAGGATGGCGGCCAAGTGGGGGCGCTTGCCGCCGCGGGCCACGATGTCGGCCACTTGCTCAGCTATCTCGGCCTTGATGGTGGCGGCTGTCTGTTTTCCGTCGATAAGTATCATTGAAATTTACAATTTTACGATTTACTAGTTATTTACGCTTTTCCCATATTCCGCATGGCGGCGAGGCCTTTCATCTTGCTGCCGAAGCCCGGGGCGTTGACCATGCGCATCATCTTGCGGGTCTGGTCAAACTGCTTGAGCATCTTGTTGACTTCCTGCAGGGTGTTGCCGGAGCCGCGTGCTATGCGGGCACGGCGGCTGGAGTCTATCTTGTCTGGGTTGGCTCGCTCGAAGGGTGTCATGGAGCCGATGATGGCTTCTATCTGCTTGAAGGCGTCGTTGTCGATATCGACATCCTTGAGGGCCTTGCCCACACCGGGTATCATGGCGGCGAGGTCCTTGATGTTGCCCATCTTCTTGATCTGGCGTATCTGGGAGAGGAAGTCGTTGAAGTCGAACTTGTTTTGCGCGAGCTTCTTGCTTATCTTGCGAGCCTCCTGCTCGTCGTACACCTGCTGGGCACGCTCCACCAGCGACACGACATCGCCCATGCCGAGGATGCGGTTGGCCATGCGGTCGGGGTGGAAGACATCGAAGGCGTCCATCTTCTCGCCCGTACCGATAAACTTGATGGGCTTGCCCACCACGCTGCGGATGGACACGGCGGCGCCACCGCGTGTGTCGCCGTCGAGCTTGGTCATCACGATGCCGGTGTAGTCGAGGCGCTCGTTAAACTCGCGGGCGGTGTTGACGGCATCCTGTCCGGTCATGGAGTCAACGACGAAGAGTGTCTCGTCGGGAGTGACGGCCTGCTTGATGGCGGCTATCTCCTGCATCATCTGCTCGTCGATGGCCAGACGGCCGGCGGTGTCGATGATGACGAGGTTGTACTCCTCTTGCTTGGCATGGCGCACGGCGTTGCGGGCTATAGCGACGGGGTCGTTGTTGCCGGGCTCGGTATAGACGGGCACTCCTATCTGCTCACCGACCACCTGCAGTTGATTGATGGCTGCGGGACGATAAACATCGCAGGCCACCAGCAGGGGCTTCTTGCCGAGCTTGGTCTTCTGCCAATTGGCGAGCTTGCCGGAGAAGGTGGTCTTGCCGGAGCCTTGCAGGCCCGACATAAGTATTATGCTCGGGCGCGAGTGGAGCTGCAGCTCGGAGGTCTCGCTGCCCATGAGGGTGATGAGCTCGTCGTGGACTATCTTGATGAGCAGCTCGCCGGGACGGACGGCGGTGAGCACGTTCTGACCCATAACCTTTTGTTTAACTTCGTCGGTAAACTGCTTGGCTACCTTATAGTTAACGTCGGCATCGGAGAGGGCTTTGCGTATCTCCTTGACGGTCTCGGCAACGTTGATTTCAGTGATGCGGCCTTGGCCCTTGAGTACCTTGAACGAGCGTTCGAGTTTTTCGCTTAGATTTTCAAACATGTTTTTTAAAGTAGTTATCGCTTGGCGGCGCGAAGTTAGCAAAAAAAAATGAATTAGCCTGCTTGTTAGGGAGGGCAAAAAACTTTTTCGGCTTATATATGTTTGAGTGTCAGCGACATTTAATGTTTTTTGATACTTGTAAACAATAAATAACGAATAAGGGAGTTATTATTAAAAATAATACGCGACAGGAGATATGGATTTGCTGAGCATCATAGTACCGGTGATTGTCAGTGCGATTCTAACGGCATTGATGGTGCCCCTGATTATCCGCCTGTCGCTGAAGAAGAAACTGTGTGACACTGTTGACGAACGTACTGTCCACTCAGGCGAAGTGCCGAGGCTGGGAGGCAGTGCGTTTATTTTATCTGTCTTGGTGGCGCTGGTTGTGGCGGTGCTGATGTCTGACAGCGAGGAGATAAGGTGTTGCCTGACGGTCTGGAGCGGCTGGGTGCAGTACTGGGCGCTGATTGCCGCTGCGCTGATTATCTACTTCTCGGGCATCTGGGACGACATCAGGCACATGGGCTACAAGATGAAGTTCGTGTTTCAGTTGTTGAGCGCACTGCTGATTGTGGTGGTGGGCAACTTCTGGCTCAACGATCTGTGTGGCCTCTTTGGCATCGGGGCTCTGTCGCCCTGGGTGGGCAAGCCGCTGTCGGTGCTGTTGGTGGTGTATATCATCAACGCTTTCAACCTTATTGACGGCATTGACGGTCTGGCGTCGGCTTTGGGCTTCATCGCCACGGCGGTGATAGGTGCTGTGTTCCTGATGACGGGGCAGCATATCATGGCTGTGCTGTCGTTTGCGCTGGCGGTGTCGCTGGCGGTGTTCTTCTGCTTCAACAAGTTTGGCAGCACGCGCAACCACACGAAGATATTCATGGGTGACGGCGGTAGCCAGACAATGGGACTGATTATCGCCTTCCTTGTGATATTCATGTCGATGCGCAAGGGCGGCGAGGCATACAGTGCGGTGCAGTGGCCGGTGGTAGCGTTCTGCCTGATTATCATACCGTGTTTCGACGCGGTGAGGGTGATGGCGGGCCGCATAAGGAGGGGCGTGAATCCTTTCCTGCCTGATCAGACGCATATCCACCATAAGCTGCTGCGCATGGGGTGCAGTGCCACTCGCACCCTCGTGACGATAGTGCTGCTCGACGTAGCGCTGGTGGTGCTTAACATAGTGCTGGCAGTGGCCGACATCGGGCTGGACAGCCGTGTGAAGATTAACCTTATCCTGGCGCTCGACCTGCTGATATGGTGGGGAGTGTTGAGGAGATTGAAGAGTTGAGTTATGAAGATTTCGATTATAACCACTACATACAACAGCGGAGGCACAGTGGAGGACACGTTCCGCAGTGTGCTGGCGCAGACTCATAAGGACATTGAGTATATTGTGGTTGACGGAGCCAGCTCTGACAACTCGCTCGATATCATCAAGGAGTATGAGCCGCAGTTTGGAGGCCGTATGCGATGGATGAGCGAGAAAGACAACGGAGTGTATGACGCAATGAACAAGGGCATCCGCATGGCTACCGGCGATGTGATAGGATTTCTTAACTCTGATGACTTCTACTACGACGAACACGTGCTTGAGGAGGTGAACCGCGCAATGGAGGGCCAGCCTGTGGACTGTGTGTATGGCGACCTGAAGTTTGTTAAGGCTGACGACATAACGCATGTGGTGAGGGTATGGAAAGGCTCGCAGTATAAGAAGGGCGCTTTCTTGCGAGGATGGCATCCGGCGCACCCCACATTCTATGCCCGCCGCGAGTGCTACGAGCGTCTGGGCGTATTCAACACTAAGTTCCCTGTGTCGGCTGACTTCGACCTGATGCTACGCTTCATCGAGGTGGCCGGACTGAGCAATCGATACATACACCGTTACTTCGTAAACATGCGAATGGGCGGCGAGAGCACCGGCAGCCTGCGCAATATCATACGTGGCAACCTCGGCATCAAGCGCGCCCTGCAAGAAAACGGCTATTCGCAGTCGGGGCTTATCGTGCTGCGACGATTGCTGCCCAAAGTATGGGCCACGATGCAGGGCAAGCTGCGGCTGGCGAGGATTGAACATTGACCATTGACTATTGACTATTGACCATTGAACATTATATGGATTTTTCTACTATTCTGCTGAAGATATCACCATTCTTTATTTCATTTGTGTTGGGACTGCTTATCATTCCCAATCTGCGGCTGACGGCCTCGAAGAAAAAGAACTTCCTACCCGACAGTGCCGACAACTTGAAGAATGGTGTGATGATAGGTGGAATAGCTTTCTTCCCCATCATACTGATTGCATTGTGCACCAGCATAGCGCTGCCGTATCTGTTTCAGATAGCGGAACTGCGCGTCAGGGTGGAGCCTGCAGCGATGCGTATCATGCAGCTCATCGTGGGATGCTCGATATTGTTTATCGCCGGACTGAAGGACGACCTTAACGGTACCGGCGGTTTTGTGAAGGTAACCACGCTGTTCATTGCCGCCATGATGTTCCCCGCTACGGGACTGTGGATAGACAACCTGCATGGTCTGTTTGGCATCCAAGAGTTGTCGCCCTACATCGGCATACCGCTATCCGTGCTACTGGTATGCTATATCACTGAGGCGTTCAGTCTGCTCGACGGCATCGACGGACTGAGCAGTGGGGTAGGCACTATCATTGTGTTCACCTTCCTCTTATTCAGTATTTGGTACGACTCTACGCTTATCAGTTTTGTAGCCGCCGCCACATTGGGCGTGGCCATACCCATGTGTTTTAGGTCTTTCTTCTCGAGCAACTGGGGCAATACGCTGATGGGCAACTCGGGAGCCTATGTGCTGGGCTATATAGTCAGCTACCACACCATTGGCCTGAGCCACAGCGAGCGTATGCCGGAGGGCATGCTCATGATATGCCTCGGTGCGCTATTTGTGCCGATGCTCGATATCATCCGCGTGATCAGTAGTCGTGTGAGGGACAACCGTACGCTGGACCGCCCCGACCGCAACCAGTTTAACCACAAGCTGTTGCGTACCGGTATGCCGCGACGGATGATAGGCGTGACCATAGCGGGGTTGATAGGTATGTTTGTGGTGATGAACACCTACGGGGTGCTCTCTCACTGGAATCCCACCATCATGCTGTTGCTCGATGTGGCGCTGTGGATTACTATCCATCTGGTGCTCAACTATTTCATCCACGAACATCAAAGGAAAGGATTCTACAGAGAGTGGGAGAAAGCCTACGGCGAAGACTCCTGGTATGCCAACCTGCCCCATGAAACACTCAAGCGTAAGGTGCAGACCTACGGCGACATGAATCTGCCGCCCGACAAGGTGCTGGAGGACAATATCGCCTTCATACCCGACGGCATGAACGGCTTGGAGCGCCATGTTAAGCGAGGCATGGATTTGGTGATATCTTTCATATGCCTCATCGTGTTCTCACCGCTGATGCTGCTGAGCTACATACTGATAAAGATTGACGACGGTGGCCCCGCCATCTTCAAGCAGGAGAGGGTGGGTAGGTTCGGACATCCATTTTATATATATAAGTTCCGCTCCATGCGACAGGATGCCGAGACACAGGGCCCTGCTCTGAGCCACGCCAACGGCGACAACGACCCGCGCCTGACAAAGGTGGGCAAGTTCCTCAGGGCGCATCATCTGGACGAGCTGCCCCAGCTCTGGAACGTGTTTGTGGGCGACATAGCGTTTGTGGGCTACCGTCCGGAGCGACATTTCTATATCGCACAGATAATGAAGGAAGACCCGCGCTACGCATTCCTCTATCAGATACGCCCCGGCGTCACCTCCTACGCCACTCTCTACAACGGCTACACCGACACTATGGAGAAGATGCTGCGACGACTGGAGCTGGACCTCTACTACCTTAAGCATCGCTCGCTGTGGTTTGATGTCAAGATATTGGGACTGACGTTCCTGAGCATCATATTTGGAAAGAAGTTTTAGACATTGAATATTGAACATTGAACATGAAATATTTTAATTATAAACCTTAAACTTTAATTATTTATGGCTACTAACAACAATGCTATCTACGATGCCCGTACGCTGGGCAAGCCCCGCATGGCGCTGCTTGGATTGCAGCACATGTTCGCCATGTTCGGTGCAACTGTTCTCGTTCCCCTGATTACAGGACTAAGCGTTTCGACTACCTTGCTATTCGCCGGTATTGGAACGCTTATTTTCCATTTCATCGCAAAGTGGAAAGTGCCTGCATTCCTCGGTTCTTCCTTCGCATTCCTTGCCGGATACGCCACCGTAACCCAGATGGGTATGGACAAAGGTTTCTCGCAGACCCTCTCCCTCGACTATGCCAGCATCGGCATCTGTGCAGCCGCGCTCATCTATTTTGTTGTGGCAGCACTCATCAAAGCCTTTGGTCTCAAGAAAGTGTTGCGCTACTTCCCGCCAGTGGTGATTGGCCCGATTATTATTGCCATCGGTCTGTGTCTGTCAGGTACCGCCCTGAAGAGTTGCACCTCCGACTGGACGATTGCCCTCTTGGCTGTGACAGTGGTGGTAGTGGCTACCATTTGGGGCCGTGGACTACTCAGTATCATTCCCATCCTTCTGGGTGTGATAGTTTCCTATGTGGCGGCAGCCTGTATGGGTGATGTTGACTTCAGCGCCCTGAACGACGCAGCCTGGATTGGCCTGCCCATCTCCCGCGAGACCACAGTGCTGGCAGTGTTTGACAATCCCGACTATGGTCTGATCATATCGAGCATCGTGGCTATCATGCCTCTCGCAATAGCTACTGTGATGGAGCACATCGGCGATATCAGCGCCATCTCCTCCACCGTCAACAAGGACTATCTGGCAGATCCCGGATTGCACCGCACTCTTACCGGCGACGGTGTGGCCACCTTCGTGGCAGCACTGTTTGGCGCTCCCGCCAACACCACTTATGGTGAGAACACCGGCGTGCTCAACATCACCCGCGTGTTTGACCCCCGCGTAATCCGCCTGGCAGCCATCTTCGCCATCATCCTCGCTTTCTGCCCCAAGTTTGCAATGCTTATCCAACTGATGCCCGCCGCCACCATCGGTGGTATCTCACTACTTCTTTACGGTATGATAGTAGCTGTGGGTGTGCGCAACATGATTGAGGCTAAGGTTGACCTCGGCAAGTCACACAACCTCGTAGTGGTAGCTCTTATCCTGGTGCTTGCCACTGGTATTACCTACGGCCTTGACGGCGGCATCGACTTTGGTCCCGTACGCCTCTCCGGTATTGCCATTGCTGCCATCGTTGGTGTGATACTTAATGCGATATTCCCGAAAGATGAGTAACTATGGTAGTTTATGACCTCGGAGCCCGCAACACGGTGCTCAACCAATATATCTCCGAGCTGCGCGATGTGCAGGTGCAGACCGACCGCATGCGTTTTCGCCGCAATGTGCAGCGCATAGGTCACGTGATGGCTTACGAGATAAGCAAGACCCTGCGCTACGAGACGATAGAGGTGCAGACACCACTGGCTATGGCCACCGCGTCCATACCCGTCGATGATATCGTGATAGGCACTGTCTTTCGTGCAGGGCTGCCCTTCCATCAGGGCTTCCTTGATATCTTCGACAAGGCCGGCAATGCCTTTCTGTCAGCCTACCGCTACTACACCGACCGCGAGTGCCACAATATCGACGTGCACATCGAGTATATAGCAGCTCCCGCTCTCGACGGATGCACCTTCATACTCGTTGACCCCATGCTTGCCACCGGCGAGAGTATGTCGTTGGCATACAAGGCTTTCCTCACCAAGGGCAAGCCCGGCCGCCTCATCATGGCTAGCGTGATAGCAGCGCAGGAAGGCATCGAATACCTGCAACGGCTGTTCCCCTCCGACGAGGTGGAGCTCTACTGTGCAGCCATCGATCCTGAGCTCAACGAGCGCCGCTATATAGTGCCTGGTTTGGGCGATGCAGGCGATTTGATGTACGGAGACAAGATATAGAATGTAATGTATTGACTCGCGTACTGATTCACGCGCCCTGAACTGTGAGAAAGTTTGGGGCGCGTGTTTTTGTAAGCAAAAAAGGGGGCGGCAGATGTTAATGTTACTTAATTTTTTATATATAAGGTGTATTTGGGCATAAAGTAAGGGGAATAGAGCATCTCGTTTGGATTTTTTTTGGTAATTTCGCGGCGCGAATGAAATAATAACAAAACAAACAATAACCAACAACCAAAATGAAAAAGCTTTTTAGTGTCAGTTCTGCTGTAATGGTGCTTGCCAGCGCAATGATGTTGGTCAGCTGTGGTAAGCAGGGCGGCCAACAGCCTCAGTCGAACGAGTTTGCAGTGAGGACGGTGACTACCGACTCGCCCGAGTTGAACTATACTTATCCTGCCACCATCAAGGGCAAGCAGGATGTAGAGATACGTCCCCGTGTATCGGGCAACATCGTGAGAGTGTGTGTTGACGAGGGTGCCAACGTGAGGGTAGGGCAGACGCTGTTTGTGATTGACGATGTCACTTACCGCGAGGCTGTCAACCAGGCCAGCGCTTCCGTCAACCAGGCCAACGCGTCGCTCAATCAGGCTAATGCGGCTCTCGCTACTGCTACGCTTACATATGAAAACAAGCAGCAGCTGAAGCAGAAGAATATCATTGGCGACTATGAGTTTCAGACGGCTGTCAATGCTATGAAGCAGGCTGAGGCTGCTGTGGCCACTGCCAAGGCTGGCGTGGTGTCGGCGCAGGCTGCCCTTACGGCTGCCCGCCAGAATCTGTCGTATTGTTATGTTAAGAGTCCCGCCAACGGCGTAGTGGGCTCCATCCCCTTCCGTGTAGGCGCACTGGTGAGTGGGTCGAGTGTTGAGCCGCTTACCACTGTGTCTAACATCGATGAGATGTATGTATATTTCTCGATGACCGAGCAGCAGATGCTTGACATGACTCGCACCTCCGGTGACAGCAAGACAATACTGGCATCGATGCCTGCCGTGCAACTGCAGTTGGCCGACGGCTCGCTGTATGACCGTCCCGGCAAGGTGAGCACCATCAGTGGTGTGATTGACCAGAAGACAGGCTCTGTGGCTGTACGCGCCGATTTCCCCAACCCGCAGCATCTGCTCAAGACGGGCGGCTCGGGCAAGATATTGGTGCCCTATGTAGCTAAAGATGTGATAGTCATCCCGCAGAGCGCCACGGTAGAGGTGCAGGATCAGAAGTTTGTGTACACCGTGGGCAAGGACAACAAGGTGAGCTACACCGTGGTGCAGGTGGCTGATGTCAACGACGGCACCAACTATATCGTTACTGCTGGTCTGAAGGCTGGCGACCGCATCGTGGTGGAGGGCGTTACCCGTCTGCAGGACGGCATGGAGATTAAGCCCATCACCGAGGAGGAGTCGGCAGCCAAGGTGCAGCAGTCAATCCAGATGGGGGCAGTGGACATGAGCAAGCATTAAGAGCCCGAAAGTTCCAGAGTTCCATAGTTAGAAAGTTCTAAGAGTTTAATTCTGATGAAGTTAGATAAATTTATAGAGAGGCCGGTACTGTCCACGGTTATCAGTATCTTGTTTGTGGTGCTGGGTGTGATAGGCCTCACGGGAATGCCAGTGGAGCAGTATCCCAACATCGCGCCCCCGACCATCATGGTGTGGGCCACATATTCAGGTGCTGATGCTGAGACGGTACTCAACTCGGTGGTGGCACCATTGGAGGAGAGTATCAACGGTGTGGAGGACATGACGTACATGACTTCGTCGGCCACTAACGACGGCTCAGCATCAATCACCATCTATTTTAAGCAGGGTATTGATGCGGATATGGCTGCCGTGAACGTGCAGAACCGTGTGAGTCAAGCCACTAATCTTCTGCCTGCCGAGGTAGTGCAGGTGGGTGTGACTACCCGTAAGCGCCAGACATCGCAGGTGCTTATCTATGCCCTTACCTCGACTAAGGGGCAATATGACGAGAAGTTCCTGACCAACTACAATGCCATCAACATCGCTCCGGTGCTGCAGCGTATCAATGGCGTGGGCTCTGTGGAGGGCTTCGGTGCCAAGACATACACTATGCGTATATGGCTCGACCCTGTGAAGATGAAGGAGCACGGCCTCGTGCCATCCGATATATCAGGTGTACTGGCTGCGCAAAACATCGAGGCAGCGCCCGGCAAGCTGGGCGAGAGCAGCGACACGCAGTTTGAGTATATCCTGCGCTACACTGGCCGCCTTAAGACGGTGGAGGAGTTTGAAAACATGGTGGTGTATTCCAATCCTGACGGTACCAACCTCTTCGTGAAGGATGTGGCGAAGGTGGAACTCGGCGCTCAGACTTATACGGTGAACAACCTGTGTAATGGTAAGGGCTGCGTCACCCAGATGGTTACCCAGATGGCAGGCTCTAACGCCAATGAGATAGTAAAGAATGTGAAGGCTGAGCTAACCCGCTTGTCAGAGTCCTTCCCGCCGGGCATGGAGATAGTATATGGTCAGGATGTGACCGAGTTCTTGTATGCCTCCATCAGCGAGGTGGTTGAGACGTTGCTCATCGCATTCCTTCTTGTAATCCTGGTTGTTTATGTCTTCCTGCAGGACATGCGCTCTACGATTATTCCTGTGGTGGCTGTGCCGGTGTCATTGATAGGTGCATTCTTCTTCCTGAGTCTGTTTGGATTCAGCATCAACCTGTTGACACTCTCGGCTCTTGTGCTGGCTATTGCCATTGTGGTGGATGATGCCATTGTGGTGGTGGAGGCTGTACATGCCAAGCTTGACCAAGGCTACAAGTCTGCCCGTCTGGCAGCCACTGATGCCATGAGCGAGATATCTGGTGCCATCATCTCCATCACTCTGGTTATGGCCGCGGTGTTTGTGCCTGTGAGTTTTGTGGGTGGTACGTCAGGCTCTTTCTACCGTGAGTTTGGTGTTACGATGGCAGTGTCGATTATCATCTCGGCTGTCAACGCTCTTACCTTGTCGCCGGCTCTTTGTGCCATTTTCCTTAAGGCACACGATCCCAACAAGAAGATGACGATGGTGGACAAGTTCCACGCAGCTTTTAACACGGCCTATGACAAGATGCTGTCCAAATACCGCAAGATGGTAGAGTTTTTCATTAAGGCGAAACCGGTTACCATCTTAGTGGTGGCAGCTTCTATTGTTGTAATGGGTGTGTTGATGCAGACCACTCCCACCGGCCTCGTTCCCGATGAGGATACGGGCACCGTGTTCTGTACCATCTCAATGGCTCCGGGCACCGGCAAGGATAAGACGATGGATGTGGCTAATAATGTGCAGAAGATGCTTGAGACTAACCCTGCTATTCAGACTACCATTCAGATTATTGGTTATAACTTCATGGCAGGTCAGGGCTCCAACCAGGCTACATTTATTATCAAGTTAAAAGATTTTGAAAAACGTAAGGATAAAAGCCTTTCTTCTGCCGAGGTAATAAAGAAAATCTTTGCCCAGACGGCATCACTCAAGGATGCTCAGATTATGGCCTTCCAGCCGCCGATGATTTCCGGCTACGGAGCGTCCAATGGTCTTAGCTTCTCGATGCAGGACAAGACAGGCGGCTCGGTAGACAAGTTCTTCGGCATTACAATGCAGTTCCTCGGTGCTCTCAACCAGCGCCCTGAGATACAGTATGCTATGACATCCTACAACGCTTCCTATCCGCAGTATATGCTGGAGGTGGATGCCGCCAAGTGTACCAAGGCGGGCACCACTCCTCGCGATGTGCTTACCGTGCTGCAAGGCTACTTCGGCGGACTCTACGCCAGCAACTTCAATGCATACGGTAAGCTCTATCGTGTGATGGTGCAGGGTTCGCCCGACACTCGTATGGATGAGAACTCGCTGTCTAGCATCTATATGCGTATCAATGGTCAGATGGCTCCCGTGAGCAGCTTCATCAATATGAAGAAGGTATATGGTCCGTCAAATATCAACCGCTTCAACCTTTTCACCGCTATTAACGTGAATGCTGCTCCCAACAGCGGTTACTCCACTGGCGACGCTATGCAGGTTGTAAAGGAGGTGGCCGCGCAGACTCTGCCTGCCGGCTACGGCTACGAGTACTCTGGCCTCAGCCGCTCGGAGAGCGAAGCGTCAAACAACACCACCCTCATCTTCGTGCTCTGCTTCCTGTTTATCTATCTCATCCTCAGTGCGCAGTACGAGAGCTACATCTTGCCGCTGGCGGTAATACTTTCCATTCCGTTCGGCCTCTCAGGAGCATTCCTGTTCACCAACATCTTTGGCCACTCCAATGACATCTACACCCAAATTGCGCTCATCATGCTTATCGGTCTTCTTGCCAAGAACGCCATCCTTATCGTGCAGTTTGCCCTGGAGCGTCGTCAGACGGGTATGGCCATCAAGTGGTCGTCCGTCCTCGGAGCCTCAGCCCGTCTGCGTCCTATCTTGATGACCTCGCTGGCTATGATTGTCGGCTTGCTGCCTCTGATGTTTGCCAGTGGTGTAGGAGCCAACGGCAACTCTACCCTCGGAGCGTCAGCAGTGGGCGGCATGCTCATCGGTATGATACTCCAGGTATTGGTAGTGCCCTGCCTGTTCGTCATCTTCCAGTGGTTGCAGGAGAAGATAAGCCCGATGCACTTCATTGGCCTCGTTGATGGCTCCGGCGACACCGAGCTTAAGCAATATACCAATCCCAAGAAAGTGAGAGAGCCCGAAAGTTAGTCCTCAATCCTCAATTCTCAATTCTCAATCCTCAATGAAACACACCTTATATATAATAATAGTATTGTGTACTCTTCTGCAGAGTTGCGGACTATATAATAAGTACAAGCGTCCGGACGTGAATACCGAGGGACTCTACCGCGACCTCAGCAACGACCTCGATACTCTCGTGGCCAAAGACACTACCACACTTGCCTCCACACCGTGGCGCGAAGTGTTTACCGACCCCAAGCTGCAGGTGCTTATCGACAGTGCGCTGGTCAACAATAGCGACCTCCTCACCGCAGCATTGTCGGTGAAGCAAGCCGAGACCATGCTCTCTGTTGCCAAGCTGGCATACGTGCCATCGTTCGTCTTTGCTCCCAGCGGCTCCCTCTCGTCGTGGGATAACAACAAAGCGGTGCAGACCTACTCGCTGCCCATCCAGGCGTCGTGGACTGTCGACCTCTTCGGCAGCCTCACCAATGCCAAGCGTGCACAGCAGGCCGTGCTCATACAGACTCGCGACTATCAGCGTGCCGTCAAGACCAGCATCATTGCTGGCGTAGCCAACTGCTACTACACCCTCCTCATGCTCGACAAGCAGCTCGAGATAACACGCCAGACCGAGAGGCTCACCCTGGAGACTTGGGAGAAGATGCAGGACATGAAGCAGCTCTACGGCTACACCGAGGCCTCCGTCCTCTCCGCCAAGGCCAACTACCTTGCCGTGCAGGCCTCCATCCCTGAGATAGAGCGCCAGATACGCGAGGTGGAGAACTCCCTCAGCCTCCTGCTCGCACAGGCGCCGCAGCATATCGACCGCTCCACCTTCGAGCAACAGTCGCTGCCTTCTAACCTCAGTACAGGAGTGGGCATACAGCTGCTGGCCAATCGCCCCGATGTGCACGCCAAAGAGATGGCGCTCGCCAGTTGCTTCTATAATGTCAACAAGGCTCGCGCAGCCTTCTATCCCAATATCACTATCACCGGCACTGCAGCATGGACTAATTCAGCAGGTGCTGGCGTGGTCAATCCCGGCAAGCTGTTGGCACAGGCCGTCGGCTCACTCGTCCAGCCTATCTTCCAGCACGGACAGCTCGTGGCAGGCCTCAAGGTAGCCAAGGCCGACGAGGAGAAAGCCTATATAGCATGGCAACAGTCCATACTCAATGCCGGCAGCGAGGTCAGCAATGCCCTCAAGCAATACGAGACTTCCGCACGCCTCTCCGAGATAGAGGCAGAGCGTACCGCCACCCTCCAAGCCAATGTCGAGGCTGTCGAGTTGCTCATGACCAACGGCGCTACCTATCTCGAGGTTATCAGTGCACAGCAGGCTCTCCTGTCCAGCCAGCTCACCAAGGTGGCCGACGACTTCAACAAGATGCAGGCTGTCGTCAATCTCTACTACGCCCTCGGCGGTGGACAGTAACTCCCGACTCCCAACTCCTAACTCCCAACTCCTAACTCCCAACTCCTAACTCCTAACTCTAATGATTTCCCCTCAAGCATACGTTGACCCTGCAGCCAAGATAGGCAGCAACGTCACAATATATCCTTTTGCCTACATTGAGGCAAACACCGTGATAGGCGACAACTGCGTCATCTATCCCTATGTCAGCATCATGGCCGGCACCACTCTGGGCAACGACAATGCCGTGCATCAGGGTACCGTGCTCGGAGCTGTGCCTCAGGATTTCAGCTACACCGGCGAGTCAACCGAGCTGGTGATAGGCAACCACAACATCATTCGCGAGAATGTTGTCATCAACCGTGCCACGCATAGCGGCGACCGCACCATTATTGGCGACGGCAACTGCATCATGGAGGGTGTGCACATCTCCCACGACGCACACATCTTCAACAACGCCGTCATAGGCTATGGCACCAAGATAGCTGGGCGTGTGGAGATACACGACGATGCCATCCTCACCTCCAACGTGATCGCCAATCCCAGAGCACGCGTAGGACGCTGCGCCATGGTCAAGAGCGGATGCCGCTTCTCCAAGGATGTGCCACCATTCATCATCGCCACCCACAATCCCATTGAGTACGGCGGAGTCAACGCCACCATCCTCTCCAATGCCGGAGTGGCCGAGGACGTGCAGTTCCAGATAGCCAACGCCTACCGACTGGTGTTCAATGGCAAGACATCCCTTGAGGACGGTATCCTGCAGGTGCGCTCCCAGGTCGAGGGCAGTGCTGAGATAGACTCCATCGTAGATTTTCTGCAGACCTCGCAGCTTGGTATTATCGGCAAATAACTCTTAACTCCAAAAATAACATCATTTTTTTTGGAAAAATTTTGGTGATTAAGAAAAAAGTATTACTTTTGCACCCGCATTTGCGCTCATGAGATAGTGAGATGCGGACTGGAAGTTTGGGTGAGTGGCTTAAACCAGCAGTTTGCTAAACTGCCGTGCGGGTAACCGTACCAGGAGTTCGAATCTCCTAGCTTCCGCCAACATAATGGCGCTTTCATCTAGTGGTTAGGATACCGGCCTCTCACGCCGGGTACACGGGTTCGAGTCCCGTAGGCGCTACTAAAAAAACTCGCTGCGCGAGTAGTTAACAGTGAATAGAGAATAGGTAACAGTTATCTTTTCTCTATTATCTTTTCTCTACGACGCAGCCGCTAAAGGGCCAGACTGGATTTGACAGCGAGGTCAAGAGGTGTGTAAGCATGCAGTGCGTTGGTAGCGGTCACTTAAAACGCAACTACTCAAAATTTATTTGGCGAAAATAATTACGCTCTCGCAGCTTAGTCTGAAGTACAGTAGGACTGCTTTATTCTGCGCCTAGGGTGCAGAACGAGACGTCACTCGGTCGCTCTTTCTCCGAAGCGTATCGGCTCAGTGGCGCAGCAAATCGGGGATAGTTTGAGGCGGCCTCGCGCCTTGGGCGAAATCTTTTAGAGGATATGCCTCGCAGTTGGCCGTCAGGCTCCGGCCGCGGGACAGACAATCTCAGCCTGACTAAGCATGTAGAAATCACATGGCTTCCTTGTTTGGACGGGAGTTCGATTCTCCCCTGGTCCACCCCAAGGTTATTCCACCATCTTAGGATGATGGATTTTTTTGTCTGTCGTTTTCTTTTTCGTTTGCGAAATAATTGGTAATTTCGCTCGGTGAAAATATAAAGACTATTGTTATGACACAAGACGAGAATAAGCAAAACGCGATGGCTTCTCTTCCTGAGAACGCGATGCGCCCCCTGAAGGAGGGCGAGGAGTATAAGCCGTTGATGAGTGCGTTGTCCGCTCCTAAGGAGGTGACGCGCTGGTCGGTGACCTGGGGCTTGCTGATGGCCGTGCTGTTCAGCGCCGCCGCAGCCTATCTGGGTCTTAAGGTGGGGCAGGTGTTTGAGGCTGCCATCCCCATCGCCATCATCGCCGTGGGCCTCTCCAGTGCCACCAAGCGTAAGGGGGCTCTGGGCGAGAATGTGATGATCCAGAGTATCGGTGCTTGCTCGGGCATGATAGTGGCGGGTGCCATCTTCACCTTGCCTGCCCTCTATATCCTGCAGTCCAAGTATCCCGATATCGCGGTCAACTTCTTCGAGGTGTTCATGGCCTCGCTGCTGGGCGGCGTGCTGGGCATACTGCTGCTCATCCCGTTCCGCAAGTATTTTGTCAAGGACATGCACGGCAAGTATCCCTTCCCCGAGGCTACGGCCAGCACTCAGGTGCTTATCTCTGGCGAGAAGGACGGCCAGGGGGCCAAGCCGCTGCTCCTCGCCGGACTGGTGGGCGGTCTCTACGACTTCGCGGTGGCTACCTTCGGCTTGTGGAACGAGAACTTCACCTCGCGCTGCATCGCGTGGGGCGACACACTGGCTGAGAAGGCCAAGCTGGTCTTTAAGATGAACACCGGTGCCGCCGTGCTCGGTATGGGCTACATCATCGGTCTGAAGTACGCGTTCATCATCTGCGTGGGTTCTGTCACCGTGTGGTGGCTCATCGTCCCCGCTCTTGCGCTGATATGGCCCGACATGAATATCGGTGACGGCATCACCGCTGCGGCAGCCACTCCCGAGCAGTTGTTCAAGTACGCCAAGTCGATAGGTATCGGCGGTATAGCTATGGCCGGTATCATCGGTATCATCAAGAGCTGGCCTATCATCAAGGGCGCTGTAGGACTGGCTGGCCGCGAGCTGGGCGGTAAGCATAAGGCCGACGACACCAAGGTGGAGCGCACTCAGCGCGACCTGCCGATGAAGGTGGTGGCCATTGGTGCTATTGCCACGATAGTCGTTACCTTCCTCTTCTTCCAGTTTGGTGTGATGGACGGTGTATGGCTCTTTAGCATCACGGCGATACTGATACTCACCATCATTGCCTTCCTCTTCACCACGGTGGCCGCCAACGCCATTGCCATTGTGGGCACCAACCCCGTCAGCGGCATGACGCTGATGACTCTCATCGTCGCCTCCGTCGTCATGGTTGGCGTAGGCCTTAAGGGCACCGGCGGTATGGTGGCTGCCCTTATCATGGGCGGCGTGGTATGCACGGCGCTGAGCACGGCGGGTGCCTTCATCACCGACCTCAAAACGGGCTACTGGCTGGGCTCCACTCCGCAGAAGCAGGAGACATGGAAGTTCCTCGGCACACTGGTCAGCGCTGTCACCGTGGCTGGTGTGATAATGATTCTCAACAAGACCTACGGCTTCACCTCCGGTCAGCTGGCCGCCCCGCAGGCCAACGCTATGGCAGCGGTCATTGAGCCGCTGATGAGTGGCGAGGGTGCTCCCTGGCTACTCTACGGCGTCGGTGCGCTGATAGCTGTCGTGCTGACGCTGTTCAAGGTGCCTGCCCTGGCCTTCGCCCTGGGTATGTTCATACCCATAGAGCTCAACCTGCCGTTGCTCGTGGGTGGTGCCATCAGTTGGTTTGTCACCACTCGTTCCAAGGACGCTGAGGCCAATCGTCAGCGTGGTGAGAAGGGCACTCTCATTGCCAGCGGCTTCATTGCCGGCGGAGCCCTGATGGGTGTGGCCAGTGCCGCACTGCGCTTCGGTGGCATCCAGTTCGACTATGCCGCTTGGTGGCTCAATCCCCTTAGCGAACTCCTCGCCCTCGGCATGTTCTGCATGATCATCATTTATATGATTAAAGGAAGTAAGAAGTAAAAGACCCCCTCTCATCCCCCTGAAGGGGGAAGACTTGTGAGAGTGACATGTGAGGGGGTGTGTAAAACCCCGAAGGGGTGTCAGATAACAGGCAGGTGGTGCCGTGTGGATGGGGCGTGTAAAACCCCGAAGGGGTGTCAGATAACAGGCAGGTGGTGCAGTTTCCGAAGGAAACAAACCCCTGCAATAGACGTTAGATCAGAATAACCCCGAAGGGGTGACAGAATAACCAAATAAATAAATCGTAAATAAATCGTAAATAAGTCGAGCTGAAAGCTCCGTTAACTTCTAAAAAAGAACCTATGGAAATAAAACAATATCTACAAGAAAACGAAGAGCGCTTCCTCACCGAGCTCTTCAGCCTCATCAGAATCCCGAGCATCAGCTCGCAGAGCGAGCATAAACCCGACATGGTGCGCTGCGCCGAGCGCTGGAAGGAGCTGCTCCTGGAGGCCGGAGCCGATAGGGCAGAGGTGATGCCCAGCGACGGCAACCCCCTCGTCTATGCCGAGAAGCATGTCAGCGACACCGCCCAGACCATCCTCATCTACGGCCACTACGACGTCATGCCCGTCGAGCCGCTGGAGCTCTGGAAGAGCGACCCCTTCGAGCCCGAGGTGCGCGACGGACGTATATGGGCACGTGGTGCCGACGACGACAAGGGCCAGTCCTTCATACAGCTCAAGGCCTTCGAGTATGTCGTCAAGCAGGGACTGCTGCGCCACAATGTGAAGTTCATCCTCGAGGGCGAGGAGGAGATAGGCAGCCCCAGCCTCAACGCCTTCCTCACCGAGCACAAGGCTTTGCTCCGTGCTGATATCATTCTCGTCAGCGACACCAGTATGCTGGGCGCCGACCTGCCGTCGCTGACCACAGGCCTTCGCGGACTCGCCTACTGGGAGGTGGAGGTCACCGGCCCCAATCGCGACCTCCACTCCGGTCACTTCGGTGGCGCCGTCGCCAACCCCATCAATGTCTTGTGCAAGATGATGAGCGACATGCAGGACTCCGACGGACGCATCACCATCCCGGGCTTCTACGACGATGTACTGCCCGTGCCACAGGCCGAGCGCGACATGATAGCCCAGATACCCTTCGACGAGGAGAAGTACAAGGCCGCCATCGGTGTCAAGGCCCTCAAGGGCGAGACGGGTTACTCCACACTCGAGCGCAACAGCTGTCGCCCCACCTTCGATATCTGCGGCATCTGGGGCGGTTACACTGGCGAGGGTGCCAAGACCGTGCTGCCCTCCAAGGCCTACGCCAAGGTCAGCTGCCGACTGGTGGCCAATCAGGACCACGCCAAGATATCACAACTCTTCATCGACCATGTCATGGCCACCGCCCCCGACTATGTGCAGGTCAAGATCACACCCATGCATGGTGGCGAGGGCTATGTCTGTCCCATCGACCTCCCAGCCTACAAGGCAGCGGAGCAAGGCTTCGCCAAGGCCTTCGGCAAGCAGCCCCTCGCCGTGCGACGCGGTGGCAGCATACCCATCATCAGCGACTTTGAGAAGATACTCGGCATCAAGACCGTCCTCATGGGCTTCGGCCTCGAGAGCAACGCCATCCACTCGCCCAACGAGAACATCCCCCTCGACATCCTCCGCAAGGGCATCGAGGCCGTCGTCGAGTTCCACCAGCAGTACTAACTTCCTTTTACCTCCTTCTATCTCCCTTTATCTCCTTTTAACTCCTTTTATCTACTTAACAAAATGCCTTCCAAACCCAATACCCGCACCGCGGCCCCCGAACAACTACTAACCCATATCCCGCCCCAGGCGCTGGAGATGGAGCGCTCCGTGCTCGGCTCCCTCATGGTTGACCGTGCCGGCTACGACCTCGTCACCGAGATCATCACCCCCGACAGCTTCTACGACCGTAAGCACCAGCTCATCTACGAGGCCATCCGCGACCTCGCCGTCGAGGACAAACCCTTCGACGTACTCTCCGTTAAGGCACAGCTCGAGAAGAAGGGCACCTTCAAGGACGCCGGACAGATGGTCTATCTCGCCGACCTTATCCGCGAGGCCACCGGCTCTGCCGGCATACGCTACCACGCCGAGGTCATCGCCGAGAAGTATATCAAGCGACAGCTCATCACCGCCTCCAGTGAGGTGCAGACCAAGGCCTTCGACGAGACCGTCGACTCCAAGCAGCTCCTCGACTCTGCCCAGGACAACCTCTATAAAATCAGCGAACGCAGCCAGCGCACCGAGTACACCCAGATCAACCCCATCATTAGTCGCGTCTATCAGTCCATCGAGGAAGCAGCCAAGCTGAGAGGCAAGCTCAGCGGCGTCCCCACCCTCTTCCATAAGATCGACAAGATCACCGGCGGATGGCAGAAGTCCGACCTCATCATCATCGCAGCACGCCCCGCCATGGGCAAGACAGCCTTCGCCCTCTCCATGGCACGCAACATAGCCGTCAGCCAGCGCGTCCCCATGGCCTTCTTCAGCCTCGAGATGAGCAACGACCAGCTCGTCAAGCGACTCATCTCCAATGTCTGCGAGATAGAGGCCGAGAAACTGCGCAGCGGCGACCTCCAGCCCTACGAGTGGACACAGCTCGACGCCAAGATCACCGAGCTCAACGACGCCCCCCTCTATGTCGACGACACCTCCTCCCTCTCCATCTTCGAGCTGCGCACCAAGGCACGCCGGCTCGTCCAGGAGCACCATGTCCAGATCATCATGATCGACTACCTACAGCTCATGACCGCCTCCGGCTCAGGCATCCGCTTCGGCAACCGACAGGAAGAGGTGTCCCATATCAGCCGCTCCCTCAAGGCCCTCGCCAAAGACCTCAATGTGCCCGTCATAGCACTCTCCCAGGTCAACCGCGAGGTCACCAAGCGCGAGGGCGAGGAGGCCAAGCGACCCCAGCTCAGCGACCTCCGCGAGTCCGGAGCCATCGAGCAAGATGCCGACATCGTATGCTTCCTCCACCGTCCTGAGTACTACAAGATCTATCAGTCCGCCGACAACACACAGGACTATCGCGGCAAGGCCGAGTTCATCTTCGCCAAGCACCGCAACGGCTCCCTCGATATCGTCCACCTCAAGTTTAAGCCCGAACTCACACGCTTCATGAACCTCGACGACTACACCGGCGGAGGCACCATCACCGCCCGCGACCAAGCCCCCGACGATCCTCAATCGTCAATGGTCAATGGTCAATCGTCAATGGTCAATGATCAACCCTCCGCCCCGCCCTTCTAGGGCCTTCGATTCTCCCCCTATAAATTGGTTCGACCTTGGAATCCCCATAAAGCGGGGTCCCCTCTGGGGAATATAGATAAGGTAGAGTCTCGCAGGCTTAAGAGGGTCTGGGGAGTCCCCGAAGGCCGAGGGGGTGTGTTACAGACTGAGGGATGGGAGTGCGGGGAGGGGGTGTGTTACAGACTGAGGGATGGGAGTGCGGGGAGGAGGCGTGTAAAACCCCGAAGGGGTGTCAGATAACAGGCAGGTGGTGCCGTTTCCGTAGGAAACAAACCCCTGCAATAGACGTTAGATCAGAATAACCCCGAAGGGGTGACAGAATAACCAAATAACTAAATAGTACATAAATTGTAAATAGTAAATTGTTAAATAGTAAATATAGTCTTTTTTCTGTTTTTGTTATCGTTATCGTTTTCGTTATCGTTTAATCTCTGTGATTTCTGTGATATCTGTGTGAGTTTATATTTTCAATTTTCAATTTTCAATCTTCAATTTTTTCCATGCTACGCCAACGCTACGCACGATTCAGGGCCTGGCAGCGCCACCCCTACATCTTCCAGATCAAGGACCCCTCACTCCACCGCTGCGCCAACTGCGGCCACCAGTTCAGAGGCAACTACTGCCCATGCTGCTCACAGAAGGCTGGGGTAGGGCGAGTCACCTGGGCAGCCCTCAAGCAAAACATCATGATGGTGTGGGGCATGGAGTCACGCTCGCTGCCCTATTCGTTGGTGCAGCTCCTGGGGCGCCCCGGCTATTTCATCCGCGACTATATCAGCGGTAGGCGCCAGGTGTGCTTCCCTCCCGTCAAGATGCTCGTCATCGTCGGCATCCTCGTCACACTGCTTGAGCACCTCATCGTGCCACAGACCGCCGAAGTGAATATGGAGGCCACCGCCGACACCCTCAAAGCAGCCCATATCGACTTCCTCACCTCCACATTGGTATGGCTTAGCAACCACAGAGAGTGGAGCACTCTCATCTATGGCTGCTTCATGATCTTCCCCACCTGGCTGATGTTCCGTAAGGCGCCCGCCTATCCCTACCATACCATGCCCGAGGGCTTCTTCGTGCAGGTCTTGATATGCACCATCATCGTCATCGTTGAGCCCTTCGATGAGTGGAGAGTCGTCTATCCCTTCATGGCCATCTACTATGTCATCACCTACCACCAGCTGTTCGGCTACGGCTGGTGGACCACCATCTGGCGGCTGGTCGTCACCGCCCTGCTCATGCTGGTGTCCTTCGTCCTGCTCATGTTGCTCATCGGTGTAGCCATCGGCATCGTGTTGGTGATAACCGGCCAGGTCACACCCCCCGATGCCTCCCTCATGGTACCGAAGTAAGACGTTATCGTTATTGTTATCGTTATCTGTGATATCTGTGCTTTCTGTCCGAGTTTATATGCCCGTGGCCGATGCCACAGTATCTTTCTGCTGTGATTCTGCCAATTAAAGATTGAAAAGGAATCTAAAATAAAGGTAAAAAAAAGGGAAAAAGCTGGTTTCGTGCGCGTATATGAGATAAAAGTTGTAACTTCGCACCCGCTAATTGTATACTTTACAGATGCAGAACAGATGCAGAGACTAATTCTTTCGATATATATGCTGCTGTGCAGCGCTCTGACACTGGTGGCTCAGAACATCACCGGCCGCGTCGTTGACTCGGAATCGGGCGAGCCGATTGCCTGGGCCAACGTGTATTACGACGGCATGCCCGTAGGCACGAACTCTAACACCCAGGGCCGTTTCTCCCTTCCCCGCCACGAGGGCAAGACGCTCATCGTGAGCTTCATGGGGTACGAGAAGCAGACGTTCAAGGTTCAAGGAGCTCAAGGTGTTCAAGGTGACGAGTTTGTGGTGCGGCTGAAATGGTCGCCGCAGGAACTGAAGACGGCGGTGGTGAAGGCGAAGAAGAAGAAATACTCGCGCAAGAACAACCCCGCCGTGGAGCTGATGAAGAAGGTCATCAAGGCGAAGAAACAGACTGATATTCACCGCCATCCGTACTTCTCGTACAACCTTTACAAGAAGCTGACATTCTCGTTTAACGACGTGAGCGACAAGTCGCTGAAGGAGGGGTTGCTGAAGAAGATGCCGTTCCTGCAGAACCATGTGGAGGTGTGCTCCGAGACGGGCAAGCGGATACTGCCCATCACCTTCCAGGAGACGACATCGCGGCAGATATGGCGCAAGAGTCCCGCCACGGAGAAGACAATCATCACTGGTAAGCGGGAGGACGGTCTGAACAAGTTCTTCACCACGGGTGAGATACTGAACAGCATTTTGGCGGACTGCTTCACTGACGTGGATATCTTTGACGACAACGTGAGGCTGCTGCGCCACCAGTTTATATCGCCCATCTCGGCGAAGAACGCCATCAGCTTCTACCGCTACTTCATACAGGACACGGTGTATGTGGGCGACGACAAGTGCATAGAGGTGACCTTCACGCCCAACAACCCGCAGGACTTCGGCTTCAGCGGCAGCCTGTTTATCATGGCCGACTCGACATACAGGGTGAGGCAGTCGAAGCTGCTGATTCCTCACAGCTCGGACGTGAACTTTGTGGAGCAGCTGAACGTGAACCAAGAGTTCAGGCACCTGCCGTCGGGCGACCAGGTGCTGGAGAGTAACAAGATGACGGTGCAGCTGTCGGCGATCATGGACATGGCGCGTATGCAGGTGCAGCTGACGAACAGCTTCACGAACTACAGCCTGGAGGCGATAGCGGACAAGGAGTTCCGCTTTGGCGGCACGGAGATAACCGACCCCAACGCGGGGCTGCGGAACGAGCAGTTCTGGGCCGACATGCGTACGGACTCGCTGACGAAGGCGGAGGCGGAGATGCCGCAGATGGTGAAGGAGTTCCAGCAGATGAAGCACTTCAACGTGGCGATGTTTGTGTTCAAGGCCTTCGTGGAGAACTACGTGGAGACATCGAGCGACCCCAAGAAGCCGTCGCTGATAGACATCGGTCCGGTGAACACTATCTTCAGCCACAACTTTGTAGATGGATTCCGCCTGCGTGCGTCCGCGCAGACGACGGCTAACCTGAACCCGCACCTGTTTGCGAAGGGCTATGTGGCATACGGATTTAAGGACCACAGGGTGAAGGGCATGGGCGAGCTGACGTATGCTTTCAAGAAGAGGGCATACTCGGCCTCGGAGTTCCCGTTGAACAACTTGTCGGTGAGCGGTCAGACGGACGTGATGTCGCCGTCGGACAAGTTCCTGCCGACGGACAAGGATAATGTGTTCACGTCGTTTAAGGTGACGACGGTGGACCAGATGATGTATTTCGCCAAGGTGGGCGTGAAGTATCAGCGCGAGTGGGCCAACGGCTTCGGCTTCGACGTGCAGATGCAGAGGGAGCGCGACGAGGGTGTGGCAGCGCTGTTCTACCAGAAACTGAACGGCAGCCGCATGCCGTCGGCCAACACGGATGACCACCTGCGCTACTTCAACACGACGGACGTGAGGCTGGGACTGAGCTACAGCCCGGGGGCGAAGTATGTGAACACCAAGCAGCGCCGCATACTGGTGAACAACGAGGCGCCCATCTTCACGCTGTCGCACACGATGGGTGTGAAGATGCTGGGCGGCGAGCACAACTACAACTTCACGGAGCTGTCGGCCTACAAGCGGGTATGGCTGCCGTCGGCATGGGGTAGAATGGACTTCTACCTGAAGGCGGGGGCGCAATGGAACAAGGTGCCCTATCCGCTGCTCATCATGCCGGCCGCCAACCTGTCGTATGTGGTGCACAAGGGAACATTCTGCATGGTGAACAATATGGAGTTCCTGAACGACCGCTACGCGTCGCTGATGATCAACTGGGACATCAACGGCAAGATATTCAACCGCATCCCGCTGCTAAGGAAGCTGAAGTGGCGCGAGGTGATGGGAGTGAATGCGCTGTGGGGCACGCTGACGGACAAGAACAACCCCGCGCTGCATCCCAACGACAGCGAGCTGTACTACTTCCCCGGCCACTTCAACAGGGAGGGACAGTATGAGTACTCGTCGTTCCTGATGGAGAGGAAGAAGCCGTATGTGGAGGTGTATGCGGGTGTGTACAATATCTTCAAGATACTGCAGGTGCAGGCTGTGCGCAGGCTCAACTACCTCTATCTGCCCGACACGAAGAAGTGGGGGTGGAGAGTGAAACTGGAACTCACCTTCTGACGAAGTTAAAGAAGTTATCGCTTCGCTCGAAGTTAAAGAAGTTAAAGAATGAAGTATAACCTTCAACAAATAAAGCGGCAGTATGATATTATAGGCAACTGCGAGGCACTGGACAGAGCCTTGGAGATAGCCCTTACTGTGGCACCCACCGACCTGACGATGCTCATACTGGGTGAGAACGGTGTGGGCAAGGACATCTTCTCGCGCATAGTACACGACCACAGCCACCGCAGCCGGAAACGCTTCATGGCCATCAACTGCGGCTCCATTCCCGAGGGTACCATCAACTCAGAGCTGTTCGGACATGTGAAGGGCGCTTTCACCGATGCCAGCAACGACAGGGAGGGCTACTTCTCCGTATGCAACGGCGGCACGCTCTTCCTTGATGAGGTGGGCGAGTTGCCCCTCACCACCCAGGCGTTGCTGCTCAGAGTGCTGGAGAAGGGCGAGTATATCCCCGTGGGCTCCAGCGAAGTGAAGAAGACGGACGTGCGCCTCATTGCAGCCACCAATATCAACATGCTTAAGGCAGTGAGGGAGGGACGCTTCCGCGAAGACCTCTACTACCGCCTCAACGTGGTGAGCATCAATGTGCCGCCCCTGCGCGACAGAGGCAGCGACATCAATCTGCTGTTTAAGAAGTTCGCCCTTGACACCGCGACGAAATATAATATGGCGGAGCCCATAAGCCTCGATGAGGAGGCCTCCGCAGCACTGCGCCGCTACTCGTGGCCTGGCAACATACGCCAGCTGCGCAACATGGCCGAGAGCATGTCGATAACCGCTCCGCAGCGGGAGATAACGCTGAGCATCCTGCGCCAGTATCTGCCCGAAGAGGAGAGTGCGACGATGCTGTCCGTGAACGACGACCGCGGCTTTGAGAGCGAGCGCACAGTGATATACACCTACCTGGCACAACTGGGGCAGGAGGTGCAGAACCTGTCGCACGACCTGGCCGACCTGCGCAGCCAGTTGGGGATGCCAGCCAAGGCAGAGCGGGGTAGGGCACCACTGTCGCTGCCGTCGCCAACGAGCATACCCCCAACCCAAGATCCCAAGCCTGCCGCCCCGCAGCCCGACGCCACCGACATAGAGTATGTTGACGCCGATGCCGACGAGACGATGGAGGATGTGAAGAAAGACCTGCTGCGCGACACGCTGCGACGGTTCCACGGCTCGCGCAAGAAGACAGCCGAGCACCTCCACATCAGCGAGCGTTCGCTATATAGATATATAAAGGAGTATGGGCTGGAGGACATTAAGTAGGAAAGTTCCAAAGTTCCAGAGTTTCAGAGTTATGAGGAGAGGAGTTAGGATATTGGTGATAATGCTGATGCCATTGCTGATGGCATGCAGCGTGAGCTATAAGTTCACGGGCTCCTCGATAGACTATACCACGACCAAGACGATCGAGATATCTGACTTCCCCTTGCGCTCGGCCTACGTATGGGCACCGATGCACTCGATGTTCAACAACGAGCTGTCGGACATATATGCCCGCCAGACGAAGCTGCGTCAGGTGAAGCGACAGGGCGACCTGCAGCTCGCCGGCGAGATAGTGGAGTACAGCCAGTTCAACAAGGCCGTGTCAGCCGACGGCTTCTCCAACCAGACTCAGCTGAAGATGACCGTCAATGTGCGCTTTATCAACAACAAGAAGCACACCGACGACTTTGAGCGCCGCTTCACCGCCACTGCCGAGTACGACGCCTCGCAGCAGCTCACAGCAGTGCAGGAGGAGCTCGTCACCCAAATGATAAAAGACATTGTTGACCAAATATTCAATGCCACAGTAGCCAACTGGTAATTCATGACCACACAAGAATATACAGCCATCGACTTGGTGCGCAATCCCGAGCTGATGAACCGCAACACCATACCACTGTTGCAGGAGGCGATAAAGCAGTACCCCTTCCATCAGACGCTCTATCTGCTTCTGCTGCAGAATATGTATAAGGTGCACGACCCTCAGTTTAGCAAGGCGCTGAAGGAGTACGCCCTGATGGTGGGTGACCGTGCGGTGCTCTTCGAGATGGTGGAGGGCATGAACTACAATATCCCCGTGCAGAAGCTGGAAGACGACAGCATCGTCGCTGACGGCGACCGCACCATGATACTCATCGACTCCTTCCTCAAGCATCTGCCCGACACCGAAAACAAGGGAGAGCTGCAGGCCGACTACTCCGCTTTCCTGGAGCAGCTGCCGGATATAGAAGAGGAGAGTTCTGAAGTTCAACACACCCCCTCCCCGCAAGCGGGACTCCCCCTTGCTAAGGGGGAGAGCCCTGAGGTTCAAGGAGTTCAAGAGTTTCAAGAGAGTGAGAGTGACGAATTTACCGTGTCGGGTATTCGGAGGAGCCTTGCGGAGGCTGACGACCAGCCGCCAGCCGAACTTGCTGACGATGACGACAAAGAGGAATATTTCACCGAGGCAATGGCAGCCGTATATATCAAACAGCACAAATTTGAGCAAGCACTTGAAATTATCAAGGCAATTAGTGCCGATAATCCAAAAAAAAGTGTTTACTTTGCAGAGCAAATCAGATACCTCGAACTTCTGGTGCGCCTGAATAGCAGCAAAAAACTATAACGATAACGATAACGAAAATGGCTTAATTGCTTGGGTAACTTAAAAAACTTTCGAACTTTAAAACTTATATAATATGTATAGCGTAGTAATTGTACTTATCGTATTAGCAGCAGTATTGATGTGCCTAATCGTGCTCATTCAGGAGTCGAAGGGCGGCGGTCTGGCAGCAGGCTTCTCCAATCTCAACACCATGGGCGGTGTGCGCAAGACCACCGACTTTGTGGAGAAAGCCACATGGGGTATTGCCATAGCTATGGTAGTGCTCAGCGTAGCAGCAGCCTATCTCGTGCCTTCGCAGAAGGTGGCAGGCTCTGTGATGGAGAATGCCCCCGTGCAGACCACAGCTCCCGCGCTTCCCGCCGCTCCCGCAGCACAGCCAGCCACAGCCACTCCTGCTGAGGCACCCGCTGCCGAGGCACCTGCTGCACCGGCCAACAAATAAGATTGCCAACACACTCGGCATCGCAACGCCATAGGAACACCCGCACACAGACAGGTGGTCTTATGGCGTTTGGAGTTAACGCCCGAACTTTCGAACTCTCTAACTTTGGTACTTTCGAACTCTGGAACTTTGGAACTCTTTGAGCACCATCCCGTGGTGAAGGCCATGGCCAAGAAGGTGCAGACACTGAAGCCCGGTGAGCACCTCCATGCCGAGGGCCTGCAGGGCTCCGCTGCTGCCGCCGTGCTCAGCGGTCTTCCCGCCAATATGGCAGAGCCGCGAGTATGCCTGGTGGTGCTCAACGACCACGACGAGGCCGGCTATTTCTATGGCGACCTCTCGGCCATCATGGACGACGACAGCGTGCTGTTCTTCCCCTCGCCCTACCGCCGCGGAGTGAAGTATGCACAGATAGACGCTGCCAACGAGATAATGCGTACCGATGTGCTCAGCCGCTTGTCGAGCAGTACTGACCGTGAGGGCGAGAAGACAATATTCGTCGTCACCTATCCCGAGGCGCTCGCTGTGAAAGTTGTTACCCGCGACAGTCTGCAAAGTAAGATAAGGAGCTTCAGGGTAGGGGAGAGCTACAACATTGGCGGACTGGAGAAGGAGCTCTTCGACCTCGGCTTCCAGCATGTGGACTATGTGTATGAGCCAGGCCAGTTTGCCATGCGCGGTAGTATCATCGACATCTTCTCCTACTCCAGCGAGCATCCCTACCGCCTCGACTTCTTCGGCGATGAGCTAGACAGCATCCGCACCTTTGATGTAGAGACACAGCTATCTGTGGAACGCGTGGACAGCGCAACGGTGGTGCCACTCGTTGCTGCCACCGACGACCGCCGTGTCAGTTTCTTCCATTTCCTGCCGCCGTCAGCACTGCTTGTGCAGAAGAATCCACAGTTTGTGCAGGACAGCATAGCGCAGATACACACCGAGGGCTTCAGCAGTCAGGCCATGATAGAGCGCAGTGCCACCGAGGGCAGCTCGGAGATAGAGCTACATAGCGAGCGTCTGCTGATCAGTGCTGAGCAGTTTGCCGCCGAGGTGGAGCAATACCCCTCCATCGTATTTTCTTCCCACTCACCCTCACGTCTTACCCTCCATTTCTCTACCCAGCCGCAGCCCTTCTTCCATAAGAACTTTGACATCATCAACACCACGCTCGCCGACTATCAGCAGCGTGGCTACCGCCTTTATATCCTTGCCGACAATGCGGAGCAGCACCAGCGCCTCGCTGCTATCTTTGAAGAGACCGGTACTTCGGTCAGCTTCACCCCTGTGCAGCTCACCCTCCACGCAGGCTTCATCGACGATAGCCTCAAGGCCTGCTTCTTCACCGACCACCAGATATTCGACCGCTTCCACCGCTACCGTCTCAAGGCCGCCAGCGCCGCCAACGGCAAGCTCGCCCACTCGCTGCGCGACATGCGACAGTTTGAGCCCGGCGACTATGTGATACATGTTGACCACGGCGTGGGCCAGTTTATGGGCCTCGTCACCGTCACCGACGGCAACTCAGAGCAAGAGCGCATGAAGTTGTTGTACAAGAACGGCGACATCGTCTATGTCTCAGTCCACTCGCTGAATAAAGTCAGCAAGTATAAGTCGGCCGAGGGAGAGCCGCCCGCCCTCTCGCGTCTCGGCACCGGTGCGTGGAACCAGCTCAAAGAGCGCACCAAGACGAAGATAAAGGACATAGCCCGCGACCTCATAAAGCTCTACTCCGAGCGCCGCCGTCAGCAAGGGTTTGCCTTCAGTGCCGACACCTATATGCAGCACGAGCTGGAGGCGTCATTCATCTACGAGGACACCCCCGACCAGCTCAAGGTAACCGCCGAGATAAAGCGCGACATGGAGAGTCAGCGTCCCATGGACAGGCTGGTATGTGGTGATGTGGGTTTTGGCAAGACCGAACTGGCAGTGCGTGCCGCCCTCAAGGCAGCCACCGATGGCAAGCAAGTGGCGGTGTTGGTGCCCACCACGCTGTTGGCTTATCAGCACTACCTCACCTTCAGCGAGCGCCTCAAGGACTTTCCTGTCAGTGTAGAGTACCTTACCCGTGCTCAGTCGCCCAAGAAAGCCAAGGATATCATCCAGCGTATCGCCGAAGGCAAAGTAGAGATAATCATCGGCACCCACAAGCTGTTGGGCAAGAGCGTTCGTTTCCACGATCTGGGGCTGCTGATTATCGACGAAGAGCAGAAGTTTGGTGTCGCCACCAAGGAGAAACTGCGCCAGCTCAAGGTGAATGTGGATACCCTCACCCTTACAGCTACGCCCATACCGCGCACCCTTCAGTTCTCGCTTATGGGAGCCCGCGACCTCAGCGTACTCACCACGCCTCCCGCCAACCGCTATCCCATCCACACCGAGGTGCATATCTTCAGCCACGAAGTCATTGCCGACGCCATCAACTTTGAGCTCAGCCGACAGGGACAAGTATTCTTTGTGTGCAACCGCATCGCCTCGCTTCCCCATATCCAGCAGCTCATCGCCCAATATGTCCCCGACGCCCGTGTAGCCATAGGCCACGGCCAGATGCCCCCCGAGCAACTGGAGCGCATCATTATCGACTTCATCCACGGCGAATACGACGTGCTGTTGTCCACCACCATAGTCGAGAACGGCATCGACATACCTAATGCCAACACCATTATTATAGACAACGCCCACCGCTTCGGCCTTAGCGACCTGCACCAGATGCGAGGCCGCGTGGGGCGCACCAACCGTAAGGCCTTCTGCTATCTACTGACTCAGCCTCTGGCCACGCTGCCTGTGGAGAGTCGTCGTCGCCTGGAGGCCCTGGAGAGCTATAGCGACCTCGGCAGCGGACTGCAGATAGCCATGCAAGACCTCGACATACGCGGAGCCGGCAACCTGCTTGGTGCCGAGCAGAGCGGATTCATCGCCGACCTCGGTTACGAGACATATCAGAAGATACTCACAGAGGCAGTGCAGGAACTCAAGACCGACGAGTTTCCCGACCTGCTGGAGGGAGACCCATCGCAGTCCTCTACGGAGGGCGGTACTTCCCTTATTGGTGGAGCGGAGAGGGGCCCAGCTCTTCTTGAGACGGACCTTCCTGTTTACCTCCCCGACGACTATGTGCCAGGCAGCAGCGAGCGTGTGCAGCTCTACCGCGAAATCGATGCCCTCACAAGTCCGACCGTCAATCTGTCCAACACCCTCACTCTCGCACTCCGAACCCGACTTGCAGACCGCTTCGGCCCCTTGCCCCAGCCGGTGGAGAACCTGCTCAAGGTGCCTGGCGCCCGTGTATTGGCAGGCAGCCTCGGCATAGAGCGCATCGTAGCCAAGGGTGGCAGTGCCGTATTCTATTTCGTGGGACATGCCGACAGCCCCTATTACCAGAGCGATCTCTTCGGCAGGGTGTTAAAGTATGCCATCGCTCATTTCTCCGACTGCAAGATCTCTGAGCACAACGGCCATCGTCGCATGACGGTGCAACGCGTTGGCGACATAGACACCCTTATCGCCATCCTGAGCGACATCACCACATTTGACGCGATTTGAAACTGAAATAATATGAAGAAGCTTGTTTTGTTGTTACTATGCGCAGCAGTGGCCATCAGCGGTAGCAGCCGCAAGACGGTAGCCCTGGTGCTGGGCGGAGGCGGTGCTAAAGGTGCTGCCGAAGTGGGCGTGCTGAAGTATATCGAGCGCTCTGGAGTGCCTATAGACATGGTGGTGGGCACGAGCATCGGCTCGGTGGTGGGCGGCCTCTACTGCGCGGGCTATCGCGCGGACGAGATGGACCGCATATTCCGCTCGCAGGAGTGGATAGACCTCTTCTCCGACGGCATCTCGATGGACAACTTGCTCAACGAGCTGGTGGATAACCCCATGTCGGTGCTTGAGAAGATGAGAGGGCTCTTTGACCTCAAGTCGATGCTCAAGGAGTTTGGTGTCGTGAAGGGGGATAGCATTGTGGGTTTTCTCGATAATCTGATAAAGAGGGCGCCGTATCGCGTTGGAGAGCCTCCTGCGTTCCGTGCCGTGGCTGTTGATATGAAGACGATGGACGAAGTTCTGCTCCGCAACAACTCCAAGCCTCACGACATGGCGTTGAATATGCGGGCGAGCATGGCCATCCCACTGGTGTTCCGCCCTGTGCAAAGGGACGGCATGCTACTGGCTGACGGCGGAGTGCTCAACAACCTGCCGGTGGACGTGGCTCGTGCGATGGGCGCTGACATCGTGATAGCCGTAGACCTCACGCAGACGAAGCACGAGGACTATGAGCCGCCTTCAGGACTGATGGACAAAGAATGGGCACAGAAGTTGCTTGACCGTGTGCCTTGGGTTAAATGGATTATGCAGCGTCCCGACCGCGAGAAGTATAATCGCAACGTGAAGGACGCAGACGTGTATATCAACCCAACGCTCGACGACTGCTCGGTAACGAGTTTCGGCAAGGTGGACTACATGATTCGCCAAGGGGAGAAGGCAGGTAAAAAGGCGCTCCGCAAACTGAAGAAAATCAAGAAGAAGGCGAAGAAGTAAACTTCGCCAGTTGTGGCAGGGCAACTTCCATCACGCTTACGGGGGCTGAAATGGTTAGCGTGCAGCGCATATCGGTATGCTGGGAGACAACGCGGATGGAGCGTTCCTTTATTATTTTCATCACATTGTTCATGGCTGAGTAGTCAAACTCTATTACAGCCTGTTGTTCGCGTGTGCGTGTTACGATGTCGGCAGCCTGCAGTGCTGCGGTGGCAGCCTCGCGGTAGGCGGCGATGAGGCCAGGGGTGCCGAGCAATATGCCGCCGAAGTAGCGCACTACAATCATCAGCACATTTCTGACATCGGCACTCTGCAGCGCTCCCATCATTGGGCGGCCTGCCGTGCCGGAGGGCTCGCCGTTGTCAGAGTATTTGTCTTCGGTTAGTGTCCTATACGCGTAGCACACATGGCGAGCATCGTAGTACTGCTTGCGATAGTCGCGGATGAGAGCCGTGGCCTCTTCCTCGCTGTCGATAGGATGGGCGAAGGCGAGGAAGCTGCTTTTCTTGACCGTTATTTTGGCTTGAGCAGGTGACGATATGGTCTTGTAGGTGTCCATTTTGCTTTTTTAGCACTGCAAAGTTAGCGAAAAACAATTGAAAATTGAAAATTGAGAATTGAAAATTGTTTTATATCAAAATAATATAGTACTTTTGCAGTCAATTTATTATAAATAAGGTAGAGATGATTAAGATTTCTTTCCCCGATGGCTCTGTCAGAGAGTATGAGAGCGGTGTTACCGGCCTGCAGATTGCTGAGAGCATTTCGCCTGCATTGGCACGCAATGTGGTTAGCTGCGCAGTGAACGATGTTACTACCGAATTGAACCGTCCCATCACCGAGGACGCTACGATACAGTTGTTCCGTTTTGAGGACAAAGAGGGCAAGCACACCTTCTGGCACACCTCTGCCCACTTGCTCGCAGAGGCATTGAAGGAGCTCTACCCGGGCATACAGTTTGGCTTCGGCCCTGCTGTAGAGAATGGTTTCTTCTATGATGTGATGCCCAAGGAGGGCGATGTGATATCCGAGAACGATTTCCCGAAGATTGAGGCTAAGATGATGGAGCTGGCCCGCAACGACGAGCCCGTAGTTCGCCGCGAGGTGGGCAAGGCAGATGCCGTGAAGGAGTTCAGTGCCGACGGCCAGACCTACAAGGTGGAGCACATCGAGCAGGATCTGGAGGACGGCACCATCACCACCTACACCCAGGGCAAGTTCACCGACCTCTGCAAGGGTCCGCACCTCATGAGCACCGGCCTTATCAAGGCAGTGAAGATAATGAGCGTAGCCGGCGCTTTCTGGCGAGGCGATGCCAACCGCGAGCAGATGACGCGCATCTACGGTATCTCCTTCCCGAAGAAGAAGATGCTCGACGAGTACATGGTTATGCTCGAGGAGGCCAAGAAGCGTGACCATCGTAAGATTGGCAAGGAGATGGAGCTCTTCATGTTCAGCGAGAGGGTAGGCAAGGGTCTGCCTATCTGGTTGCCGAAGGGTACCGACCTCCGTTTAAGGCTTGAGGCTTTCCTCAAGAAAATCCAGAGCCAGTTTGGATATCAGCAAGTTATCACTCCGCATATCGGCAACAAGCAGCTCTATATCACCTCGGGCCACTACGCCAAGTATGGCAAGGACTCCTTCCAGCCCATCCATACCCCCGACGAGGGCGAGGAGTATATGCTCAAGCCGATGAACTGCCCCCACCACTGCGAGATATATGCCAGCAAGCCGCGCTCCTATCGTGACCTGCCGGTGAGACTGGCCGAGTTTGGCACCGTCTATCGCTATGAGCAGAGTGGTGAGCTGCACGGCCTTACCCGTGTGCGTTCGTTCACTCAGGACGACGCCCACATCTTCTGCCGTCCCGACCAGGTGAAGGAGGAGTTCCTCAATGTGATGGACATCATCCTTATCATCTTCAAGACACTCAAGTTTGATAACTATGAGGCACAGATATCCCTGCGCCACAAGACCGACCACTCCAAGTACATCGGTTCGGAGGAGAACTGGGAGAAGGCTGAGGCCGCCATCATCGAGGCCTGCAAGGAGAAGGGCATCGAGGCTAGGATAGAGTATGACGAGGCAGCCTTCTACGGCCCGAAGCTCGACTTCATGGTGAAGGATGCCATCGGTCGCCGTTGGCAGCTCGGTACCATCCAGGTGGACTACAACCTGCCGGAGCGCTTTGACCTGAAGTATATCGGCAGCGATGGCGAGGAGCATCGTCCCGTGATGATTCACCGTGCACCGTTTGGCTCGATGGAGCGTTTCGTGGCAGTGCTGATAGAGCACACCTGCGGCCACTTCCCCCTTTGGCTCACCCCGACACAAGTGGCCATACTGCCTATCTCGGAGAAGTACAACGACTATGCCGAGAAGGTAGCCGCCACACTTAAGGAGAGCGATGTGAGAGCTACCATCGACATGCGCAACGAGAAGATAGGTCGCAAGATTCGCGACAACGAGGTGATGCATATTCCTTACCTGCTCGTGGTGGGTGAGAAGGAGGCCGCCGAGGGCACTGTGGCTGTCCGTAAGCAGGGCGCACAAGACCTCGGAACGATGAAGATTGACGATTTTGCGAAAAAAATCAACGAAGAAGTGGCTGAATTAATAAATATTGATTAATTTTGCAGCCCCAAACTTAATACATGAAGAACGACAGAGCAAAACAGCAGTACAGAATCAACGAGCAGATAAGGGCTCGCGAAGTCCGCGTGGTAGGCGACGGCATAGAGTCGGAAGTGATGCCGACACGTGATGCTATCGACCTCGCACGGAGTATGGACCAGGACTTGGTGGAGATTTCTCCCACCGCCGTGCCCCCCGTGTGCCGCGTAATCGACTACTCTAAGTTCCTCTATCAGCAGAAGAAAAAGCAAAAGGAGATGAAGGCTCGTCAGGTCAAGATAAGCGTGAAGGAGATTCGCTTCGGACCGCAGACCGACGAGCACGACTACGACTTCAAGCTCAAGCACGCCAAGGAATTTCTGGAGGCAGGCAACAAGGTGAAGGCGTATGTCTTCTTCCGCGGACGCTCGATAGTGTTTAAGGAGCAGGGTGAGGTGCTGCTACTGCGTTTCGCCAACGACCTTGAGGAGGTGGGCAAGGTGGAGCAGATGCCGTCGCTGCTGGGCAAGAGGATGATAATGTTCCTCGCTCCAAAGAAGATGCCGACCGTGGCGAAGAAAGCTGTTGCCACCGAGGATGCTCCCGTAAAGAAGAACCAGTCAACTGGCAAGCCCGAGCATAAGGCCCGCAAGGAATACACAGGCCCTAAGGTGGAAGGCGAAGACTTCGACGACTAAAAAAGAGATGTGCGTGTAGCGTACTGATTTCACGCTGCCGCCAATAGATAATCAACAACTTAAACCATTAAAAACAATGCCAAAAGTTAAGACCAACTCCGGTGCCAAAAAGAGATTTACTCTTACCGGAACAGGAAAAGTGAAAAGAAATCATGCTTACCACAGTCACATTCTTACTAAGAAGACGAAGAAGCAGAAGAGAAACCTGGACCATGTAGCAATCGTTGACCGCACTAATCTCAAGCAGGTACGCGAGCTGCTCAACCTCCGCTAATCCACAAAACATTCTCACTGCGAGTAAGTAAACAAAAGTTATTAACCGAGTGCTCAGCTACCAAGACCTAAGACAGGCGCTGACATTCAAAAACAACAAACAACTATGCCAAGATCAGTAAATCACGTTGCATCAAGAGCAAGAAGAAAGAAGATTCTTAAGTTAACGCGCGGCTACTTTGGCGCCCGCAAGAATGTGTGGACCGTAGCCAAGAATACATGGGAGAAGGGTCTTACCTATGCCTTCGCCGACCGTCGTAAGAAGAAGCGCAACTTCCGCGCACTGTGGATTCAGCGTATCAACGCCGCTGCACGCATGGAGGGCATCAGCTACTCTCAGCTCGTGGGCGGACTCCACAAGGCAGACATCCAGATCAACCGCAAGGTGCTGGCCGACCTCGCCGTCAACAACCCCGAGGCATTCAAGGCCATCGTAGCTAAGGTGAAGTAAATCAGAAATAAAACTGATATCCCGCGAACTCACTCAGAGCTCGCGGGATTTTTTTGCGTTCTCGCAGAAAATATCTCCGACCTCCCGAAAAATAACTGCGAGGGGAAATGAAATAACTGCGAGAAGAAATTTGCGTTCCGCGCGGAACGTAAATGTGAGCTCAGAGATAATCTTTTTCCGCTCGGCATATATTATTCTCCGCTCGCTTTTCTCCAAATTCCGCTCGGACATAGAAAAAATCCGCTCGGCTTCCGTAACTTTCTGCTCTGTGATTTCGGTATTTTATACGAAACATTTCTGTTTCAGTTGTGTTATTGAAAGAATTTTTTCGTAAAAAATGTCACGAATAAAAAAATTTTGGTAAATTTGCAACCGTAAATTTAAAATGCGATGCCGATGTAGCATAAAAAGACATTAAAAATAAAGAAGCGTCCGCTTAGATTCTTGTTATTCGAAATTCGCCAAATTTAGATTAACTCACAAGGGTAAAAGCAAGGATGCCCACGTCGATTGGCGTGGGCTTTTACTCGGATAAGTGAGTTAGGTGTTTGGCGATACCTCGAATAACGTAGACGAAGTAAATAGTCCACGTTTCTTTTTGTGTATAACATAACTCTTAATCTAATTTCTAAACTTTTAATATTATGAAACAAAAAACTTTACTCCTTCTGTGCCTTTGCTTCATTGCAGGCATCAATGTCTCTGCTGACTACACATTGGTTGATGGTATATATTATAGTGCCCTCCGTAATGGAAAAGCCGTAGTGAGCTCTCAAGATAATCAAGTTTATAATTCATACTCCGGCAATGTGGTGATTCCAGAAACTGTTACCTACAACGGCCAGACTTATACAGTGGAAACTATTGGATATGACGCCTTCCGGGATTGCGAAAACCTTATTTCAGTTTCCGTGCCCAATACTGTGACGAAAATATATGACAGGGCCTTCTATAATTGTGGTGCTCTGACTTCCGTTACCCTCCCAGAGAACCTAAGCTTTATTAATGAATACCTTTTCTATAATTGCAGTAGCCTGTCTTCCGTCAACATCCCAAAAAGTGTGGAGCAAATCGGCAAGTATGCTTTCTATGGATGTAGCAGCCTGACCTCTATCACTATTCCGGATAATGTGACATGGATTAATAATGAAGCTTTCTATAATTGCAGCAGTTTGGTCTCCGTCACATTTGGAAACAAGTTGTCAAGGATTTGGAACTCTGCTTTCAATGGTTGCACTAGTTTGACATCCGTCACTTTTCCCAATAGTTTGAAAGAAATCTTTGAACTTGCCTTCTATGGTTGCAGCAGTTTGGCCTCCGTCAACATTCCCGAGAGTGTGACCGAAATTGGACAAATGGCTTTCTCTAACTGCAATTTGACTTCCATATCCATCCCTAAAAGCGTGACCAGCATTGGCAATATGGCTTTCGAATGTGACAAACTGACCTCCGTTACTATAGAAAGTGATGCTATTCTTTCTGAGCCACGAGCTACTAACACATCAATGAGAACAATATTTGGCAATCACGTGCAGGAATACATTATTGGGGAAGAAGTTAAGGCGATAGGCAGCTATGCCTTTTATAATAGTGGTAATCTGAAGTCCATATCCATCCCTGAAAGTGTAACCACAATTGGCAATTATGCATTCAATAAATGCACCCAAATGACTTCCGCCATTATTGGAAATGGTGTGACTAACATTGGTAACGGTACCTTTAGTAATTGCAGCAACCTAACTACTATCATTCTCGGAAGTAGTGTGACTGACATTGGCAGTGGAGCCTTTGATAAATGCACGAGTATAACTGATTTCTATTGCTATGCGGAAAATGTTCCCACTATGGGAGAGCAGGAAATAGATGAAGATTTTCTTAAGTCTGTCACTCTTCATGTACCCGAAGCTTCTGTAAAAAAATACGAAGAGACAGAACCTTGGAGCAAATTTGGTAAATTCATAAAAGCAAGGGAGATAGAGGCTTGCATTGATGGCATCTATTACAACTTCCCAGTATTTGGAAATAATGCAGAAGTGACTTTTGGTGACAAGGACTATAAAGGTACAGTTGTCATCCCAGAATATGTTACCAACGAAGACATTTCCTACAAAGTGACCAGCATCGGCAAACGGGCATTCTCTTACTGCTATAGCCTCACCTCCGTAACTCTGCCCAATAGTATCGTAAATATTGACAAAGAGGCATTTTCTGGTTCTTCTGCTAAGATTCTAGTTGAAGACAAGAGTACAGCGCTCATAGCATTGTGGAATGCCGGCTGTGAAGATAACATTTACGATGCTAATTTAAATGTAAAGATAGAACCTTTTAAAGTAGTGTCTGGCATAACAGCTTCATCCGTTCGAACGAATAAGATCACGGAAGTGAATGGGGCCGAGAAGTTGTCAGAAAAATTGTATGTAAACAATGCAGAAACAGATGGGACAACTTTGAAGGGGCTTGATCCTGCAACTGATGTCAGTGTGAAATACGTGGCATCTTTCCAGAGTGGTGAAGACATCATACAGTTTGAAAAGAGCGCTAATGTCAGAACAAGCGATATCCAACTTACCACTGCACAGCCAAAAGTGATATCGGAAGGCAATGTGATTGTGGCTGCCAATTCGAATTTGGATGACGAAGAGGAAAATGTGGGCTTCGAGTGGCGTCGCACAGACTGGTCGGATGACTTTGACTCCAAGAGCGGAGCAGCCTATCTTTATGAGGGAGCGATGGAAGGCTATATCCGCAGCCTGAACAGCAACTTTCTCTGGAAGTTCCGTCCTTACTATACGTCCGATGCAGGCAATACTTATTATGGAGAGTGGAAAGGACTAGATCCTTCTGACTATTCTTATTTCGAGCCGACTGTTCACACATACGCCACAGTTAGCATCTTGGGCAACTCGGTAGAAGTGAAAGGCTACGCTATGCGAGGGACAGATAATGTGACAGAGCAGGGCTTCAAGTATTGGGAAGTAGTTCCGGGTAGCAGTTCACCCAAGTATCCGGAAGCAGTGAAAGTGCCTGCCAACGCAAAGACTGTAACAGCAAGCGGCCAGCCTATGATTGCCGAGCTCACGGATTTGAAGTATAATATTGAATACCACTATGTGGCCTTTGTAAGTACCGATGCAGGAGAAACTTTCTACGGAGAAGAGAAAAGCGTCAAGATTGAAGGTTCCGCTGAAATCAAGGGCGACGTCAACAACGATGGTAAGGTCAACACTGCCGACGTGGTGGCCGTCTATTCCTTCATAGAGAAGGGCGAAGCCTCCGGCTTTACCCGTGAGGCTTGCAATGTCAATGGTGACGGCAATGTCAACACCGCCGACGTGGTGGCCATATACTCCATCATCATTAAGGGAGACGTGTGATTCCCCAGGTCCCCCTCTTATCCCCCTAAAGGGGGAGGATATGAAATAACCGCCGAGGATTGTTCTTCGGCGGTTAATTTGCTTTAGGGATGGGGCGTTAGGCCTGCGGTTCGCACAGCTCGGTGAGGATTCCCACGGTGCTCTTGGGATGGAGGAAGGCGATGTTCATGGAGTCGGCGCCCTTGCGGGGAGCCTTGTCGATGAGGCGTATGCCTGCGGCGTCAGCCTCGGCGATAGCGTTGGCTACGCCATCCTCTACGCGGAATGCCATGTGGTGCATGCCCTGGCCGCGTTTCTCCAGATAAGCGGCGATGGTGCTCTCGGGCGATGTGGGCTCCAGCAGCTCCAGCTTCACTTCGCCAACCTTGAGGAAGGCGGTCTTTACTTTCTGGTCCTCTACTACCTCGGTCTTGTAGCACTTCAGGCCGAGCACGTTCTCAAAATAAGGGAGCACTTTTTCAATGCTTTCAACGGCGATGCCGATGTGTTCAATCTGTGAAATCTTCATAGTTTTTGGGTTTGTGAGTTTGTGTTATGATTAGTTTGTGGTGCAAAGATACTTCTTTTCTCGCGGAAAATGATTATTTTTGCAGTTAAAATCGTACGTATGCAATATATAGAGACAGAAATTAAGGGTGTTTGGGTCCTTGAGCCGCGTGTTTTTGAGGACGCGCGAGGTTATTTTATGGAGACCTACAGGCAGGAGGACTTTGACGCCCACATAGGAGAGACGGTGTTTGTGCAGGACAACGAGTCGAAGTCATCCTACGGCGTGGTGCGCGGTCTCCACTATCAGAAAGGCGAGTGGAGCCAGGCCAAGCTGGTGAGGGTGATGCAGGGCAAGGTGCTCGACGTGGCAGTGGATCTGCGCCGTTCGTCAGAGACCTTTGGCAAGTTTGTGGCCGTGGAGCTGAGTGCCGACAACAAGCGCCAGCTTTTTGTGCCGCGCGGTTTTGCTCATGGCTTCGCTGTGTTGAGCGATACTGCTGTGTTCGCCTATAAGGTGGACAACAAGTATATGCCGTCGGCGGAGGCAAGTATTCGCTTCGACGACCCCGATATTGGCATCGAGTGGCCCGTGGCGGCAGACGACATGATTCTCTCGCCTAAAGACCTCAATGCCAAGAGCTTTAAGGAAGCGGAAACATTCTAACTTTCGCACTTTCGAACTCTCGAACTTTTTAAGGAGATGAAAAACATACGCAACTTCTGCATCATTGCGCATATCGACCACGGCAAGTCAACGCTGGCGGACCGTCTGCTGGAGTTTACTAAGACTATCGACGTGACGGAGAACCAGGTGCTCGACGATATGGATTTGGAACGCGAGCGCGGTATCACCATCAAGAGCCACGCCATACAGATGGACTATGACTTTGGCGGCGAGCATTATGTGCTCAATCTTATTGACACCCCGGGTCATGTGGACTTTTCCTACGAGGTGAGCCGTAGCATTGCCAGTTGCGAGGGTGCCCTGCTGGTGGTGGACGCCACGCAGGGCGTGCAGGCCCAGACCATCAGCAATCTCTATATGGCTATCGACCACGATCTGGAGATAGTGCCCGTGGTCAACAAGTGCGACATGGACAACGCTATGCCCGAGGAAGTGGAAGACGAGATAGTGGATCTGCTGGGATGTAAGCGTGAGGAGATAATACGCGCTTCCGGCAAGACGGGCATGGGCGTGGAGGAGATATTGCAGGCTGTGATAGAGCGAATCCCCGCTCCCAAGGGTGATCCCGATGCACCGCTGCAGGCCCTGATCTTCGACTCAGTGTTCAATCCCTTCCGCGGCATCATCGCTTACTTCAAGGTGGTCAACGGCTCTATCCATGCCGGCGAGCGTGTGCGCTTCGTCAATACCAAGAAAGAGTACAGCGTCGACGAGATAGGCATCCTCAAGATGGAGATGAAGCCCCGCAAGGAGATAGGCTGCGGCAATGTGGGCTATATTGTGAGCGGCATCAAGACGGCCACCGAGGTGAAGGTGGGCGACACCATCACCGCGCTGGCCAATCCCTGCTCTGATGCCATCGCGGGCTTTGAGGAGGTGAAGCCCATGGTGTTCGCGGGTATCTATCCCATTGCGCCGGAGGACTTTGAGAACCTGCGCAGCTCGCTGGAGAAGCTGCAGCTCAACGATGCCAGCCTCAGCTTCAGTCCTGAGAGCAGTGTGGCGCTGGGCTTCGGCTTCCGCTGCGGTTTCCTCGGTCTGCTCCACATGGAGATAGTGCAGGAGAGGCTTGACCGCGAGTTCGACATGGACGTCATCACCACGGTGCCCAACGTGTCGTACCTTGTATATACCAAACATAAGGAGGTGCTTGAGGTGCACAACCCGTCCGACATGCCTGACCCCACGGAGATAGAGCATGTGGAAGAGCCCTACATCCGCGCCAGCATCATTACCTCGGCCACATACATCGGCCCGATAATGACACTGTGCCTCGGCAAGAGGGGCGAGCTGGTGAAGCAGGAGTTTGTGGCTGGCAATAGGGTGGAGATAATCTTCGACATGCCGCTAGGCGAGATAGTGATTGACTTCTACGACAAACTCAAGAGCATCTCGCGAGGCTATGCCTCTTTTGACTATCATCAGAGCGGCTTCCGCAAGAGTAATCTCGTCAAACTCGACATCCTGCTCAACGGTGAGCCAGTGGACGCGCTGTCAACGCTGACGCATGCTGACAACGCCGTGACATTCGGCAGGCGCATGTGTGAGAAACTGAAGGAACTGCTGCCCCGCCAGCAGTTTGATATCGCCATCCAGGCTGCCATCGGCGCCAAGATTATTGCCCGCGAGACAGTGAAGCAGGTGCGCAAGGATGTCACGGCCAAGTGCTACGGCGGTGATATTACCCGTAAGCGCAAACTGCTCGAGAAACAGAAGCGAGGCAAGAAACGCATGAAGCAGATAGGTAATGTGCAGGTGCCGCAGAAGGCATTCTTGGCAGTACTGAAACTGGACTAAAATTAGGAATTAGAAATTAGGAATTAGGAGTTAGGAGATGAGAAGAGTTGTGCTATTTGTGTTGACGCTGCTGGTGGCAGTTGCCTCGCGTGGTCAGTCGGCCAAGTATGAGAGCTACATCAGCAAGTATCGCCATCTGGCCATAGCCCAGATGCGTGAGCACAGCATACCTGCCAGCATCACTATGGCTCAGGCGCTGCTGGAGAGCGGAGCCGGCACGAGCACTCTCGCCGTGAGGGGACACAACCATTTTGGCATCAAGGCTCACAACGACTGGACGGGCCCTGTGATGCTTAAGGACGATGATGCCCCCGACGAGAAGTTTCGTGTCTATAGCCGCGACGAGCAGAGCTACGAAGACCACTCCCTCTTCCTCAAGCGCGGCAGACGCTATGCCTCGCTGTTCACCCTTTCTGTCACAGACTACAAAGGCTGGGCCTACGGCCTCAAGGCCGCGGGCTACGCCACCAGCCCCACCTATGCCTCTAAGCTCATACAGATAATCGAGGACTATAACCTTGCAGCCCTCGACCAGGAGGCTCTTGGCCGCCATCACACTAAGCCCGTGGTGAGCCATACGACTACCACCACCAATACTGTTAACACAGCCACGGCCTCTGCCGAGCGGGCCATCCACTTCAATAACCGCAACTACTATATTGTGGCTCGTGCGGGCGATACCTTCGAGGCGCTGGCAAAGGAATATGGCGTAAGTGCCCGCAAGTTGAGGCGCAATAATGAGGTGGATAAGCGCTACCAGCTGCAGGCTGGCGACATAGTCTATTTCGAGAAGAAGCAGAAGCAGGCCGCCAAGGAATATAAGAAGAAATACCATGCCCTGCAGGCCGGCGAGTCGCTGTATAAGGTGTCGCAACTCTACGGCGTACGCCTCAAGACATTATATAATATAAATAGGTACGCGCCCGATTATACGCCTAAGGTGGGCGACCGTATCAGACTTAGATAAGAGAATCGGTATGCCACGCAAGATAAAGACCAATTGGATTGTGCCCAAGGGGCAGCCCCTGACTGAGATGGATGAGATAATTCTCGACTGGCAGGCGCGAGGCTACCTTGTGCCTAAGCGCGAGCTCATCAAGACTCCCGAGCAGATAGAGGGCATCCGCGAGAGCGGCAAGATAACCAATGGCGCCCTCGACCTCGTGGCTCGAGAGATAAAGGCAGGCATGACGACGGAAGATATTAACCGACTCGTCCATGAGTACACCCTCGACCACGGCGGCACTCCCGCGCCGCTCAACTACGACGGTTTCCCCAAGAGCGTCTGCACAAGCATCAACGACGTGGTGTGTCACGGCATACCCAACGAGGAGGAAATGCTCCTGCCCGGCGACATCATCAATGTGGACGTAACTACCATCTACAAAGGCTACTACGCCGATGCTTCGCGCATGTATATCATTGAGGACACCTATCCCGAGTGGAAGCGTCTGGTGCGTGTTGCCAAGGAGTGTCGCGATATGGGCGCCGCAGCCACCAAGCCTTACACCTTTGTGGGCGATATTGCCAAAGTGATCACCAAGCATGCTCATGCCAACGGTTGCACGGTGGTGCGCGAGTTGTGCGGTCACGGCGTGGGACTGGCGTTCCACGAGCAGCCCGATGTTGACCACTATGGTGTGCGCGGCAAGAGCGGCATGCTGCTGGTGCCTGGCATGGTGTTCACCATCGAGCCGATGATAAACCTCGGAGGGCGCGAGGTCTTCCAGGACGAGGACGACGGCTGGACCATCTGCACCGAGGACGGCCAGCCCTCCGCCCAGTGGGAGCACACCTATCTGCTCACTCCCCACGGCCTCGAAGTGTTAGTATAGGTTCACTCTTGAACTTTCGGACTTTCGAACATGAATAACATTACAATTCTCGGCATCGAGTCCAGCTGCGACGATACCTCTGCAGCTGTCATACGCGACGGCTACCTGCTGTCTAACGTCACCGCCTCGCAGCAGGTGCACGAGGAGTATGGCGGCGTAGTGCCCGAGCTGGCATCGCGAGCCCATCAGCAGAACATCCTGCCCACGGTGGATGCCGCTGTCCGTAGGGCCGGCATCAGTCTGGGCGACATCAGCGCCGTAGCCTGTACTCTTGGCCCTGGCTTGATGGGGTCGTTGCTCGTGGGCGTGTCCTTTGCCAAGGGATTGTGCGTGTCATTGGGCTGTCCGCTTATCTCCGTCAATCATCTGCAAGGCCATGTTCTGGCACATTTCATACGGGAACCGAAAAATTGTCCGCCTGCCGGAGTGGTAGAGGCTCTCCCCCTTAGCAAGGGGGAGTCCCCGAAGGGGGAGGGGGTGTGTGCCGAGCGGCCTGTGCCCGAATATCCTTTCCTCTGCCTCCTCGTGAGCGGTGGCAACTCGCAGATTGTGCGCGTCAACTCCTATAAGGATATGGAGATAATAGGGCGTACCATCGACGATGCGGCAGGGGAGACCATCGACAAGTGCTCCAAGTTTATGGGACTCGGTTATCCTGGCGGTCCTATTATCGACCGGCTGGCGCGACAGGGCAATCCCAAGGCTTTCACTTTCAACAAGCCCCACATCGCGGGCTTCGACTATAGCTTCAGCGGACTGAAGACATCCTTCCTCTATACCCTGCGCGACAAGCTGGCTGACAATCCCGACTTCATAGAGCAGAACAAGGCCGACCTCGCAGCATCGCTGGAGCGCACAGTTGTGGAGGTGCTGATAGACAAGCTCTCTAAGGCCGTGAAAGCCACCGGCATACGCCGAGTGGCTGTGGCAGGCGGTGTGTCGGCCAATACAGCGCTGCGCCAGGCATTTGTCGCCCGTCAGCGAAGCGGCACATGGCAGACATTCATCCCGCCCTTCGGCTATACCACCGACAATGCCGCCATGATAGCCATAGCTGGCTACTATAAGTATCAAGATAGAGACTTCTGCGCCATCGAAACACCGCCTTTTTCGCGTATTTCAATCTAAAAATGAAAAAAAAGGATAAGATATTTTGTCTGTTCGTTGAAAATAACTAACTTTGCACTCCGAATTTTCGAATCTAAGAACTAAAAAACAACATAGCGATGGCAAAAATGTGTCAAATCACTGGTAAGAAAGCAATGACGGGCAACAATGTGTCCCACTCAAAGCGTCGCACAAAGCGTACCTTCGACGTGAACTTGCTTACCAAGAAATTCTATTATGTAGAGCAGGACTGCTGGATTCAGCTTACACTTAGCGCCGCAGGCCTCCGTTTGATAAACAAGCTCGGACTTGATGCAGCACTCCGCAACGCCGTAGAGAAAGGCTACTGCGACTGGAAGGATATTAAGGTGATTGCCTAATAAAATCTTAATATTCGATGCTCAATGTTCAATGTTCAATGAATTAAAGTTATGGCAAAGAAAGTAAAAGGCAATAGGGTGCAGGTGATTCTGGAATGCACCGAGATGAAGGACAGTGGTCTGCCCGGGACTTCCCGCTACGTTACCACTAAGAATCGTAAGAACACCACCGAGAGATTGGAACTCAAGAAGTACAACCCCATTCTCAAGAGAATGACCGTACACAAGGAAATCAAGTAAAAAGTTATTCAACTTTTCAACTTTCTAATTTTATAATACTATGGCAAAGAAAGCGGTTGCAACCCTGCAGACAGGTAATACCTCCGGACGTACCTATTCCAAGGTGATCCGTATGGTGAAGAGCCCTAAGACAGGCGCATACATCTTCGATGAGCAGATGGTGCCCAACGACGATGTAAAGAAATTCTTCCAGAACTAAGAAGAGAGGCGTGCCCCAGCGCACGTTAACTCAAAGCGATACTTTTCATGTCAGCAACATGAGACGGTGGCGTAGAGCCGTCTATATGCTTGCTGGCGTGATTTTTTTGTATATAAGATTCTCCCCCTAAGCTAGGGGGAGTCCGGCAAAGCCGGGAAGGGGTGTGTCCTATAGCCATTGTTCTCTATTCTCTCATTTCTCCCCTCAAAGTGTGGCAGGAATGAGAAAAATTTTCTATCTTTGCAGCGCGAAAAAACTACGAAAATCGGGACCATACTCCCGAATTTCATGTAAAATTCAGGAATACTCACACAAATCTCAGCGGTTTTATGTACAAGAGGATATTTGACATTGAGAAAAAACTAGACGAAGGAATGTTCCTGTTTGGAGCACGCCAGACAGGCAAGTCCACCCTCTTGAAAGAGCGGTTCAAAAAGGCTCTCTATTACGATTTACTCAATCCGAGTGTTAGAAGGGCATTTAAAAGAAATCCCAATTCCCTTTGGGAGGCCCTTCAGGACAAGCCTGCTGGCACACTCGTAATAGTAGATGAAATCCAGAAAGCTCCGGAGCTACTTGACGTGGTTCATTCCCTGATGGTGGACAAAGGGCTTTTCTTCATACTTAGTGGTTCCAGCGCAAGAAAGCTTAAGCGTTCAGGAGCAAACACGCTGGGCGGTCGCGCCATACCCGAAACCCTCTATCCCCTTGTGTGGCCCGAGGTGACCGACTTCCAAATCGACCGAGCCGTACAGAACGGAATGATACCTCGCCATTATATGGTAGAGGATGCCACCAAGCGACTTTATGGCTATGTAAAGGTGTATCTTGACAAAGAAATCCGCGAAGAGGGCGAGGTTCGCGAACTCGATGCCTTTGAACGCTTTATGGAAGTAGCCGCCATTTCCGACGGTGAAATGCTGAACTATTCCAACATCGCTTCCGACTGCGGCGTTTCGGCCAAAACGGTCAAGTCATACTTCCCGATCCTTTATGATACGCTTATCGGATATGAGATTCCTGCCTTCAGAAAAGAGATTAAGCGCAAGATTGTCCAGGCGCCAAGGTTTTATTATTTCGACGTTGGTCTTGCCAACTATCTACTTGGCCGTCATTCTCTGAAACGGGGCACCGACGATTACGGACATGCCTTCGAGCATTTCGTTGTGCAGGAAATCATCGCCTACAAAGGGTACAATGACAAGCGGGACATTATCTCCTATTGGCACACATACGACAAGAAGGAGGTGGATGTTGTCATTGGTGATGCCAAGGTGGCTATTGAGATTAAGTCCACCGAGCATGTAGAGGCCAAGCATAAGAAAGGGCTTAAAGCCTTCCATGAGGAGCATCCCGACTGCCGCCAGATGCTTGTGTCACTTGATCCTATCACTCGCAAATCGACAGATGTGGAACTAATCTATGTACTAGATTTTCTGAAGATGCTGTGGAACGGTGACATTTTCTGAAAAAAGGACAAAACCTCTTTCCTACGCGCGTACACTATACAAATAATGTACGCGCGTATATTTTCTCTGCTCTCTATTCTCTCTTCTCTATTCTCTTTCTCTATTCTCTCATTTCTCCCCTCAAAATTTGGCAGAAATAAAATATAATTACTACCTTTGCAGCGTAATCTTTAATCCCGAATATTGTGACAGCAGTACAACGTAACGCAATGCACACCGAGCTTTTGCAGAGCATAGGCGCCATAGCTGACAGCGAGCCTTTAATGAAGCGGCTTACAAGATATGCCAAGAAACTGGTGAGAGAGAAAGAAGATCCCACTCTCCTTACCAAGGAGGAATTCTTTGCCAATGTAGACGAGGCTTTGGAGCAAGCCAGACAAGGTCGTGTGCACAGGATGCAGCCCAATGAGTCACTGGATGATTTTCTGAGGAGGGTCGGCTGATGGAATATCATATTGACTATACTGTAAATGATAACGCTAAAGTATACCAAATAATAATTTAAAAGTATACCATTTCGGTTAGGTGCTGCAAAGGTACAAAAAGTGTGTTAAACATTACTTGTTATTGATTATTTTTCTGGTTTCTTTAATACGATATGA
>JAFTAJ010000008.1 GCA_017458585.1 Bacteroidaceae bacterium
CCGCGCCAACTTCGAGACCGTCAACTGCGAGAACTGGCTGCTGGGTGCCAACGCCACCATTCCGTTGCCATGGAAGATGCAGCTCGCAGCTGACCTCTCCACGACCCTCCGCACAGGCTACAACGACCCCAACATGAACGAGGCCGCATTCGTCTGCAACGCCCGCCTGTCAAGGAGTTTCTTCCATGGCAAGCTAACCATGATTCTTGACGGCTTCGACATATTCAATGGCATCAAGGACATCCGTCGCACTATCAACGAGCAAGGCCGTACCGAAACGTGGTACAACTCCGTCCACCGCTATGTAATGCTCCATGCCTTCTATAAGTTTGCGAAAAAACCAAAGAAAAAATAGACTCTGGATTTCGCCATCTATTCCAGACTCTATAGAGATAAGATGGCATAACCATATTGTTAATTTAAAAATTACGTATTATGAAATTAAACAAACAGATTTCGGAGTTAGTGCAGACTGATTTTGCTCCTGTAGAGGAAACCAAAGAAGGCTTCCTCAGAGGTGGGTTTGGGGAAATCACTACTTTCATTTACTCTGATGGAGTTGAGAACAATTGTAGGTGTAACGGAAACAATTGCCTTTGTAATGGCGGTAAAGATAATTGTGATTGTACAACGACGACGACAACAACAAAACCTCCCATAGGTGTTTAATAGAGTAATAACTAGAGCTATGGCAGCCCGAAGGATTACCTCTGAGCTGCCATATTCAGATAAAGTTATAAGTCCTAAAAAATGAAAATGATGATAAGTCGCTTTGTGTTCTATATCTTATGGTTTTTTCCTATTACGATTTATGCACAGGAAGCGAAAATATTCCAAGTTTCTGGAGAGGTTTACGACCCCCTCTACAAGATAGGACTTGACAGTGTATATGTGGAAGTGATGAATACTGACAGTATTGTGGTAGGCAGTGACTTTTCCCAAAACACCCCGTGGGGACACGGAAAATATCAGTTTGAATGTGACAGAATTGCTTCTAAAGAGGGAATTTATATCATAAGGTTTTCAAAGATTGGTTTTCGTGAGGAGTTCATAAACCTGCGTGTAAGAAAAAAGATGTCTTATTATTTTCCTAAGACAGTGAGCATGCACCGTCAGCTTAACATGGCAGCCAATGACATAATGCTAGGCACGGCCACAGTCAAGGCATCATTGGTAAAGATGGTGGTAGACAACGATACCATAGTTTATAATGCCGGAGCTTTCCATCTGGCCGAAGGCTCAATGCTTGACGGACTGATACGCCAACTGCCAGGGGCTGAGATTAGGGACAACCAGATATATGTCAATGGTGAGTTCGTTCAGTCGCTGCTGGTCAACGGCAAGGACTTCTTCAAGGGCGACCCAGCCATCGCTCTTGAAAACCTGCCCGCCTATATGGTGAACAAGATAAAGGTGTTCCGACGTGAGACAGAGGAGCAGCAGACGTCAGGCATGAAGGTTAGCGAGAATGAAAAGGAGCTCGTGATGGACGTGCGCCTAAAGCGTGAGTTCAATACCGGTTGGGCGGCCAACGTGCAGGGCGGTCTCGGCACCGATAACCGATGGTTAGCGCGACTGTTCGGACTTCGCTTCACGACCAATTCGCGCTTTGCTGTCTATGCCAATCTCAACAATACCAACGACAACCGCAACCCGGGGGAGAGTACTGACTGGAGGCAGGATTTCATCTATGACGGCATGAGCACCCGCAAGAAAGGCGGCGCGATGTGGAGCCTCAGCATCCCCAAGCAGAAAATGGACATGGGGGTGGAGCTGCACGCTCAGCACAAGGATGTGAACACAGAGAGCAAAGCTTCCCGTCTTCACTACCTCCAGAACAGCGATATGTGGTCGCGTTCCCGCAATACAAGCAAATTGTGTGAGAATCTCATCAACATGTCTGGCAGATTCTCATGGAACGCTGATCTTTTTGGCGGTGTCTCTTTTTTTAAGTTAGAGCCTAAGCTTGAATACCTCAGCCAGAAAAAGAGTTCTCTTTCCCGTCAGGCGCAGTTAGACAGTGAGCCATACGAGCGGTACCGGGGCGCTGTAATTGACAGCATATTCCTATATGGTGGCAGCTCTGCCCTTACCTCATCCATTGTCAACAGAGTTGAAAACGAGGGGAAGGGCGACCGCGACCGTCTCCGCACCAGCGGCTATTGGTATGCTTCGCCTGGATTTCCTTTGCCAGACAATCTCTATGCAAAATGGGAGGGGCACTATTCGTTCGAGAACAACAAAGAGAAGAACTTTTTCCAGTATAATCTGGACTTCCCCAAAGGAGGTGCCGATGATGTATATCACCACAATTATATCTTCCAAAAAGGAAAGAACTATGACTACGACATCAAGACGCACTTGATAGAAACCATTGGTTTCAAAGGAGGCTTCCGTCAACTGGATTTTGGTCTCATACATACCTATCGGCAACAATACACCACCAACAACCGCGACCGTTACCTCTTGGAGAATCTGCCCGATTGGTCGCAGGGCTCCGGCAAGGAGATTGCCGATCTGCCCTCCACCCGCGATGAGATGCAGTTGGCCATAGATGCAGAGAACTCATACTACTCTACTCTGCGACATAACATCAATACCTTTGATTTCTTGACAACTTTTCAAGGATACAAAGATATAGGAACCGATGGTAATCACTATTACATAAACACATTCAAGATTGATATTCACTTTCCCATTAGATTACAGACCGACCGTCTCAACTATGACCGCAGCATATTAAACGTGCACAACCGCCGCCGTCATCTCACGTTCTTCGAGCCAAACGCCTCTATAGAATACTTCGGCTATAAGCTGTCGTGGTCTCTCTCTCACGATGCCCCCAACATGCTTTACCTCCTGCCTATACGCGATGATACCGACCCGCTCAACATAAGCACGGGCAACGAGAACCTGAAGGACACGCACCACCACCGCTTCGCCTTTCGCAAGGAGTGGAAACAGCAGCAGCTGGGCAGCACCTCGTCCTTCAACATCGATTGGCACATCATGCAGAACGCCATCGCCATGGGGCGAACCTACGACAGCCAGACGGGCATCACCACACGTCAACCCGAAAATGTCAACGGCAACTGGACACTCAGTGCCACCTACCGTCTCAACCGTCCGCTCGACAAGGCCAAACGCCTCTTTATGGGCAATGCCACCACCGTGGGCTACGCCAACTCCGCTGACCTTGTGAGCACCGACCTTCCATACGCCGTACGCTCAAGCGTACGCAGTGCCAAGGCCAGCGAGGAACTGAGCCTGAGCTACAAGATAAAGCAATGTTCCTTTGGTGGCAGGTTCGGAGTGAACTGGATAAACGCCCGCAGTGACCGCGCCAACTTCGAGACCGTCAACTGCGAGAACTGGCTGCTGGGTGCCAACGCCACCATTCCGTTGCCATGGAAGATGCAGCTCGCAGCTGACCTCTCCACG
>JAFTAJ010000009.1 GCA_017458585.1 Bacteroidaceae bacterium
AAAGCGTTGTAAATCATAGACTTACAACGCTTTTTCTTTTCTTGGCAAGTGAATGACCAGCTTGGGTTGAAATCTGATTGACTACCCCCGGAAGTCATCCGTTTTGCACTCAGCGGAGAGAGAGGGATTCGAACCCCCGGTGCCTCTCAGCACGCCGGTTTTCAAGACCGGTGTAATCGACCACTCTACCATCTCTCCAGATAAAGTTCGCAAGTTCGCAAGTTGCAAAGTTCGAAAGTTCGCAAGTTGCAAAGTTCGAAAGTTCGCAAGTTGCAAAACGGCCCCCCTCTTATCCCCCTCTAGGGGGAAGACAAGGGAGATTTGCGGCGCGAAGGTAATGCTTTTTTTCTAATCTCGGGCAAAAATTGAGTATTTTTATTGTTTATTGTGCACTAAAGGCCTTTTTATTGCAAAAAAATGTGTAACTTCGCGGCTCGATAATCGAAAAACAAAAACATAAAAAACTCTTTCGCTCAGGTAGAGACTACGTCTAACGGATGAAGCGTCTGCATGCTTCTCCTTATGAACAAGTTCACAGGCCAAGCCTGCATCCACCTCATCCACCTCTGCGAGGTTACTACCTGAGCGAAAGCAAAAACATAAAAAACTCTTGTCCCATTAACTACCCATTAACTACCCATTAACTTCCTCTAACTTCCTCTAACTTCCTCTAACTCCTCACCCTTATGTTTTACCCAAAGAACTTTGAGGCCAAGATTGGCTTTACTGAGATACGCACCCTGCTGAGGGGGCGCTGTCTGTCGTCGATGGGTGCGGACGAGGTGAACCGTATGGCTTGCGGTGCGGACGTGGCTGAGGTGAATCGCCAGTTGGCTACGGTGAAGGAGTTTCGTGCCATCATGGATGGCGACGTGGATTTCCCCACCCAGAACTTCAACGACCTGCGCCCCGAGCTGCTGCGATTGCAGATCAAGGGCACTTATCTGGAGGAGCAGGACCTCTTCGCTCTGCGCAACACGATGGAGACGCTGGGGGCGATTGTGGAGTTTCTGAAAGAGGAAGAAGATGGGGTTTACAAATACCCGCTGCTTGCAAAGATGGCGGATGAGGTGAAGGTATTTCCGAGGCTGATTATTCAGGTGGACAGCATATTGAACGCTTTTGGCAAGGTGAAGGACGACGCGTCGCCCGAGCTGGCCAAGATACGTCAGTCGCTGGTGGGTGCGCGGCGCAGTGTGAGCCTGAGTCTGCGCAATGTGATGAGCAAGGCGCAGGAGTGTGGCTATGTGGAGAAGGATGTGGCTCCCACCTATCGCGACGGTCGTCTGGTGATACCCGTGAGGCCGGAGATGAAGCGCAAGATTCGCGGCATAGTACACGATGAGTCGGCCACGGGCAAGACGGTGTTTATCGAGCCCTCTGAGGTGGTGGAGGCCAACAACCGCATCCGCTCGCTGGAGGCAGAGGAGCAGCGTGCTATCATCATGATATTGCAGGCGATGGCGGAGATTATCCGTCCGCAGATAGAGGATATGCTGGAGGCATTTGTCTTCCTTGGCAAGATAGACTTTATCCGCGCCAAGGCCGTGCTGGCTGACAAGATGGATGCTGTGGAGCCGATGCTGAGTCCGTTCCCGACGATGGACTGGGTGATGGCTCGCCATCCACTGCTGGAGACATCGCTCAAGAAGCAGGGGCGCGAGATAGTGCCGCTGGACATCCAGCTGCAGAACACTCAGAGGCTGCTGCTGATATCCGGCCCCAATGCCGGCGGCAAGTCGGTGTGCCTCAAGACGGTGGCGCTGTTGCAGTATATGATGCAGTGCGGTATGTCGGTGCCTATGCGCGAGAACTCGAAGGCAGGCTTTTTTGAGAATATCTTTATCGACATCGGCGACGAGCAGAGCATAGAGGATGACCTGAGCACCTACTCCAGCCACTTGTCGAACATGAAGAATATGATGAAACTGTGCTCGAGCCGCAGCCTGATACTGATAGATGAGTTTGGCGGCGGCACGGAGCCGCAGATAGGTTCAGCGATAGCCCAGGCGATGCTGGACGTATTCCTTGCCAAATCGACATACGGCATCATTACCACTCACTATCAGAGCCTCAAGCATTATGCCAACAGCCACGAAGGCATAGTAAACGCTGCTATGCTCTACGACCGCGCCGAGATGCGTCCGCTGTTTGTACTGCAGATAGGCAACCCCGGCAGTTCGTTTGCCATTGAGATAGCCCGCAGCATCGGTCTGCCGCAGCAGGTGATAGAGCGGGCCACATCTATCGTGGGTGAGGAATATATCAAGAGCGACAAATATCTGCAGGATATTGTGCGCGACAAGCGCTACTGGGAGAACAAGCGTCTCGCGGTGCACCAGAAGGAGCGCACGCTGCAGCAGATGATAGACAGCTACGAGGCCCGTGTGGCAGGACTCGACAAGGAGCGCAAGGCTCTGATGGAGGATGCCAAGAGTAGGGCAGAGGAGTTGTTTAACAAGAGCAACGCGGTGATAGAGAACACTATTCGTTCCATCCGCGAGGCCCAGGCAGAGAAGGAGGAGACACGCCGACTGCGCACCGAGCTGGAAGACTTCAAGTCGCAGGTGCTCAACTCTTCTCCCGACAATGACGACGCCATCAACCGCAAGATGGAGCAGATACGCCGCCGGCGTGAGCGTCGCGAGGAGCGCAGGAAGATGCATGCCGCCGACCAGGGCGCCGAGGCAGGGCAGGGCAGTCAGGAGGCGGCTGACATCGCGTTTGCCGTAGGCGACTTCGTGAAGGTGAAAGGCAGCACAGCGGTGGGCAAGATAGTGAAGCTGAAAGGCAGTGAGGCTGTGGTGCAGGCCGGCATGATAAAACTCAATGTGACTATCGATGACCTGGAGCTGTCGGACGCCCCCAAGACGACGGGCACTGACACGACTGTGAGCTTCATCGGCAAGGCCACACGCGAGTCGATGCACGAGAAGAATGTGAATTTCAAGGCCGACATTGATGTGCGCGGCATGAGTGGCCGCGAGGCTCTGGAGGCTGTGACTTACTTCATCGAGGATGCCATACAGTGCGGAGCGACCCGCCTGAGCATCCTCCACGGCACTGGCACGGGCTATCTGCGTACTGTGATTCGGCAGTATCTCCGCACCGTCCCCACCGTCGCCTCCTATCACGACGAGCACGTCCAGTTCGGTGGAGCGGGCATCACGATTGTGGAGATGGACTACTAAAAAAGAAGTTAAAGAAGTTAACGCCCGCAAGCGGGCTAGAAGTTAAAGACAATACTCGACCTTGCCGATAAAGAAACAAAAACCAAATACTCGCACAGAAATCACAGAGATTAAACAAAAACATAAAAAACTCCAATGAGCCATGTATTGCATACGTTTCTTGCCGCAGCCTCTGTATCTGGCTGCAAGCAAGCTCGCGCCACACGCAGCGACTACGCCAAGGAGCTGACGCTCACGGCTCATTGACAAAAACAAGAAAAAATTCTCCCCCTAAACTAGGGGGAGTGGCCGAAGGCCGAGGGGGTGTGTAACAAAATAGCTAAATAACTAAATAGTACATAAATAGTAAATATAATCGACTATCGTCGAGCGAAGCGGTAACTTCTGAGCGCGTCAGCGCGATAACTTCTAGGAGCCGCAGGCTCCGATAACTTCTAAGCGAAGCGATAACTACTTAAATAAAAGTTATGAAACTAAAGATTGCAGTTCTTGCCGGCGACGGCATAGGTCCCGAGATATCAGTGCAGGGAGTGGATGTGCTCACTGCGGTAGCTGAGAAGTTTGGCCACGAGGTCAGCTATAAGTCTGCGCTGTGTGGCGCGACAGCCATTGATGCTGTAGACGACCCGTTTCCAGAGGAGACATTCAAAATCTGTCAGGAGGCTGACGCAGTGCTGTTCTCTGCTGTCGGCGACCCTAAGTTTGACAACAACCCCTCCGCCAAGGTACGCCCCGAGCAGGGACTGCTGGCCATGCGCAAGAAGCTGGGGCTGTTTGCCAACGTGCGCCCGGTGCAGACCTTCGACTGCCTTATCCATAAGTCGCCCCTCAAGGACGAGCTGGTGCGCGGAGCCGATTTCATTTGTATTCGCGAACTGACGGGTGGCATGTACTTCGGTGAGAAGCATGAAGGCGACGACATGGCCTACGATACCAATAAATACACCCGTGAGGAGGTGGAGCGCATCCTCAAGGTAGGCTACGAATACGCTCTGCGTAGGCGCAAGCACCTCACCGTGGTGGACAAGGCCAATGTGCTCGCTTCGTCAAGACTTTGGCGCAAGGTGGCACAGGAGATGGCTCCTCAGTATCCCGAGGTGACCACCGACTTTATGTATGTGGACAACGCCTCGATGCGCATGATACAGGAGCCGCGCTTCTTTGACGTGATGGTGACGGAGAACACTTTCGGTGATATCCTCACCGACGAAGGCTCATGCATCAGCGGTTCGATGGGACTGCTGCCTTCTGCCTCCACTGGCACCGGCACTCCGGTGTTTGAGCCCATCCACGGCTCGTGGCCGCAGGCAAAGGGTCTTAACATCGCCAATCCTCTGGCTCAGATACTGTCCGTAGCGATGCTGCTGGAGTACTTCAACCTCATGGAAGAGGGTGCCCTCGTTCGTGAAGCCGTCGATGCGTCGCTGGAGGCTAATGTGCGCACTCCTGAGATACAGGTGGCTGATGGCGCAAAGTATGGCACACGCGAAGTGGGGCAGTGGATAGTGGAGTATATTAGAAGGAGATAGAGGGAGATAGAGGGAGATAGAGGGAGATAGAGGGAGGTAAAAGTAGAAAGAAGGAGATAAAGGTAGTGTTTTTACTAAAAAAGACTGCTAAAACTTTGTCGGTTCGCAAAAAATTACTACTTTTGCGCGCCGATTATTATCAACGGGTCCCGAATGGTAGGGGCTCTGAGAGTTAAAATGAATCGCTCGGAGCTTGCAGAGTCGGCTTTTGGCCAAGCTGTCAAGGCATGCAAAGAGCATATTAGTAACAAACGTGCACGAAGCATAATCCCTTCTCTGCGAAGGGCAGCGGAGTGTAAGCAAAAACCATTAAACAAGTGAACACTTTAAGTTACAAGACCATCTCTGCCAACAAGGAAACAGTGCAGAAGGAATGGGTTGTAGTGGACGCCACCGATCAGATACTCGGGCGTCTTGGCTCAAAGGTTGCAAAACTTTTGCGCGGAAAGTACAAGCCGAATTTCACCCCCCATGTGGATTGCGGCGACAATGTGATCGTAATCAATGCCGACAAGGTTAAGCTCACCGGCAAGAAGTGGACCGACAGGATCTACTATCACTACACTGGCTATCCTGGCGGACAGAGGGAGAATACCCCTGCCAGCATCATGGCTAAGCCCAACGGTGCAGACCGTCTGGTGAGGAGAGTTGTTAAGGGCATGCTGCCGAAGAACCGTCTGGGCGCTCAGATACTGGGCAACCTCTATGTGTATGCTGGCAGCGAGCACAAGCACGAGGCACAGAAGCCGAAGGCAATTGATATTAATCAGTATAAATAATTTAGCACCATGGAAGTAGTAAACGCATTAGGCCGTCGCAAGAGCGCCGTAGCTCGCGTATATGTTACCGCTGGTACTGGTAAGATTACGATAAACAAGAGAGACCTCACCGAGTATTTCCCCTCTGCAATACTGCAGTATGTGGTTAAGCAGCCGCTGGAGACTCTGGAGGCAACCGATAAGTATGACATCACACTGAACATCTTCGGCGGTGGCTTCACCGGTCAGTCACAGGCTGCCCGTCTGGCTATTGCCCGTGCATTGGTTAAGATTAACGCCGACGACAAGAGCGCACTGCGCAAGCAGGGCTTCATGACTCGCGACAGCCGTGAGGTGGAGCGCAAAAAGCCCGGTCGTCCAAAGGCACGCCGCAGATTCCAGTTCAGCAAGCGTTAATATATACACCTTATTTATATATATGCGCGTGTGAACAGAGTTTAGTATCTAAACCGCCCAGACTCTTTTCCCCTGGAAAGACTACCCGTGCGGTTGGGTTAATTAAGTAACACCAAAAAAGAAAGTAAACAAATCAACAAACACTATGTCAAGAACAAATTTTGATCAGTTATTGGAAGCAGGTTGCCACTTCGGTCACATGAAGAGAAAGTGGAATCCTGCAATGGCTCCTTACATTTTCATGGAGCGCAATGGTATCCATATTATCGACCTTCACAAGACAGTCACCAAGATTGACGAGGCCGCTGAGGCCATGAAGCAGATTGCAAGGTCGGGAAAGAGAATCCTTTTCGTAGCCACCAAGAAGCAGGCCAAGGACATCATCGCCGAGAAGGCTACCTCCGTAGGCATGCCTTTCGTTAACGAGCGTTGGCCGGGCGGTATGCTCACCAACTTTGCCACTATCCGCAAGGCCGTGAAGAAGATGGCCACCATCGACAAGATGGTTGAGGAGGGCACCTTCGCCAACCTGTCCAAGCGCGAGCTGCTGCAGATCACCCGTCAGAGGGCTAAGCTGGAGAAGAACCTCGGTTCTATCGCCGACCTCACCCGTCTGCCGTCTGCAGTATTCGTGGTTGACGTAATGAAGGAGAACATCGCCGTACACGAGGCTAACCGTCTGGGTATTCCCGTGTTTGGTATTGTTGATACCAATTCCGATCCTCGCAATATTGATTTCGTTATTCCTGCCAACGACGACGCTACCAAGAGCATAGAGGTAATCCTCAATGCACTGTGTGCTGCTATCGTTGAGGGTCTGGAGGAGCGCAAGGTGGAGAAGGCTGACGCAGAGGCTGCTGAGGCTCAGGCTGAGGCCGAGGCTGAGGAGGCTGCAGAGGCAAAGACTCGCCGTCGTCGCACTCGTACCCGCATAGAGGATGTGCCCGCTGCTCCCGTGAAGGAAGAAGCTCCCGTGAAGGAAGAAGCTCCCGCTGAGGAGGCTGCTCCTGCTGAAGAGGCCCCTAAGAAGAAGGCCCCTGCCAAGAAGGCTACCAAGAAGGAAGAGGCTCCTGCTGAGGAGGCTGCTCCTGCTGAGGAAGAGGCACCTAAGAAGAAGGCTCCTGCCAAGAAGGCTACCACCAAGAAGGCTACCACTAAGAAGGCTGCCGCTAAGGAAGAGGCTCCTGCTGAGGACGCTCCCGCTGCAGAGTAACAAAGAACTATCAACATTAAACAATCAACTTTAAACTATCAAGAAAATGGCAGTTACAATTGCTGATATTCAGAAACTTCGCAAGCTCACCGGTGCCGGTATGAGCGACTGCAAGAAGGCTCTGGAGGAAACCAATAATGATATTGATGCCGCCGTTGAGGTAATCCGCGCTAAGGGTAAGGCTGTTGCCGCCAAGCGTTCCGACCGTGAGGCATCCGAGGGTTGTGTGCTCTGCAAGGCTGTTCCCGGTTTTGCTGCTACTATCGCCCTCAAGTGTGAGACCGACTTCGTGGCTAACAATGCTGACTTTATCAAGCTGACGCAGGACATCCTTGACCTCGCAATCGCCAACAAGTGCAAGACCCTCGACGAGGTGAAGGCACTGCCCATGGGCAATGGCGACGTAGCTCAGGCTGTTGTTGACCGCAGCGGTATCACTGGTGAGAAGATGGAGCTTGACGGTTACCTGACCATCGAGGGTGACAATATCTCCGTTTACAATCATCAGGGCAAGAACATGCTCTGCACCATGGTGCAGCTCTCTACTCCCGTAGGCGAGGCCGTTGGCCATCAGGTAGCCATGCAGGTGGCAGCCATGAATCCCGTTTCCATTTCTGAGGCCGATGTGCCTGAGCAGGTAAAGGAGAACGAGATGAAGGTGGCTGTCGAGAAGACCATCGAGGAGCAGGTAGAGAAGGCTGTACAGAACGCACTGAAGAAGGCCGGCTACAACCTCTACATCGCTGAGAACGAGGAGCATATCGCCGAGGGTATTGCCAAGGGCAACATCACCGAGGCTCAGGCTGACGACATCCGTCGCATCAAGACCGAGACTGCTGCCCAGAAGCAGGCAAGCATGCCTCAGGAGATGGTGCAGAAGATTGCTCAGGGCCGCATGAACAAGTTCTACAAGGAGTCTTGCCTCCTCAATCAGGACTACATCATGGACGGCAGCAAGACCGTGTCCGCTTTCATCAAAGAGGCTGACAAGGACTGCACCGTTACAGCATTCACCCGTTTCACTCTCCGCGCAGAGTAAAACACGGAAATAAATAGTAGTAAGGACACGGAATCTACCATTTCGTGTCCTTATTTTTATGCCATAACCGCAGAAAGTTGTAATTTTGCAGAAGAAGATAGAAGAAGATAGAAGTAGATAGAAGTAGATAGAAGTAGATAGAAGTAGATAAAGGTAGATAAAGGTAGATAAAGGTAGATAGAAGATGAAAATACGCCATTATTTAACTTGTGTGATGCTGGTGGGCACTCTGGCTGCTGCGGCTCAGACCACCAAAGACGGCCCCACCATGGGCTGGAGCTCGTGGAACACTTACGGCATCAATATCAATGAGAACCTTATTCGTGTACAGGCCGACAATATGGTGAGCAAAGGCTTGCTGGGTGCGGGCTACCGCTACATCAACATCGATGACGGCTATTTCGGCAAGCGCGACACCATCACGGGCCAGCTCCTCACTCATCCCACACGCTTCCCCAATGGCCTTAAGGACCTCGTGGCATATATCCACAGCAAGGGGCTCAGGGCTGGCATCTACTCCGACGTAGGCTACAACACCTGCGGCTCGCAGGGCAGCGGCGACCCCTGGGGCATAGGCTCGGGCATGTATGACCATCAGGAGCAGGACATGCGTTGGTGGTTCGACGAGCTGGGCTTCGATTTTATAAAGGTCGATTTCTGTGGAGGCATGCAGCTGCACGACCAGGACAACACGCTCACCGACCGTGTGCTCTACGGCATGTCGCTCGACGCCTTTGAGAAGATAGCCCGCGAGACAGGGCGCGACTCGCTGCGCTTCAATATCTGCCGCTGGTCCTATCCCGGCACTTGGGCTTACGGTCGTGCAGGCTCATGGCGCACCACTGGCGACATCTACTGCGCATGGGAGAGTGTGAAAGGCATCATCAAGACCAATCTGCCTCTCTCCGCCTTCTGCCGCAAAGGTCACTACAACGATATGGACATGCTTGAGGTAGGTCGCGGACTCACCACTGAGGAGGACCGCACCCATTTCTCCATGTGGTGCCTGATGAACTCGCCGTTGCTGATAGGCTGCGACCTGGCCTCCATCAACAAGAACACGCTCAAGCTGCTTACCAACGCCGAGCTCATAGCTATCAACCAGGACACCCTCTACAAGCAGGCATACGTGGTGGATAATCAGGATGGCGTCTATCTCTTGGTTCGCGACATCATCAGTGCCTACGACACCATGCGCGTAGCAGCCGTCTATAACTCCACCGACGAGCAGGTCAACTACACGATGGACTTCGACAAGCTAGACCTTGGCGGCAAGGTGAAGATACGCTCCATAACCTACGGCATGGATCTATCGCAGACATACGAGGGCAGCTATTCTCAGCGCATACCAGCCCATGCCACGCGAGTGTTCCGTCTGGATGCCCAGGAGCGCAAGGAACGCACCAACTACGAGGCAGAGACGGCCTACTTGCAGCAGTTTCACGAGAGCGGAGTGAACTCTGCCAGCTTCTCCAGTGCCGATGGCTGCTCGGGTGGCTACAAGGTGGGATGGCTCGGCAGTCGTCCTGAGAACGATATGCAGTGGCAGAACGTGTGGACTCGCGATGGCGGACGCTACAAGATAACCATCTGGTACTGCACAGGCCAGCAGCGCAAGTTCAGCCTTGACGTTAACGGCAAATTTGTCAAGACCTTCACCGTCAACAACGGTAGCTGGGACACATCCTCCTCCGTCGATTGTGAGATAGAGCTGGAGCCGGGCGAAAACAATGTGCGCATATACAATTCTAGCGCATGGGCACCGGATATCGACCGTATGACACTCGAACTCATAGAGGCCCCTACGGGAATAGAGAATAGAACACAAAGAACAGATAATAGAGAACATGGAATAGATAATGCTCAATTTTACGACCTCCAGGGTCGCCCGATAGCTAATCCCGACGCACTGCCGAAGGGTACGGTGTATATCCGCGACAAACAAAAGAAAATGAAATAGTGGCTGTGGGCACGGCTTTGCCGTTTTTCTGCACGATTATAGGCCATATCCGAACATTTTTTCCTATCTTTGTAGGCTGAAAATAAAATAACAAATAATCAAAAGACTTTTTTTACCTTATACTATGAACAGAGATACACTTATAGGTATAGTGCTGATTGCAGCTGTGATTATCGGTTTTGGTATTATCAACCAGCCCTCGCAGGAGGAGATTGCCGCCATGCGCGAGGCTGACAGCATTGCGCAGGTGGAGCAGAAGCTGGCTGACATAAAGGCACAGATAGAGGCCGACAGTATTATGAAGGCTAAGGCCGACACGGCTGCTCTCGACACCAATTCGCTCTTCGGCACCTCCATGCATGGCAGCGAGCAGACACTCAAGCTGCAGAACAGCCTCGTCACCCTCGACATCAACACTCACGGTGGTGTGATTAGCAAGGCAGTGCTCAAGGAGTTCAAGAATCAGGAGAAGCAGCCCGTGGTGCTGTTTGATGAGAACAACTCGTCGCTCAACTTCGCGCTGGCCATGAAGCAGGAGAACCTCAACACTAAGGATATCTACTTCGAACCCTCCGCAGCCTCCGACTCCACGCTGACGCTTACCGCACAAGGAGCTAACGGCAGCGAGCTGCAGATAGTCTATCGCCTCCGCCACGAGAGCTATATGGTAGATATGACGCTCAGCGCCAAGGGGATGGACAACTTCTTCGACCCTGGCCGCAGAGAGGTAATCGTGGAGTGGACCGACAGCCTCACCCAGCAGGAGAGGGGCTACCGCTTTGAGCAGCAGCGCTCCTATATCACTTATAAGGAGAAGGGTGAGGGCACCGACTACCTGCGCGCCGAGATAGCCAAGAGCGAGCAGATAGCCGAGACACTCGACTGGGTGGCCTTCAAGAATCAGTTCTTCAGTTATGTGCTCATCAGCTACGAGGACTTCCACGATGTGACCCTCGCAACCGACCCTCTGCCGCAGGGCAGCGGCTACCTCAGCCACTACTCGGCGCAGATGAAGACGGCCTTTGACCCCTCGGGCACCAAGCCCACGAGGATGCAGCTATATATTGGCCCCAACAAGTACCGACTGCTGCAGAAGATGAACGCCAATTCCATCGACGGGCGCGACTTGGAGCTGCAGGAGCTGGTGTACCTCGGATGGCCGCTGTTTAAGTATATCAACCGCTACATCACCATCTATCTCTTCGACGGTCTCACAGCTATCGGACTCTCGATGGGACTGGTGCTGCTGGTTATCACCATCATACTGAAAATCATTGTATATCCTGCCACCAAGAAGAGCTACCTCTCCAGCGCCAAGATGCGTGTGCTGAGGCCCAAGGTGGAGGAGATAAGCAAGAAATATCCCAATAAAGAGGACTCGCTCAAGAAGCAGCAGGAGATGATGCAGCTTTACAGCCAATATGGCGCCAATCCCATGGGCGGCTGTCTGCCGATGCTGATACAGATGCCTATCTGGATTGCGATGTTCAACTTTGTGCCTAACGCTATCGAGTTGCGCCAGCAGCCGTTCCTGTGGGCCGACGACCTCTCCACCTACGAGAATATCCTCACATGGAAGGAGCCCATCTGGGGTATCGGCGACCACCTGAGTATCTTCTGTGTGCTGTTCTGCGTAAGCAACCTGCTCTACTCGTGGCTCAACATGAGGATGCAGAAGGACACTATGGCTATGCAGGGCGGTGGCGGCCAGATGAAGATGATGCAGTGGATGATGATGCTCATGCCTGTGGTGTTCTTCTTCATCTTCAACGACTACGGCTCGGGCCTCAACTACTACTACTTCATCTCCCTCTTCGGCTCGGCACTGACGATGTGGTTCCTGCGCTGGCGCACTGATGATGCGAAACTGTTGCAGAAACTGGAGGAAAACTACCGCAAGAATAAGGATAACCCCAAGAAGATGTCTGGCTTCGCTGCCCGCATGAAGGCTATGCAGGAGATGCAGGAGCGTCAGCGCCAGCAGCGCCGGAGGTAATTGAAGAATTGAAGATTGACACACCCCATCCCCCTTACGGGGACTTCCCCTAACTTAGGGGCAGAAGGATTGAAGGATTGAAGGATTGAAGAATTATGAAAAAGTTTTTTGTAGTATTATTAGCAGCAATCAGCATGACAACCGTTAATGCGGCGGCTGACGTGATAGGCCGCAACACCAGTGTGATAAAATCCGACCTCATGACCCCCGAGGTGCTATGGGCTATGGGTCGTATCGGCGCAGTCAACGCCAGTGCCGACGGCAGCAAGATAGTCTATAATGTGACATACTACAGTGTGCCGCAGGACAAGAGCCGCTCTGTGCTCTACCTCATGGATGTCAAGACCTGCAAGTCCACGCAGTTGACCAACGACACCAACTCGGAGAACGGTGCAGTATTCTTCGACAACGACCGCCAGATTCTCTTCCTCTGCGGTGGCAAGCTCTGTGCCATGAATACCGATGGCTCCAACCGTCGCGAGCTGTCCACTACCAAGGCTGACGAGGACATCGATGAGTTTCTCCTCTCGCCCGACGGCAAGAAGATTGTCCTTATCCGCCAAGTGGAGAGCACTACCTCCATACAGAAGAACCCCGATGACCTGCCCAAGACTACGGGTATGGTTATCAACGATATGATGTACAAGCACTGGGACCACTTTGTGAAGACTATACCACATCCTTTTGTGGCTGACTTCAGTGTCAGCGGAGTGGGGCAGGAGACCGATGTGCTGGAGGGTGAGCCCTACGAGTGCCCCATGCTGCCTTTCGGCGGTGTGGAAGAGCTCAGCTGGAGCCCCGACAGCAAGCAGCTGGCCTACACCTGCCGCAAGAAAGTGGGCAAGGCTTACTCTATGTCCACCGATAGCGACATCTTCCTCTACGACCTCGCCACCGGCAGCACCACTAACCTCTGCAAGCCCGCAGGGTGGGTGGAGCCTGAGACCGACGACACTCGCAGCTATGAGGACCAGGCCATCAACCATCTTGCCGAGGACTGCAACGTGGGCTACGACCAAGACCCCCAGTTCTCTCCCGACGGCAAATACATAGCATGGCTCTCCATGGAGCGCGACGGCTATGAGTCCGACCGTCTGCGACTGTGCATCTATGACTTCGCTACCGGCAAGAAACAGTATGTGACTGAGAGCTTTGAGTCTGGCGTTGACACCTATTGCTGGGCACCCGACAATAACACACTTTACTTCTCTGGCACATGGCACGGCACCAACCAGATATACTCCACCAACCTGAAGGGTGAAGTCAAGCAGCTCAGCAAGGGAGACTTCGACCACACAGTGCAGTGCTTGCTGTCCGATGGCAGGCAGTTGGTTATCAAGCGTCACTCCATGAGCGAGGCCGACGAGGTGTATCTGCTTGATATCAAGGGTAAGCCAGAGAAGAACATCACTCAGCTCACCCACGAGAATGCATATTTCCATGACAATCTGGCAATTGGCGAGGTTAAGGAGCGCTGGGTTGAGACTACCGATGGCAAGCAGATGCAGTGCTGGGTAATCTATCCGCCTCATTTTGATCCTAGCAAGAAATATCCTGCCTTGCTTTTCTGCGAGGGCGGCCCACAGAGCGCAGTAAGTCAGTTCTGGAGCTATCGCTGGAACTTCCAGCTGATGGCAGCACAGGGCTACATCGTCATAGCCCCCGCCCGTCGTGGTGTTCCCGGTTTCGGCATGGAGTGGCTGGAGGAGATTAGTGGCGACTATGCAGGACAATGCCAGCGCGACCTGCTCTCCGGCATAGATGACTTGTGCAAGGAGCCGTATGTTGACAAGGACCGTTTGGGCTGCGTAGGCGCCAGCTTTGGCGGCTACAGCGTATATTGGCTCGCTGGCCATCACGAGGGTCGCTTCAAGGCATTCATCGCCCACGATGGCATCTACAACGAGGCGCAGCAGTATGTGGAGACCGATGAGCTGTGGTTCCCCAACTGGGACCTCAAGGCAGCTCCGTGGCGCAAGGATATAGCTGCCGCTCAGGCTACGTATAACGACTCTCCGCATCTCAGTGTAGATAAGTGGGACACACCCATCCTCTGTATTCACGGCATGAAGGACTACCGCATTATGTTCACCCAGGCAGAGTCAGCCTTCCAGGCAGCCAAGATGCGCGGCATACCCGCCCAGCTTTTGCTCCTGCCCGACGAGAACCACTGGGTGCTCCATCCCCAGGATGGCATACTGTGGCAGCGCACCTTCTTCGGCTGGCTCGACCGCTGGCTTAAGTAAAGGTTAAAGGTTAAAGGTTATAGGTTATAGGTTATAGGTTAGAGATATATCACTCCTAATTCCTAACTCCTAATTCCTAATTCCTCACTCCTAATTCCTAATTCCTAATGTCTAATTTCTAATTTTTCTAGTGTTCTCGATTGTAATATCCGTATTCAACTACGACTGCACCGAGCTGGTGAAGGAACTCATCCATTCCTGTTCCTTCGCCAAGATTGATTACGAGATAATCGTGGGCAACGACTGTAGCACCGACCCCGCAGTGCTGGAGGCTCTGAAGGCTATCGATAAGATGCCCCGTTGCCGCGTCTTCAACGAGGAGCACAATGTAGGTAAGGCCTACATGCTCTACCATCTGGCCGACATTGCCGTCTATCCCTACCTTATTATAATAGATAGCGACGCACGCCTTCTGAGGGATGACTACATAGAGCGCTATCTTCAGGCCGCAGCAGGCCATGATGTGGTGTCAGGCCATGTGGTGGTGCTGAAGGAGGCCTTGCGTGCTGACAATCAGCTGCGCTATCGCTATGAGTTTGCTGCTGAGGGGGAGCGTGCCCTTGACTACCGTCGCAAGCATCCCTACAAGAATCTCTGCACCATCAATCTGCTCATCAAGCGCAGCATCTTCCTTGCCACGCCCTTCCCCAAGGACTGCTACCAGTACGGCTACGAGGACACCATCCTTGGCATCGACCTGCAGCAGATGGGCGTGGAGATATACCATATCGACAATCCCCTCATTCACAATCAGATCGACTCCAACCAGTCGTTCATCGCCAAGACCCAAAAAGCGCTGCATGTGCTGGCCGGCATTGCCCCCTTCTATCAGGAGCGCATACGCATCTCGGCCACAGCCCTTAAGCTTCGGCGTTGGCATCTGCTATGGGCTGTACGCCTATGGCACAGACTCTTTGGAGCTTTAGAGCGTCGCATCCTGCTCAAGCATCCCACCATCACACTCTTCAACATCTATAAACTGGGCTACTTCTCCATATTGCTAAAAGCAAGAGTGGGGGAGGAGGTATAGGGACAAAAAAAGGGGTTGCATCGGTGGATGTGATGAAACTCCTAGAAAGAAAGGATTTGAGTGCTCCCATATTGCGGGTTTCCCGAAGGCATGCCGTTAATATGGAAAACGGTCTCGGAAGAAGTAAAATTAAATGACGAGTATCCCAATCAGACCGATACAACCACTGCAAAGATACTACATAAATTTGAAACACCAAGGAAAAATACAAAAAAATCGTGTTTTTAATTCCCAATTCCTAATTTCCCATTTCTAATTCCTCATTTCTAATTTCTAATTTTTAAATCATGTTTTCCACTAAACCACAGAAGAACACGGTAGTCACCTGGCGCCAATTCAATCGCAAGGGCTACTCTGCCTTTCGCAGTCTGGGGCGTGAAATCAGGATTGGCGTACTCGCTGTAAGCACCCTCGCGGCAGCTCACACCGACACCCTCGCCACTCGCACTGATTCACTCCGCATCGTGAAAGACACAGTCAGCTCTTCCGACCTCTCTTTAGGCGAGGCCACGGTTACCGGTTCGCAGCTTCCCGTCTCGCATGACAAGGCGTGGACCAAGATTGTCGTGATTACACGACAGGACATCGACAATGCCCGGTGTCAAACCATCAATGACATTCTCAAACTCTGTCCCAATGTTGATGTGCGTCAGCGCGGTGCCCTTGGAGTGCAGACCGACATCTCCCTCGGCGGTGGCACCTTCGACCAGATCACCTTTCTTCTTAACGGCATCAACATCAACAACCCCCAGACCGGTCACCTCAGCGCCGACTTCCCTGTGGCCATTGCAGACATAGAGCGCATAGAGATACTCGACGGAGCCTCCGCACGCATCTTCGGCAGTCAGGCCCTCAATGGCATCATCAATATCATCACACGTATCGACCCCCACAACAGCGTCGGTCTCCATGCAGAGGCCGGCAGCTATGGTACATTGGGTGGCGGCGGCAATGGTCAATGGTCAATGGTCAATGGTCAATTAAAAAACCGCTTGTCTGCCGACTATCTCCGTACAGATGGTGCAGTGGACAACAGCGCTTTCGGCCGCACCCGTCTCTTCTATCAGGGGCGTTACTCTGCCGACGCCCTGCGACTCAGTTGGCATGCGGGCTATAGTGGACAGCGCTATGGTGCCAACACATTCTATTCTGCCAAGTATCCCGACCAGTGGGAGGAAGGTCGTCGTTATATGACAGCAGTCAAAGGCGATGTCCAGCTAGGCCGGATACACCTGCTGCCCACAGTGTCGTTTAATCGTAGCTACGACCATTTCCAGCTCATCCGCGGCAGTGCCACAGGCGAGAACTACCACCGCAACGATGTCGTGGCAGGTGCACTCACCGCCAATCTTCAACTTTTCAATTCTTCAGTTTTTCAATCTTATGCTGCCTTTGGTGGTGAGTTGCGCCACGAGGGAATCCTCAGCAGCAACCTCGGTCGTCCCAAGGAGAATGCCTCAGGCCGCTATGACCACCATGACAGCCGCAACAATCTTAGCCTCTTCGTGGAGCACGCCCTGCTCATGCGCCATTGGTCGCTCAATGTGGGAATAATGGGCAATCGCAACACAGCCGTTGACAGTCGGCTGCGCTTCTATCCGGGTATTGATATCAGCTACCAGCCCTCAAATATTAGGTTATACCTTTCGTGCAATAAATCAATGAGAATGCCCACATTCACAGACCTTTATTACAAGTCGCCAACCCAGCAGGGCAATGTGGGACTCAAGCCCGAACAGGCTACCACCTACAAGCTTGGTGGCGAATGGTCAATGCTCAATAATCAATGCACAATAGACGTGGCTGGCATCTACCGCCGTGGTCGCGACATGATAGACTGGGTGATGTACAGTCCCGACGATATTTATCACTCCGCCGCCTTCAAGCTCAGCAACTGGCAACTCAATACCACCGCCACCTTCCACTTTCGTACTATCCAACTCTTGAACTTTCGAGCATTTAAGGTTAGCTACCTCTACAACATCCAGCACCGCCACGACGCTACTCCTATCTATCAGTCGTGCTATGCCCTCGACTATGTGCGCCACAAGGTGACTGCCTCCCTCGAGCATTCTCTCCTTAACTCCCCTCCCTCTACGGGCGAGTCTAGGTCTCTCACGGCCACCTGGTTTTTCCGCTGGCAGCAACGCGAGGGCACACATCTGGAGTATATTAGTGGCACACCAGAGCAGCGCAGGAATCGTCCCTACGCCCTGTTGGATCTGAAGCTGAATTTCAACACCAAACTTCTTCAGTCCTTCAATTCTTCAATTCTTCAATTCTACATCTCGCTGGAGAACCTCCTCAACCACCGCTACTACGACATCGGCACGGTGCCCCAGCCAGGCTTCACCTTCCTTGTGGGTGCAGCCCTCCAAATAAAGTAAAATCCTTACTCCTTACTCCTTACTCCTTACTCCTCCAATCCAGATACTTCTCTACTGCATCACTCATGATGTCAGCGTGGTCGAAGGCCAGAGAGGGTAGGGCATCTATCGGGAACCACTGCGCCCTGCGGGCATCATCCTGTCCTGTGGCGGCAACGGCCTTGTCTATGATGGCGAGGTACGCTGCTGTCACAGTACGCCCGCGTGGATCGCGCCCTAGCTTGGAATACACTCCTATCAGCGTTGTGTCGCTCACCTTGAGGCCAGTCTCCTCTTCCAGCTCACGCACAGCACATTCCTCTATGGCTTCGTCCATCTCCATAAATCCGCCGGGCAGTGCCCAGCAGCCCTCAAACGGAGGATTGCCTCTCTCTATCAACAGTACGCGCGGTGTCTCTTCCCGTGTTATCACCACGCAGTCAGCCGTCACTGACGGCCTCGGATATTCGTAAGTGTACATTTGTAAGATGTAATATGTAAGATGTGATGGTGCAAAAATAGAACATTTATCACACCTGAACAACAATTAGTGAAAATAAATCCGTAAATTTGCCCTATAATTTATATTTCACATTCCACATCTATAATGAAATCCTTCCTCATTGCATCGCTATTCGCGTTGGGCATCCTCACCGCCAGCGCAGAGAAACAAGTCAGCGCCGTCAGCCCCGACGGACAGACAAAAGTGACAGTAACCCTTTCCGACCGCATCTACTACGACGTGGAGAGCCATGGTGAGACACTCTTCCGGCAGTGCCACATCGGTATGACGCTTCGCGATCGCACACTCGGCGAGAAGCCTGTGCTCAAGGGCGCCAAGACTGTCACAGTCAGCGAGACGCTCACGCCCATCCATCCCCTCAAGTCCGGCACGGTGGACAATAGCTACACCCAGCTCACCCTCACCATGAGTGGCAACTACAAGGTGGAGTGGCGCGTCTATAACGACGGTGTTGCCTACCGCTTCGTCACAGCACTCAAGGGTGATATCGAGGTGATGAGCGAGGATGGCACCTGGCAGCTTGCCAGTCCTTGCCGCCTCGTGCTGCAGCAGCCTGGCGGTTTCAAGACCAGCTGTGAGGAGAACTACTCCGTCGTGGCCAGCGACGAGTGGAAGAGTAGCGACCGCATGAGCGAGCTGCCCATCCTCGTCATGGGCGAACGGCAGAAAGTGCTCATCTCCGAGTTTGACCTCTTTGACTACCCGGGCACCTTCCTCCGCTCCTGCGACGGCAACACATTCGCTATCCTCCAGCCCAAGGCACCCCTTGAGTATGAGGACAGCGGCGACCGCAGCCAGAAGATACTCCGCGAGGCTGACTATGTGGCCAAGACCACCGGCACACGCACCTTTCCCTGGCGCTATATGCTCATCACCCAGAGCGATGGTCAGCTCGTCACCAACGCCATGCCTGTGCGCCTTGCCCCTGCCAACACCATCGGCTCCACCGACTGGATAAAGCCCGGCCAGACCTGCTGGGACTGGCTCAACGGCATACCCTTCGGCCCCGATGTCACCTTCCAGTCGGGCATCAACCTCAACACCTACAAATACTTCGTCGATTTCGCCGCCCGCAACGGCGTGGGCTACATGCTTATGGACGAGGGCTGGGCACTCGACACCCGTGACCCCTTCCGCACCAACCCTGAGGTCCACCTGCCCGAACTCATCGCCTACGCCAAGGACAGGGGCGTCGGCATCATCGTGTGGCTCCCCTGGCTCACCGTGGAGCACCACATGGACCTCTTTGAGAAGTTTGAGCAGTGGGGCATCCGCGGCGTTAAGATAGACTTCATGGACCGTCAGGACCAGTGGATGGTCAACTTCTATGAGCGCGTGGCCCGTGAGGCTGCCAAGCACCATATCGTCATCGACTTCCACGGCGCCTTCCATCCCAGCGGCCTCGACTATAAGTACCCCAATGTGCTCACCTACGAGGGCGTGCGCGGCATGGAGTTCAACGGTTCCTGCCGTCCCGACAACAGCGTATGGCTGCCCTTTATCCGCAATGCGGTCGGTCCCATGGACTACACCCCTGGCTCCATGCTCTGCTACCAGCCCGAGGTGCACCACGGCAACCGTCCCATCTGCGCAGGCGTGGGTACCAAGGCGTTCAATATGGCCGTCTTCGTTCTCTTTGAGAGCAACCTGCAGATGCTTATGGATAACCCCTGCCGCTACGACCAGTGGCCCGACTGCCGCGACTTCCTCACCAGCGTGCCCGTCAACTGGGACGATACCTGTGTCCTCGCTGCCGAGGCCGGTCAGTACTGTGTCGCCGCCAAGCGCAAGGGCAGCAAATGGTATATCGGTGGCATCACCAACAGCAAGGAGCGCGACCTGCAGATACCTCTCGACTTCCTCCCTGCGGGCAAGGAGTACAGCATGACCAGCTTCGCCGACGGCGTCAATGCCCACATCATCGCCATGGACTACCTCCGTCAGGAGAGCACCGTCAGCTCCGCCACCGTCCTGCCCATCCACATGGCCCGCAACGGCGGCTGGTGCGCCACCATAGACCTCGGCAAGTAACAGGGAAACATTTATCTGCTGCTCGCGCAAACAAAAGCTACTCTTACGAAATCTAAAGCTACTCTCGTGAAATCTAAAGCCGCTCTCGTGCTCATGAGAGTGCCTTTAGATTCTCTAAGAGTGGGGTTAAATTCTCTGAGAGCAGGGATAATTTTCACGAGAGCAGGGGTTCTGAAGAAGAGAGCGGAACTTTTATTATTTCGTCCGTTCAAAAGTTCAAAAATTTTGAGCGCTTTTTGAACGCTGAACATTCCGATGACTTCTTCTCGCAGTAGAGCAGGAGAGGTAAGAAGTAAGAGGTAAGAAGTAAAGGGGACTTTTACCATCCTGCCCAGAGCATGCGGGTGTAGATTCTGTAGAGTTCTTCCCAGCGGGTGATGGTGGCACCGAAGAAGTCGCGTGTGTAGCCGTCGAGGAAGGCGTTGCGCTTGTTCTGGTCGCCGAGCAGTATCCAGGTCTGCTCCACAAACGGCAGTTCGCGCTGTCCCTTGTCCAGGAAATAGCGCTGAGAGGTCTGCATCATCTCGCGGCACTGCTCCCATCTCACCGTTGCCAGGCGGTTGGTCTGCCTGTAGCGCCACAAGGCTGCGTCGTCTCTCAAGCGGTGCTGGCCGCATACATTGAGCAGCAGGGGCAGGCTGGTGTTGCCAGAGAAGATGGGGAAGCGGGGCGACTGACTGGGATTGTCGAGGCACACCCATGCCACACCACCTACCTCGTCGGGCAGCCATCCGCGCAGCTGGATGATAGTGCTGTAGGCGCACCAGGAGACGCTCACCGTGCGGATGTTCTGCATGGTGGAGTCATTGAGCAGCTTGCCATAAAGAGATATCTCGTCAGGACGCATCCAGGGGTTGGTGATCATGGGCTTGCCTTTCACCGCCGACCTTGCAGCCAGGCTGTCAATGCGGCACGACAGGCTCTGCTCCGTTCCCTCGTAGTAGGAGCCCAGCAGCTGTGCCACACGCTCCATGCTCACCAGTGTGTCGGGGCGCACACTCACGGGCAGTTCCTCCATGTCAGAGGTGAAGCCCTTCGACGGTGCCAGCTGCTGCATGATATACAGTTCGCGCACCGAGTAGTTCTTTGGTTCTTTGAAGTAGTTGCCACCGCTGTATGCCTTCCAGAAGGAGAACTCGCTCTTGCCGTCCCACAGCTTGAGTTTCTTTGCCACGTCCATCACATTGTCGGAGGCCATGAAGTGGTCAGGGTCGTTGAGGTCGATGCGTCCTATGCGGCTGATGTTGGCACTCACGGCTATCTCATCGTCGGGAATACGCTGGGCAGCCCATACGCCACCAATCTTGTTGGGCCCTTCGCCCTGCACCTCAAATATCCATACTTCCTGCGGATCAGCGATGGTAAGGCACTCGCCTGAGTCACCATAGCCGTATTCCTTTATCAGCTCGCCCATCAGGCGTATGGCTTCGCGAGCTGTGGTGCAGCGTTGCAGTGCCACGCGGGCCAGCTCCTCAATCATAAACATGCCGTTTTTGTTTTGCAGGGTGTCGCGCCCACCGTAGGTGGTCTCGCCTATGCCCAGCTGATGCTCGTTAAGGCACGGGTATGCTGTGTTGAGGTATCGGTAGGTGTGCCTGGCCTGTGGTATCTGGCCGCGCTCTTTGAGGCGTGTCTTGTCGCCAGCGTGCTCGGTGTGCATCGTGCCGTCATAGATGCTCATCACTGTGTCGCGCGGATAGTCTTGCGCCGGCACCATGGTCATCCAGGTGCGGTACCACGAGTCGCATGTATGGCTTGTCATCACACTTCCGTCGGTAGAGGCTTTCTTGCCCACCATGATGCTGGTGCAGGCATCCTTCTCATGCACCTGAGCCAGACTGGCTATGGCCAACAGGCAACAGCCGATAAGTAAGATATGTCTTTTCATATACTGCGAATTTCTGCTTTACTTTGTAAATCCCCGGCCGTTCCACTTGAGGGTGGACTGTGTGGCGCGTCCCTTATCGTCCCAGCGGGTGACGGTGATGTCCTTGCCAGTGCGGGGCAGGGCATAGGAGATGTTGTGATACTCTACCTCGATGCCAACATCCACGGGGCTCATCTTGCGCGTGGCGGGGTCATAGCGGTAGAACTCGAGGCCGTCAAACTGTCCGGGATAGAGGCGTTTGCCATCGATGAGGAGCTCAACCTTGCAGGCGAAAAGCTTGTGCTTGCGGTCTGACTCGTTCCAGTAGCACATCTCGCTGACCACGGAGTACTGGTCCTGCTGATACTCGTAGCGGATATAGCCTGCCTTGCGGTCCACGGTGAAGGTGACATTTTCACCCTGTGGTTCGCCGGTGCGGTAGGCCTCAAGGGCATGCTTCACGGCATTGAGTGACTCGTTGGTGCAGCACTCTTCTTCCTCGTCGTCAATATGGTCGCCGGCAGCCTCGTCGGCAGTTACATAGCTCCATGCGAAGTCAATGATGTCGGGGGCATTGCCAAGGAAACGCACCTCGATGGCGTCCTGAGCGTTGGCTGTGAAGCTCAGAGAGAAGAGGATGGATAACAGAGAGTAGATGAACTTTTTCATAAGAGGTTATAGATAATTAGAAATTAGGAATTAGGATATACGAGTTACACCCACGGGGTGAGCAGGAGGTGCCAGAACCATGCGGCACGACGGCGTGAGCGGGGGAAGGACTTCCACTTCTCGGGGGTGAGGAGGAAGCAGTGGTTGTCGCGGTCGCGGATGAATATCTGCTCCAGCTGTGCGGTGGAGTGGGGGTCGAGAATGAGGGCGTTGACCTCATAGTCGCAGCGGAGGGAGCGGGCGTCAAGGTTGGCGGAGCCGGCATAGCACCACTGGCCATCGACCATCATTATCTTGGAGTGGTGGAAGCCTCCGGTGTAGTAATAGACCTTTGCGCCGGCCTTCATGAGACGGTGTGCCTGATAGTCCACGATGCGGGGGGTGATGGGTATGTCGCTCTTGTCGGACACCATGATTTGCACATCTACTCCACGACGCAGGGCTCGCTTGATGGCTCGCACAATGGGGCCGCTGAGGGTGAAGTATGGATTGATGAGCAGGATGCGGTGCTGTGCATTGTCGAAGCAGTGGACAAAGGTCTGGCGCACTATCTTGGGGCTGGTGTGTGGCTCGCGGTTGATGACTGCGAGTGACTTGGTGCCCGCTGTGGCTGTGGTGTCGGGCATGAGATGGGGCAGTGCGTTCTCGGGAAGCGAGAGGCCGGGGTAGAGCTCTGGGCCGCTGATATCTTGCCCTGTGGTCCATTTCCAGGCACGGAGGAATATCTTCTGATACTCGCCCACGGCATCTCCCTCTACGCGGAAGTGTATGTCGTGCCAGCCGCCAAACTCGGGCTTGCCGTTGATGTAGTAGTCAGCCACGTTCATGCCACCGCTATAGGCACTCTTGCCGTCGATGACAACTATCTTGCGGTGGTCGCGGGGGATGATATGGTTAACCCAGGGAAACTTGATGGGGTCGAAGACATATAGCTCTATGCCCATGTCGCGTATCTCTTGCAGGCGGTCGGAGCGTATGGGCTGGTTGTTGCTCTTGTTGCCAAAGTCGTCGTAGAGGAGTCGCACCTTGACGCCCTGTCGAGCCTTGACGGCGAGGCTGTCAAAGAGGGTGTTGGCTATGGAGTCGTCGCGGAAGTTGAAGTACTCCATGTGGATAGTCTGCTTGGCTTCGCGCACAGCCTGGAAGAGGTCCTTAAACTTTTCTCTGCCGCTGGCGAAGAAGACAACGCTGTTATTGTCGGTGAAGACAGCTCCGTCCTGCTCCACAGCCTTGCGCAGCTGGTCAATGCCTTGGGCAAAGACATTAAAAATTGAAAATTGAAAATTGAGAATTATAGATAGAATGAGTATCTTCTTCATAACTCCTAACTCCTAACTTCTAACTCCTAACTAAATCACCGTACTAAACGAGTCTACTACGCCGAGCAGGTGGTTGTCATCATCGCTGACGAGGACGCAGTGTATCTTGTTTTTGTTGAGTATGTTGTCGATGTCGGCTATCTTCATGGCAGGGGGCACTGTCTTGGGGTTGCGTGTCATGACATCGCCTACGCGGAGGTGGAAGAAGTCGGCCTTGGAGTGCTGCATGGCACGGCGTATGTCACCGTCGGTGATGATACCTGTGATGCGTCCGTCGTCAATGGCTATGCAGATGCCAAGTCGTCCCTCGCTGACTATGCTGACTGCGTCAGGAAGAGGAGTGGCAGAGCTGACAACGGGCAGGTCTTTGGTATGCATCACGTCGCTGGCCTTGGTGAGGAGTCGCTTGCCGAGCATGCCACCCGGGTGGAACTGGGCGAAATCAACATCTTTGAAGCCGCGCGCCTTGACAAGGCAGCAGGCAATGGCGTCACCCATGGCGAGGGTGGCAGTGGTAGATGAGGTGGGGGCAAGGTTGAGGGGATCGGCTTCGCGCTTGACGGCAATATTGAGATGGGCGGCAGAGTTCTGTGCAAGGAGTGACTTGGGGTTGCCGCTCATGCCAATGATGGGTATGTTGCGCTCATGGAGCGAGGGCACGAGGCGTAGCAGCTCATCGGTGTAGCCGGAGTTGCTGATGGCTATCACTACGTCGTCGGAGCCTATCACACCGAGGTCGCCGTGGTAGAGGTCAAGGGGATTGACATAGTAGCTGGGTGTGCCGGTGCTACTGAGCGTGGCAGCTATCTTGGCTCCGATATGGCCACTCTTGCCTACGCCGGTGATGAGTATCTTGCCCTTGCAGTCTAGTATTATATTGATGGCTTTGTCGAAGTCGGCGTCAAGCTGTGGGATGAGATCAAGCACGGCTTGAGCCTCGTCCTTGAAACATTGTATTGCGGTTGAGTTCCACATAACGAATTAGAAATTAGGAATTAGGAATGAGGAATTTGAAGTTAGAGAAGTTAACGCCCGCGAGCGGGCTAGGAGTTAAAGAAGTTAGAGTAGGCTTTTAACTACATCCTCGAACTGATTGAGTGGTAGCATATTAGTGCCATCGCTAAGAGCTGTTGCTGGGTCAGGATGTATCTCAAAGAAGTAGCCAGTGGCACCAAAGGCTTTGGCGGCGAGTGCCATGGCTGGGATAAACTGTCGGTCACCGCCAGTGAAACCGTCGCCAGCTCCCGGACGCTGCACGGAGTGGGTGCAGTCCATGATAACGGTGGGGGTGAAGCGTAGCATCTCAGGAATGTTGCGGAAATCTACCACTAGATTGTTGTAGCCGAAACTGTTGCCACGCTCGGTGAGCCACACATCGGTAGCTCCGCTCTGGCGGGCTTTCTCCACGGGGTAGCGCATATCGCTGCCACTGAGGAATTGTGCCTTCTTGATATTGACGATGCGTCCTGTGCGGGCTGCAGCGACGAGTAGGTCGGTCTGGCGACAGAGGAAGGCTGGTATCTGCAATACATCGGCCACCTCACCGGCAGGCGCTGCTTGACAAGGTTCGTGGATGTCGGTAAGTATCCGTAGTCCGTACTTTTGCTTGAGATCGGCAAGCATCTGCAGTCCTTTGTCTAAGCCAGGGCCACGGAAAGATTGCAGGGAAGTGCGGTTGGCCTTGTCGAAGGATGACTTGAAGATGATGTCGAGGCTGTATTTCTTGTTCAGGCGCACCAGTTCTGCTGCCACGGTGTCCAATAGTTCTGCGCTCTCTATGACGCAGGGGCCAGCGATGAGAACCATAATATAAATTAGGAATTAGGAGTTAGGAGTTAGGAATTGTAGAGTTTTTGTCTCTGCTCTTGGATGCGGGCGTCGGCCATGTAGTCTTCGTAGTTGGAGAGCTTGTCGATGTTGCCGTTGGGCGTGAGCTCTATCACGCGATTGGCGAGCGAGTTGATGAACTCGTGGTCGTGGGATGCGAAGAGGAGATTGCCCTTGTAGAGCTTGAGGTTGTTGTTGAAAGCCTGGATGGACTCGAGGTCGAGGTGGTTGGTGGGCGTGTCGAGGATGAGGCAGTTGGCATTTTTGAGCTGCATACGTGCTATCATAAGACGCATACGCTCACCTCCACTGAGGACGCTGACTTTCTTCATTATCTCTTCACCACTGAAGAGCATTCGGCCAAGGAATGCCTTGAAATAGACGTCGTTGCCTTCGCCAAACTGGCTGAGCCACTCCAGCATGTTGAGGTTGGAGTTAAAGAAGGCAGTGTTGTCGAGCGGCAGGTAGGCTGTGGTGATGGTGACGCCCCACTTGTACTCGCCCTCTGCGGGCTGCGCATTGCCATTGATAATCTCAAAGAGAGCCGTCATAGCTCTGGCGTCGTGGCTGATGAACACGACCTTCTGGTCCTTCTCTACAGTGAAGTTAAGGTTTTGGAATAGCACGGTGCCGTCGTCGGCCACGGCTTTGAGGTCTTTGACTTCAAGTATCTGGTTGCCGGGCTCACGATCCATACTGAATATGATGCCAGGGTATTTGCGAGTGGAAGGCCGTATCTCTTCAATGCTAAGTTTCTCGAGCATCTTCTTGCGGCTGGTGGTCTGCTTGGACTTGGCGACATTGGCGGAGAATCGGCGGATGAACTCCTCCAGTTCCTTGCGCTTTTCCTCCATACGCTGTCGCTGATTTTGCAGCAGTCGCAAGGCGAGCTGCGAGCTTTGGTACCAGAAGCTGTAGTTGCCGGCAAAGAGGGTTATCTTGCCGTAGTCAACATCGACGGTGTGGGTGGATACTGCGTCAAGGAAATGACGGTCGTGGCTTACCACGAGTACGGTGTGCTCATAGTTGCCTAGGTAGTTCTCCAGCCACTCCACAGTCTCAAGGTCGAGGTCGTTGGTGGGCTCATCAAGGAGCAGGTTGTCGGGGTCTCCAAAGAGGGCTTGCGCCAAGAGCACTCGCACCTTCTCTTTACCTTCCAGGTCGGCCATACGAGTGGCATGCTTCTTGACTGGGATGCCGAGCTGCTCAAGCAGGGCTCCGGCATTGCTCTCTGAGTCGTAGCCTCCCATGTTGGCGAACTTCTCCTCAAGCTCAGCGGCGCGCAGTCCGTCAGCATCGGTGAAGTCGGCCTTGGCATAGATGGCATTGCGCTCGTTGTTGACATCCCAGAGCTCCTTATAACCCATGAGGACTGTGTCGAGTACGGTGTATTCATCGTATTTGAAGTGGTCTTGGCAGAGTACCGACATACGCTCGCCGACACCTATCTCTATAGTACCCTTGGTGGCCTCCAGCTCACCGCTGATGGCTCGGAGCAGAGTACTCTTGCCTGCACCGTTGGCGCCGATGATACCATAGATATTGCCATTGGTGAACTTAAGGTTCACGTCTTTGTATAACACTTGCTGACCGAACTGTATGGCCAAGTCGTTGACTGTAATCATTGTGTGTGTTGGTTTGATTGTTACCCTTCAGGCCGCAAAGTTACAAAAAAATCCAATATCATGCCCCTTGTTTGGATATTTGTTTGTACTTTTGCGGTAAGAGAAGAGATGGATTATGAAGATTATCGTAGCTGAAAACTCGCGCGCGAACAATAAATCGCGTGTTAGCGCGTTAGATATTATGCAGGCGTGTCCACGCATCTGGCTCAAGGCAGACTCAGCGCTGCTGACTCACGGCAAGCCGATGTTTAAGCCTGACTTCACTCAGGAGCTGAGTGCCGCGCCTTATCTGGCACTGCGTATCAGCCGCATGGGCAAGAGTATTCCTGCCCGCTTTGCTCATAGATATTATGACGCTGTGGGGGTGGCTGTGGACTTTACTGCTGAGGATGTGCTGAGGCAGCTGCGCTCCGAGGGCGAGCCCTGGGACATGGCCAAGAGCTTCGACGGCTCGGTGTGCCTGGGGCAGTGGCTCGAGGAGTTAGGAATGAGGAGTGAGGAGTTAGGAGTTAATGAAATAAATCTCACACTTCTCATTGACGGCACGGAACAGAGCTCCTTGTTAATAAGTGACCTGAAGGCCGAGGCCGGCGAGATAATAGAGCAGGTGAGTGGCTTGTTTACCCTGAGGCAGGGCGACATACTGCTGATGGGCAACCATGAGCGGAAGCCTCTCGTGGAGATTGACAACCACATAGAGGGCGCGATTAACGGAAGGCTACTGACGAAGTTTAATGTGAAATAATCGTAAAGAATTAAGCAAATATATGAACAAGAGTGTTTTATACAAGGTGAGAAGGGCTACAGCTCTGGCGCTTGTGATGCTGGCAGCTTGTGTGGCTTGGGCTCAGAGCGACAATGTGTTTACGCATATCGACTGGAGGGGCGTTAGTCTCGACGGTGACCTGCCTGAGTTTTGTAAGACTATAGACCTCGGCCCCGACTATGTCAAGGATGGCTACGACGTGACGATAGAGTATCCCGAGTTTGCGGGGATGACTAAAGCTGAGGCTCAGTTGCTCAACGATGACGAGGGCGTAATAGGTGAGGACATCAAGGTGGAGACCTTCCTCGGTGTTAGTCGCAAGGTAGGTATGCTCGACGTGAAGTTTGTGCCTATCGTGAAGCGAGAGGGCAAATACCTTAAGCTTCTAAGCTGCAAGATAAATGTTACTGAGCGTGGCAGTGCCAAGGCTCCCTTGTATGGCGGAGGACTGAAAGACACGCCTCCCATACTGACCGACGATACTCCTGGCTACAAAAGTCATTCTGTGCTTTCTACGGGCAAGTGGGTTAAGATTCGTGTCAGCAATGAGGGGGTGTATCAGCTTACTCCGAGTTTTCTCAGAAGCCTGGGCTTCAGCGATATGAGTAGGGTGAAGGTATATGGCTACGGCGGCCGCATACAGAATGATGTGGTGAGCTATGGCTCCTACCTTAATAGCGACTATGACGATTTGGAGGAGGTGCCTCTCTATCGCCGCAGTGATGCTCTGTTGTTCTTTGCCGAGGGCACAGTGAGATGGGGCAACTGGGTGCTGGCCAATCCATCTGACGAACACGGACAATGCACGGCTACCCACTTGAACAACACTTACTCGCGCTACTCATATTACTTTGTAACCGAGGGCGACAACCCGCTGCGTATGACCACGCTGACATCGCCGGAGACGACCAGCCAGACAATCACCACATATCCTGAGCATGTCATTTTTGACAAGGACGAGTACAGCTGGTTCACTGGGGGCAGCACATTTTATGAGGACTATGATTTTGCCAATGGCAACGACCGTACCATCAATATCAGCACACCCGATGTTGACAACAGTTATGTTACGACGATGAGTGTGACCATTTCGTCAAAATCCACGAAGATAACCAATTCTCAATATTATTTCAATAGCAAGAGTCTGGGTAGCATCACGATGGGCTCGTTGACCAATGAGTTTGACAAGGCTACCACCGGCAAGCGTGACTTCCAGCTCACCAATCTTACAGCCACTAATGCGCTGAGGATAACCACCACGGCAGGGCAGAGTGCACGCTTGGACTATGTGAAGCTGTGCTATCGCCGTAAACTGAAGATGATGAACGATGCAATGGTGTTTAGCCACTACAGCACACGACCTTCTACGATGAAACTGGAGGGAGCCACCGATAATACTCAGGTGTGGCGACTGGGTTATCCCGGTAATCCCGTGGCTCATGTAGAGGGTACTCTGAGCGGCAGCACGCTTACATTCAATGTCGAGAATCCTACCCTGCGTTATGTGGCAGTAAATGTAAACGCTGCCTTCCCCACACCGGAGAGCGCGGGTACTATCGTGAATCAAGACCTGCATGCCGACTCACTGGCAGACATGGTTATCATCATTCCTGAGAGCGGCAAGCTGAGGGAGCAGGCCGAGAGGCTGGCAAATATCCACCGCAGCCACGACTCGCTGAGGGTAAAGATTGTCAGGGCTGACGAGCTGTACAACGAGTTCTCATCGGGCACTCCTGATGCCGGAGCCTATAAGCGTTATCTCAAGATGCTCTACGACCGCAATACCGCACCTGACCTGCCTAAATATCTGCTGCTGTTTGGTAGCGGAGTGTGGGACAACCGTTGCCTCACTGAGGCATGTCGCCGCCTCGACCCGCGTGACCTGCTGCTGTGCTATGAAAGCGAGGCATCTGTGAGCGAGATCAGTTGCTATGTATCCGACGACTACTTTGGTTTTCTTGACGATGGAGAGGGCGGCAATATACGCTACGACAAGATTGACGTCGGCATCGGACGCCTGCCAGTGAAGACCGCCGACAAAGCCAAGATACTGGTGGACAAGATTGAGAAGTATATTGCCAACAAAACTCCTGGCAGTTGGAAAAACACCGTATGCTTTATGGCCGACGACGGCGACAAGCAGAAGCACATGATAGGTGCTGAGAGCGTGGTGCAGAATGTGGAGCTGAAATATCCCAATCTTAAGGTGGACCGCATCTACTGGGACACTTTCACCCGAGTGGCAACAGCTACGGGCTTCACCTATCCTCAGGTGGAGAGCACCATCAACACTGTGATGAACAAAGGCGCATTGCTTATGAATTACACTGGTCATGGTGCACCATACTGCATCTCGAAGGAGATGGTACTGAAGACGGAGGACTTCAAGACCTTTGCCAACGCCAAGGTGCCAATGTGGGTGGTGGCCTCGTGCGAGATTTTGCCCTACGACCGTGAGGAGGAAAGCATCGGCAGCGAGAGTATGCTCAACCCCAATGGTGCAGCAATAGCATTTATGAGTTCGGCTCGTGCTGTGTATAGCACCCAGAACAGCTACATCAACAACTACTACATCTATTATCTTTTTGGCAAGGAGAATGGCAAGCGCAACACCATCGGCGATGCCATGCGATTGGCCAAGGTGAACCTCGTGAGCGCTATGGATGGCGAGATAATTTCTGCTCGTGACTATAGCGAAAACAAACTGAAGTATGCCCTTATCGGTGACCCTGCCATGACACTGACTATGCCTACGCAGACAGTCGTGCTTGACAGTATCAACGGCGTATCTCTCAAGAGTGGCAGACTGCCTAACCTCAGCGCTGGCAGCAAGGCTCGCTTTGCCGGACATGTCGAGGATGAGGACGGCAACCGCCTGCCAGACTTCAACGGCCGTGTGACGGCTACGCTCTACGATAGTCAGGACACCGTCACCTGCCGCAACAATACTAATGAAGATGTGGAGCCGCTCACCTACTACAGCTACGACCACATGCTGTTTGAGAGCAATGATTCTGTTAGGGGCGGCAACTTCAACATGGTGATGCCCATTCCTCTTGACATCAAGTACACCAACGGCGAGGGAATGGTCAAGCTCTATGCAGTCAACTCCGACCTCTCGCTTGAGGCCAATGGCACCGACAAGCGCTTTACTGTCGGAGGCACCAGTGGCAGTATGACACCGAGCACCGAGGGACCGAAGATTTATGTCTACCTCAACAACCCTGATTTCAAGAACGGTGAAACTGTTAATACTACGCCTTACTTCTACGCCAATCTGTCTGACTCCGACGGCATCAATATCACTGGCAATGGGGTAGGCCACGACCTGGAGCTTATTATCGATGGCAGAGAGGCGACATCTTATATCCTCAATCCTTATTTTGAGAATGACTTTGGCAGCTACACCAGCGGCAAGGTGTCGTTTATGATTCCCGAGCTGTCCGACGGCGACCATCACCTATACTTCCGCGCATGGGATGTGAAGAACAACTCGTCGGCTGTTTCGCTCGACTTTACCGTGGACGCCAGCATGAGGCCCCAACTCACCTCGGTGGCTCTGAGCGACAACCCCGCACGCACCTCAACTACATTCCTGATAACCTACGATCGCCCCAACACCGAGACCACCTTCACTATCGATGTGTATAACCTCTACGGTCAGAAAGTGTGGACGCACACCGAACGCACCGCCACTCCTACTGGCTACCACACCATCAAATGGGACCTCGCGTCCAACAACGGGATAGCTCTGCAGGGTGGCCTGTATGTGTATAAAGTTACCATTAGTTGCAAAGACAGCAAAGAAAGCACTAAAAAACAAAAATTAATAATCCATAGGCAATAAACAGCAATTTTTGGAGTTTATAAATTACACCATATAATTATATCTATGAAGAAACTGACTTATGCGCTCTCAGCGCTGATGTTACTAATCTCTGCAAGCAGTCGCGCAGAGGATATCAAAGAAAAGTTCAACCCTGTGCAGACAGCTGTGGTGTCGCAGAGCATTGCTCCCGATGCACGAGCTGGCGGTATGGGTGATATAGGTGCCGCCACTGAGGCGGACATCAACTCGCAGGCATGGAATGCTGCCAAGTATCCGTTTGCTATCTCCAAAGGTGGCGTAGCTATTAACTATACCCCCTGGTTGCGCCAGTTGGTCAACGATATTGACCTTGCATACATGGCTGGCTACTATCGTCTGGGCGACTATCAGGCAATCAGTGGTTCACTGCGCTATTTCTCGCTAGGTGATGTACTTGTCAACGGTATGGAAAACACTACCATCAAGCCTTATGAGCTTGCCGTTGATGCAGCCTACAGCCGTATGCTGAGCGAGAAATTTGCCGCTGCCGTAACCTTCCGCTATATCTACTCCGACCTTAGCGGAAAGACCGACGATGGCTCAAAGCCGGGTTCTGCATTTGCTGCAGACCTTGCCGCCTATTATAATACATATCTCAATGTAGGTAGTCGCGAGTGTCAGTTGAGCATTGGTGGTGGTATATTCAACCTCGGTAGTAAAATCAACTACGGCGACGATTACTCCTATTTCATTCCTACCACACTGCGACTGGGCTTCAACTACACTGTGCCTATCAATGAGTTCAACCGCATCTCCTTTGCAGCTGATGCCAACAAGTTGCTCGTGCCTACTTATCCTACTGACGCACAGTGCGCCAAGAAGCTTGGTTACGAAACCACCGACGGTCAAGACCATACTGCCGAGTATCAGCAGTATCGTGAGGAGCACTACTACAACATATCCTCCATCTCCGGCGTGTTTAAGAGTTTCAACGATGCCCCCAACGGCTTCTCTGAGGAACTCGAGGAGATACAGTGGTCGCTCGGTATGGAGTATGTGTACAACGACAAATTCGCTCTCCGCGCCGGTTATCACCACGAGGCTGACACTAAGGGCGGACGCAAATACTTCACCGTGGGTGCTGGTTTCAAAATGAGCGTGTTCTCTATTGACGCGGGCTATGTAATCTCTACTGCGGCCGCCAATCCTCTCGACCAGACACTGCGTGTGTCACTGGGCTTTGACCTCGACGGCATACAGGACCTCTTTAACCGTGGGCGTCGTCGCTAATTTCTCATTCCTGATTTCTAATTTCTCATTCAATGAGAGTCGGCTTTGGGTATGATGTACACCGCATTGTGACTGACCGCGAGCTATGGCTTGGAGGCGTCAAGATACCCGCAGACTTTGGCCTGCAGGGTCATAGCGATGCCGATGTACTTATCCATGCTATATGCGATGCACTCTTGGGTGCGGCCTGTCTGCGCGACATAGGCTATCATTTTCCCGACACCGATCCGCAGTATAAAGGTATCGACAGCAAGCGTCTCCTGGCAGAGGTGGTAAGCCTGCTGCGCGAGCATGGCTACACCGTGGGCAACATAGACTCCACCATCATCTGCGAGCAACCGAAAATCAATCCTCATATTCCCGAGATGCAGGCATGCCTTGCAGAGATAATGCAGGTGCCTATGGACAGAGTCTCCATCAAGGCCACCACCACAGAACACCTGGGCTTCACTGGTCGCGGCGAGGGCATTGCCGCCCAGGCTGTGGCATTGATTAATTCCTAATTCCTAATTCCTAAATCCTAACTCCTAATTCCTAAAAAACCTCTAACCTATAACCTTTTATATCCTAATTACAATGAAAAAGTATTTAGCTGAAATGGTGGGTACATTCGTTTTGACCCTCCTTGGCTGCGGCACTGCCGTAAGTCTTAACTGCGGCTTAGACACCGCATCTGTTGTCGGCACTGCCATGGCATTTGGCCTTGCCGTTGTAGCGATGGCCTACACCATCGGTGGCGTAAGCGGTTGCCATATCAACCCCGCTATCACCGTGGGCTGCCTCCTCTCCAAGCGTATCAGTGTTAAGGACGCTGTGGGCTACATCGTGTTCCAGGTAATCGGCGCTATCATCGCCGCTGCTGTCCTCTACGCTATCACCAGCGTCACTACTACTGAGTTTGGCGGCACTCTCACCGGTGCCAACAGCTGTGCAGGTGCTGGCAGTCAGATGGCTGGCTTCATCGTTGAGGCTGTGCTCACCTTCATCTTTGTGCTCGTAGTGCTCGGCACCACCGACAGCAAGAAGGGTGCTGGCCAGTTTGCAGGCCTCGCTATTGGTCTCAGCCTTGTGCTTATCCACCTTGTGGGCATCCACTACACCGGTACTTCGGTCAATCCCGCTCGTTCTATCGGTCCCGCTATCTTCGAGGGTGGCCAGGCTGTGACAGACCTCTGGGTATTCATCGTAGCTCCAATCGTAGGCGCTATCGTAGCTGCCATCGTTTGGTGCATCATCGGCACTTGCTGCTGCAAGGACGAGTGCGAGAAGTAATCCTTCAATTTTTCAATTCTTCAATCCTTTAATTCTTATGAAAAATCTTAAGGGTACAAAGACTGAGCAAAACCTGATGACCGCTTTCGCCGGTGAGTCACAGGCTCGCAATAAGTACACCTACTATGCCTCCAAGGCTAAGAAGGACGGCTATGTGCAGATTGCCAATCTCTTTGAGGAGACTGCTGCTAATGAGAAGGAGCATGCCAAGATATGGTTTAAGCTCCTCCACGGCGGAGGCATACCCTCCACTGAGGAGAATCTCAAGGATGCTGCTGCAGGTGAGAACTATGAGTGGACAGATATGTACGCTCAGTTTGCTCGTGAGGCTCGCGAGGAGGGATTCGATGACATAGCCGACAAGTTTGAGATGGTAGGTGCCATCGAGAAGCATCACGAGGAGCGTTATCTCAAGCTGCTCGACAACCTGCAGAAGAAAGTTGTCTTCACCAAGGACGGCGACTGCATATGGCAGTGCTCCAACTGCGGCCATATCGTAGTAGGCAAGCAGGCTCCCGAGATCTGCCCAGTGTGTGACCATCCGCAGAGCTTCTTCCAGCTGTTGGCTCAGAACTATTGATGCCGCAGCCCGACAACCAGACACTAAAGCGTGGGTCTCTTCACTGTGAGAGGCTCACGCTTTTGCTTTTTCTCGTTTCCTGGCGAAAATAATTAACAAATCAAATGCTAATAAGGGGGTAAATCTATAAAAATTCTTAAAGAAAGTAATTATTTGGCCTTTTAACATTTTATATTATTATATAATGTCTAACTTTGCAACGTCAACGTAAACATATTGCGCTATGAAAACATCCGTACTTTTTCTTGGTTTGGCTATTCTGCTGCCGATGGCGGCGAATGCGCAGGACGATGTGTACTACATCCCCTCAAAGGACATCCGCAAGGTAACCACCACTGACGGCACCCTTGTCCCCACTACTACAACGGCCGATAAGGCACAGTATTATGAGGAGACAAGAGATGTTGATGACTACAACCGTCGTGGCAGCGTTGCCACAGATACTGTGGACTATGAAAGCGATGAGGTAACCAGAACCGTCGAGAGCACGTTTGACGACAGTTCCGACGATGTGGCATACCCCTACACCAAGCTTGTGATGCGTTTCCATAGCCCTCATGTGGGCTACATCGTGAGCAGCCCATACTACTGGGATATATGCTACGGTGATGTGTGGGACGTTTACTACGACGGCTGGGCTGCCTATGTGCCGAGCTACACATATTGGAGCTACACCTATGACCCATGGTACTACAACCGCTGGCATTTCCGCACCTGCTGGGACTTTACCTGGGGGTGGTATGACCCGTGGTACTACCGTTCCTACTGGGGCTGGGGCCGCCCGATCTACTGGGGCTGGAGCCGTCCTTACTACTATCATCACCACCACTACTACAGCCGTCCCGCATGGGGTCGTGGCTATAGTCGCTACGCTCCGGGCTTCGGCCATCACGGCGGTCGCGCCTTTGCAGGCCGCGGTATGGACAGGCCTCGTGCAGACTTCGGTGGTAGGATAGGCGGTGGACGTTCCGGTGTAGGTGCTCCCTCTCGTGGTGCTGGCAGTCGTCCTCTCTCAGGAGTGTTCCGTGGTAATCGTGAGCCTATTTCACATGCCAATGCTCAGATGAGCCGTGGTACACGTCATACTGGTCCCAACTCAGTAATGCGCAGCGACAACAATATCTCTCGCAACGGCGGAGGTGGCATCTCTCGCGGCGGACGTATCACTCCGGGCAATGCCGACCGTCAGCGTTCCAGCCAGGTACAGCGTAGGCCGGACACCAACCGCGCTCCTTCTACTATCAACCGTAGCCCTAGTACTCAGAGCCGTCCGAGCACCCGCTCGTCTGTTCCCTCGAGTGTAGGACGTAGCGGTGGTGGCAGCAGTCATTCTTCCGGTGGTTTTGGTGGCGGCGGCAGCATAGGCCGCAGTTCATCACCCTCCCATAGCGGCGGTGGTGGAGGTGGCATCTCTCGCGGTGGCGGAGGTGGCGGCTCACACGGTGGCGGCGGAGTATCCCGCGGTGGCCGCAGATAGCATATCATTTTCTTCTTACGCATAGAGAGGCGGGGCGCAGCCTCGTCTCTCATTTTTCAATTTTTCAATTCTTCAACTCTTCAATTTTTCAATTCTTATGAAAGCTTTTCTCTGTTCTATATTCACTTTTCTCTGTTCTCTTACATTTGCTCAGGATATCTACCAGGTGGCTGAGCTTAGTGCTACAGATCTTAATGGTACGGCACGCTACGTCGGAATGGGTGGTGCTATGAGCTCCCTCGGTGGCGACCTCTCGGTGATGTCGTCCAATCCCGCAGCCATAGGCCTCTATCGTCGCAACGACGTGGCAGCCACAGCAAGTCTCGTCACCATGCCCGGCAGCCATAAGTTTGACGGCAATAAGCCCACCTATGTTTCTTTCGACCAGATAGGCTTCGTGTGTTCCATCCCCAGTAGTGGCAACAGCCTGCGCTATATCAACTTTGGCATTAACTACCATAAGCACCACGACTTCAATCAGCTACTCAATGCCGACAACAATCTCGCTGCCGCTGGCTATGCCTCGCAGACATGGCAACTTGCCGACCTCTGCAACAGCTGGGGTGGGGCAGATAAGGCCACTCCGCTGGCAAAGATGGCCTACGCTGGGCATTTGCTTGGCGAGGATGGTGGCAATTACACCGCTTACAATGCATGGGGCAACAGTTATGGCAAAGCCCGTTGGGGCAGCAACCATGCTTTCGATTTCAATATTTCTGCCAATATCAAGGATCAGTTCTATATTGGATTCACTGCCACGGCATACAATGTGAAGCAGAAGAGCTACATGCTCTACGGCGAGGGACTGCTTGATGTTGACCTTAACAAGGATGGCGACTACGCTGTTGATAATTACAGCAGGCTCACGGGCAATGGCTTCGACATGAAGGTCGGCTTTATCGTGCGTCCTGTGAAGGAGAGCAACTTTAAGGTTGGCGTGACATTGACCACGCCGACATGGTATGAGCTCAGCTATCGCTATGACCCGTGTCTTGGTTCTTATACAAAAAGCTACGACGATGTTGTTGTGTTGCCTCCTCCTGATACTTACCTTGACTATGACTACAACGTGCGCACTCCGTGGAAAGTAGGTGTTAGCCTGGGCAACACGTTCTTTAACCGCCTGGCTGTCGGTGCCGAGTATGAGTTTGCTGACTACAGCTCATGCTCTGTTTCTTACGACGACTTTGACGACGACTATGACTGGAATTTTAACTGGAATCATCAGACCAAGGACCGCGAGCTTAACAAGCAACTCGACAATTACCTCAAGGGTACTCACACTCTCAAGTTCGGTGCCGAGCTCATGGTAACTCCCAATCTGTACCTCCGTGGCGGATACAACCATGTTACTCCTGCCATTGAGAAGGACGCGTGGCTCAACCATTTCATCAACAGTGCTTCTGTTGATGTTGCTACCAACACCGACTACCTCAACCTCGGTGGCATCAACCGTTACACGGCTGGCATTGGCCTCAAGTTCGGCAAGTTCTACGCCGACGCCACATGGCTCTACCAGCATCAGCGCGGCACCCTTTATGCTTTCAATGCTGCTGAAGACCCTGCCGTGCCGGATGTTAACGCATGCCCTGCCAATCGTGTCAGCCTCAACCGCTCCCAGGTGATGCTGACTATGGGATATCGTTTCTAAATAGCTAAATAACTAAATAGTACATAAATAGTAAATAGTAAATTGTCAAATAGTAAATGAAAAAACTCTTCTTCCTCCTTCTCTGTTCTTTGGCTTTCACTGCCTCTGCTCAAAAGATAGCCAACACCTTCTGGGAGAGCAAATTTGGTGTCACCAGTGAGGAGGTGTACAACAATCTTCTTGCTGCGGGGCTGCAGCCTATTGTCAGCGATGACGCCATCTATCTGCAGGACAACGTGGTCTATAGCATCCCCTTCCACACCATCGGCTTCAAGTTCACCGCCGAGGATGCCTTCTACAATGTCTTCGGTTACACCAAGTTCGCCGACAAGAAGGAGGCCGCCGATTTCTTCGACGATGCCTATGCCAAGGTGCGGGAGCAGTATCCCAACGTGCAGACTATGAGTCGCACCGAGGGAGTGATAAAGCTATACGCCTATGCCGATGCGGATAGCGGTGACGCTTTCTCCATCGGGCTCTACAAGGGCAACGGGGCCTACTTCGTGCGCCTCAACATCTTCAGCGACTACCTATTGAAGCGTGAGAAGAAGTAAATGTCTCTTCTGAAACTCTTTAAGAAGCTTTGGCCTTTTGTGAGGCCCTACAGATGGCTTGTGGCCTGCACATTGGTGTTAACGCTGTTTGGTTCTACCATTGCGCAGGTCAACGCCATTGTGCTTGACCGTACTGTCGATGCCATCAACGAGCTCGTCATGAGCGGTGGTCTCAGCTGGCGCCGAGCCTCAGGCATCCTCCTTGTCATCACTATTGTGCTGCTAGGCAAGGAGCTGCTTGCCGTCATCATCTCCTACGCCCAGAACTTCTTCGGCGAGAAGATACGCACCTTCGTCTCCCGCGACCTTGCCCAGCGAGCCGTTGACCGCATCCTCAGCTACCGCATGGCCTTCTTCTCGCGCAGCGGCAACGAGGCGGGCAAGCTGCAGACGCGCATCGACCAGGGCGTGGGCAGTCTCTCCACCACCGTGCAAAACACATTTATCGACCTGCTGCCCCTGTTCACCTCTGCGCTGCTGGCACTGATACTCATGTTTCTCGCCAACTTCTACGTAGGCCTCACCGCCTCCGTCATCGTGCCCGTCTATATATACATCACCGTGCGGCAGGCACGTCGCCTGCGTGGTTGGCGCGAGCAGATGCGCAGTTACCGCGAACAGAAGAGCCACGGCATCGTCAATATCATTGAGAGCATCAATGTCATCAAGTCATTCAACCGTGAGCGCATCGAGAGCGACAAGCAACTCAACATACAGACGCAGCTCACCGACAACCAGCTTCGCACTCGCAAGGTGATGCTCTACTTCGACGGCTGGAAACGCTTCGTCCAGCAGATGGGCACCGTCCTCATCATCATCCTCACCGCCTACCTCGTACTCATCAACTATCCTGGCATGACCATTGGTAAGATAATGTATCACGTCATGCTCTTTGCCAACGTCACCGCGCCCATCACCCAGTTGCAGCGCATCTTCGACACCCTCAACGACGCTCTCATCTATGCGGAAGGCTATTTCTCCGTCATCGAGTCGGAGCCCGACGTGGAGCCTGCGGGCCACTATCGCCCCGAGCACATAGAAGGTAAGCTGGAGCTGCAGCACGTTGACTTCACCTATCCCAACGGCACCCACGCTCTCCACGATATCAATATGGTCATCGAGCCCAACCATATCACTGCCTTCGTGGGACTTAGTGGTGCGGGCAAGAGTACCATAATCAATCTGCTCGACAAATTCTACGAGCCGCAGGAGGGCCGCATCCTCCTCGACGGCGTTGACCTGCAGGATTACGACACCCAGTACCTGCGCGACCATATCGGACTCGTGCTGCAGAAAAATCATATCTTCGACGGCACCATAATGGAGAACATACGCTATGGCAATCCCAATGCCACCGACCAAGAGGTGGAGGAGGCAGCCCGCAAGGCATATATCTACGACCAGGTGATGGCTCTGCCCAATGGCTTCCAGTCGCAGGCGCAGCAGCTCAGCGGCGGACAGCAACAGCGTATAGCCATCGCCCGCATGTTTCTCAAGAATCCCCCCATCATCTTCCTCGACGAGCCCACCGCCTCCCTCGATGCCGTGGCCACCGAGCAGATCAAGAACAGCCTCGACGCCATCAAGCAGGGGCGCACCGTCATCATTATCTCCCATTCCATCTCGCAGATTATCGACAGCGACCTTGTCTATGCACTGCGCGAGGGCAGAGTAGAGCAGAGCGGTGACCCCGACACCCTCTACCGCAAAGGAGGCATCTATAAAGACATCGTTGATGCCTCAGCCCGCAGCCTTAACGTTGACAAACTCGCCAAAACAATAAGCCAGTAAGAAAATTTTCATTTTTTGAACTTTCGAACTTTCGAACTCCCGAACTTTCGAACTTTTTTCTTACCTTTGCACCAAAATAACACAAACACACAAATATCATGAAAAAATTTCTCTTCACCCTCACCCTCACACTCGCACTCTTCACCACCGCCCAGGCCAAAGATTACGAAATTCATGTCGGCGACGTGCATGTATCCGACTCAAACAAAAACAACATCAATCCTACAGGCAAGTCATCGGGAACCATTTGGTATGACAGCGAAGAAAACACGCTCTACTTCAAAGGTGTCACGATGGAGATCGAAAACTGTTGTATAGAAATTTTTCAGCAAGATGTTACCATATATTTTGAAGGTACCAATGAGCTTACCTCAATATATAGTTCTACTCTTTATACAGAGTTTCCTATAACTCTTGATGGTCCTAACGTTGGGACAAATGCCAAAGTTAATCTTACAGCCAAGGGGGGGGCACGCGCCATAAACTTCAACTGTGCTGGCGACCTGAACATCTGGGGCATATACCTTACTGCCAAATCCGAGCAGGCCGTTGCAATCCAAGGCTCTACCGCCGGCAAGTACTGTGAACTCTGGACTTCTTGCGCAGAAATTGAAGCCACCTCAGCCGATGGTAAGCCTGCCGTAGCAGGGTTCAACAACTGGTATATGCAGGACTATGCCAAACTGACCGGAGGTGACAAATACAATCTGGCTAACAAGCGTACAGAGGATACAAACGGCAATGTCGTCTCGAAAATCACGTTGCATAACGGCCTTTACGTGGCTGGACAAATGGTGCGTGCAGACGCCACCTCCACCTGGGCTGTAACTCCCTCGGGCCTTACCTCTGGCACCATCAAATACAGCAACGAAAAGCTCACCCTTGACGGTGTAAATTACAATGGAAGTGAAATATTTGTGAACAATTTTAATGTCCCTGACCTTACCATCGAATGTACAGGCACCAATGTGGTAAATACAGGAAACGCTGGATTGTACTTCTCGAAGAACACCACCCTTGCGGGTAGCGGCACCCTGAGTCTTACTGCGTCTTCAAGTGGTATTGTGACTGGTGCAAACGTGACAGTGAATATGGCTGTTCTTATGGTGCAAAGTAAAACACAATCTGGCTTTAATGGTGGTCTCTCTGGCACACTCACGCTCAAGAAATATAATGAAAACAGTAGCTATCTCTTTGCCGGAGAAAAAGCCAATATCAAAGCAAAAAATCTGGTGATGGACGGCATGGACATCTATTCCTCAGGCCATTATTATAATAAGAATGAGAAAGCCGTTTGTGTTAACGGATACGTTGCCAGCAGCAGCGACCTGGCCCACGCCACATCGTTCGCCGCCACCAGCAAGCTGACTTATTACAACCTCTACGTTGGCGGCACACAGGTTAGCAGCGGCAACAGCAGCTACATCTACAGTCCTTATTTCAAGAAAGGCTACGCAATGTACGTGCGCAGCACCAACACTCTCACTCTCAGCGACGTGGAGTTTGAGGCAACCGGCGAGGATGCTCCCGTGGGCGTAAAGGTCGGCGGAGACATGGGCGATTTCACCATCAGTCTCTCCGGCGATTACCAGACTTGGAAAACCACCAACGATGTCTTCGACATCCGCACCAACACCACCATTGGAGGTCTGTGTCCTAACGTGCAGCTCACCTCCACCAAGGAGAGCGGCATCTCCACGCGCGGCGGAGTCAATATCAAAGTCAAGACCACAGGATACTTCGGTGCCAAGGGAGCCAAGTACGGCTACTGGGGCAGCAGTGGAGACACCCTCACCCTCTCAAAGACCGCCGACGATACATACTCTTATGCCTTCGAGGGCAACACAGCAACCATCAGCGTCTTCGATGATTTAATTCTCGACAATATGGACTTCGCATATCAGGAGGGGGACAACCTGCCTGGATGCTACATCCGCTCAGATATGGGTAGCATAAGGCAAAACGGCGGACAGGTAGCCTCAGGAAAAGTATCCTTTGCATCAATCAAGGAACAGCTCCCCATCACCATCTGCGGCAAGCGGCTCAACAGAGTTTACCACGACAACAATCCCATCGCAGTGGGCCGTCCCGATATCTCCAGCAGCCCCACCAGCGTCATGTACTATCCCGACATCAAGACCCTCGTCCTCAACGACGCCACAATCGATTATGATGACTCCGGGACTATCTTATTTGATTATGACGCCAAGGCAACGGTAGAAGTAAAGTGCAATAACTCTATAAAGAGTACTGGCTATTCTGGTATTTACGTTAGCAATCGTGCCAACGTTACCTTTAATGGTGATGGTATCCTTGATGTGGAAGCTAAATATATGGGCATCAATGCAAATGGTCTGAATAGCGTTACCACCATCACGGGTGATTTGTTGGTGAAAGCCAATGGCTCCCAATATGGCGTAGGTGGTCAGGGTCTGCATCAACAGAAATTGATAATTGATGGCAATGCCGTTATTGAATCGAACGCAATTGGTGGACTTTCAGAATTAATTTTGCAGGGCACTCAGCAATTGGTGCAGCCCTCCGGAGCCGTTATAAAGACTGTTACATACGATGATGACGGCCATGGCTGGGGCGTCTATGCCAGCGAAGACTCCAAAGAGTTAGCCACAGACGTCGTAATCAGGAGCGTCAAGCTCGGTGATGTCAATCTCGACGGCCTGGTCAACACCGCCGACGTAGTCGCCGTCTATGCCTTCATCAATTATGGTGCCGAGAGCGGCATCGATCGCAAGTTCGCCAACGTCAATGGTGACGACGCCGTCAACACCGCCGACGTAGTAGCCATCTACTCCATCATCATCAACGGCACCAGCGAATAATAGTCGTATTCTTTAAGTTCGACAAATATGAAAAAGATTCTTATCCTGTTTGCGCTCATAGCATTGTTTGCACCCAACGTCATTGCCGCCGATGGCGATGTTTTCGAGGCTAATGTTACTCACAAAGACCTCAATGGCAAAAAGACACAGATAACGATGCGTTTTCTTGTCGAGAGTGAAAAAAGCAAGCGGGTAAGCATCAGTGGCTACAAAAACGAGGACGGCAACTGGCATAACTGCATTGTTGCTGACTATGAAAACACACCTGGCGAAATTATCGTGCCCAAGACGGTGAACGGCTACAGCGTCTTTGCTGTTGGCGAGTATGCTTTTTCCAACTGCGTAGCCAAGGTCACTCTGCCAGAAAGCATTCTGTATATTCGTAGTTGTGCTTTCAGTGATTACCAATACGATGGCTACGACTTCCAGGTTCCCCGCAAGGTAACGCAGATAGGAGAACTTGCTTTCTATCAAGCTAAGCTAAAAGGCATGTCACTGGGAAGTGCCAATCTTCATATAATCGGAGATTATGCCTTTGAAAGCAGCAGCCTTGAAACCCTGATTATCCCTAAGGGTGTTTCTTACATAGGAGTGGGAATTACGGCTAACTGCGATAAGTTGAGCACCCTTGCCGTGGAGAACGGCAACGATGTTTACTACACTCCATCGGGCAGCAATGTGATTATGTGCAACGAGGAGCGGCTATTGACAGTTGGAGACTGGGATCTGCTCAGTAGCAATTCGCCGCGATATCCGCGCGACTATTATGTGGTCGTGTACTATATATGGAAGACACTGTGGGCCGGCTGCAATAATTCCCGCATACCCGAGAATACCCAGCGCATTAAAGAATATGCCTTTGAATTCATTGATTTTTCCAACCCGACTTTAATCATACCTAAGAACGTACTCTATATAGGCGATGGCGCTTTCGAATGTAGCAATATCAAACACCTCATCATTCGCACCGAGAGTATGAAGATAAATGAGCTTGCTTTCTGGGGTTGTACATTAATGGAGCGTATTGATTTCTATGGCGGCAACGTGACGATAGGGAAGAAAGCTTTCAAAGACTGCACTGCGCTCAAAGAGATATGGTGCTATGACCACAAGCCAAAAATACTGGCCTCGGAAGAACAGTTTGAAAACGTTGGTCCCAACTGGTCGCCCTTTAAAGGTCAGACTAAAATCTTCTCTATCGGATACACCGACGAGTTTACCGACGAGTTTGACGGCGAGAATATATGGAAGAGATGGTTCTACAGCAAGATTTACGGAGTTGGCGACAACCCGAACGAGATAACCTCTATCTACCTCGCCGACTATACATGGCCCCTCGCGGGAGAGAATGCCGACTTCACCGCCACCTCGCTAACCGATCACGCCACAGTGAAAAGCATACAATACAAATCCGGCACCAAGATAATAGACCCCTCACCCTATGATGTTGGTGACACTCTCGATATCGCTTTCACCATTACCCTTGACGACGGCTACACCTTCGCCGATGATGTGCAGTTCTTTGTAAATGGTCGCAAGAATGACGCATTCGTCAATCGCTCCACCACAGAGAGAGCTTTCATCATTCAGGACTGCGCGGTGTCCACTCCCCCGGGCGGCATGCCAATCAATACCCTCTCCTTGTCAGTAGAGGAGCCTGTGGAGGGTCAGCCGCTATCCACCAGGGTCACCAGTCCCACAGGAAGGTTCTATGACAGAGCAAACTGGGTAATCGACAGCGTGGTATGGAAGGGCGGCAATCTCGACAGCTACGCCCCCAACGATAGCTACACCCTCACCGCATACCTCCACGCGAAGACGGACTACACCTTCTCTCCCGATATTAATGCCCAGCTCAACAACAAGACGGCTGCTGTAACACACGGCACCACTGACGAAGGCGTGCCAACGCTTGCATTAAGCGTGCATTACGGTTTGCAGGTTTATACCGTGTTCGACAGCGACAACAATACGCTGACCTACTATTATGATGGCAACATGGATTCCCGCACCGGCGCAAAGGAAGAGTACGACCAGGCTAACAACCCTTGTGCTATACGATTCAAGGACTACAGCGAAAAAGTGGTCAAGGCCGTTATCGACCCATCGATGAAGGAGGCTCCTCTGACTTCTACTGCATGGATGTTCTATGGGGGAATGGACCCGGAAACAAACAATCTGTATATTCTAAAGAATATGACAGAAATTGAAGGACTGAAAAACCTCAACACCAAAAACGTGACAGACATGTCAATGATGTTCAGAAACTGCTCCTCTTTGAAATCAATAGACGTCAGCTCGTTCAACACTGCCAACGTAATGTATATGGACATGATGTTTAACGAATGTACTTCCTTAACCTCTTTAGACCTCACCAGTTTCAATATCGGCAATGTGCAGAATGTGGATGCCATGTTCAGGAACTGCTCCTCTCTCACCACCATTTATTGCAACAAAGACTGGTCAAAGGATAAGGTATCAATGAATATATTCTTGGGCTGCACCGCGTTGGAGGGTGGCAAGGGCACCAAGTGTGATAATTCTGTGATAGATAATACCTACGCTCGTCCCGACGGTGGCGAAGAAGCCCCGGGCTATTTCACCACACTCGCAGTCAAGGGCGATGCTAACGGTGACTTTAAGATCAACACCGCCGACGTGGTAGCAGTATATGACTTCATTGAGAAAGGTGCCGCCAGTGGCTTCATCCGCGAGGCCTGCGATGTCAATGGTGACGACGCCATCAACACCGCCGACGCAGTCGCCATCTATTCCATTATCATCAACGGCACCAGCGAGTAATCCTTCCTAAACAGAAATATCCAAAAGACTGAGAGCACCACTGCCCTCAGTTTTTTTGCGCAAAAATAGGATATGGGAAATGGGATATCCTATATCCTATTTTGCTTCCAACTCGCGCTGTTCTTAAACAATCTAACGCTGTTCTTAAACAATCTAACGCTGTTCTTGCAGAAATTAAAGCCGTTCTTGCAGAAATTAAAGCCGTTCTTGTCAGACCTCACATCTTCCCCCCAGGGGGGGATAAGAGGGGGGTTGTCTTATCCTAAAAAAAGTTGACTCACAAACAAGAGTTAACAATGTACATTTTACACACAGAAAAGCAGTTCAAGTATTTCAAAGAAGTGATACGGCTGCATTACGAAGAAGGCTATGGTGAAGACCGCATAGCGAAAATTATTCCTGTAGGACATAGCACAGTATCAAGATGGATTGCTATCTTTGCAAGCGAAAAAGGCAAGGTAATGATGGCTAGAGATTCGTATAAGGTGCAGGCAGCCGACAGGGAGCAGCCACAAGACGCCGCTGCCAGAGAACTTCAGAAGAGGATCAAGGAGTTGGAGAAAAAGCTTTTGGAGGCAGAGATCAAGGCGGAAGCGTATGACGAGCTGATAAAAGTGGCTGAGGCCAAGTTCAGGATACCGATAAGAAAAAAAGCTGGCGCCAAACAGTAGGGAACCTGCACGCGAAGGACCCGAAGCGCTACCGCATTGGGTTTCTTTGCGTTCTGTTTGGCGTATCCAAGCAGGCTTACTATCAATACGACGAAGATGCTGCGCTGGCCAAGGCTGCAAGGGAGGCTTTTGCACTCCAGTACATACAGGAAGTGCGCACGGCAGACCCCGGCAT
>JAFTAJ010000010.1 GCA_017458585.1 Bacteroidaceae bacterium
TGCATGTGACTCGGCGAAGACACACGCGTGTCTCGGCGAAGACAAAGTTGTGTTTCGGCCGAGATACGGCGGGGAAGTCAGCTTTTTTTTCGATAAAGTCAGCTTTTTTTCTGGCGAGGTCTGCGTAATATTTGGCGAAGTGCGTATAATATTTAATAAGGTACGCGTAAGATTCTGCAAGGTATGCGTAAGACTCCGCGAAGGCGCACAAAAATAGCGCGAGGTCGAACTTAAAGTTTTCGGCCTCGCCTAGCTGCCTATAAAGAATATAGTTATTTTGTGTAATCAGTAGAGTTCCAGAGTGTGGGGCTCGATTGTCTGATACGATAACATCTGTAGTCTTCTTTGTTTGTTCCCGACACGGCGCATACAAAGGCCAGGCTGACGGGGTCCATTGTCCTGGCTCCCTTACACACTTCCACTACTTGTCCATGCCATAGAAAGCCTTGACAGCCCGCCAATCCTCAAGCGTGCCATACTCCAACACACGCAGGATGATGTGCGAGGAGTACAGCTCCGAATCCAGATGTTCCTTGTCTATATCCCAAAAGATAATCGGAGACAATCGCTTTATGAAACTACTCTTTCCCATCTGTTACGCTGTAGGCTTTAGGATTTTCTTTCGCGACTACAAAAATACGTAAATTATTTCAATTCGTCCCGAAAAAGCAACAAATTGCGCAGGTTTTGATAAAAAAAACTTCTTTTTGTTTGGAGGATAAATGAAAATATGTAATTTTGCAGCCAGAACAATAACGCAAGACTACGCAAATGACACTCAATTCTTTCAACTTTTGGTGGTGGCAGAACTCAGAATTAGATAATTGTGAGTAGCGACGCCTATTGCCAGAAGCCGGAGAAGAAGATAAACCCCAGAAAGCCCTGTCGTAACACTCACGACAGGGCTTTTTGATAGAAAATTGGCTTAACACACCCCCTCCCCGCAAGCGGGACTCCCCCTAGCTTAGGGGGAGAATAAAATAACCAAATAACTAAATCGCAAATAAATAGTAAATCGTAAAATCGTAAATAACAATAACTTATTTATTAACTATTAAAAACTTAAAAATTATGTCAAGCAAAACAAAACGCTATTTCCTCCCCGAGAGCGAAATCCCAACGCAGTGGTACAACATTCAGGCTGATATGGTGAACAAGCCGCAGCCTATGCTCCACCCCGCCACCAAGCAGCCTCTGAAGGCTGAAGACCTCTTCCCTATCTTTGCCGAAGAGTTGTGTCGTCAGGAAGTAAACCAGACTGACCCCTGGATCAATATTCCTGAGCCTGTGAGGGACAAGTACAAGTTCTACCGCTCCACTCCGCTGGTCAGGGCCTATGGATTGGAGGAAGCACTTGGCACCCCTGCGCACATCTATTTCAAGAACGAGAGCGTGAGCCCCGTGGGCAGCCACAAGCTCAACTCAGCCCTGGCACAGGCTTACTATTGCCACGAGCAGGGCATCACCAATGTGACTACTGAGACGGGTGCCGGACAGTGGGGCGCTGCCCTCGCCTACGCCGCCAAGGTGTTCGGACTGGAGGCTGCCGTCTATCAGGTGAAGATCTCCTACAATCAGAAGCCCTACCGCCGCTCCATCATGCAGACCTACGGCGCACAGGTGACTCCCTCGCCCTCTATGTCCACACGCGCCGGAAAGGATGTCATCACTCGCGACCCCAACAACCAAGGCTCTCTGGGCACCGCCATCAGCGAGGCCATCGAGCTGGCCATGAACACGCCCAACTGCAAGTATGTGCTGGGCTCCGTGCTCAACCATGTGGCTCTGCACCAGACCGTTATAGGTCTTGAAGCTGAGAAGCAGATGGAGATGGCCGGCGAGTATCCCGACATGGTGATTGCCTGCTTCGGCGGCGGCAGCAACTTCGGCGGCGTGGCGTTCCCCTTCATGCGCCACAAGATTAAGGACGGCAAGCAGACGCGCTTCATCGCTGCCGAACCCGCCAGTTGCCCCAAGCTCACCAAGGGTGTGTTCCAGTATGACTTCGGCGACCTCTCCGGCCTCACTCCGCTGCTGCCGATGTACACGCTGGGGCACAACTTCATGCCCGCCAACATACATGCCGGCGGACTGCGCTACCACGGTGCCGGCATGATTATCTCGCAGCTGCTCAAGGACGGCTATATGGAGGCCGTTGACATCCTGCAGACTGAGTCGTTCAAGGCCGGACTGCTCTTCGCCAAGAGCGAGGGCATCATTCCCGCCCCCGAGTCATGCCACGCCATAGCTGCCACCATCAACGAGGCTCTCAAGTGCAAGGAGTCTGGCGAAGAGAAGGTGATCCTGTTCAACCTCTCCGGCCACGGACTCATCGACATGGCTGCCTATGACCAGTTCCTCAGCGGCTCGCTGCAAGACTTTGCGCTGGATGCCGAGGAAGTGAAGCGTTCGCTCGCAGAGATTAAGAATCTGTAACAGACCCACCCCTAACCCCTCCCATAAAGGGAGGGGAAGGGTTAGTGGTTATTGGTTATAGATATTTTACCTTGACCATAATGATAACAAAAACAATAAAAACACCACTCGTGATGTCTGAGGCCTTCGGCCACACGCACTGTTCTTCCACTCATGTGGCTGAGAGCAAGCTCTCGCACACCGTGCAAGTTCAGTACGGTTTTGTCCCAAAACTCCGCCATCGTCGTGGCAAAAACATTGAAAACCTTTTTTCGCAATGCGCAGTTTTTTTAGCGAAGCGGTGTTTTTGCCTCGGATGATGGTTCTAGTTGCTAGCAACACGTGGGGATGGCAGGGCCGGTGTTGGGAGTTTGCTCACAGACACAAGGCCATGACATCAGCACGCATACTCGAAGAGCTAAAACATCATCCGAGGGGTTTTTAAGGTTTTTGTTAACACGGGATTTCACATAAATAAACTTAGCTCCTAAATGGTACTTGACTTTATCGCTCCCCGCCACTGCGCCGTATGTGGCAGGCGACTGCAGAGCGCAGAGAAGACGCTCTGTGTGAGTTGTCTGCTCGACCTAAATATCTCCGACTATTTCAGTGGGGGGAGCGGTAATCGTCTGGAGCGCACGATGTGGCATAGGCTGCCCATAGAGCGGGCGGCAGCCTTCATGACCTACGACCATGAAGATGCGCAGCATGACATGGTGCTCCACATGAAGTACCACCACCAGCCGCGCATCGGCTACCATGTGGGCAGGCTGATGAGCCGGCAGCTCGTCGAGTGTCACTTCTTTGAGGGCATCGATGTGATAGTGCCGGTGCCCATACCGCGCGACAAGAGGATGCAGCGCGGATATAACCAGAGCGAGCAGCTGGCCCTTGGCATCAGTCGGGTAACGGGCATACCTATCGACACGCACGTCATCAGGCGACTGCCTTACAAGATCAGCCAGACACAACTCAGCGCGGCACAGCGTCAGGAGAATGTGAAGGGCACTTTCTTGCTCAACACCGCCAGACGACTGCCCTTCTTCCAGAGACGCAATCCTCTGGCGCTACGCGGAAAGCACATCCTCATTGTGGATGATGTCATCACCTCCACCGCCACCGTACGGGAGTGTGGCAAGACACTGAGTCAGATACCCGACATCACCCTCTCGGTGCTGTCAATGGCGGTGAGCCGCAATCTCATCAATAATATACGGAAAGGGAATCCGGAGGAAGACCCCCTCCCCGCTCCCCCATGAAGGGGGAGAGCTGAAGAGATGTGAGATGTGAAATGTGAAATGTAAGATGTGAAATGTAAGATGTGAAAAAAGGAGAGAGGCCTAGGCCGTCTCTCCTTTTTTGTTAGGGTATTGTTGTTTCTATTCTGCAGAGAGGATGTGCTTCATCCATCTGCGGCTGCTTGCGCCGCCGTCGCCGATGATGGCTGTGTAGATGGCCACTACGTCGGCGGTGTTGACGCTGTCGTCACCGTTGACATCGGCTGCCTCGCGTGTGAAGCCGCTCTCTGCGGCACCCTTCTCGATGAAGCTATATACTGCCACCACGTCGGCGGTATTGGTCTTGCCGTCGCCGTTGACATCAGCGGGATTAGCAGTTGCTGCTCCTACCACGAGCATTGCCATCTCTATCTCGTCGTATGCGATGGCGGGTATGCCTCCATTGAGCTTGAGGTATGCCTTGTTAGGCCCTACGACGGTCTGCTCCTCAACGATCTGCCATGTGTGGGGCAGCTCGGTCTCTTCGTTGTAGTTGTAGATAGCAACATTTTGCGAAGCCTGGAGAGTGTCGTTCTGCAGCACACCGCAGAGACCGTTAACGGTCTGGGCTTCCTTGGTATTCTCTTCGCCAAGGTAGATTGCTACAATATCGCCTTGTGCCAATATGAGTCCCGGCTCACCAGCAGCAAGCTCTGTCTTCTCCTCAAGGGCTACATATTGCTGCTCGTCCTCGGTGCACTGTCCTGCTACGCCGTAGAGGACACCGCCATCAATTGCAGTTACGTTGTTTACGAAGGTTACGGGATAGAGGTGATCTTCTTCTGTGTCGGTATAAAACGGACCTATCTCGGTGTCGTCCTCATCCACGGCAACACACTTGAGAGAAGACTTGGTGCCAAGGGTGTGCTCAATCCATGTCACTACCTCGTAGCTCTGTGCGGGGTTACAGAAGTGGAGGGTGAATGGGCCCTGTGAAGGATCCTTCTCTCCTGTGAACCAGTTGTACATCTCGAAGGTGCAGAAGCTCGCACCGACAGGATTGATCTCAAATGCAGCGGGGATAAGGCTTGCATGGCAGCCCCAACCGCGACCAGTAACATACGGGATGTAGAAGCCGGTGCCCTTGTTCTGGATGAGATAGCGGTTGTTTTCAACAGGAATAAAGCGGAAGTAGCTGAGCTCGGGGATTGCCAACTCATCGTAAGGCACAGAGAAGAACTTAGAGTCATTACGAACCTCGGAAAGATCAACATACTGCTCAACATAGACGGTGTCGGCGTCTTTGTAAACACCAGCAGCATAGGTTGCCACGCGGTCGATAAGGTTGGGACCATCGTTGAAGTTGTAGGTATCCCACTCATCCTGGCTGGCGAAGCGGAACTGATACCACTTGCCCTCCTCGGGCATTACGATACACTCCTTGAGCTTAGCCATCTCTGCATTGATGGTAGAGTCGGCCTCGTTGATGGCTTCCTGTGTGAAGTAGCCGTTGGTGAGCAGAGCCTCTGCATCATCGTAGGCATTGGAAAGCGGCGTGATGTCGGTGCCAGAGCGGTATGCTCCGATGTGGTCATCGGCAATCTTGAAGTTGGCGATGATGGGGGCTGCCACCTTCATTGTTGCAGTGAGAGCATCGGGGTCAGCATATACGCCCATCACATCGCGGTATGCGCTAACGAGGTTGGCGTCGGCCGTACGGATGGCATCGATGTCGTCGCCAGAAACCTTGTCGGCATACTTGTTGGCCTCAGAGTAAGCTGCCAGGAATGCTTTGAGCACATTCTGGTCCATAGTGGCCGCCTGGCAGGTGGGGGTGAGCTCAGCACCATCGTAAACCTTGAGCTCAGAGAACACGAAGAAGCGTGCGCCGCTGCGGTCGCTCTTATAGTTGCCGAAGCGAACATACTCGTAGGTGCCACCAAGGTCGAAGGTACCCATAATGAACGGCACTTCAGCATCGGTAGAGGGAAGGAAGAAGTCAAAGCCGTAGGATATGGTAGTCCAGTTCTTACCGTCGTGGCTCACATCAACGTCAATTTTAGTGGGGCTGTTGAAGGTTGTACTGTGACGCGGTGCAACCTGGAAGGCCACCTTGCTTGCCGGTTCAGCAAGCTTCATGCTGAGGTTATGGAGAGTGGTGGGCACTGCCCAATCGGCGGGTGTTCCATCATCATTGTATGCAGTCCACTGCACTGCCGCGCCATTGGTGCCGCCGCCGTAGAAGGTATGGAACCAGGTGTCGATATTATTGTCAATGAGTGCGCCGTAGCCCTGACCATCGTTACCCCATGAGTAGCCGTGACGCTCCTCTTCGGGTGCGCCGCCCAGCATAGCGCCGTTGCTGTAGAAGTCAGAGGCACTGGTAGGAGTGATATCCTTGGCAGTGGCGGGTATCTGATACTCAAAAGCAGGCTTTAGCTTGTTGCCAAAATCATTGATATGCTCAAGTAGCGGCTTCTGTGCACGGAGAGCCTCCTGCTTGCGAGCAGCCTCCTCAAGCAGCGGCTGCATAACGCTCTCGTCAACTTCCGTAAGATACCAGGCACTCTGGGTGTCGGCACCGCCGGGGAAGTCGCACAGTGTATTTGAGAAAGAAGCACCACTGTTGTGTCCCATAGGATGGAGACTGGTGTTACCCGGAGCGAGATAGATATTGTACTGTCCCGGAGCGAGCTGCTTGCATGTTACAGGCACATCTTCCTTGTCACCAAGATTCACACTACCACTGCGGTTGGCGGTATTGAGATACTGGCCTGTACCCATATTCTTAATAGCGTAGGTGCCATTGCCCAAAGAGATGAACTGCCAGATGTAGGCAGCATTCTCGTGATCAAGCACGCCCCAGTATCCCAGGGTACCCTCAGCATAGGCTGCGCGCTGCTTCTCGGGCTGTACCCAACCGGTGAAGGCGTTGACTATATAGTAGTAACCTCCGTCCTTGGGACCCGGAGCTCCCTTGAACAAGGTAACCAGGTAAGGCTTCAGGCTCTCTGCTGCCTCGCTGAACTTCTCTGCGGAGTAACCGTAGGTAGAGATAATATAGTCGGCATTGGCCTCTTCAAAGGCTGTGTTGAAGCCATTGGAGAAATCGGTGCCAAAGAAACCGGGGCCGTCACCTACTGCCACGGGGTAGATGTGGTCGGCAATCTGATAGAGCTCCATCAGCTCGCTTAGTGCAGCAGCCTTCTCGTCGGTCTCCTCCTTGGCGGGGATGAGTGTCATCCACGTAGTACCGTCGGTGAAGTGAGCCGTGCGTGGCTCATAGGCATGATAGTTGGAGTTGTAGTTGTAGTTGTGGTTATAGAAACGCACTGTCTCTCCATCGGATGCCAGCGTCATCATGTGTAGCACACTCTCATCCTCATCAATAACGGTGAGGGTAGGAAGCCTGTCCAGCACATGAGCGAAGGCCCATACAGAAGCATCCTCCTTCGTGTCGGCGAGCACTACCAAAGACGGATTATTGTCGGATTCCATCTTGAGCCACTTGCCTGTCATTACGTTTTTGAGGTAGAAGCCCTGGTACTCGTCGTCAATCAGTTGACCCTCGGCTATCTCGGCCTCAAAGACAAAGGGATCGCCTACGTATTCGGCCAACTCACGCGACACGAGGAAGTCCTCGTCAGTAAACTTGGGGTATTGCACTCCAAGCCAGCGCGGTGTGTCAAGCAACTCGCCGGCGGTGCCAGCTTTGTACACCCCCTTGATGAAGAAACGGTCTCCATCTTTCAACTCTTTAATTGGGTACTTGTCCGTGTCAGGCACAAGTCTTGCCCACACATTGCCACCGCCCAGCAGGGCCAGCAGCAAAGTCGTCAGTAAAAAACGCTTCATAAGCTTAAAAATTAAAGGGTTATTGGTTATAGGTTGTTGGTTATAGACTGTTTAGGAGCTCCAGCTTGCCGTCGTCGATGAGCTTGATAATCAGCTCGCCGAAGAGGGTGTTCTGCCATGCAAACCAGTCGCGGGTATAGCGGGTGGCGTCGTCCTTGTTGAACGACTCGTGGATGAAGCCCTTGCCGGCATCGGTAGCCATCAGCATCTGGATGCAGTCCTTAATCTCTGCGTCGTCCTGACTGGTGAAGGCCCGCATCATGATGCTCATAGGCCAAGGCATGTCGTAGCCCACATGGGGACCGCCTATGCCCTCGCCTGCCTTGCCGCGGAAGAAATAGGGATTGTCCTCGCTCCACACAAAGCGGCGGGTGTTCTGGTAGATGGGGTCGTTGATATCCACATCACCCAGATAGGCCATAGCCAGCAGCGACGGCACATTGGCGTCGTCCATCAGCAGCTGGTTGCCGAAGCCGTCAACCTCGTAGGCATAGATGGGACCATACTTGGGATGGTTGTAGATGGCGTAGTGCTTGAGTGCCTCGCTCACCTCGTCGGCCAGCTCGTTGCACTGCTTGGCAAGGTCGTCGCGGCGATTGACCTTGCTCAGTATCTCAGCAGCGTGGCGCAGCTGGGTGACAGCCATGAAGTTGGAGGGCACGAGGAACAGGAATGTGGTGGCGTCGTCGCTCGGGCGGAAGGCCGATGCGATAAGGCCCACAGGCTTCACCGGAGCACCCCAACCGCCGTTGCACATAGTGTCGAGCTGACGCTCCGTGCGGCGCTGGAACTTATAGTTGCCGTTGCCGTCCTTGCGCTGCTGGTCGCGCAGCGTGGTAAGGATGTTCTCCACTGCCTGCAGCCATGTGTAGCCAAAGATGCTGTCGTCGCCCGTCACCTGCCAGTATTCGTAGGCCAGGCGCAGCACATAGCACAGCGAGTCAATCTCCCACTTGCGCTCGTGGAGCATAGGTATCATCTTGGTGATATCCTTCATCCAGCTACCGTCGGGCTTGGGCTCGCGGTTGAAGGCATTGGCGTAGGGGTCTATATTGATACAGGTCAGCTGGCGCAGTATCACTCCCGCCAGCATACGCCGCAGATGAACATCATTCTTGGCCAGCTGCACATAGGGGAACACCTGTGCGCCCGAGTCGCGCAGCCACATGGCGTGGATATCGCCCGTGATGACAAAGGTGTCGGGCAAGCCCTGGCCGTTGTTCTCCGTGTACTCGACGGTGGTGTCCAGCGTGTTGGGGAAGCAGTTGACAAACATCCAGGCCAGGCGGTGGTTGGTAAGCAGTTGCACCACCTCCTTGATCTTCTCCTCCACAGCACGCGAGCGGAACAGGCGCTCACTCTCCGCAGGGCGATTGTTCACCTTCAGCACATCGGCATCGGCCACATAACCGTTAGCTCGCATCGGCAGCGTGGCAGCCGACAGCAGCAGAGCGGACAGGAATATTTTTAGTCTTACCATTATTGAGTTATTTACGATTTTACAATTCATTTTAGAAGTTATCGCTTCGCTCAGAAGTTATCGCGGCTTCGCCGCTTGAAGTTATCGGAGCCTGCAGCTCCTAGAAGTTACCGCGCTGACGCGCTCGACGATAGCCAATGATTTGATTGAGGCTGGAGTATTGTCTTTAACTTCTAGCCCGCTTGCGGGCGTTAACTTCTCTAACTTCTCTAACTTCTTTTCCTGTCTTCCCCCTTCAGGGGGATAAGAGGGGGTATGTTTTCTATTCAATCACCGCAGCCCAGCCGCCGTTGCGCTCCATGTGGATGTCCACGGTGGTGGCAGAGGTCACGGTCTGCTGTACCTTATTATAATGCATAGCCTGATAGTCGGCGTTCACGCCGTCCTTGTAGGCCGTCATCTTATGCTCGCCAGCACCGAGGAAGTCGAGCTTCAGCTGGAAGTCGCGAGCATTATCGTTGGTGATGCCACCGATAAACCACTTGTTGCCCTTGCGCTTGGCCACCACCACATACTCGCCAGCCTTGGCCTCCAGGGCGCGGGTCTCGTCCCACGTGGTGGGCACAGAGGCGATGAAGCGAGTGCAGTCCTCATTCTGGTAGTAGCGCGTAGGCACATCGGCCAGCATCTGCACACCGCTCTCCAGCACCACATAGAGTGCCATCTGGAAGCAGCGAGTGCCCATCGCGCCACTGTTGGGACGACGAGCGCTGTACTGCTGCGGCTGCATATTGTTCATACCACCCGGGGTGAAGTCGGCAGCGCCCACCGCATTGCGGATAAACGGCAGGAACACCGTATTCTCGGGTTTACAACCGCCCATCTGCTCCAGGCCCAACACGCCTTCGTAGCTCACCAGGTTGGGGTACTCATACTCCAGTCCGGCAGGACTGAAAGCGCCGTGCCAGTCCACGATGATGTGATGCTTGGCAGCCTCCTTGGTGACACGCTTGTAGAAGTTAACCATCCACTGGTCGGCATGGTCCATGAAGTCAATCTTCACAGCCGTGATGCCCCACGATTCGTAGGTCTCGAAGATGGTGTCGAGATTCTTCTCCACGGCCAGCCACGGCAGCCACAGGATAATCTTGACGCCCTTGTCGTTGCAGTACTTTATCAGCTCCGGCAGGCGCAGGTCGTCGTTGCCCTCAAAGGGGTCGCGCGTGCTCTTGGCCCATCCCTCGTCGAGCAGTATATAACGGATGCCAAACTTCGCAGCGAAGTCGGCGAAGTAGCAATAAGTCTCATAGTTGCATCCAGCCCTGAAAGTAACATCAGGGTCGTATGGCGTGGCACCGTTCCACCACTCCCACGACACCTGGCCGGGCTTGATCCAGCTCACGTCATCAAGGGCGCAGCGGCGAGCCAGCTGCACAGGCACCGTCTGCTCGATGATGCCCTTAGAGTCCGTCACAGCCACCCAGCGCCAAGGCAGGGCACGAGCGCCCGTGGTGTGGGCAATGCCAGGGCCCTCCTCCGTGATCTTCTCGCTGCGGTCGCCGCGAGGCTCCCATGTCACCGGCGCCAGAGGGTAGGTGGGCACGATGGCCGTTCCGTCGGTGGTGAAGAACTGACGGGGATAGTCGTCCACGTCGCTCTCGCCAATGAGCAGCTGGGTGTCATCAGCGTCCTGCGACAGCAGCAGCGGGATAGTGGCCATGCGCCTCTCGGCAGCGCCCCATTCCTGCAGCGAGCCAGCCTTGTAAGACTCCTCGTAGCTTGTGTTGAAGTTGTCAGGAGCGGTCTGGTAGTGGGCAGTGAAGCCCTCGGCAGGCGTCAGGCGGAACTGGTCGTCCATCACCTCGATGTCGCCCTTCTCCTTCAGCACCACACGATAGGCCACAGCATCGTTCATCACGCGCAGCAACAGCGTACCCTCAGCGCCCAGGGAGATAGTGGCCTCGTTGTAGTCCTCCTTCACAGTGGAGAATTTCAGAGGCACCACAGGGCTGAACGAATCGCTCACGTGCTTCACGCCAACCAGCTTCACTGCAGCCGAAGGCACGCTCTTGTCAGCCAGCGTGACACATATATCACTCATTGTATATACCAGTTTGCCCTCACGGCTCACGCTGTAGCTCAAACTACCCTTGCCCAAGCGCAGCTCCACGCTGAGCTTGCCGTCAGGCGAGGTAATGACATTGCTCTTCTTGGCAGCACCGGCCGTGATGCACATCAGTGCACACGCCGCGGCAAGCAATAGGACTCTATGTTTCATAATTCCTAATTCCTAATTCCTAATTTTACTTCGCCACTTTGTTGATGGCAGCCTGCACCAGCGGCTCCATGATACCATAACCAATCATGTTGGGATGGCAACCCTCGTCAGAGCCATCGCTCCTCTTGTCGGAGATACCGGCGCGCATAGCACCGCGCTCGTCAGCCATAAAAGCAAAATAGTCCACATACTGGAACTTATTCTTCTTGGCATAAGCCTTGATGCGAGCATTGAGGCTCTTAATCTTGGCTATCACGTCGGTCACGGGGCTCCACGAGTAGCCTTCGCACGGGGTGATAGAGGTCAGTATCACCTTGATGCCGTTGCGCTTGGCCATCTGAGCCATCGTCACGATATTCTGGAAGGTGCGCTCCTCCACATAGGGGTGGTTGTTCTGCGCAATGTCATTAGTGCCGCCATTGATAACCACAGCCTTCGGATGCAGAGCTATCACGTCCTCATAGAAGCGGAGCACCATCTGATAGGTGGTCTGTCCACCGATGCCGCGGCCCACATAACCGTTGTCCTTGAAGAACTCGGGGTGACGGGAGGCCCAGTTATCAGTGATACTGTTGCCCATAAACACGACCTTGCGCTGCTTCTGCGGCCAGGTCTTTACCTCCTTGTTGGAGTCCTCGTAACGCTTGAAGTTAGCCCAATCCTGCTGAGCACTCATTGTGCCCACAAATACCATAGCGGCAATGAATAACAATGCTTTTTTCATAACAATTTTTATTTACGATTTTACAATTTACTATTTACGATTCATTTTAGAAGTTATCAGAGGCTGGAGTATTGTCTTTAACTTCTAGCCCGCTTGCGGGCGTTAACTTCTTTAACTTCTTTAACTTCTTTTCCTGTCCTCCCCCTAGAGGGGGAGTTAGAGGGGGTCTTTACTCCACCTGCCTGCAACGCTGCACGCCCATCAGGTCGTAAAGCTTCTCCAGGCGCGGCAGACGCTTCTTGAAGTTCTCAAAGTCCTTCTGCTCAGGGCGACACCACTGCACCTCGCTCATCGCTCCCAGTCGCGGCAGCAACTGATAGAACGCATGCTCGGGGTAAGCCACATGTTCAGTCCACAGGTTAGCCTGCACGCCCAAGATACACTTCTGCTGCTCAGCCGTCAGGCTGTCGGGTATCACCGGCTCGAAGGAGTATATCTTGCTGCACGACACCTGATAGCTGTCGGTCGTCTGCGGCTGCTTGCTATAGTCCTTCAGCTGCGGGTGGTCGATATATGCGTACACATTAGGGCTCATTATCACTCTGTGCTGCTGACGTGCAGCCTCTATGCCGCCCTTGATGCCGCGCCACGACATCACGATGGCGTTGCCCGTAAGGCCGCCCGACAGTATCTCGTCCCAACCAATCAGGCTGCGCCCGCGCTGGGCAAGGAATTGCTCTATCTCGTGGTTCAACCAGGTCTGCAACTTGTTCTCGGCGCTACGCCCATCCTGGCTGCCCCTTCCACCTTCACCGGTATTCTTGGGGTCACTCGTCAAGCCCAGCTCCTTAATCTTTGCCTGGCACTTGGCGCACTTCTGCCAGCGCTCTTTCGGACACTCGTCGCCTCCGATATGGATAAACTCGGAGGGGAACACGTCGCACAGCTCGCCAAACACCGTCTTCAGGAAATCGAGCGTCTTAGGATTGCCGCCGCACAGCACATCGCGCATCACGCCCCAGTGGGGAGCCACGGGATAGGGACCGCCCGTACACCCCAGCTCGGGGAAGACATGCATCGCACTCAGCATGTGGCCTGGCATATCTATTTCTGGTACAATATTAATGTATCGCTCAGCAGCATAGCGCACCAGTTCGCGGCACTCCTCCTGAGTGTAGTAGCCGCCGTAAGGGATGTTGTCGTAGATGCGCATATTGCCGGGGCCTATCACCGTCTTCTCCCTCACACTGCCCTTCTTTGCCAGGTCGGGCAGAGCCTTCACCTCAAAGCGCCAGCCTTGGTCGTCGCTCAGGTGCCAGTGGAACTGGTTGCAGCCATGCAGTGCCATCACGTCCAGGAACTGCTTGATCATGTCCACCGTAAAGAAATGGCGCGCACAGTCAAGCAGCACACCGCGGTAGGAGAAGCGTGGCTCGTCCTGTATGGTCACGTATGGCAGCTCCACGCACGGACTCTGCTGCTTGCCCGCCACGGGCAGACTCTTGCGCAGCGTCTGGGCGGCGCGGAACAACCCTACGGGCGATATGGCCCTCATAATGATGCCCGACTTGTCCACCACGATAGAATACATCTCGCTCACAGCACTCGGATTGCCGCGGCTCGGGAACAGCTGCATCTTCACGGCGGCACGTCCGTCGCCAGACTTCAGCTCCAGCTTCACGCCCGTCTGTTCCTCTATCCAGCCCTGCAGCATCTGCGCCGTGCGGGCAGCCTCTTCATCATGCGTGTCGTAGGCGATAGTCATGCCCGACTGCAGCACAAACACCTGCGTGGTATCCACCGCCACCGCGTTGGGCAGCGGCACAATATTATAGTCAGCGCGTTGCGCACACACCACGCCCGCGAGCATCAACAGAAGGGACAAACAATAGGCTCTCATTATATCCATTTTCTATTCTCTGTTTTCAATTTTTCAATTCTTCAATCCTTCAATCTTTCAAAATTCTTCTGCAAATTTCGCAAAAAAAATAAAAACGACAAAGAAATGCGTAAAATTATCGCGCGAACCATATATATAATATAAGCACTCACCCCCGGAAGTCACGCGGACTCTCGGGGGTGAATTGTGTGTGAGAAGCGGAGTTATCTTACATAATTCCTAATTTCTCATTCCTCATTTTATTACCTTCTTGCCATTGAGGATGTAGATGCCATGGGGAAGACCCCCTCTCATCCCCCTAAAGGAGGAGGATACGCGGCGTCCGCTCAAATCGTAGAGTCCTGTATCACTCCTCACTCCTAACTCCTCACTCCTAACTCCCTTGATTCCTGTGTAGTCGGCGGGCTGGATGACCACGTTTTGGGCTAAGTCGGTGCTGCTCTCGTTGGCATAGACGCCCCAGCCATATTCGTCAACTTTCTTCACCACGGCTCCGGCGGGCTCTACCACCTGCTGGCCGTCCTTCAAGGTTAGGCTGCCAAGAGCGCTTATTTTATTTGCTGACACCACGGCATTGCCGCCTATTATCAGGGCTTCGTCACGTTTGCCGGCATTATTAGCACCTATACCCCAATTACCACCTGTGGCCTTTAACAACAAATCACCCGTGATAGCGGTGACGCTATTTCGCCCCCAAGGAAAGAGGCCAAAAAGTTTACCTTCCACGTCAAGGATACCATCACCTTGGAATATTACCTTGGCGCCATTATCCAACACAATACTGCTCACATTACCTTTTCTGACTGTGTTGTTGCCTTTCACGTTGACTGTGACTTCGGCATCCTCGAGAAAATATATGACATGACTGCCATCAGTGTAGTCAATCGCGGCATTGTTGAGGGTGAGGGTCTTGGCGTCGGGATTGTAGGCTACGCTCTTGGGGCCGCTGGAGATGTAGGGACTGCCCACGTAGATGTCGACGGAGCCGTCGATGACTCTGTTTAACTGCTTGCCGCAGATGGAGATGGGCAGCGTCTCCTTAATCGACTGGAAACCTACTGACCCCTTGGCTATGGCGCCGCCGTTCTGCACCACGGATTTTTTAGCGGGGTCAAAATAGCAGCCGTATGCCCTGCCTGCCACGCTATTGTAGGAGTAGTCCATATTGTCGAGATTCAAATTCACGACATAGTAGATGGCTCCCTGTTCGCCCTCAAAGACATAGCCCCAGGTGTCGCTCGTCTCCTTGTGCAGGGTGAGCGCCTCGCCATTAGCTCCGCCACCATAGTATCCGTACTTGGCTCCCTTGGCGCCAAAGTATCCGGAGGTGTTGATGGTTACATTGGTTCCGGCGTTGGCACTTATGCCGCTCTGTGACGTGGAGGTGAGATATACGCGCTTGCAGTCGCCGGTAATCGTTATGTTGCCGTCAAGGTTCATTACATTGTTGTAAGTGGTCCAGTGCTGGTCGGCGCCGGTGAAGTTGAGGGTGAGGTCCAACTTATCCATCCTAATACCATTGGGACCATCGTTGTCCCTAGCCTCTAACTGCACACCGTTGAGAGTGAGGGTCTTGCTTGTTGAGTTGTAGGATACTGTGCCCGAGGTGATGTAGGGGCTGAGTATGTTATCTTTGTTTCTGTCGCTCACAAGGGTTCCGGCTACGTACAGGGGGTAGTAGGTAAACTGGTTGGTGCTTTTAAACCATGTGCTCTTTTCAATGTCGTCGTTTACGGCTATCTCGCCTCCCGTCTTGCGTATATAGCTGTCATGGAAATAGGTGTTTTTTGACCAGATATCCATGCCGTCCATCACGAGGTTGCCCGTATAGACGTTGGCCTTCTCCGCTCCGGCGAACTTATAGATAGAGTTGTTGCTATACTTCTTAAGCGTCAGAGCACTTGTCGTCTGCCCATAGAAGCCATAGGTCTTGCCCTGCGCCTCAAAGGTGTCCATGTTAATGGTGACATTGCTTACTGCGTATATCGCGCATGCGCCAGTGGAGGTTAGGCTGAGCCTGCCGTTGCCCGTGAAGGTCGTGTGAGCGGACAAGTCCACTGGTGCGCCAACACTTTTGCCATTGATGGTGTTGGTGCCCTTACATTCAATTGTCAGGCCGTCAATGTTGTTGTCGATGAATGTGGCTTTTGTGCCTTCGTTGTCGTAGTTTACATTGTCAAGCGTCAGCTTTTTGTCTTTATAGCTGATCGTGCCTTTCGTCTTACCCGTAGGAGTGATAAGCACGGTGGTGGAACTGTTGGCATCTGCTCTGACCATCAGTCCGCCCACATAGAGGCCGTTCAGGAGGGTGATTGAGTTAGTCAGGTTACCGTATCTGTTCTCTGTGCGCTTGTTAGTTGTGTTATAAGTATCTTGGTATCTCAAGAAGCCATAGTCCTGCATCGTCCAGTTGCTGAAGCGGTAAACAGCGGGATAGCCCTCGCCCGAATCAGCGTATATTGTGGTACAGGAGGTATTGAGCTTGGCATTACTACCGCTTGGGCCGCAGATAGCATAATGAGTGGAATTTACGGTGATGGATAGGTTTTTGATGTTTAGCTGACCATCGCAATTGAAGTACATGCCCGCATAGGTCTTGGACTCTGCAGTATTTTTGAATAACACGACAGTATTAAGTCCTGAGTTGGGACCATCGAGTGTTACGCTCTGCGTAGCCTGGAAGGTGTTGGAGTTAGAGGATGTAAACTCATTTAATATACCGGAAAAATAGACTGTAATGCCAGGTTCCTGTATGACAATGCCTGAAGCTGCGCCACTTATCGTAACATTATTACAATGCAGGATTTTTTTGTCGCTGTCGAAGGTAACGGTGCCATAGGTCAAGCTCGCAGGACTAATGTTGCCCTTGTTAGCATCGGTCACTTGCAATCCGCCCACCCAAATCTGGTAGTCGGCAGCCTGTGCGGTCATGATGAACACTCCCGCAATGAGGAGCAACATAGAAGTAAAGATTTTCTTCATGGTGTTATGTTGTTTAGTTAATATACAGTGTTTTCAAGTATTCTGCTGCAAAGTTACTAATTTTTTCTACAGAGCGAGATGCGGGACCAAAAAACGGCTCTACAACGGCGCTGGGTCACTTCGCTGGGAGGTAGCTTTCGTAGGTGCCGTCAGAGAAGAAAACACGAATTTCCATGACTTCGCGCTGTTTGATGTCAAAATTTTTCGTACTTTTTTCGGGGGCAAAAAGGTCCCCTGCATGCGAAATGACCTCCGGGGTGGTGGGCACAGCAGCACCTCCTTCTACGGAGGACGATGGAGGCGGTGTCTGACTCTCCTGGGGGGTGGGGGAGTTCATCTCTCCTTCACCAAAAACGAGCCAGTTGGTATCGACTTCCGGAAACGCAGCATGGATTCCCTTGATAAAATTTGTGCTGGGTTCGGTGCGACCGGAATAGACACTCGACAGTGAACCGGGAGCTACTCCGATGGCTTTCGCGAAATCTTGCTGCGACATCTGTGTCTTGTTTTGAATTTGTCTGATACGATCCTTCATGATTTTTGAAAATTGAATGTTGAGTGTTGAGAGTAAATTCGTAAATTTTCCGAACAAAAAAAGGTCAATGTTCAAAGCTCAATGTCCAGTGATTTTTTGAGGCTGCTAAAAATCGGCCATTTTTCGCGTTTTTTATCGGTTTGCAAAGTTAAATCAAAGTTTTGGAATGGCAAAGCAAATTTCGAAATTAAAATATTCACAATTCAAAACCCAAAACTTTACACTCTCGACCGTTCACCCGCGAGTCGTGAATTTTGATTGCTGAATTAGCTATTCTACAATCTAAAGTATCCTTTTAATATCAAAATATAAGTATTTGGCAATAAATGGTTAGCGAATAGTAGTTAGCCGCCATTGCAACGCCACATTTTACGCCTTTGTGTTTTTGGCCGAAATTCCTTTGCCGTATTATTGAGCCATATAGGTGTAACTTATTGGTTATTTGCCATCTATGGATTGCCGAAATTCGCCGTTAACATTATGGATTCGGATTTCAAAACTCAAAATTCGCAATTCCAAATTCAAAATTCCAAACGCGAAATTTGGAGTTTAAGATTTGGTATCCGGAATTTATTTTTGATTTTGAAATTGAAATCCGAGCGGGGGAATTGTTAATATTTGTATTTCTAAATTCCGATGTTCGCGAAACACAAAATTTTCGAAATTTGGCGACGTTTACGCACAAAATACGGAAAGAAAAAATCTACGCGATTCTCAGGCGCCAGGAAAGTGGGTCAACTGCCCTACCCTATTGGGAAAAAGCCCAAAAAAACGTGTCATTGGTTTCCATCATTCTAGGAAAAAATGACACGATTTTGGGGTGCGGAGACGTCTGTTTTTAGTGCAAAATGAAAAAAACGAGCTGCTTCAAGAGGTCGCTATCGGAGATTTTTGAGCCTCCAAAGCCCTTAGATTTTTCATCCGTATCGCGGATGACCGACAAAATTGACAGAACTTTGGCGGCAGAATAATTTCGCATCGCGGGGAAAATATTCTTCTCCACTTGCCAGTCCTGAATACCCAAATATTGGGCTATGGTATGGCGATCTTTTCCGGGCGCGTAGTAGGCCATCATGATCTGCGAGTAGGTTCCGAAGAGCGAAACGAGGACTTTTTGGATTGGATTTTGTTTGGGGTTGTCGTCAAAATATTTCGCAATTTGAAAAGCCTTAAACGAATCTTTAGCTATCAGAGCGTTGATAAACTCATAAATATTGTAGTCCTTGCTGATGCCTATGTGTTGCTCCACCAGCTCGGGGGTGATAGCCTTGACGTCAGGAGTGAGGGTAGTGACGAGCTTGTTCATCTCGCCATACAGTCGCGTGAGGTCGTTGCCGATAGAGTCAGCGATAAGGCTGACCGACTTGACATCGGCAGTGAGGCCACGCTCGCGGAAGAAGGTGGCTATGATGCCGCCAAGGTTCTTCTCGCTCACTTTCTTTGACTCAAAGACTACGCCTATCTCGGCCGCGCGAGCCATGTATTTCTTGCGACGGTCGAGTTTCTTGCCACCAGCGCCGTATTTGCTCACGAGCACAAGGACCGTAGTGGGCTGGGGATTCTGCAGATATACGCTGAGATCCTCGATGTCGCGAAGCTCCTGCGCATCCTTTACCACCACCACCATGCGCGTGCCCATGGGGAATGCGCGTGCCGTATTGATGACGTCATGCGTGGTGGTGTCGCCACCGTAGAGGGTGGTGAGGCAGAAGTCGCGCTCCTCCTCGGGGAGAGCGTTGCTGACGATGGCCTCCTGCAGACGGTCGATATAATAAGCCTCCTCGCCCATCAGCACATAGATGGGTTTGAACTGGCGCTCGGTGACAGCCTGCAGTATCTCTTGATAGGTTAATTCTTTGCCCATGGGCAGTTTTTATTTCGCTTGCGAATTTACTGCAAAAAAATGAAACACACGGTATTTTACACTCACAAATCGTGCCATTCGGGTATTTCGGGCAGAAACTCGGCCTTCATTTGCTGATAATCGATGTGGCAACAATAGTGCTTGAGGCCATTACTTATTATTATATATGGTACGCGCAAGACATTGTTGTACGCCATGGCCTGCTCAAAGGTCTGCTGACTGACAGTGACCGACGGCGCCTTATACTCCACGATAACCAGCGGAATCATATCGCGGCTATACACCACGGTGTCGCACCGCCGCTGCATGCCGTTGAGCTCTATGCTCATCTCGTTGGCTATCAGCGATGCAGGGTAGCCACGGTGGTTGACGAGATAACCCACAAAGTGCTGCCTCACCCATTCCTCGGGGGTAAGGGCGACATAGCGGCTGCGCAGGGAATCGAAAATCATCTTCTTCCCGTCCTCTTCCTTGATATTCGCCTCAATGGGAGGCAGATTGAGTGAGTCCGTCATTTTTATCTATTCTTTTTCCAACTGGCAGCAAAGATACAACTTTTTCACCAATTCTTCGCGTGTTTCGTTTTTTTCGTGTAACTTCGCAAATTGAAAAACTATATTTCTATGGATATTATCAAGAAACTGATTGACCGCGCCAAGAAGAACAGGCAGCGCATCGTGCTGCCGGAAGGTACCGAGGAGCGCACCCTGCGCGCTGCCGACCGCGCTATATCCAACTTGCTGGCAGACATTGTGCTGCTGGGCGAGGAGGACGAGATTATGGAGCAGGCTCGCAAGCTGGACTTGCCTAACATAGCTCCCGAGTATATCATCAATCCGCGCAAAGCTCCCGATCTGGAGACTTTCGCCGAGACACTGGCCGAGCTGCGCAAGCGCAAGGGTATGACGCTTGACGAGGCACGGGAGAAGGTGAAAGACCCGCTCTACTACGGCTGCATGATGATTAAGATGGGCAAGGCAGACGGCCAGCTGGCGGGCGCCCGCAACTCTACAAGCAATGTATTGCGCCCCGCGCTGCAGATTATCAAGACGGCTCCCGGCATCAGCTGCGTCAGTGGTGCCATGCTGCTGCTGACCAACACTCCTCAGTACGGCGAAGACGGTGTGCTGGTGATGGGCGATGTGGCAGTGACGCCGGTGCCCGACGCACAGCAGCTGGCAGAGATAGCCGTGAGCACGGCACAGACAGCCAAGGCTGTGGCTGGCTTCAAAGACCCGCGCGTAGCCATGCTGAGCTTCTCAAGCTACGGCTCGGCAAAGCACGAGGTGGTGGACAAGGTGATTGAGGCTACCACCATCGCCCGCCAGATGGCTCCCGACCTGCATATCGACGGTGAGCTGCAGGCCGACTGCGCACTCGTGCCGACAGTGGCCAAGCTGAAGGCTCCCGGCTCTAAGGTGGCTGGCAAGGCTAACGTGCTCATTGTGCCGAGTCTGGAGGTGGGCAATATCGCCTACAAGCTGGTGCAGCGACTGGGTGAGGCACAAGCCATCGGTCCTGTGCTGCAGGGCATTGCACGACCCGTCAACGACCTCTCGCGCGGATGCAACGTGGATGACATCTACAAGATGATTGCCATCACCGCCAACCAGGCGATTGCAGCAAAACAAATTTAGAACATTGAATATTGAACATTGAATATTGAACATTGATATGAAAATACTTGTACTTAACTGCGGAAGCTCGTCCATCAAATATAAGCTGTATAACATGGACGACAAGAGTGTGATTGCCGCCGGCGGCATTGAGAAGGTAGGCCTCGACGACTCATTTCTAAAAGTGAAGGCACCCGTCGCCGAAACCATCACCACTCCTGTGCCTACCCACGATGTAGGCGTGGAGCTTATCTTCCGCATGCTTACCGACCCCGAGAAGGGCGTCATCAAGAGTCTGGACGAGATAAACGCTGTGGGCCACCGCATCGCCCATGGCGGCAAATTCACAGAGAGCCGTGTACTCACGCCGGAGGTGCTGGAGGAGTGGAAGACCTACGAAGACCTCGCTCCGCTGCACAACCCCGCTCACCTGAAGGGTATCAACGCCGTGACGGCCAAGTTGCCGAAGGTGAAGCAGGTGGGAGTGTTCGACACCTCCTTCCACCAGACGATGCCCGACTATGCCTATAACTACGCTCTGCCCTACTCCATCTGCGAGCAGTATGGCATACGCCGCTATGGTTTCCACGGCACCAGCCACCGCTATGTGCTGGCTCGCGCTGCTGAGATATATGGCTTCAACCCAGCCGAAAAGAATCTGATTACCTGCCACATCGGCAACGGTGCCTCGATAGCTGCCATCAAGGGCGGCAAGTGTGTGGACACCACCATGGGCCTCACCCCGCTGGAGGGACTCATCATGGGCACCCGCACCGGCGACATCGACCCCTCGGCTGTGCTCTTCCTGCAGGAGAAGCTCGGCATGGACACCAAGCAGGTGTCTGACCTGCTCAACAAGCAGTCGGGCATGCTCGGCATCACAGGCAAATACTCTGACATGCGTGAGATACTGGCCGCTGCCGCACAAGGCGACCCCCGCTGCCAACTCGCCGTCAATATGTACAACTACCGCATCCGCAAGTATGTGTGCGCTTATGCCGGCATCATGGGCGGCGTGGACTATATCGTGTTCACCGCCGGTGTGGGCGAGAATCAGTACGAGATACGCGGCGGTAGCATGGCTGGCCTGGAGCACATGGGCATCATCATCGACCCCGTGGCCAACAAAGCCAACCGCAGTCAGGAGGGCACCATCTCCACACCCGACAGCAAGGTGACGGTGTGCGTCATCCCTACCGACGAAGAGCTGCTCGTGGCTGAGGACACGCTCAATGTCTGATTAAAACAATAACTAACAATAAAACTGAGAACCATGAAAACTACACTACGACGCACGCTTAGAAACACCGCCATGCTGGCGGTGATGGCATACGCCGCATTCCTATTGGCGGGCTGTCAGGACAAGGTGGACGAGAGCGAGATGTACACGTTCACCGGAGAGACACTCACCAGCTACTTCGAGAAGAATCCCGAGGAGTTCTCCGACTTCGCCTACATACTGAAGAAGGTGAGGCTGAGTCCCCGCTCAGCATCCACCATCTCCGACCTGCTATCGGCACGCGGCCACTACACATGCTTCGCCCCCAATAACGAGGCAGTGCAGCACTACCTGGACTCCGTGTACCAGACCAAGGACTACGACATCACACTCATCCCCGACTCGATGGCGGAGTACATAGCACGCAACTCAATCATCGACAACGGCAACAGCGACGCCTACAAATCGACAGACTTCCAGATTGGCGCCCTCGAGATAACCAATATGGACGACCGCTACATCACCATCTCGTATGACACACTGGTGGGCGGTAGCACGGCGACGTATGTGAACAACAAGTCGCGCATCATCCATTTCGACCAGGAGATGACCAACGGCGTGCTCCACAAGGTGAACCACGTGCTGGAGCTCTCTACCGCCACTCTGCCCGCCCTGCTGGCACAGACGGAGAACACACGCATCTTCTCACATCTGCTGCAGGTAACCTCGTGGGCCGACTCTATGCAGCTGTACCGCGACGACGACTATGAGTACAACCACCCCGAGGTGGGCTACGACCAGAACGGCACCGAGGTCAAGAACCCCGCCCACCGCTACTACGGCTACACCGCCTTTGTGGAGACCGACGAGACATTCCATGAGAAATGGGGCATCGACATGCCCGAGGTCGTCAACGGCATCATGACCAACTCTGAGACCATACTCGAGCAGATAGCCGCCAAGTGCGCCGAGGTCTATACCAACGGCTCCTCCAACTACAAGGATCAGGATAACGCCGTCAATCAGTTTGTGAGCTACCACCTGCTGCCAATGCGCATAGCATGGGACAAGCTGGTGATTCACTACGCCGAGATGGGCTACGCCTACCGCAACCCCACACAGCTGACCATCGACTGCTTTGAGTACTACGAGACCATGGGCAGGCAGCGACGCCTCATCAAGCTCACCGAGGGCAAGCAGACCAACGGCAAGCGCATCAACCGCTACGTCACCAAGCGCAACCTCAAGGACTACACCTACTCCGAGGCCGACGTGGCCATACCAGGCATCCTTATCAACGAAGGCAACGAGGGTAGCAACTTCAACGCCCTCAACGGATTCTACTACACCATCGACGACATACTGCTCTACACCGACGATGTACCCAACAAAGTGCTCAACGAGCGCATCCGCTTCGATATGTCCGCACTGCTGGGCGAGCTGATGACCAACGGCTATCGACGCCTCATGAGCTACCAGGCCATCCATATCCCCAAGGGCTACTTCAAGAACTTCGACTTTGAGGAAGGCTGCTCCTACAACTACCTCACGGGCTACGCCACAGGATGGCCCAACTTCCAAGGCGATGAGCACAACGTGACGGGACAGTATGACATGACATTCAAGCTGCCGCCAGTGCCCTACGAGGGAACCTACGAGATACGCTGGTCAGTGCCCACCTACGACAACCGCGGTATGGCACAGCTCTACCTCGGCAAAAACAAGAACAACCTACTGCCTATCGGCCTGCCTCTCGACCTGCGCCTGTCGCCCTACAACCCCTCCATCGGCTGCGGCATCGACACCGAGGATGACGACCAGAACGACGAGAACGACAAGGCTATGCGCAACCACGGATACATGCGCCCGCCCATACACGATGGCATCACCACCGGCGGTACCGTTGTCAACACACTGCGCAACCCCAACGGCCTCGGCACCACCTATGCCTACCAGCGCCTGCGTAAGATAATCTGGACAGGCACCATCAAGCCCACCGACGTGCTGTATGTGCGCATCAAGTCGGTGCTCGAAAACACCGCCACGCAGTTCGTGATGGACTACATGGAGTTCGCACCCAAGAATGTCTATGCCGGAGTCGAAGCCGAAGACAAATGGTAATTATAGTTGACAGTTAACAATATGAAAAAAGCAACAATCCTGTTTTCTTTACTGTGCGTGGTAGGACTCTGCTCCTGCAACGGCAAGGCCGGCAAGGCTGACTATGTCACCAAAGCCATCTACAACATAAGTGAGACCCAGCCCTCCGGCATCACCGCCAAGATCAAGGACGGCAAGGTCTATGTCAGCGTCGATGCCGACAAGTTTGCCAAGGCGCCCTTCGCCGACGGCATGGACTATCGCCTCTGTGAGAACTCCTACGAGGTGCAAAACCTCGACGCCCCTATCGTGTCCATCCATATCGGCGACATCGGGCAGGACTACAACCCCGTGCTCTGCATGCTGCGTGGCGACGGCAAGGTGCAGATAGCCAGCCTCTTCGACGGCATCAGCCGCCTCGGTTTCTTCCAGGCCGGCTATCTCCTGCCCAACCTTAACAATATCGTGGCGTTCAAGGCTAAGACATTCGAGGACCACGTGGGCATCGCCGCCATCGATGGCGACGGCATGGAGATCGAAATTCCCTACAACCCCGCAGGACTGCAGGAATACATCTACACCAACGCCGTAGGCACCCAGCTGCGCCTCACCTTCACACCCGACTGGAAAATCATCTGCCAGCACTTCATCAGTGGTCCTGACGGCGGTGTGCAGGAGATAAAAGAATACGTAGGTGAATACACGCTGGCCTATATCAACAACGAATACAACAACCAAGAGATAGGCTACACCATCCATACGCTGGCCAATGTGCTCGCTGACGACAATGCGCCCAAGCCCTACAAGAGCAAGGGAACCTTCAAGCTGCAGTATGACGACGGCACAGCGCAGGCCATCAAGGTCACACCACTCACCGGCAATCTGCTCCCACTGCCAAAGGGACAGCCCGTCACCTTCGACAGAGACGAGCAATAAGCCCTTTCCCATAATTATGATTTGCCCCTCCTGTTTCCCCGTTGCGGGGGAGTCGGGAGGGGCCTTTAGTTATGAGCTCTGCGACTGATTGATCCACTCCTGCTGCGGAGGAATCTGCGCGTAGAAATAATAGTACCAGAATGTTCCGCGGAAGGACGCGTCATCTTGTGCCGCATGAGCCTTATTAAACGCCTTGAGCTGCTCATCTATCTCCGGAGCATAGTGCAAGTCAGGCGAGAGTCCTGCCGGATTGAGCAGACGCAGCACCGCTGCCGCCTCGGCATAGGCTCTGGGCAGGGGCGCATCCTTGTATTTGTCGGCGTATTCGTTAAGGACAATCCTAAACACCTCCAGACGCTTTGTCAGCAGCAGTCCGCACAGCAGATAGTCGAGGGCTGCCTTGTTGTCGGGGTCGGCCTCCACGTGCTGCACCATCTCGGTGTTGAAGGCAGACGCCATCACAAAGTAGTCGCCGCGGAGAGGGACGGACGAGTCAACACACCCCATCGGCCCATGGCCACTCCCCCTTGCTAAGGGGGAGAATTTTTCTTTCAGCAACTGTCGTTGCTCAGCGACGAAGTCGCCGTTGTTGGAGGTTCGCTCCAAGAGCCATAGATACTTCTCTGCCAACGGCTTGTCGCCAAGGGCAACACTATACTCTGCCATGTGGCGCAATGAGCCGGCACAGAACCCACAAGAGGGCGATGCCATCATGCCATACTGGAAGGCCTGATGGAAGGCCTCGTCGGTGAATCCCAGCTCGCGATAGAAGATGCGATTGAAATCGCTGGCGGCAGGACTGTTCTCAAGGCGGGGGCTGAACAGCTCCGGAGTGTTGATGGGATATTGGAAGAGATTGTCGGGCAGGGTGCCGAGCCGTGCCTCGGCCAGGAGGGCGTACTGCAGGTAGATATTGTTGTCTATGCTCTCGTTGCTGTTTACCTCGTCGCGCAGCTGCTGCCACTCGCCCGCCTCGGCAAGCGCAGCATAGCGATACACCGTCTCCGACACCTGGTAGCCCTCATTTCCTGTTATCTTGTTGTAACAAAACAGTCCTGCAGTTACGCTTGCAGCCACGGTGATGAGCGCCTGCACCGAAGTCTTGCCGACAACTGGCACATACATCAGCGCTATGGGTGCAGCGAGCAGCAGGAGCAGCTCTGTCACATGGTCCCACACCTCGGGCACATACCACCACCTTTTGTCGAAGGGGATGAAGCCCAGATGGTCGGAGGCCAACTTGATGCTGAGGGCCGTGATGGCAATGAAGAGGAGGGGGAGGAGAAAAGAATTGAAGAGTTGAAGAATTGAGAAAGTTTTACACACCCCCTCCCCGCTACGCGGGACTCCCCCTAGCTTAGGGGGAGAATTTAAGGTCAGCTGTAATAATGTGAGTGTCACCATCAGGAGGACTGTGACGGGGAAGGCGATGAACCAGAAGGAAAGCAACCCCACCACGACGATAGCTACGGTAGTGAGCCATGCCTTGCCTTGTCGAGAGGCATAGCCCACAGCCACCAAGCTGCCGAAGAAGAAGATGCCCTCCAGCGTCACCGATGGCTTGTGCAGAAACAGACACGCCATGCCCACTGCGGGTATCAGCGCCACCACGGCCCACGAGCGCCTGCCCCATGCCTTGCCCACCATCGCGGCCAGCCACGTCATCAGCGCCAGCAGGCCTGCCTCCAGCGCCACGCCTACCGCAGCGCTCTTGAAGAACTGCAGCAGCCATGCTGTCAGGATACTGTTCAGACCGGGGTACATCGACAGTCGCAGCGACAGGTGCTCGGGAGTCCACACGAAGAAATTGAGGTACTCCGCCATCCGCTCGGAGTTGGGGAAGTGGGTCAGCGCCCATGCCACGGCCACAAAGATTGCGAGAGCTGGAAGGATTGAAGAGTTGAAGAATTGAAAGATTGAAAAGGTTTTACACACCCCCTCCCCGCTACGCGGGACTCCCCCTAGCTTAGAGGGAGAATTATTCTCTCTTGAAGAGTGAGGCCTTTGTGACTTTGCTGACACGCTGGCGCCCCGACTCTGCAACTTATTTGACTGCCTTCGCTTGCTCATGGTCTTAGGAATTTGGAACTACAAACAGCTCGGCCATCTCATCGGGGTCGAACAAGATATGTTGCTTGATAAACTCGGGGATGTTGTAGCTGTACATACGCTGGCGGTTATGCTCCGGATCACGCTGTGGCAGGAGCATAGGCTTAGTGAAGGCCTTGCCGTCCCAATGGCTGAGGAAGAGACGGGTGTAGCGGCCGTCGATGCGCTTGCTGCTCAGCACCACCCAGCGTCCGCTGCTGCTCCACGAGTGGTAGCTGTCAACATCGGGGCTGTTGAGCTCAGGCAGTTCCACCACCTCACCACTGTCCAAGTCAATCATCTTAATGTCGGCTTCCTTGTGATGGATGGGGAAGGTGGCGCAGTCCGCCCAGGTGAACAGCAGGTAGCGTCCGTCGGGAGAGAGTCGCGGAAATGAGGCACTGCCGCCCTGACGGCTGGCACTGTAGATAGTGTCAACCTGCGCCCCCAGCTCGCCCGTCGCCTCGTTGAAGGGCACACGCACGATGCTGTAATGCAGGTTCTTGTATTGCATCGGCATCCTCACAGCCTTGCCAGTGCAGAAATAGAGCCACTTGCCGTCGGGCGAGAAGGCAGGGAACGTCTCCCAGCTAAGGCTGTCGCAGAAGCGCTCGTCGCTCACCACTTCTTTCGCGCGTACATTATATAATATAATATCGGAGCGTTGGTCATACACCTCTATCTTGTCCTGCGAATGGGCGTAGAACGATTGGCGTGTCAGATTGCTGGAAAACACCACCCACTTGCCGCCAGGGTGCCACATCGGGTAGGTGCCGCTCTTCTGCGGCCCCAACTGCTCCAGGGCTATCTTCTCCAGATGGCCGTCGTGATACACCACCGTGCCGCCACCCTTACCACGGGCATGAAACACCATTCCCTTCTCTGGGTTGTAGTCGGCAAAAGAGTGGCAGTTGACGCAGCCATTGTTGTTCTGCTTGTTGATGATGATGGCTTGTTCATCGAAGCTCGTGAGGTCGCGCTCGTAGATGCCCATGCGGCTCCACAGCTCGTAGCTCGGCGGTATCTGGCGATACACCACCCAGCGATCCACCTCGTCCTTGCTCACCATGATGTCGAATGGCGCATACTGCACGCCATCGGGAGCGGCAGCGGTCCATGCTGCCACGCTCACGCTGATCTTTCCATCGCCCTTAAGGGCAGCATTGATGAGCCGCAGCCAGTCGTCAGCGTCGATGTCCACGTAGCGACTGCCGCTCACGCGCACCTCCTGATTGCCTGCCGTAAGCACAGCCTGCAGATGGGTGGCATCGGTCACCTCAAAGTTCAGCGGAGCAATGTTGGCTGGCACCGTCACCCCCACATAGTCGGGGAAGACGGGCGGCACATCCTTTGACGAACTGCCTGCCTCACGCCAGCCCCCGCAGCTGCAGAGCAAGAGGGCGATGAGAACTAGCAGACCCCCTCCCCGCTCCCCCATAAAGGGGGAGTGCTGAAGAAATTTGAACTTTGAATTTCGAAATTTGAACATTGTATTACACCAGATGCCTGATTATCTCTTCGCGCTCGCCGGGCAGCATGTCTATCACGGGAAGTTCTATCATGGTATAGGCACCAGGCTGCTGCTTGAGCGAGGCACGCGCCACATTTACCAGCACTTGGCCGGTGAGAGCGGGGTTGTTGATCTTCATATTGAACTCAAGGAGCTGGTTGTGCGTCTTGCCGCTCACGCCCTTGCGCACCATGTTCACGCCGTGGCCCACGTCGTTGAGGGCATCCACGCTGTCCACCTGCATCACGTGCGTCTCGTCGTTCACAAAGTAGGGGTCAGTCTTGATGGCATTCTCCACAGCCTTGAAGTCGGCGCCTGCCTCCAGCTCCACATACACCATGCGGCGGTGGAGTCCAGTGCCCACGGGGATAGTCACCGACAGCGCGTCCTTCACGCCCTGTATTGCACGCACAGCCACCGAGTGCCCCATTGAACGACCGGGGCCGAAGTTAGTGTAGCTGATGCCCTTGGGCGCCAGGCCCTCCATCAAGGTGCGCACGATAGAGTCCGACCCCGGGTCCCAGCCGGCAGAGATGATGCTGACAGCGCCGTGCTTCTTGGCCTCAGCGTCGAGAGTGCGGCGCAGGTCAACTATCTGAGTGTGGATGTCAAAGGAGTCCACCGTGTTGATACCCAGCGCCAGGCACTGCAGAGCATACTCCTCCACCTTGCGGGTAGGAGTGGCAAGCACTGCCACCTGCACGTCCTTCAGCTCACTGATGTTTTTCACCACGGGGTATGCAGCCAGCTCGGCAGGCTTATCGGCGTCGCCGTTGCGGCGTACCACGCCCACGCACACACAGTCTTCACTGGCCTCTATGGCCTGCAGGGTGTAACGGCCTATGTTGCCGTACCCAATAATAGCAATTCTAATCTTTTCCATATCTTGTAAGTATTTCGTGTTCCAAATCAGTATGCAAAATTACGAAAATATATAATAGTTTCCTAGCATGCGAACAGATTTTTCTTTCATGCACAAAACAGATTCAATATTATTTTACTAATTTTGCAATACCAACACAAAATATTAACCCCTTAAATACAATAAAACAATGAAAAAACTTATCGCTATTTTCACTGCTGTCTTGCTGCCTTCATTGTCTTTTGCACGCTATGACGACATTTCTGGAGGTCTTATGGGAGCTGGAGTAGGTGTTGCTATCTTCTTTCTCCTAGTTTATCTCGCTTTTATTGTACTTTTCATCGTCTTTCTCATCAAGATGTGTATGATGTGTAACGACATCAGGAAGATGCGCAGGTACATGGAGTGGAAACTAGAGCACGAGAACTCCTAATTTCTCATTCCTAATTCCTAATTTCTTTTCGCCCCGTTAGGACAAAAAGGCATTTAGGAAATACCCTCTGCAACAGCAGATAGACCACCACACAGACGGCCACGGTGAGCAACGCCGCACCCACAAACTGAAGGATGCACAGCCACCCGTTGTCGCTGTCGGTCCATAGAAGCTGCTTAGCCCATTCCACGGGACGACAACCGAGGAATGGGATAGGTAGTGTGTGGAATGCGAAGATGAAGAAAGAAAGGGACCCCCTCCCCGCTCCCCCATGAAGGGGGAGAGCTAAAGAGTACACCGCAGGCACAGCCACCAGGAGGAAAGCGAAGTGGACATATCGGTCAGAGGGAGTGCCGTCAGTGAGGATGTCAACGACAAGGAGGGGAATGGCCGCACACAGCAGCGGCACACGCAGCGGTTGCAGACTGGCAGCCATATTTACTGAGCGCAAACTAAACCACGCGCCGATGCTGAACCACAGGCAGCTGCTGGGACTGAAACCCACCAGCGGAATCCATATACCTGTGAGCGAGAGGACAAGCATAATCGCTATCCAGCCCAGACGAAGCTTGAGCAATGCCCAGCGGATAAGGGGTGTCATCAGCACGATGACCATGAGGTCGCGTATAAACCACAGGGGTATGCAGATGGGATAGCTGACTGGTTTGGTGATGCCGAGTATGTTAGTGTTGGTGCCGGTGGTGTGGACGTCCCAGAAGTTGTGGAGCCATTTGCCGTTGCCGAGGAAGGTGTGGAGGCTGTCACCCAGGCTATGGCCCTGCATCGTGTGATTTACTACAAGGCCTATCACCGCCAACAAGCAAAAAAGGACATACGGCACGAGCAATGTGCGCACGCGGCGGCGCAGCTTGCCAAACCACCAATTATGAGTTCCAGAGTTCCAAAGTTCCAGAGTTCCAAAGTTCGAGGGTTCTGACTTATAGAAGAACAGGAAGCCTGATATCATGAAGAAGAGCGGCACAGCTATCGCCGCCAGCTCATTGATGCTCACGCAGGCGAACAGCCGCCATGCGTCCATAGAGGTGAGGCTGCCCCACTCTATCTGGGTGCCGCTCACCTGCATGTGCAAGTGAATCAGCACTATGCACACTGCCAGGGGCAGGCGTAGAGTCTTTATAGTAGCAGAGTCGTTATGCATTGAGCATTGAGCATTAACCCTAAACAACTAAACGACCAAACGACCAAGTCTCACTTGTTCTTTTTCCTGAACTCAATGGGGGTGCATCCGAGGTGCTGACGCACGAAACGTCCGAAGAAGGAGGGGTTGGGGAACTCCAGTCGCTGTGATATCTCCTTACTCGATAGAGTGGTGTTGACAAGCATCGAGCGTATCTTCTCCACGAGCTGCTCACGTATCCAGCGCGAGGGCGTTTTGCCTGTCTGCTGCTTGCAGATGGAGGCGAGGTATTTGGGCGTGATGCAGAGGATATCGGAGAAATACTTCACGCTGTGATGGCGCGATTCATCCTCCACAAGCAGCAGGAGGAACTTGCGCACGATGGCCTTGGCGTGGTCGGAAGTGACCGCTATCTCAGGCATTGTCACCGCCCTACCCTGCCGCTGACGCTGGATGATAGACAGGAAGTCGTAGATGGCGGCGGTGAGCATCCCGTCGAAGGAGCGGTTGAAATACTCATGGCGACGCATGTGCAACTTGCGCTCAAAGATTTCCTTATAGGTAGCATAGACCTCATACTCCTCCTCCGACAGCTGCAGCACGGGATTGTCGGTGACATACAGGAATGTGTCCATTGTCTTGTTGTCCGTATGGATTATCTCATCCACGCGCCTGTTGGATATACACATTATGTCGCACACAAAGTCGTAGCTGAACATGGCGTTGCTGAGCACCTGCATACCGTTGCACAGTATGAGATTTCCCTTATAGGCCATGTGGGTGCGACCGTTGATGCTCATTTGCACACGTCCCTCGCGGCAATATGCCACAAGCAACATATTGAGTCGGATAGCAGGCCAGTCCTCGCTTACTCGCTGGATATTATCAATAATGATAACGTCATCGTTGGCATAACGCAGGTCGCCCAATTCGTCATCCTTAAGGAATGCGGAGTGCTCCACATTCAGCACATCAGGTGTATTTATTGTCTGTTTCATGCGGCGAAGGTACGAACTTTCGGACATACAACATGTCCCTATTGGGGTAAAAAATGTTCTTAGAGTAATATTTTCTGCATTTAGTGACAAAAAGAACATTTACTGCGATTTTTTGAACATTTTCCTTTGGTTTGTGTAGTATAATTTTGCACGGCAAAAATACTTATCACGATGAAAATATTCAATTCTCCAACCCTTCGATTCTTCAACTCTTCAATTCTTCAATTCTTCTTTTGCTTCTTTGTCCTCGCTCTCATGTCCTGCGGCAATAAGAATGACGAGGCAAAGCCTGCCCCCGTGATAGTTAAGACAGAGGTTGCCAATGAGCAGATTGGCTTTGGCAATCGCACCTATGTAGGCGTGGTGGAGGAGGAGTCGAGCACCGCCGTCAGCTTCACGGGCAGCGGTATGCTCACCCGTGTGTATGTGAGCGAAGGGCAGCGCGTGGGGCGCGGCCAGCTCATCGCCACCATCGACCCCACCCAGGCTCGCAACATGCTGCGTGCCGCAGAGGCACAGATGGCTCAGGCCAACGATGCATACAACCGTATGAAGCAGCTCTACGACAACAATGCCCTGCCCGAGATAAAATGGGTGGAGACACAAAGCAAGGTGGATCAAGCCAAGGCGCAACTCGACCTTGCCCGCAAGAATCTTGCCGACTGCTCAGTCCACGCGCCCGTCAGCGGCGTGATAGGCAGCGGCGTGAAGTCGGCCGGAGAGACGATGTTGCCCGCCATGCCCGTGGCTACCATATTAAATATAAGTAATGTAAAGATTAAGGCCAGCGTACCCGAGAAGGAGATGGCCTCCATTCAGCCCACCACCCCCACTCGCATCACCGTGGAGGCTCTCCAGGCATCCTACGAAGGAGGGCGCATAGAGAAAGGTGTGGAGGCTGACCCCATCACCCACACCTACGACATTCGCATCCATGTGCCCAACAAGGGGCAGCAGCTACTGCCGGGCATGGTGTGCAACGTGGAGATAAAGGGCAGCGGACTGGCCGACCATGACGACGGCGGTGTGACGGTGCCCATCACGGCTGTGCAGCAGGGTGCTGACGGCGACAAGTTTGTGTGGCTGATGGTTAGCGGCGCGGCTCACCGCCAGCAGGTGCAGCTCGGTGCCAGCAAGGGCGACCGCATTGCTGTCAGCAGCGGTCTCAAGCCTGGCGATGTGGTAATCATTGAGGGCTTCCACCGGCTTAGCGAGGGAACCAAGATCGCTACGCGATAGATAATAGATAATAGAGAACAGAGAATAGAGGAGACACGCAATGAAAAACAAGGACTGGGTTGCATGGCTGATGCGCAGCTACCGCATCACGTTTCTGATGATAGGACTGCTGCTGGTGCTCGGCTTCTTCGGCTTCCGCCACATGGCGAAGGCTGAGTTTCCCGATATGGTCATCCGCCAGGGCGTAGTGGCAGCCATCTATCCCGGTGCTACTGCCGAGGAGGTGGAGGAGCAGGTGGCGCGCCCTCTGGAACGCTATCTGTTTACCTTCGACGAGGTGAAGCGCCACAAGACCACCACCACATCCAAGAACGGCATGTGCATAGTCATGGTCGAGCTGCAAGACGATGTGCAGAACAAAGACGAGGTGTGGTCAAAGATACGCCACGGCCTCAATGCCTTCAAGCTGCAGGGGCTGCCACAAGGTGTGGTGGCTCTGGCTGTCAACGATGACTTCGGCTCCGCCTCCGCCCTGCTCATAGCCATAGAGAGCGACAACCGCTCCTACCGCAACCTCAAGAGCTACAGCGACGACCTGGCCGATGCCCTCCGACGCATACCCTCCGTGAGCAACGTGGTGCTCTACGGCAACACCAAGGAGCAGATAACCATCTATGTGGACCAGAAGCGCCTCAGCGCCTATGGCATCGGCAAGGCAGCCGTGGCGCAGGCTCTCCACGCCGCAGGCAACACCACCGCCGCAGGCTCCGTCAGCGGTCAGGAGAAGGACATACCCATCCACATCAAGCCTGCCGCCAGCAGCGAGGCCGAGATAGAGAATATCATCATCTACTCCGACCCGCAGAACCACGTGGTACGAGTGAAGGACGTGGCACAGGTGAAGCGCGAATACGACACCGACGAGAGCTACATACAATACAACGGCCACCCCTGCGTGCTGCTCAGCCTCGAGATGATGGAGGGCAACAATATCGTGCAGTACGGCCGCGATGTGCAGGCCGTGCTCGACGACTTCCAGCAAAACAAACTGCCCAGCGACGTCACCGTGAGCCGCATCGCCGACCAGTGTAAGGTGGTGGAGAACAGCGTGGCCGACTTTATGATCAATCTCATAGAGTCGATGCTGGTCATCGTGATAGTGATGCTCATCCTCTTCCCCTGGCGCACCGCCGTGGTGGCAGGAGTGATGGTGCCGCTGTCCACCTTCATCAGCATCGGCATCATGTATCTGCTGGGCGCTCCGCTCAACACCTGCACTCTGGCAGGCCTCATCATAGTGCTCGGAATGGTGGTGGACAACGCCATCGTGGTGCTCGACGGCTATCTCGACTTCGTCAAGAAGGGCATGTCGCGCTGGCACGCCGCAGCCCACTCTGCACAGAAATACTTCATGCCCATGATGCTGGCCACGCTGTGTATCTGCGTGATATTCTTCCCCTTCCTCTTCACCCTCACCGGCGTGATGAAGGACTTCATCTTCTGGCTGCCGTGGACCATCTTCATCAACCTCATGGTGTCGCTGGTGCTCGCCGTAGTGCTACTGCCCAAGCTAGAGCTCATACTCATCAAGCCCCACACCATAAGGCGCAAGACTGACAAGAAAGCCCTCACCGACCATGTGCAGGACTTCTACAACCGTGTCCTCAAATGGACCTTCCGCAATCCCTGGCTCACCATCATCGGGGCAGCGGCACTGGTGGTAGTCTCAGTAGTGGTCATCGTGCCCAACCTCAAGATACGCATGATGCCTACCGCCGACCGCGACCAGTTTGCCGTAGAGATATTCCTGCCCGAGGGCAGCGGCCTCAAGGATACCCGCGCCATTGTGGACTCCATAGAGACGGTGCTGCGCCAGCAGGACAAGGTGGTAAGCATCACCAGCTTCGTGGGCTGCTCCTCGCCGCGCTTCCACCAGGCATACGCTCCCAAGGTGGCAGGGCGCAACTACGCCCAGATGATTGTCAACACCAGCTCGCAGTATGCCACCCTCGACCTGCTCGACCACCTGGAGCCCCTCTACAGCGAGCGCTACCCCAATGCCTTCGTCAAGTTCAAGCAGCTCGACTTCCAGAACTTCAATCCCTTTGAGTATCGCTTCTACGGCGACAATGCCGACTCGCTGCGCATCGCTGCCGAGCGCATGATGGCACGCATGCGCCAGATGCCCGAACTGATGAATGTGCATGCCGACTGGGAGGAGCCGCGCCCACTCATCGAGGTGGAGCTCGACCCCGTCAGCTCCTCGCTGCTGGGCATCAACCGCACCATCACCGAGCTGCAGCTCGCCATAGCCACGGGCAACACCAAGATGGGACAGCTGTGGGAGGGCGACTATGAGGTGCCCCTCGTCCTTAAGGACATCAGCAGCAGCAACCTCGACTGCGACGATATCAGCAATCTCTACATAGGCTACCACGCCACCACCGGCGTAGCCCTGCGCCAGGTGGCCGCCGTCGCTCCCGCATGGGGCGCCGCCAATATCATCCACCGAGGAGGAGAGCGGTGCATCACCGTCACCTGCGACCTCAAGCGCAACATACTGCCCAAGCCGCTCCACGAGCGACTGCAGCACATAGCCACCACCGAGGTAACGCTGCCGCAGGGAGTACGCTTCGAGGTGGGCGGAGAGCCCGAGAACGACCGCGAGACAGGCGGACACATCCTCACAGGCTTCATCATTGCCCTCATCATCGTGTTCTTCTTCATCCTGTTCAACTTCCGCAAGTACAAGCTCACCATCACCTGCATGCTCGCCATTCTCCTCATGCTGCCCGGCGCATTGCTCGGCCTCTGGCTCATGAACCGTGCCGTGGGCCTCACCTCCATCTTCGGATTCATCACGCTCGTCGGCATGATAATGCGCAACGAGATACTCATCTTTGAGCACGCCAACGATATGAGGCAGCGTGGCCTCAGCATACGCGACGCAGCCTACGATGCAGGCCGCCGACGCATGGTACCCATCTTCCTCACCACCGCCACCACCGCCGTAGGCGTGGTGCCGATGATAATCGCAGCCACCAACTTCTGGATGCCCGTAGGTGTCACAATCTTCGCCGGAGGCATAGGCTCACTCATCCTCGTCGTCACCGTCCTGCCCGTCGTGTATTGGAAACTTTTCGACAAAAAAGTTCCCTATTCCCATTAACTTCCTGTTAACTTCCCATTAACTTCCTGTTAACTTCCCATTTATGAAACCCCTCTTCTCCTTACTCCTATTCTCCTTACTCCTTACTCCATGTCTGGCCCAGCCGCGCTACACCCTCGACCAGTGCCTCGACAGCGCACGCGCCCACAACCGCACCCTGCAAAACGCAGCGCTGGCCATCGAGCAGGCCGATCTGCAGGTCAGCGAGGCACGCACCAAGTACTATCCCCAGATATCCGCCAACCTCATGGCCTTCCACACCTTCGACAAGATGGTCAAAGGCGACGGCGTCATCCCTCCCGAGGTGGCAGCCATCTCCCCCGCCCTGGCCGACTACGTGGGACAGCCCTATGCCGTGCGTGAACTCAACAGCGCCTACACCGCCACCCTCTCTGTGATACAGCCCATCTACACGGGTGGACAGCTGCGCACCGCCAATCGCCTCGCCGCCCTGCAGCGCGATGTGGAGGAACTCAAGCTGCACCTTCAGGAGCACAATCTGGAGCAGAAAATCATTGAGAACTACTGGCAGATAGCTGCCGTGAAGTACAACCTCTCCACCCTCGACGCTGCCGACAACCAGGTGGCCGAGGTGAGGCGCCAGGTGGAGCAATTCCTCAGCGCCGGCATGTGCACCGACAACGACCTTCTGCGTGTCAAGCTGCGTCAGCAGGAGCTCGCCAGCCAGCGCCTGCGCCTCGACAACGCCCAGCATGTGCTGCTCCTGCTGCTCGCCCAGCAGATAGGCCTCGCCGACCAAGAGATGGACATAGAGTTAGGAGTGAGGAGTGAGGAGTTAGGAGTGAGGAGTGAGGAGTTAGGAGTTAGGAGTGAGGAGTTAGGAGTGAGGAGTGAGAGTGATAATCCTCAATCTTCTAACCGCGAAGAGCTCTCCCTCGCCGCCAAGAGCGTTGAGGCAGCCCAGCTGCAACTCAAGATGGAGCGTGCCAAGCTCATGCCCACCGTGGGCATAGGCCTGATAGGCTACAATGCAGGCATCGGCGGACTCTCCTCACGCGCTCGCTCCGTGGTCGATAACAATATGTTCAACGCCATGGTGGCAGCTACCGTCAGCGTGCCCATCAGCGACTGGTGGGGCGGCAGCAAAGCCATCAAGCGACGCCAGCTCGAGGTGCGCCGCCAGCAGAACAACCTGCTCGACCTGCAGGAACAGATCAATGTGGATATCGAGTCCGCCCGCGCCGACCTCACGCAGGCCACCAAGCAGATAGAGATAGCGCAGGCCTCCGTGGACCAAGCCACCGAAAACCTGCGCATCACCACTTTGCAATATCGCGCCGGCACAGCCCCCCTCACCGACCTACTCGATGCCGAGACACTCCATCGCCAGGCGCAAAACTCGCTCAACAATGCCCGCGCCGACTATCAGCGCAGCAGAGCGGTCTATCTGCTGAAGAGCAGATAGAGTCGAGAGAGTTTTCGATATCTATTCTCTGTTCTCTATTCTCTATTCTCTGTTCTCAATGTAACCTCCATGCTCTGCGTAGTGTTGCGCTCCATCGCCGGCAGAGTCATCTTATCGCTGTAGGAGTAAGTCGTGTCAGCCACGCCCTCAGCCTGCACGGGGTGGCAGCGTACCTCCACCGTGAAGTTGTCGGCCCCTGTGGGCAGCACAGGCACAAATACTGTCCGTGTCTCGCCGCCATTGGGGATTGTGAACAACGCCTTCGCCTCCTTGGCGAATGTCAGGCTCACCGTGCGCTGCGCCTTGGTGGTTGTAGTCTGGGGCTGGATATTTGCTATCTGCCCGTCAAAGTCCGGCAGCTCTATCTGGCCGTTGAGCCTGTAGTAGTCGCTGCTCACCACCACCTCGTCCAGCACCACGGCGCTCTCGGTGGCGTTGCTCAGGCACACCTTCACCGCGGCACATAGGTTCTGCAGTTGCAGCGTGTCGCCCCTGGTGGCGGAGTAGCCCACCATCGGCACATTGATTATCTGTCGGTCGCCGCCATACATCGAGGTGGTGTAGGTGGCTGGCACCGTGCATTGGAGCGTGAGCGATGGAGGAAGGGGGAAGAATGTAGAAGCATCGTTGTTGTCCTTATAGCTTACGCTGACGTCGTCCACGCCCGTGGCGGCCCACACAGGCCTGTCTTGGGCAAGCGAGCTGACGTAGGAGTTCATGATGAATGTCATATCGGCCATCGACACGACGGGCACGCTGAGCATCGTCGATTGGTTGTTGGCATTGATGCTGCCCACCACCATCTTGTCGTCCGCGGCCCACTGCATGCGCAGCGCCGTATTGTCGCGGTAGTCCTCCAGGGCAAGCCACAGCCCCACGAGGTTGCTGCCGCCGTTGAGTGTCTCATTCCAGTAGCGGCACCACAGCATCTCGCTGTCCGTCGCATGCCGCAGCGTGTAGTCGCCGTCAGCGTCGGAGCCCGTCAGCGCGCCATCGGCGTATGTCAGCCGCCGTGTGCGCTCTGTGCCGTTCGTCTCCTTGTCGAGCAGTATCACAAACGAGCCGTCGTCATCCGTGGAGTATGAGAAGGAGCCCCCCAGCATATCTATCGGCTCCTCCGAGTCGTCGGGGAGCATAAACTTATACCAGTAACCCGTGCCGTTGCCGTTGAAGTGATAGGCCTGCACAATGCGCGAGTAATCGATATCCTCCAAGGTGTCCACGGCAGCATAGTCGGCATACCAGTCACCACTCATCTGGTAAGTAATCTCCAGCTCATTCTTGCAGCCCACCAGCAGCAGGCCGACAATACACAACGATAACGATAACGAAAACGAAAACTTCTTCATTTACTAATTTCTAATTCCTAATTTCTAATTCCTAATTTATCTTAAACACGTAGTCGTAGCTGTAGGTGCGTACATAAGCCTTGCCATCCTTGGGCACCACATAGTCCACCGCCTTCTTCACCGGCAGCTTCTGCACGCGCTGGCCGCTGTATTTGTCAACCACATAGACATAGTCGGGCTCGCTGGTCATGCCGTATCCACAGATGATAGAGTTGCCCACGATGGCAAACCCCGAGTTGCAGGTCATGGGCTGCGTGGTCCACACTATCTCGTGGTTCTCCATGTCGAAGGCGGTGATGTAGCCCGTCTGGTAGCCGGCGCCGTCGGAGTAGCCGTTGGTGCCGTGGGCGATGTAGAGTATGTTGCCCTCGATGACGAAGTCGTGCACCATCTGGGTGTTGCCCATCAGCGTTGTCTTGGGCGAGAACTTCCACGGCTCGAAGTCATAGGCGGCGTAGAGCGTCGTCTCGTCCTCGTCGGTGATGACCACCTTGCGTGCATTGCCCCAATTCTCGCCGTAGGTCGTCACCAGGTAGCCCCCCGTGGCGTAGCTGTAGCGCTGGGCATACTCCCCCATGGGAAACTCATGGCGTGTCTCCCTGAGGGTGAGGCCGTTGCGGGCGAGCCACTCCTCCTCGTCGGTTATCTGGTTCTGGCGGCACGACAGCAGGGTGAGGCGCACCTGCTTGCGGCTCGTATTGCGCTTGAGCGTATGGCCCTTAAAGTCAAGGGCGGGCATAGGAGCGAACGACATCGTCTGCACCTCGGCGCGGTTGAACGCCCCCATAGGCGGCAGCTTATAGTCGGCCTTGAACACACCGTCGCGCTGCGGGTAAGTCACCTTGGTCTGGCCCCATGCCACATTCGACACCGAGCAGCCCACACTAAACACCAATAGGAAAATAAGTAGCTTTTTCATGCTAGTATATTATTATTTAAAAGACGTTACTTCATCTATTGTGCAAAGTTACGAAAAAACTCCTTACTTCTTACTTCTTTTATCTACTTTTATCTCCTTTTATCTCCTTCTATCTACTTTTATCTCCTTTTTTTACTACCTTTGCAGCAACAACGGCAATACCAAACGATAAAAACATGGACGGTTATGTGCAAAGGCTGGGAGACGGCAAGGTGAAACGCTACGTGCAGTTTCTCGAGATTACTGACGTTCCGGAACTGATAGCCCTCTACCGCAAGTGGCACTCCCCCGAGTACTGCTGGCAAGAGGTGCGCGACGGCATACGCCAGGTGGGCATCCTGGAGATGGAGATATACATCCTCGGCAACCGCCTCGTCATGATAGTGGACACACCCTCCGACTTCGACTGGCCCTCCGCCATGGCGCGACTCTCCACGCTGCCCCGCCAGGCCGAGTGGGAAGCCTTCGTCGCCAAGTTTCAGGGATGCGCCGCCAATGCCCGCAGCGACGAGAAATGGCAGCAGATGGAGCGCATGTTCCGACTCTCCGACGACTCCGAGCAGAAACGAAAACGATAACGATAACGATAACGAAAACGAAAACATGAAACACACCATCCTTACCCTCACCCTCTGCCTGCTCACCCTCGTTGGGGCAGGCGCGGCAGACAAAGCCAGTCACATCAATATCCTTGTGGGAGAGACCTTTGAGTACTCCCCCGCCATGTTGATGATGGCAGGCTTCACCATCGAGAGCGGCGCCGAGTGCGTCCAGGCCACCGCATCGGGCAGCCTAATCATCCTCAAGGGCCTCAAGGCCGGCGACGCCAAGCTCAAGCTGGCGTTGTGCAACAAAAGGGCGACCACCCTGTATGTCCATGTCAAGGCGCGTTCCTTCACCCAGCAGGCAAAGACCAAGCCGGGCGACAAGCCAGGCACACTCGTGGAGCCCGAGGACATCGACCATTCAGGCAAGGCCCACTGGAAGGAGAACTACAAGTTCAACCCGCCCACCAATCATTACCTTATCACGACAGCAGCGTTTAAGCATCACAAGATGATAATGGAAATCACCGACGCACGCATAGACAATATATACGCGACGCATTATGTCGAATATGAGCAAAAAACCGAAGATGTTTATTCCAGCAAATGGTGGGTGATGGACATGTTCGATTACAACACCAGGCTGGGCTACAATGGTGGTCTGGACCTCGAGGACAACACGTTCAAGATGTATTACGGCGATGGTAATAGGATTTGTCCTGAGAACGTGGAGGATGGTCACACCCATTTTAACACCTTCGCCCCCATCTTTACTGATTACATCGCCACCATCTTCACCCCCGAGTTCATGCAGAAGCATCGTGCGGATTGGAACGTAGAAGAAGATACTACGGCGGCGGGTAACCGTCCCGACTTCATGGACAACCTTGACACCTACGGCTTCAAGCAGTCAAAGCTCAAGCCCTACTATCGCGGCATGGAGCGAATCTGCGGCGTGGACTGCTGGGTGTTCGACTTCCGCGGTCTGAACGGTTACGGTCTGGGCAACGGCTGCTATTGGATTGACCCCAAGACCGGCATCGAAATGCAGTACAAGAGTGAAGACGGTGACGGCTACACCACGATCATCTATGAACTCGACTATCGGGAATGGGATGATTTCGGTCGCCCCGACCTGTTCTATAACGAGTAGTACAAGATGGGTTACTAAAGAAAATCCGCCACACAGGCTTGTGTGACGGATTTATTCTTACCCCTGTAGGGGGGGGGCTGTCTTCACTCTATCGGTGCCCCTATCACAAGGCGCAGACCTGTGCCGGTGTAGCGGATGTCGGGCTCTACCCAGTCGCGGGATGTAACGCGGGCGTAGGAATCATCCGCGTTGTTAAACGCAGCACCACGGCTTACTCGGTAGTCTCCCGTTGCAGGGCCGGTAGGATTGGTGGCGGCCTCTTCGGTGTATGCGCCATACCGGTCGCTGCACCACTCCCATACGTTGCCGCTCATGTCGTAGAGTCCCAGCTCGTTGGGCTTGAGTGTGGCCACGTCGCCGAGCTGAGAGTCCGAATTGGCGTATAGCCACGCCACTTCGCTCACATCATCGCTGCCGCTGTAGAGATAGCCCTGGCTCTTGTTGCCACCGCGGGCGGCGAACTCCCACTCAGCCTCGGTGGGCAGGCGGAACACCTTGCCGTCGAGCTGGTCGGCGAATATCTCGTTTAGCTTGGCGATGAATTTCTGTGCATCGTACCATGTCACCACTTCCACGGGCTTGTTGTCGCCTATCGATGTCTTGCTCGGGTTCTCGTCCATCACCGCCATCCACAGAGCCTGTGTCACCTCCGTCTCGCCGATAGCGTAGTCGTCCAGTGTCACCTCGTGCTGCGGCTTCTCGTCATCCCTGGCTGATACATCCTCGTCAGACGAACCCATCATAAAGGTGCCGCCCGCCACTGGTATCATCTTGAAGTCCACGCCGTCGAGCGAATAGACAGAGGATGTACCGTTGACGATGCGGTCATATACGGCAACCACGTCAGCGGTGTTCACATTCTCGTCGCCGTTGACATTGGCATCCTCGCGGGTGAAGCCCGAGGACTCTCCCTTCTCTATGAAGCTGTAGATGGCCACCACATCGGCGGTGTTCACCTTGCCGTCGCCATTAGTGTCGCCGTTCATCTTATTGTCGGCAATGTGCCATGTGTAGCTGATGGCGCACTCGCGGCAGTAGCCGTCGTCGTCCGTCTTGCGGTTGATGATATTGGCTTCCTTGCCGTTGACGGTGGCAGTAAAGTCGTCGGCGAAGTATTTCGGAGCCACACACTTCACGTGCATCCTCACAGTATAGGCCTTGCCGGCTACAAATGTAGGCTGGTGCGGGAACCACTGGGGTATCGTCTCGGCAAAGATACTGTTGTCCAACTCCTCGCCCGTGGGTGAGAGGAGGTATTCGGGCATCGCGGCCCATGGCTCGGGCTCGCCTATCTCGCATGCCGCCTCGTGGATGGGCTCGGGCACACCGCCCTCGGGTATGGCCTCTATGTTGGCGAACCATGTGGTCCACGGCTCAGCCTGGTATTCCTCCAGCAGAGCTTCGAGCACATACAGCGTGGCGTCTTCGGCTATGCCGCTGAACTCATTGCTGTTGCTCGACAGCGTGGGCACCTCCGTGCTGCGCAGTATCACCCTCTGCAGGTTTGAGCAGTTGCCAAATGCGGCACTATTTATCAGTATCACGCTGGCGGGTATGTCAATCTCCTCCATCGGCATGCCGTAGAAGGCCTTGGTGGCGATGGACTGCGTGTTGTCGGGCACCACGGTAGTGTTGGCGCTGGCCTGCACCAGTGTATGGGTGGCATTGGTCATCACCACGTTGTATCCTTCGGGGGTATAGTAATTGAGGCAGTGGTCGTCCACGGTCAGTGTGGTCAGCGACGTACAGCTGGAGGCAAAGCCTGCGCCCAGCGTCTTCACGCTGCTGGGCAGGTTGATGGTCTTCACGTTCACACCGCTGAAGGCTCCTGCGCCGATGGTGGTCAGCGTGTTGGGCAGCACAATGCTGTTCACCGCCGAGGCATATCCGTCAAATGCCCTCTCGTCAAGCATAACCAGTCCCTCAGGCAGCACCAGGTCGCCCATGGTGGAGTTTATCGCTCCTTTGAAGCCCGCGAACGACAGCTTCTGGATAGCCTTAATCGAGGTTGGCAGTATCAGCTGCCTGAATTCCAAATTGTTGAACGAGTAAGAGCCTATGCCCACCACGTCAAACACGTAGAAGTCGGTCTTGCTCACCTGCTCGGGCACGGTCACCACAGAGCCTGCCTTGGCGTTGGTGCAAGGCACGATGCGCTTGCCCACCAGCTGGCCTACCGTCACGCACTGGCCCGGTCCCGACTTCTTGGGCAGAGCCGTTATCTCGAACGCCATCTCTGCAAAGCCGTCCACCAGCTGCTTGCCCAGAAGAGTCTTAATACTTATCGTCGCCGTGATGATGTCGCCCACCTTATAGGTTACCACGGGCTCTTCGGTGTAAGCCTTGATATTGTCGGTGCCAAACATTGTCACCCATGACGAGCCCTCGGCCTTGTAGTCGTCCAGCTTATCCTGGGCCACATACAGCGTGGCTCCCTCCTTGATGCCGCTAAACTCATTGTCGCTGCCGGCCAGGGTGGGCATAGTCTCCGTGCCGCGAACATACACCTCGCCCAGGGTGGAGCAGTTGGCGAAAGCATTAGCGCCCATCTCGATGGCGCAGCTCTTGATGTCCACCTTCTCCAGCGAGGCGCAGCCGTAGAAGGCGTATGTGCCCAGCGTGGCCACCGTGGCAGGCAGCTCCAGCGTCTTGAGAGCCGAGCCCCTGAAGGCGCTGCTGCCTATCTCCGTCACCGCGGCGGGGATAGTCACACTCTCTATCGGCATGCCGTAAAAAGCGCTCGCCCCTATGCTCGTGGCATTGTCGGGGATAGCCGTGGTGGAGGCGCAGGCCTGCACCAGAGCGTCATCCTCGGTACGCATTATCACGTTGGTGCCCTCGGGGGTATAGTACTTGGCGTTCTCCTCGGCCACCGTCAGGCTGGTCAGCGATTTACAGTTGGCAAACACCCCCGTGCCGATGCTCGTCACCGTCTTGGGTATCGTCACCGACTGCATGTTCGCACCCATAAAGGCCGAGTTGCCGATAGTGGTGAGCCCCTCGGGCAGGTCAATGCTCTCCACCGCCGTCTTGTAGTTTCTGAACGCGCCCTGCTCCACCGTTCTGCACTTGGCAGGCAGTACCAGAGAGTTGGCAGCGCCTATGCCACCGTCAAAGCCATCAAAGGCATACTTACCGATGCCGGTAGTGGTGGCGGGTAGCACCACGCCGGTGAACGTAAGGCCTGCAAACGAATATTCGCCTACGCCAATCACCTTGTAGTCGTCCACAGCGTCAGGCACGGTGATGATATATCCCGGGGCACTGGCTTCCACGCAGTTCACCACGCGCAACAGTTCCTTCGTGCCATAGGTAACGCAAGTGCCAGGCACGGTAGTCTTGCCTATCCTGGGCATCGACACCACCTGAAACGCCATCTCCACCTTACTCTTTTTCAGAGTCCTGGTGTCCAGCACCACCGCCTCACCCTTGATGACATCACCAACGGCGGCAGCCACATGAGCCACTCCCATCAGGAGCAGCGCAACAAAAATAAGCGTAAACTTTTTCATAAGCATATATCTTTATAGGGTTAATGTCGTAGCAAAAATACACAAATCTCCGAAAAAACCAAGCAAATCAGTACAAAAAAAATGCACTTCACGGCAAAAAGAGGGAAAAGGAAGAGGGGAAAGTGAAAAAAGACTCCCTCAGAAAACAATCCCGACAACGCGCCCATTCGCGTGCTGCCGGGATTTCCCTTTCATAAAGACTACGTCCAGCTTTATGGATTCGGAGTCGGAGTGGTCGGCTTAACGCCGTAGCCGTCATTTACACCGTCCTTGGGGTCAAGGCCGGCGCTGACGCCATACTTCTCGTCCACCACGTTGAAGAACGTAGCATTCTTCAGCTCGTTGCGGATAGCCGTGCAAGGGTAGAAGCGGAGATACAGGCCGCGTATGTCGCTGGGACTCACGTCGTCCATGCTCTCCTTGCCGGCCGACTTCCACTTCTTCGTCCTCTCGTCCCAGATGCCGGTGCGAGTGGACAAAGTGAAGCAGCCCAGATTCTTGATAGTGATGGAGTGGCCGTTGAGCACCAGCTCGTCAATCACCTGGCTCAGCGCAGCGAAGCCACGCGCCAGCTCACCGGAGGAACAGTTAGCCATCACGGCACCCTTGTTCATCACCTCATCCTCGTCAATCGTACTGTAGGCCTTCAGGCGCACCGAGTACTTCAGCGTGCCGGTGGCCTCATCTTCAATCACATAAGGATAATAACCTAATCTTGCCATAATTTTTCTTTTAAAGGAGTTAGGAGTAATTCCTAATTAAACATTAGTCGTCATCAACAACAATACCCTGAAACCTGGTTGACTTGGCCGACTCCTTGAGGTGCTTCACCGGAGTAAAGCGCACCCTGAGGCGGCGGATCACATCACCCGTAGCATCCTCCAGCGAGGAAGCAGACTTAGTCTTGGCTGAGAGCGAGAACGTCCCCAGCTCCGGAACCTTGATAGCATGGCCGTGCAGCACCCAGGTGGCGAACACCTTGGCAAACACATCCACGGCGGCCACCGCAGTGGCTCGGCCCACATTGGCATTCTTCTGCATGTAGCTGATCAGCTCGTCATGCCCAATGTTGCTATACATGATGCGGGAGGCGTACAGCTTCTTTCCTCCCCCGGGTACCGTGCGTTGCACGATACCAGTTCTGACAATACCCATAATCTTACCTTTTTTAAAAGATTATTACGTACTAAAGTTAACAATTCTCTAATTGTCCCTTTGAGCTCTAAAGACACTACAAAGTTACTCATTTCCTGCGAAATAACCAAGAAAAACAGCAACTTTTTTCATGCGACTAACGGCTTAATAAACAAAAACCTGAAATACCCCAATGAGCCACGTATTGCATACGTTTCTTGCCGCAGTCTCTGCATCTGGCTACAAGCAAGCTTACCGCCACACGCAGCGACTACGCCAAGGAGCTAACGCTCACGGCTCATTGGAAAAATACAAAAAAGACAGACCCTCTCTAACTCCCCCATGAAGGGGGAGGACATGTGAGAGTGAGGGTGAGTGTGAAACCCCGAAGGGGTGTCAGAACACAGACGGGGGTGCAACCCCCGGTACGGACACAAACAAAACATAGCCCTGAAGGGGCGACAGAATAACCAAATAACTAAATCGTAAATAAACTTGACTATTGTCCTGTTAACTACCCGTTAACTACTTCTAACTACCTAACAAAAGTATTTTCTGTGTTTTTCTTTTCAAGAACTTCCCAATCCGCAAGGATTGGTCAGGCTATTGGCAAGAAGGTGATGTAATGTCAATTACAATCAGCTTATTGACGAAAGCCTTGATACAGCGCAAGGCGCTGAAGTTCTTGAAAGGGGTATTTAGGGTTTTTGTTCAGTTGAGAAACGGGGATTTACGGGTAAGCCTTTTCCATGCGAAAAACAACATTTTTTCTAAGCGCGTTGAATCCCCGGGTTTGACGCGCTTTTTTCAGCTCTTGACGCGCTTTTTTCTGTTTTCGACGCGCTAAATTAGGGATTCAACGCGATGAGTTTTGGATTAGCTCTGCTCCAGCAGGAGGTCGCACAAATCGGTGTTTGGCGGATATTCCTCCAAACTCTGCGAGATGTTAAAGTCAAGGCCTTTGATGGCCTGCAGCTGTTGGAGCCACTTCTGATAGCATCCGCTGTCGGGGAAGGCAGTTAGCCTGCGACCACGCAGACATCCGAGACGTTCGGGCGTAAGTCCGCTGCAGCCCGCTGTGGCCAGCCAGATGTGTTCGGGATGCAAGGCCGCGAGGACGAGTGCCGTTTTCTCACTCTCGACCAAGCATACGTGTGCCTCCGGTCGTTGGCTCAGCAGGTGCTGTCCGAAGAGACATTGGTATAGCTGCCAGTTGAGCGGCAGCTTGCCGGCCTGTATGAGCGGTATGTGAGTCCATCCCTGAAATCCTTTGCGGTGTCCGTCGTTTCCATATTGCATGATATGGCCTCCGTGCACTCGGTTGAGGTGGTCTATCTGCCAGAAGATTACATTGTGTTTGCTGGTAGCTCCGATGAGATAGTCATCGAAGATACGCTGCAACTGTTGGGGAGTGATGCACAGCTGTCTGGCTGCGACGTTAGAGAGCCAGCCCCAGAAGGAGCTTTGCGTGGAATGGCTGCGCAGCACATAGTCCATTGGGATGGGCTGAAACGGCGGTGGTGGCGGTGGTGTGTAGTGTGTCAGTGCAGGTTTCTCTTGTAACTGGTAGTCGTGGAAATACTGTGAGGGCTTGTAGTGGTAGCCACATGAATTGAGATGGTCGCACTTGCCTACCTCGTCTGCCAGATAAGAGAACGCATTTTGTGTGTCCACATATCGCACGAAGCATTTGTTTTTGCCACAGTTGGGGCACTGGAACTTCTGCTGTCTGCGTCCCGTCAGTTTGCGCGTTTCCAATTGATATCGAAATTCTGAATTCATTGTAATCATTTTTTTGTTGTTTATATTAGTTTGTCAGGCGATTCCCGTTCGTTGTTGGAGCCGGTATATATATACACGGCTCCGACAACAAACAAAAATCTTATCGCGGTCAGAGAGACAAAGTCATGTCCTGAGAGAGCATTATCGAGCCGTCTGCCTCAAAGACATGGCCGCCCTTGACCCACTCCGAGATGTAGGAAGCAACAGTCGGACGCTGTCTATCGAACACCTTCATGAGAATCTCCGTGAGCTGCTTGCGTGGCAGGATGCCACCCTTGTCGCGGAGAACACGCAGGCACTGTTCGAGCTTCTGTTGCTTCTCCTTGTCGATAGCCTCCTGTCGCTTCTGCTGCTGTTCGGCTTTACGCTGTTCAAGCAGCTGGCGACGCATCTCGTCGGCGTCAACAATGCGCCCTTCATCGTCGTACATGATGCTCCACTCGGGCATATCCTGATGGCGTGCCTCTGAGCACGATACGGTGATGATTTTACTGCCTGCATCTTTCTTGCATTCCAGCACAGTGGATGACTTCTGAGCCAGCATGGTGCCGAGGTGGCCGCGCATGTTGTGGTCTTCGTCGGCTTTGTTGGTATGCAACACACAGACGATGGCGCAGTTGTACGTCTCGCTCAGTTTGAGCAACTCCTTGATGAGCTGCTTTGACTCCGTCTCGTCGTTGAACGAGGCCACGAATTCTACAACGCCGTCAAGGAAGACAACTTTAGGTTGCGTGGTCTCTACCCCCTTTTTGAGCAGCGGCAGCAACTGGCCCTGATCGACACGGCGCAGGGTGTGGAGACTCAGCTGGCTGTCGATGATGTCAGTACCGATGTCCGCGAGACGGGCCACGTCCAGAAGTATCTGCTTCGTGTCGGTGGCGCTCTGCTCCGTATCGAAGAAGAGGATGCGAGGCTGCTTGAGCAGTGACTTCACCTTGAATATCAGTCCGCATAGCAATGCGGCAATAAACACCTTGATGGCAGTCGTCTTGCCAGCCTTTTGTTTGGCCTTAACCGCGTGAATGTCGCGGATGGCAAAGATACCCTTTCCCTCGACCTCCAGCGCATACTCCTGGGGCGGCACCTCCGTATCGCTGCGGATACGGGTCTGCTGCAGAATCTGCATCAGCTCTTCCTGTTCCTGCTCCTCGGCAGTTGGTTGGTTGACAGCCTCGCCAATGATGTTGTCCACCGTAGTGGCTTGGCTGTTTACTTGTCCAGACAGACCCTCGGTCTGCTGAACGTTAGGCAGGCTCTTGTCCTGCGACTCTGTAACATTAACACTTTCAGACATAGTCGTGAAGTATTAATATCCTAAACTTGCACGCTGCCGGTCACTTAGTATAGGCTATCTTGTTAATCATGCCGACAGTCGGAACTCGCCGTGCTCAGTTTTTTCACGGCCTAACCCATAAGAATATAAGCAGCGGAGTTCCGATTGGAATCCTGCTGCAAAGGTAGAAAAAAGTCAAACGCGATTTTGGAGCTTTTCCAATATCACCAGTGACATGATTTTGAGGTATATCCAAAATCACCGGTGATATTGGTTGTTTTTTTCAAAAAAATATTAGTTTTTTTTCTTCGGATTTTTTGCTAACAAATCATCTTGCTTCTTTTTTTGAAGTTTTTCAGGAAGTTCTCTTATTAGTCGAGCAATAAGTGGAGTCGTCTCAAACTTTTTTGCCACATCATCTGCTTCAAATTGCGTGATACCTTCACGTAAACGCTTTTCTGATGTAGTTTTACTAAAGCCCCAAACTGTATTCATAAATGGCCAAAGCTTTTGGCGATCACCTGGTATCTGTTTCAACTCTTCGCAAATAGCCAATGCAAAAATTGCAGCCTCACGTGCTGGCAAACATTTATATGGTTCTTGGTAGTCCTTGATTCTTTCATTTAAAAAAGATATATCACTTTGCAAGTCGATTATTTGTCTTTCACTACTTGACCTCTGCAAAGGATCATCTTTTTGAGTTAGTTGTTCCTTAAGTTGCTTGTTCTCCTCCTCCAGCTCCTTGAGCCGAATATGAAGATTGTTGTTTATATTTTTCAGGTTTTCCAATTCCTTCTGTTCTGTCGTAAGTTGCAACTCTTGATTGGCACCTATTTGTTGAGAATTAGCACGGGCATCGGCCCGCATCTTCTTTATTTGTGCCTTTTCCTCGGTGTCGTGGAATCGGGTAAGGATGCAAGATTCTACAGTATTAAAGATTGCGTCATGCGTATGATCCTTTGCTGCTGCATGTATAAAATCTGTCAACATCAGCATCTCCTCTTCGGTCTTTCCTATGGCAAATACAAACTCCAGAATACTATCATCATTGTTATCGTAAAACTGAGCCAAATGAGTGGCTCCTATCTCCTCAAGAAGTGAACGAGTGATTTTTCTAGGCAGAAACTCACTGTCTGGCTGCACAGACACTTTATTATTATTAACAAATTCGATACCATTTGTAAAAAAGAAGTATGCGTCGCCATATTGCTCGTTCCGAAGTTCTTTTATTATAGTGTTGGCTAACGTCTTTATTTTGTCATCATCAGTCCAACCATGCGTGACCATCTGCAGAAGCACCATAGCAAATACTACACCCGTATATTCATTATGGTACTTTAAATTTGCGTAAATTCTCATGTAATATGCTCCAAAGCGCCGCTCTGGGTGGCTATCTGCCTTAACAATGGTGCAAATATAGTAAGATAGATTAAATAATTGAGTGGCAAACCTATCATATTCTTCAAAATGGACATATTTTTCGAGGAGTCTTTTATTGATATACGCATTAAGTGTTGGGCCATCCACCTCGAAATCGTCAAGGTGAACTCGTTCTTTATAAAGCAACATACGCAGTCCTTGCTGGCTGAAATCAAAATTTGTCTTCATCTTAATTTATATTTAAAATTGCACTACAAAATTACAAAAAAACTTTTTTTTATCAAAGAAACCTCTTTATCCAAAAAATCTTTCTATATTTGCACAGTGTTTCAGATGAAGCACTCTCTATTTGCTCATATTCTCTGTCGAACTAGCACCTCAAAAGAGTTTTTTGAGCAATTCAAATACCTGGTATGTAGTGTACGCACAAGCGTAGACTTCTCCATAAGGTATTTGAGGCTGTGCTAGGCCTGACAGAGATATGGCGGGTCTGCGCTTTTTTATTACATATTAATAACCTTTTAAAAACAAAAAACATGAAAAAATTATTCTTATTAGGAACTCTGCTCCTTGTGTCCTTAACGATTAATGCTCAACTCATGCGAGCCGAAGAATTGGAAAAGTATGCCAAAGAGAAATATGGCGAACTTTGGAACGATGCAGCCGCAAATCTTGCGAAAGACATTCAGTTAGACAAAAACAATGCTCTAACTTATACCCAAGTAATCGAAGCTCCTGGAAAATCCAAAGAACAGCTTTATATCCTGCTTAATTATTGGTATAGCAACACCTTTGGAAGTGGAAAAGCTGTAATTCAGTTAAATGACAAAGATGCTGGCGTAATTATTGGCAAAGGATATGTAGAACACATTGCTGATCATGTCGGTGGAATGAATACCTATGTTGTCAACTTGACTCCAATTATCAAAACAGATATTAAAGAAGGAAAAGTCAGAGTAACCTACACAGTTCCTTTTTACGATGTAAATAAATTGGCCGGTGGCGGTATCTTAGGTAATGCTAGAACTGCAACTCGTATTGAAGAGAATTGGGCTGTAGAAAAATGTTATCCTTTTGCAGAAAAAGACAAGCACAAAAAGTCTTCATCAAAAGCTTTTGTTATGGCACATGCTTACTCTAATGTTATCATGGATAAGATAGAGGAAGCAGTAAAAAATGGAATGACAGGAAATGAAACAGAAGATTGGTGAAGCCGAACTAATTCAACCTCATATTCCAAATAGATTCTGCCGCTTAACAACGCATTTGCATAGAAGCGAATAAAGTTAACGGAAGCCCCTGAGCGCAAGCTTGGGGGCTTTGTTGGGGTTTAATCTGTCCAAACTTTGGGGGTCACTTCATCACCTGTCCTACGTGTCTCAGTGTCTCAGAAAAAAAGAAAAACAGGACAGAATTATCGAAAAATGCAAGCGTTGGTGGCGGTATTCCACAATTTTTCGTAACTTTGCAAGGCGCAACGCGCAAGAAGAATTTGTTTAATTTTGTCATGTCCCTCGCCTCCTGCGACAGGCCGCGAGGTTTTAACAAGAACAGAAGAAATATGTCATATAGAATTGAGAAAAAATCCAGAAATTCCCATTATTCCCATAAATCTCATCATTCACACAATGCCTGACACATTCCTCGCGCCCAAAGGCGACTACAAAAATCTTATCGCTTTCCAGAAGACCGAGTGTATCTACGATATTACGCTCTTCTTCGTTGAGCACTATCTTCCGAAGATAGGCGACCGCACTGTCGACCAGATGGGGTATTAAGAACGATAACGAGTATTGAAAAAGATTGTTTCTCTTATAGCAGCAGTAGTGATGGCCACGGCCATGGGGGCGCAGACGATAGAGAACCCTATCATCTTCGCTGACTTCCCCGACCCCGACGTGATACGCGTGGGCGACACATACTATATGGTGAGCACCACGATGCACTTCTTCCCGGGGGCGACTATCATCAAGTCGAAAGACCTGCTGCACTGGCAATACTGCTCCCAGCCGCTGGCAGAGCTGTCGGACAGCGACAACTACTCTCTGCGCAACGGCCAACACGCCTACGCCAGAGGGATGTGGGCATGCTCGATGAAAGAGCACAAGGGCAAGATATACCTGCTCATCAACGGCAACGACACAGGCGGATGGCTGCTGACGGCCACCACGCCCGAGGGACCGTGGCAGAAGCGTAAGCTGCCACGCATATACTACGACCCCGGCATGCTGTTCGACAACGGCAAGGTGTATGTGGCATGCGGCATAGGCAACATCCAGATGTGTGAGCTGGACGAGGACTTCAACTACATACGCGAACAGAATGTGGTCCGCGACAAGCAGGGACTCGAGGGCTGCCACCTCTACAAGATTGGCGACTACTACTATATCTACGCCACCTACGGCGGATGGCCGTCAGGGCAGACGGTGTTCCGCTCCAAGGATATCTTCGGCCCCTACGAGGAGCGCCTGCTGCTCGACAAGATGATTGACGGACGCCCCAACACTATCCACCAGGGTGCGCTGTTCGATACGCCCACGGGGCAGTGGTGGACGATTATGCAACAAGACCTGGGATGCCTGGGGCGCATGCCCAATCTGCTGCCCGTGAGATGGGAGGACGGATGGCCGGTCATTGGGGGAGGAGAAAGGAGTAAGGAGATTGGGAGTAAGGAGATTAACTCTTCTTCGGGGCTGCCTACCAGCGACGACTTCTCCGAAAGCACGCCGGGCATGCAATGGCAATGGAACCACAATCCCTGCGACAGCGCATGGAGCCTCAGCGAGCGACCGGGATGGCTGCGCCTGAAGGCTCTGCCTGCCGACCGACTGACGCAGGCCCGCAATATGCTCACACAGCGCATCTACGGGCATCGCGACCACCCCTCCACAGCCACCGTGCGCCTCGACGTGAGCCACCTGCAGGAGGGCGACCGCGCGGGTATCTGCATACTGCAAGACCCCTACGCTATGATTGCCGTGGAGAAAAAGAACGGCAAGAAGCGCATCGTGTGGAGCCAAGACCAGCTGACCGATAACCGCAACTTCGCCCCCGCCACAGCAGAGGCTGCCGCCAAGGTAGGCAAGACGGTATATCTACGCGCCACCATAGACTATCGCACAAGCAAGACTCAGTTCTACTACTCCACCAACGGCAAACAATACTGGCCGCTGGGCACACAGACCACGCTGGGATTTAACCTCACAATGTTTAGCGGAGCACGCTACGGCCTGTTCTGCTACAACAACGGGGCGCACACCGCAGGCTATGCCGAGTTCGACTGGTTTGCTGCCGATTGCCCCAATGACTGCCAAAACAAAGTAAATCCAAACTATGAATAAGATTAAGAAATGGATGCTTGCCGCCATCCTCACCATCTGCGGCACTATCACCCCGCTGACCTCGTTCTCCAACGACGACAACCAGAAGGAGCAGCAACACGAATACACGGGCGTACCTCTTATCATTATGGATACCGACATCGGTTCTTCGACCGACGACCTCCTCGCCATGATGATGCTCTACCGCTACCAGGAGCGCGACAAGTGCCGACTGCTGGGCATAGTGGTGGATCGCGAGGGGGAGGACTATGCCGCCTGCGCCGACGTGATGAACACCTACTACGGCCATGACGATGTGCCCATCGGCCTCATACGCAACGGCATCAAGAACCCCGCTGTATGGATTGACTATAGGGCACTCCCCACACACGCCGACAGCGACGGGCAGCAGATGTTTCGACGCTCCCTGACCGACTACTCGGCGCTGCCCGACGGGTGGCAGCTCTACCGCCAGCTGCTGGCCGCACAGCCCGATGGCAGCGTGAGCATCGTCTCCACCGGCTTTGTCACTTGTCTGGCACAGCTGCTGCAGTCCGCGCCCGACGACTACTCGCCGCTCAACGGCGTAGAGCTGGTGCGGCGCAAGGTGAAGTGCATCTATCTGATGGGCGGTGTCTTCGGTGACGCGATAGAACCAATAGAATATAACTTTGCACAGGGAGTGAGCTCCGCACAGACTTTCTTCCAGCTGTGGCCCGACGACGTGGATGTCATCATGTCGCCCGGCGAGGTAGGCGACGGCATCGACTATCGGCCCGAGCAAGTGATTGCCGACATCGACTGGACCGACGCGCATCCCATCAAGCAGGTGTATATGAAATATGATTGCGACACGGGACAGAGGATGTGGGACCCCCTCACCGTATTCAATGCCGTGGAGGGCGACAGCCTGTTTGTGCTCTCGCCACGCGGCAATGTGACTGTCAGCGACAAGGGCGAGACATTCTTCACCCCGTCGCCAACAGGCAATGTACGCTACCACTTGCCCCGAGACGCGACATGGAATGCCGATATGCTGGAGCGCATCAGGACCTTTAACAAAATGAGGTAGCGGACGCTATCAATCGTTTTTCTCTCTTTATTGCCCTATCTCGCCTGTGCCGTTGCACTCATCGCAGTCGGCCTTGCCTGTGCCGTTGCATCCCACACAGTTGATGCGCGAACGACCATAGGTAAAGCGGCCGGTGCCCTTGCAGCTGACACACTCCACCTTGCCGGTGCCCTGACATGTGGGACAGGCTCCCCTCTGCTCCACCATCAGAGTGGCGCGGATATTATCCTCCTTGATTACCAGAGTGCCATTGCGGTAGTTGCCCTCGTTGGCTGTGGCCTTTACGGTCACGGTGCCGTTGTGATACTCCGCTGTAAGGAAGTCGGGACACTCAAAGGTGATGCCGCCACCGTCAGTATCGACGGTGAAGGTCTGCTCCTTGCCGCTGCGGTCGAGGGTGAGGGAGAGCACAGAGGGGGTGATATAGGTAACAAGGCCCGTCTGGGAAACCTCCACCGATGTCGCCACCTTGCCGCTGACGAGAGAGACGGAGCCTACGCGGCTCGTGCCGCCGCTGTTGGGACGGACGGTGAGTGTCATCTCGTTGCCGTCCTTGGTTGCCTCCAACCACTCGGGCGAGTTGTCGATGGACCATAGGTAGCCGTCGTAGTCTATCGTCACCTTGGCTGTGCCGCCGCTCTTGCCCATGGTAATCTGGGTGGGGGTGGCCTTAAGATAGGTGGTGGCGGTGGTGATGAAGAAATATGCGCCCACGGCCGCTCCAGCCAACAGCAACAGGATGACAGAAAGGATTATCAACCTCTTGTTGCGGCGCTTCTTCTTCGGATCAACGGGCTTCTTGGGCTTTGGCGGTTTGGGAGCGGGCGCAGGCTTGGCCACAGGAGCTGCCACAGGAGCCGCAGGCTGCGGAGCAGGCTGCGGGGCTGGTTTTGGCGCTGGCGCAGGTTTGGGAGGAGGCGGAGCCACAGGAGCAGCAGGCTGCGAGGCAGGTTTTGGCGCTGGCTGCGGGGCAGGAGCCACCACATCCACGAGCTTCTGACCGTCAACGGTGCAGAACTTCATGTTCGCATCATACTGCTTGTGGCACTTGGGGCACTCCTTCTTCGGTGTGGCAGGAGCAGCAGCGGAAGCCGCTGGGGCGGGAGCGGGAGCCACCACATCCACGAGCTTCTGACCGTCAACGGTGCAGAACTTCATGTTCGCATCATACTGCTTGTGGCACTTGGGACACTCCTTCTTCGGTTGGTCGTTTGGCTGTTTAGTCGTTTGGTCGTTTAGTGGTTTGGGAGGCGGGGCCACCACTTCCACGAGTTTCTGACCGTCCACGATGCAGAACTTCATGCTATCGTCGTATTGTTTATGACATTTGGGACACTCTTTCATGGGAATGAGGAATTAGAAATTAGAAATTAGCAGTTGCTTGATTGCCGGTAGCATATCGTCTGCGGTGGCGGTGGGCTCGAAGCGCTCCACCACATTGCCCTGGCGGTCGATGAGAAACTTGGTGAAGTTCCACTTGATGTCGCTCTTGGTGCGCCACTCGGGGTCGGCCTTGTCAAACATCTTCTCCAGAATAGGCGTGAGCTTGTGCTGGGGGTTGAAGCCCGCAAAGCCACGCTGCGCCTTGAGCCACGTGTAGAGAGGACTCTCGTTGGCGCCGTTGACCTCCAGTTTGCGCATCTGCGGGAACTCGGTCTTGTAGTTGAGCTGACAGAAGGAGGTGTATTCCTCGTCGGTCTCGGGAGCTTGGTTGCCAAACTGGTTGCAGGGGAAGTCGAGTATTTCAAATCCCTGAGTGTGGAGCTGTTTGTACATAGCCTCCAGCTCGTTGTACTGCGGGGTGAAGCCGCAACGGCTGGCGGTGTTGACTACGAGCAGTACCTTACCCTCGTAGGTGGCAAGGCTCAGTGGCTGACCCTTGCCGTCGAGGACGGTAAACTGATAGATGTTGGTCTTGTCGGTCATAGCATATAGACTTTGGGGTGCCATGCTTAGCAATAGCACCAAGGTTAATATTGCGTTTCTAAAATTGAACATGATATATAAGGTTTGTTGTTGGTGCAAAGGTAATAAAAAAGTAGATAGAAGTAGGTAAAAGGAGATAAAAGTAGATAAAAGAAGTAAGAAGTAAGGAGTTTTTTTCGTAAATTTGCAGTCTAATTATCTCTCAAACCCAAATGAAAAAGTATTATCTGACACTATCTCTGCTGCTGGCCGTGGTGGCCATGCAGGTGCAGGCGCAGGATTTGGCGCACTACAAGAATCTAGTAAAACAACTCAGCTCTGCCAAGTATCAGGGGCGCGGCTATGCCAAGGGCGGTGCCAACAAGGCGGGCAAATTGCTGGAGAAAGAGTACAAGAAAGCCGGGGTGGACGAAGTGACTCTGCAGCCCTTCACCATCGACATAAACACCTTCTGCGGAAAAATGAAGATGCAGGCTGACGGCAAGCAGCTCACCGCCGGAGTGGACTTCTCTATGCGCGAGTATTCGCCAGGAGTGCACGGCACCTTCCCCGTCTATCACGTGGACACGCTTAACTTTGACGCCGACCGTATGTTTGCCGACCTGCAGAAGCCCGAGTATGCCAACTGCCTGGTGGCATGCGAGTTCTGGTTCACATATAAGCACGGCAAGGACTTCGCCCGTCTGCAGAAGGCTGGCGAGTGCAGCAACGCAGGACTCATCTTCACCTGGCCGGCGCCCATCAAGTTCTTCAAAGCCTACGGCCACAGAGTGGTGGACAAGCCTATCATCTGGGTGACGCCCGAGGCCATAGAGGGCGTGAAGAGCGTGAGCCTGGATGTTGACAACGAGTTCCTGAAGGACTACGGCCTCTTCAATGTTATTGCCAAGGTCAACGGCGAGCGGCACGACAGCTGCTACGTCTTCACGGCTCACTACGACCACCTGGGCAATCTGGGCAAGAAGATATTCTATGCCGGTGCCAACGACAACGCCTCCGGCACAGCAGCCATCGTTACGCTGGCCGCCTACTACGCCAAGCACAAGCCGCCATACGATATGTACTTCCTCTCCTTCTCCGGCGAGGATGCCAACCTGCGCGGCTCAGAGTATTTTGTCAACAACCCCATCGTACCGCTGGAGCAGATACGCTATCTCTTCAACATCGATATGATAGGCGACGACAACCCCGTGGAGTATTGCGAGGTGAGCGACGAGGGCATGCGTGGCTATCAGCTGTTTGAGCAGATAAACAACGAGAAGCAGTATTTCAAGTCACTCAACAGGGGCGACCTGGCAGCCAACAGCGACCACTACCCCTTCGCCAAGCGCCACGTGCCCTGCATCTTCCTTGAGAATCAGGAGGGCAGCGCCTTCCAGTACTACCACACCATCTACGACAACTGGCAGCACGCCGTGTTTGACAGTTACGAACCCACGTTCCGACTGGTCAAAGAGTTCATTGAAAAATACTGACAAAAAGAATCCCCGCTGCAATTCGCAACGGGGACTACTTCTATCTACTTTTTTCTACTTTTTACTACTTTTTACTACTTTTTACTTCACCTCCTCGAAGTCGGCGTCCTGGATGTCGTCCTTGCCCTGATTGGGCTGTGCACCTTGGTCAGCGCCAGGCTGAGGACCTGCCTGCGGGCCAGCCTGCTGTCCCTGCTGATACATCTGTGCGCTGGCAGCCTGCCATGCGGCGTTGAGTTCAGCGATAGCAGCATCGATGGCGGGTATGTCGCCGCTCTTGTGAGCGTCCTTCAGTTTCTGGAGAGCTGCCTCGATGGCGGGCTTCTTGTCGGCGGGCAGTTTGTCGCCCAGCTCTTGCAGCTGATTCTCGGTCTGGAAGATCATGGAGTCAGCCTGATTCTTCTTGTCGATAGCCTCGCGCTCCTTCTTGTCAGCCTCGGCATTGGCCTGAGCCTCTGCTTTCATGCGCTCTATCTCTTCCTTCGACAGACCGCTGCTGGCCTCGATGCGGATAGCCTGCTCCTTGCCGGTGGCCTTGTCCTTGGCGCTGACGGAGAGGATACCGTTGGCGTCGATGTCGAAGGTGACATCAATCTGAGGTATGCCACGGCGTGCCGGAGCAATGCCGGTGAGGTTGAACTGTCCAATGCTCTTGTTCTGGGCTGCCATGGGGCGCTCGCCCTGCAGCACATGGATGGTCACCTCGGTCTGGTTGTCGGCTGCGGTGGAGAAGGTCTCGGTCTTCTTATAAGGAATGGTGGTGTTAGCCTCGATGAGCTTGGTCATCACACCGCCGAGGGTCTCAATACCCATTGACAGCGGAGTAACATCTACGAGCACTACATCGCCCACACCTTCCTCACGGTTGAGGATGGCACCCTGGATGGCAGCACCTACGGCTACTACCTCGTCGGGGTTGACGCCCTTGCTGGGAGCCTTGCCGAAGTACTGCTCTACGAGCTGCTGCACGGCGGGAATACGGCTGGAGCCGCCCACGAGGATTACCTCGTCGATATCAGAGGTAGATATCTTAGCGTCGCGGATAGCGTTCTGGCAGGGCTCGAGGCAGGCCTGGATAAGGTCGTGAGCCAACTGCTCAAACTTAGCGCGAGTGAGAGTCTTAACAAGGTGCTTGGGCACACCGCCGGTGGCTGTGATATAAGGCAGATTGATCTCTGTGCTGGTAGTGGAAGAGAGCTCTATCTTAGCCTTCTCGGCAGCCTCCTTGAGGCGCTGCATGGCCATGGGGTCGGCGCTGAGGTCGGCACCCTCGTCCTTCTTAAACTCATCCACGAGCCAGTTGATAATTACCTGGTCGAAGTCATCACCACCGAGGTGAGTGTTACCATTGGTGGAGAGCACCTCAAACATGCCGCTACCAAACTCCAGGATGGAGATATCGAAAGTACCGCCACCGAGGTCAAATACGGCAATTTTCATATCCTTGTCGCTCTTGTCGAGACCATAGGCCAGTGCGGCAGCCGTAGGCTCGTTAACGATACGCTTTACCTCGAGGCCTGCAATCTGGCCGGCCTCCTTGGTGGCCTGACGCTGCGAGTCGCTGAAGTAGGCGGGCACGGTGATGACAGCCTCCTTCACTTCCTGGCCGAGGTAGTCCTCAGCGGTCTTCTTCATCTTCTGCAGGATGATAGCAGAAATCTCCTGTGCGGTGTACTGACGGCCATCGATATCGACGCGCGGCATACCGCCCACATTAACTACTTTATAAGGTACACGCGAAACCTCCTGCTGCACCTGGTCGAATTTCTCGCCCATGAAGCGCTTGATGGAGTACACGGTACGTGTGGGGTTAGTGATGGCCTGACGCTTGGCGGGGTCACCCACCTTGCGCTCGCCACCCTCTACGAATCCGACTACCGAAGGGGTAGTGCGCTTTCCTTCGCTGTTAGCGATTACAACTGGCTCGCTGCCCTCAAATACTGATACGCAGGAGTTAGTAGTTCCTAAGTCAATTCCAATAATTTTTGCCATAATTGTATGTTTTTAATGTTTAATGTTCAATGTGAATGTTTAATGTGCAGTTTATGTTCTCTCCACTTGTTTATGCAAGAGGTGTGCCAAAGTGGGGGGAAAACAAAGAAAATCAAGAGTAAGGAACAAAGATTATTTTTGTCTCTGGCATAACGAGATACCTGTTGGCTACAGCAAAAAAAGTATTTTTTTTCTTTACAAAAATGAAAACCTTTATATATTTATAAACAGAAATGCCACCATTTATGATGATGGCAGAAATAATAATAAGTTAAGTTAAATTATTAAAAACATGTTACAAATTATTTACAGCGGAGAAAGTTCCGCACAGACGTATGAATTTACGTCAACGACTACTGCCCCGTCAGAATTGAGCGGCGGCACCTCAACTTCATCGCAGACAAGCGACGTGAAGTATATAATAAATCTAAGTATTATTCGCTATTGGGAGGACGGCACATGTGGAGAAGACTGGGCCCACGTCAAGGATGTCTACGGCTTCCAAATGGCAGGTGAAGCCGTAGAGTATGCGCAGGGAGTCATTATTGACTACGCCGCAAAGAACCTGTCAAGCTACAGCACAGAACGAGCCTACCTTACGGGAGACTACACTATACATTATTATATAGATAGTACTCTCCAAGACACAATTATGGGTCACCTTGATGTCGTCATTCCCGATAATCCGTTTAACACATCGGGAATCACAGAAGTAGTTCCGCGAGTTGATGAATTCTATGCATACAGCATAGAGTATGCAGCCTATACTCCAAATAGTGGTAACAGCCGATGCTACATCGGAAGCATGGACTTCTATGACACATTTTCCTCAGCTGAGACAGCGACCGTGTCTGCCGAAAATTTTATTGACAACAATATCGGAACTGACATTAGTACAACGACAGGGGAGACTTGGTATGCAACAGGTAACTACGTCGTATATCACTATGAGCATGGGGCTATTACTGACAGCGTAACCGGTTGTGTAAGCGGAGTAACAATCCCCAACAGCCCGTATGATAATGACTGCTTTGATCCACTTATAATTACTCCATATGAAACCCTAACCACAACGGTATCGCCATCGTATAATGTGAAGGACTCTGTTCAAACATTTCTTGAAGTTAAAGAAGTCTGGCCAAACCTTGCTAGTCCAAAATATAACTATGTGGAACCAAATTTCATTTTCATGCTCTCAAATAGTGCTCTTACATCTATACTAAAGGAAAGATCTCTAACAAGCACACCAAGCATGGCGAACTATCGTGAAACGCTAACAGGGGATGGAGGCATTTCATATATTAGGATTTATACAGGAGGCTATCGTTATGTCGCTTATGATGAGTTTGGCAATATGGAGGATTCCGCAATTATGCAATATAGAACAGAAAACCTATTAGAGGTAAAAAATCGGTGTATATACATCACAACATCAGAGGCACTATCATCATATACAGCTGAAGCACAACTAATAATTAATAACAACTTTGGCGAAACCACTACCACCACCGAAGATTTAGGAACAATTTCTCCTACAGGTGATACAGGAATGAGTCTTTGGGAGTGGATAGATTGGGGATTAGACGGACTTGCTCTTGGTGCAGAAAAATTATCCATATTTCCACCTGTCAAATATGCCATATGGGGATATGAAGGATATAAATGGCTTAAGAGAGGATTGTCGAATATCGCAGAAACATATGGAGAACAGACAAAGACTTACTCTAATGATATATATGGACTTTGGTATCAATATCCAAGCGACACACTTGATCCCATACCAACAATCCGAGCGAAAAAATAGATTGTGACTATTCGTCTGACTTTATTTACAATTCTGCCGCAGATGCGCTCGAGGGAGTTAACGTTCCCGATGAATACCGGGAATTTGAACAGACTCACCCTGGCGGATACTATATAATAAGGGGGCATATCTGGAAATGGGATATAAGCAATTTTCTTATTGACACGTATACAGTAACAACAGACCCAACAAATCCATAAGAAAATATTATGTAAATAACACGGAGCGATGCTCCGTGTTATTATTGTAATTAAACTTATTTTCGCATATATTCAAGTACGAGTGTTATAATCATCAGCAATAGCAAACAAAGTGGATATCTATTCCTTCTAAAAAAAGAAAAATAGTGATCAAGGCCTTTGTCTTTATGCACTTCCTCAATCAGTCTACTTATAAAGCTTCTGGCTTCATCAGCTGGAAGGAATGTGAAATCTGACAACTCCTCATCCGTAAAACAAAATAGACTCATAAATTGTTCTGCATTTTTTCGAGATCCAGACATCATTTTTGCAAGAACAATTTTTATAGATTCCTCATCATTTTCAGCGAAGTGCCGTCTAAGACGATTTATCTCTGGAGAGTAACATTTTTGATTACAAATGCCCCAAAAGCGCTTAATCCTTTTCATAATCTATTTTTCGGCAAAATTAAACATTCTTTAAGAAAAGGACAAGAAAATCACAGAAAAATGACTTAAATTCCAGATGGAAACAAATTTGTTTCTATCCTCTTTTTATGTCTGCATATGTTACCACATGCTCTATGCCTGACAACACCCGGTCAACCATATTCTTATGTTTAGCTTTTCTAAATAGGAACTCTTCTATGTATCTGTGCAGATACTTTTCATCGATATGATGATATGTCGCAGCTATCATTCGTAAGAATTGTCCTTCAAGACTCGTGTCGTATACATTTCCACCGGCATCAACGCATGTAGCTATAATTCTATTTTCTGTGCGCTGCGTCTTTATACCTATCTCCTCGATTCTTTCTTTTATCCTGCATAACAACTTCTGCTTCATCTCTTCTTTCTTGACACTCAGCGCGACACAGACTTTGTGAAGCATAAAATAAGCTGTCTTCTGTGTAACACCTAGTTCACGGCTTAACTGATGACTCGATATGCCCTTCCCTCTTTTTGTAAGCATATATATAGCCATAAACCATTTCCTTAATTCTATCTTGGTATTTTGGAAAATAGTACCTACAAGGCATGAAAAATTGTGGTTACAACGACTACAACAGAATCTGCCATCCTTGCGCCTATTGCAATGGTGCTTGCCACAATATGGACATACCACATCTTGTTCTTTTCCCATGCCCCATCGTATCTCTATAATCGTATCGTAGCATGTTTTCTTTTTTCTAAAATGTTCCGAAAATACGAGAAGGTTCTTATCCACAATTGTTCTAATCTTTTTTTTCATGGGTTTTTATTTTAACAATAAAGCAGTTTTCAAAAAAATCAAGTCTTTTTTCAAAAAAAACAACATTTATTTTTTCTTATTTTCTATAATGCTCATTATCTGCAATTTACACTCGGTTTTTATGCGCCTGTAGCCAACATGTATATTTATATTATGGTCCTTTCATTTCCTCTATACGCGGAAGACAACATAATAATGTACCTGACGAAAACTAAATGCTACTTAAAAAAATCTAAGCGCGTGCTAACAAAATCTAACTGCGAGATAAAAAAATCTAAACGCGAGAGGAAAAAATCTAAACGCGTGCTAAAATCCGAGGCATCGACCTTTCCTTAGGAGAGATGCTCCTTGATGCTATTTGTCACTGTTTTTATTTCTTTACTTGTCTTATTCAAAAGTTTTTCGTAATTTTGCAAATCAAATAAAATAACGAAAACAAAAATATGAAACGAGTACTGATTATCGGTGCGGGCGGTGTAGCCACCGTGGCCGCGCACAAGGTTGCCAAAAACACGGATGTGTTTGGTGAGATAATGATTGCCAGTCGCACAAAGAGCAAATGCGATGCAATTGTCAAGGCTATCGGCCGCCCTGACATCAAGACGGCCCGCGTAGATGCGGACAACGTGGAGGAGCTGGTGGCTCTGTTGAGCGACTTTAAGCCCGACATAGTGATGAACCTCGCCCTGCCCTATCAGGACCTCACTATTATGGAGGCTTGTTTGCAGACAGGCTGCAACTATCTCGACACGGCCAACTATGAGCCGAAGGACGAGGCACACTTCGAGTACTCCTGGCAATGGGCATACCGCGAGCGTTTCGAGAAAGCGGGGCTCTGCGCCATACTCGGCTGCGGCTTCGACCCGGGCGTGACCAGCATCTTCACAGCATACGCTGCCAAGCACCACTTCAAGGAGATACACTACCTCGACATCGTGGACTGCAACGCCGGCAACCACCACAAGGCGTTCGCCACCAACTTCAACCCTGAGATAAATATTCGCGAGATAACACAGAAGGGTCTCTACTACGAGAACGGCAAGTATATCGAGACAGAGCCTATGGAGATACACCAGCCCCTCACCTACCCCAACATCGGGCCTAAGGAGAGCTATCTGCTCCACCACGAGGAGATAGAGAGCCTGGTAATCAATTTCCCGACTATCAAGAGGGCACGCTTCTGGATGACCTTCGGCCAGCAGTATCTCACTTACCTCGACGTGATACAGAATATCGGCATGAGCCGCATCGACGAGGTAGAGTATCAGGCACCCAAGGCCGACGGCAGCGGCATGGCAACGGTTAAGATTGTGCCGCTGCAGTTCCTCAAGGCCGTGCTACCCAATCCGCAGGATCTCGGCCAGAACTATGACGGCGAGACAAGCATCGGCTGCCGCATACGCGGTATCGGCCTCGACGGCAAAGAGCACACCTATTATGTGTACAACAACTGCTCGCATCAGGCAGCCTATCAGGAGACCGGCATGCAGGGCGTGAGCTACACCACCGGTGTGCCGGCATGTATCGGCGCAAGGATGTTTGCCCTTGGTCTGTGGAACAAGCCTGGCGTGCACAACGTGGAGGAGTTTGACCCCGACCCATTCATGGACGAGCTCAACAAGCAGGGACTGCCGTGGCATGAGATACACGACGGCGACCTGGAGCTGTAAAAGTTCGACCGGTCACGGACCGGCTTTAGATCTAGGTCCAGCTTGAGAAATGAAAATGCAATTATGGTAACGCCATGTTGCATTTTTCTTTTTATATATGCAGATTGGAGCGTTTTTTTTGCTTTTGGCTGCATATAATGGGTAGTGTTTGGACAAATTTTGCTATTTTTGCACGATTTTATTTATAAATAAGGTGTAAATGATTGTCACGGCCCTGCAATGCGATGTCTCTTCCTTGGATGAAGTGCGCAAGATGATTGATGCCCACAAGGGCAGCGACCTCTATGTGCTGCCGGAGATGTGGAACACGGGGTTTACCGTCAATCCGCAGGCCGACGCCATACCAGAGTCAGAGGCTCGCCAGATGATGAGCACGCTGGCAAAGGAGTGCGGTGCTGCCGTGGCAGGAAGCATTGCGGTGAGGAAGTTCGAGAGTTCGAGAGTTCGAGAGTTCGAAAGTTCTAAAGTCGGTGCTCAACGCTTCTCCAACCGCTTCTACCTTGCCGAGCCCGACGGGACAATCAGCCACTACGACAAGCACCACCTCTTCACCGTGGCCAAAGAAGACAAGGCCTTTGAGGCCGGGCAGCAGCGCACCGTGGTGGAATATCAGGGTGTGAGGATTATGCTACTGGTATGCTACGATCTGCGCTTCCCCGTGTGGAGCCGCAGTCAGGAAGACTACGACTGCATCATCTATGTGGCCAACTGGCCCACACTACGCATAGAGCCGATGCGCACCCTGCTCAAGGCAAGAGCTATCGAGAACCAATGCTATGTGGTGGGAGTGAACAGAGTGGGTGGCCTCTTCGGAGGGCGAAGCGCGATTATCGCTCCCGGTGGTACAGTTATTCAAGAAGCGTCGGCCGACAAGCAGGAGGCAGTCAGCGCGGAGATAGACATGCAACTGCTGGAGAAGCTGCGCAAGAAATTTCCCGTGCTCAGCGACCGCGACGATTTTCACATTAAACATTAAAACATTCACAACAAACAATATATGACAAAGAAACTTTTACTCGGAGATGAGGCCATTGCGCTGGGCGCTATCCATGCAGGATTGAGCGGCGTGTATGCCTACCCGGGTACTCCAAGCACAGAGATTACCGAGTTTATACAGACCAACGCGCTGGCCAAGGAGCGAGGCATCCACAGCCATTGGTCCACCAACGAGAAGACAGCCATGGAAGCCGCACTGGGCATGAGCTATGCCGGCAAGAGGGCGCTGGTGTGCATGAAGCATGTGGGCATGAACGTGTGCGCAGATGCTTTCATCAATAGTGCCATCACAGGCGTCAACGGCGGACTGATAGTACTGGCTGCCGACGACCCGTCGATGCACTCCAGTCAGAATGAGCAGGACAGCCGCTTCTATGGCAAGTTTGCCATGATTCCGGTGTTTGAGCCGAGCAACCAGCAGGAGGCATACGACATGATGGAGAGCGCCTTTGAGCTGAGCGAGAGGCTGAAGGAACCGGTGCTGATGCGCATTGTCACCCGTCTGGCTCACAGCCGCGCGGCAGTAGTAGTGCAGGAGCCGAGGCAGGAAAACGCCTTCAGCCCCGCCACCGACAACGCCCATTGGGTGCTGCTGCCCGGCAATGCCAAGCGCAACTACAACGACCTTATCAGCAAGCAGGCCGCCATGTTGGAGGCCAGCGAGCAGTCCGCATACAACAAAAAGGAATTTCCAATGGTCAATCGTCAATCGTCAATGGTCAATGGAAAAAAACTCGGAGTCATTGCCTGCGGCATCGGCTACAACTATGTGCACGAAGCAATAGGCGACACCCTGAATGTGCTCAAGGTGAGCCAGTATCCACTGCCCGCCAAGGCAATAAAGGAGCTGGCTGCTATGAGCGATGCCCTGCTGGTGGTGGAAGACGGCCAGCCCGTGGTGGAAGAAGCCGTGGCCGCTCTTTTAGGCAAGGGCTATACCGTGAAAGGTCGTCTCACCGGCGACCTGCCCCGCACTGGCGAGCTGACTCCCGACAGCGTAGGAGCAGCCCTTGGCAAGGAGAGCAGCGTGGCCTACGGCACAGCAAAGAACCTTGCCGGTCGTCCGCCGCAGCTCTGCCAGGGATGTGGCCACAGGGATGTGTATGGTGCCTTGCGCGAGATAATAGACGAATACCCCGATGCCCGCGTGTTTGGCGACATCGGCTGCTACACTCTGGGGGCACTGCCGCCGTTCAAGGCATTGGCCAGCTGCGTGGATATGGGAGCCTCCATCACTATGGCCAAGGGAGCCGCCGATGCCGGACTGCATCCCGCCATCGCTGTGATTGGCGACTCCACCTTCACCCATAGTGGTATGACAGGCCTGCTGGACGCCATCAACGAAAACTCCAACATCACAGTTATCATCAGCGACAACCTCACCACAGGCATGACTGGCGGTCAGGACTCTGCCGGCACCAACAAGTATGAGGCTATCTGTCTCGGCCTTGGCATGAATCCCGACCATCTGCATGTGGTTACTCCGCTACCAAAGAATATCCCGGCCATTGCGCAACTCATACGCGATGAAATAGTCTACAAGGGTGTTAGCGTAATCATACCTCGCCGCGAATGCATACAGACAGCTGCTCGCCATGCCCGCGAGAAAAGACTAAAAAATTAAAAAGTTAAAAAGTTAAAAAATTGATTATACCGAATGGTATGGCCGCAGAAAGCATTATACAAAAACTAAGTATGGACTTTGCAATACGAATTGTTAAGTTCTATAAGTTTCTCACTTTCGAAAAAAAGGTATATATCATTTCTAAACAACTTTTACGCTCAGGAACCAGTATCGGTGCCAATATAAGCGAAGCAGCTTATGCCCAAAGTCGCGCCGACTTTATAAACAAGATGCAAATTGCATTGAAGGAGGCTAGCGAAACATGTTTCTGGATTGCTTTTATTATATAACTCTGACATAATTGACCAAAAGACGTATGAATCCTTAGACAAGGATATTCGCCAAATATTAGGTACACTAGTAAAAATTGTCAACAGCACAAAAAACAACGAGAAATAATATTTTAACCCTTTAACGTTTTAACGTTTTAATATGAAAGTTGATATCATCCTTTGCGGTGTGGGCGGACAAGGCATCCTCTCCATCGCGACTATCATAGGAGAGGCCAGCACTCAGGCAGGTCTCTATCTCAAGCAGGCCGAGGTACACGGCATGAGTCAGCGCGGCGGTGATGTGCAGAGCAACCTGCGCCTCAGCACCGACCCCATATGGAGTGACCTTATCCCGCTGGGCGAGACAGATGTCATCATCTCTATGGAGCCAATGGAAGCGCTGCGCTATCTGCCCTACCTCAGCAAGCAAGGCACCATCGTGACCAGCAGCAAGCCATTTGTCAACATCCCCAACTATCCCGACGAGGCTGAGCTGATGGCTGAGCTGGACTCCATGCCCAGCGTGGTGAAACTCGACATAGAGTCGGTAGCCAAAGATGCCGGCAATGCCCGTGGCGCCAACATGGTGCTGCTCGGCATGGCAGCTCCCTACATAGAGATACTAAGCGTGGAGCAGCTTCGCAAGGCTATCAGCGTCATCTTTGCCCGCAAGGGCGATGCTGTGGTAGAAGCCAATCTCAAGGCCTTCGACTGCGGAGTGGCAGCAGCTAGCGTTTAGCATTAAATAACACAAGACAACTACTTATTCCCATCCATACAATGATCTACAACCCCAAGATGGAATGCATGGAGCGCAGCGAGATGCGCGCTCTGCAAAGCGAGAGACTACGCAAGACCGTCAAGACTTGCTATGAGAAAGTCCCCTTCTACAAGAGGAAGATGGACGAGCTGGGCATCACGCCCGACGATATAAAGAGTGTGGACGATGTGACCAAGCTACCCTTCACCACCAAGTATGACCTCCGCGACGAATACCCCTTTGGCCTGCAGGCTGTGCCTATGAGCGAGATAAAGCGTATCCACGCCTCCAGTGGCACCACCGGCAAACCCGTTGTCGGCACCTACACCCAAAACGATCTCGACATGTGGGCCGAGTGTGTGGCACGTGTGCTGGCAGTTGGCGATGTGGGGCCTGGTGATGTGGTGCAGGTGAGCTACGGCTACGGTCTCTTCACCGGCGGTCTCGGTGCCCATGACGGTGTTGCCAAGTTGGGTGCTGTGCAGTTGCCCACCTCGGCAGGCAACTCCGAGAAGCAGATAATGCTCATGCAGGACCTCGGTACCACAGCCCTGTGCTGCACCCCCTCCTATGGTCTGCACCTGGCAGAGGTGGTAGAGAAGCATAAGGTGCCTGCCGAGAATCTCAAGCTGCGCGTAGGCTTCTTCGGCGCTGAGCCCTGGACATGGGGTATCCGCCGCGAGCTGGAGGCCAAGCTGCATATCAAGGCTATCGATATCTATGGCCTTACCGAGATGTGTGGCCCCGGTGTAGGCGGCGAGTGTCTGTATCAGGACGGCACCCATGTGTGGGAAGACATGTTCCTGCCCGAGATAGTAGATCCCGAGACTCTTGAGCCCGTTGCTCCGGGCGAGGTAGGCGAGCTGGTCATCACCTCGCTGTGCAAGGAGGCCATGCCTATTCTGCGCTACCGCACCCGCGACCTCACCAGCCTTATCTATGAGCCCTGCAAGTGCGGACGCACCGCAGTAAGGATGGGCAAGGTGCTGGGACGCAGCGACGATATGCTCATCATCCGTGGCGTCAACGTATTCCCCAGCCAGATAGAGACAGTGCTCACCGAGTTCCCCGCCTTCACTCCGCAGTACTTCATCACCGTGGACCGCAAGGGCAACGAGGACACCTTCGACCTCGACGTGGAGCTCCGCGAAGAGTTCTTCTCGCCCAACCCGGGCAAGCAGATGCCCTTCATCAAGCCGCTCTACGACCGCCTCGTATCACTCACAGGCATCAAGCCCAACATCCATATCCAGCCGCCTCACACCATCGAGCGCTCCACTGGCAAGGCCAAGCATGTCAATGACAAGCGCGACTTCCGCAACTGGATGGAGGGGAAGTAGAGTTGAAAGTTGATAGTTTAGAGTTTAAAGAAACAGATGTTCGACAAAGAAATTGTAACAAAGATTATCGACGACATGGGGCTCGGCGACTTCTCGCAAGCCACCATCCGCGACATCCAGGCTCTCTCCAAGGCATTGGAGCAAGAAACCGGTGAGCCCGTCATCCATCTTGAGATGGGAGTGCCCGGCCTCAAGCCGTCGGAGATAGCTCTGAAGGCAGAGCAGGAGGCGCTAGCCAACGGCTGCGCCACCATCTATCCGCCCAACGGAGGCATACCGCGCATCAAGGAGGCAGCCTCCAAGTTTGTCAAGGCGTTTATCGACGTGGATGTAGCCCCCGAGAGCTGTATCCCTACCACTGGCAGTATGCAAGGCACTTTTGCCACCTTTATGGCTTGGCACCATGCTATGCCAAAGCGCGATACAGTATTGCTCATACAGCCAGGCTTCCCAGTGCAGACCACACAGTGTGATGTCATTGGACTCAAGCATATCGGCCTCGATATCTACGACTATCGCGGCCCCAAGCTGATTGACAAGCTCGACGAGATTCTCTCCGCAGGCAATATCTGCGGCATAGTGTATAGCAACCCCAACAACCCCTCGTGGGTATGCTTCAACGAGCAGGAGCTGGAGGGCATAGGCCGACTGGCCACCAAACACGACATCATCGTGCTCGAGGACCTCGCCTATTTCGCCATGGACTTCCGTCGCGACCTCTCCCACCCCTATGAGGCACCCTTCCAGGCCACCGTGGCACGCTACACCGACAACTACATGCTCGCCGTCTCAGGCAGCAAGGCCTTCAGCTATGCCGGTCAGCGCATTGGCGTGATGTGCATCAGCGATAGTCTATACCACCGCGTCTATCCCAATATGCAGGAGCAGTTTGGCGTGGGAGAGTTTGGCAACTTCTTCTCCAACCGCCTGATGTACACCTTCTCCAGTGGCACCACCCACAGCGTGCAGCATGCTATGGCCGCCCTGATGGAGGCCGCCGTAGAGGGACGCTACAACTTCCTCGACGACGTGAAGGAGTATGGCCGCAGAGCCAAGTTTATGAAGGACGTCCTGCTCAACAACGGCTTCTATCTCGTCTATGACAACGACATGGGAGCGCCACTGGCCGACGGCTTCTACTTCACCGTGCAGTATCCAGGCATGAATGACCTGCAACTCACCCGCCTGCTAATGTACTACGGCATTGCCGTCTATCCCCTCGACACTATGGGCAGTGAACAGCAGGGAGTGCGCATCTGCACCTCTTTCTTCTCACGCCAGCAAGAACCACTCTTCAAACAACGCATCGAACAATTCCACAAAGACAATGGACAATAAATCACCCTATCTACATCCCCAATACGAGACGTTGTCTCGTGAGGAGATAAGCAAGTTGCAGGCCGAGCGTCTGCAAGCCACCGTAAGGCACTGCATGAACGTTCCGTTCTATCAGCAGAAATTCAAAGAGATGGGCATCACGCCCGACGATATCCGCACCGTAGATGATGTGCGCAAACTGCCCTTCACCACCAAGCAGAACCTGCGCGACACATACCCCTTCGGCATGGCAGCAGTGCCATTGCGCGACTGTGTGCGCCTCCACTCTTCCAGCGGCACCACAGGCAACCCCACTGTTATCCTCCATACAAAGAACGATCTCGACGAATGGGCCAACCAGGTTGCTCGCAACCTGTGGATGGTGGGACTGCGCCCCGACGATGTGTTTCAGAACTCCAGCGGCTACGGCATGTTTACCGGCGGCCTCGGTTTCCAGTATGGAGCTGAGAAGCTGGGCATGCTCACTGTGCCCGCCGCTGCCGGCAACTCGCTGCGCCAGATAAAATTCATGCGCGACTTTGGCACCACTGCCGTCCACGCTGTCCCCAGCTATGTCACCCGTCTCTACGAAGTGATGCAGGAACAAGGCGTTGACCCGCGCCGCGACACCAAGCTGCGTGTGCTAGCCATCGGCGCCGAGCCCCACAGCGAAGAGCAGCGCAAGCGAATAGAGAATATGATGGGCGTCAAGGCCTACAACTCGTTTGGTATGAGTGAGATGTGTGGTCCCGGCGTAGGTTTTGAGTGCCAGGAACAGAATGGTCTCCACTTCTGGGAAGACTACTACATCGTAGAGATAGTTGACCCTGAGACCCTTGAGCCTGTGCCTGACGGCGAGATAGGCGAGCTGGTGCTCACCACCCTCTGCCGCGAGGCTATGCCGCTGCTGCGCTACCGCACCCGCGACCTTACCCGAGTGCTCGGCCGCAGCTGTCCTTGCGGACGCAACCATGTACGTCTCGACCGTATGCGTGGCCGCAGCGACGATATGATAGTGCTGCGTGGAGTCAACATCTTCCCCATCCAGATAGAGAAGATACTCATGCAGTTCCCCGAGCTGGGCAGCAACTATCTCATCACCCTCACCACCGACGACAACAACGACAACATGACCGTCGAGGTAGAGCTCGCCGAGATGTTCACCGACGACTATGCCCGTCTGCAGAAGCTCAACAAGGACATCACCCGCGCACTCAAGGACGAGATACTGCTCACCCCCCACGTCAAGCTCGTGGGTCGCGGCACCCTCCCCGTCAGCGAAGGCAAGGCAGTCCGCGTAGTCGACAAACGCAAAGTCTATCAGTAATTTTCTAATTCCTCATTTCTAATTCCTAATTTCTAATTTCTAATTTAAATGACCATCCATCAACTTTCCGTTTTCATAGAGAACAAGGCAGGCCGCCTCGTCAAGATACTCCACATCCTCAAGGAGGGCGGCATACAGATTATCGCCTCCACCGTGTCCGACACAGTAGAATACGGTCTCTACCGTGTTATTTGCGACAAACCCTCGCAGGCCTACCGACTGCTGCGCGACAATGGCATCAGCGTAACCATGAACGATGTCTTCGCCCTGCAGATTGACAACACCCCGGGCGAGGCAGCCCAGCTCTTCGAGCTCTTCAGCCAGGCCGATGTCAACATCAGCTACATGTATTCCTTCCTGCTCAAGGGCAAGGGAATCATCGTCTTCCGCACCGGCGACACCGACAAGGCCCGCGAAGTCATCAGCCTCAACAAACTCAGCTTCATCAGCGAGGAAAACCTCAGCGAGTTGTAATTCCTAATTTCTCATTTCTAATTCCTAATTTCTAATTTGAAACATGGCAATCAAAGTAATACTCGTAATCCTGTTCTTCGCCATCATGATAGGCGTAGGACTCTATTCCCGTAAGCAAGCCAGCAGCGTTGATGGCTTCGTGCTCGGCGGACGCCGCGTAGGCCCGTGGCTCACAGCCTTCGCCTTCGGCACCAGCTATTTCAGCGCCGTAGTCTTCATTGGCTATGCCGGACAGTTTGGGTGGAAGTTCGGCCTCTCCAGCGCATGGATAGGCATCGGCAACGCCGTTATCGGCAGCCTCCTCGCGTGGCTCATCCTCGGCAAGCGCACCAAGCTGCTCACCCAGCATATCGACTCGCGCACCATGCCCGACTTCTTCGGCATACGCTACAGCAGCGAGAACCTGCGCATCGTAGCATCACTCATTGTGTTCGTATTCCTTATACCTTATACCGCAGGCGTATATAAGGGACTCTCCACCCTCTTCGAGATGGGCTTCGGCATACCCTATGAGTATTGCGTCATCATAATGTCCATCCTCACCGCAGCCTACGTCATCCTCGGCGGCTACAAGGCCACCGCGATGAACGACTTCATCCAGGGCATCATCATGCTCTTCGGCATCGTGGCCGTCATCGCTGCCGTGCTCAGTGCACAAGGCGGACTCACCGCCGCCGTTGACAAGCTGGCCCAGATGCCCGCCGACGGAGCAGCCGAGGCAGGCAGCGGAGGCTTTGCCACACTCTTCGGTCCCGACCCGTGGGGACTGCTCGGCGTAGTCGTGCTCACCTCCCTCGGCACCATGGGACTGCCCCAGATGGTAGGCAAGTTCTACTCCATCACCGATGAGTCGGCCATCCGTCGCGGCACCATCATCTCCACTGTCTTCGCCTTCATCGTGGCAGGCGGCTGCTACTTCCTCGGCGGATTCGGCAGGCTCTACGACCCCGTCATCGTTGACGGCAAGATAGCCTTCGACTCCATCGTGCCCTCCATGCTCGAGACACTCTCGCCGGCACTCATAGCCCTCGTGGTGCTCCTCGTGCTATCAGCCTCCATGTCCACCCTGGCATCCCTCGTGCTTACCTCCAGCTCCACCATGACCCTCGACCTCATCTACCGTGACAAGAAGGCCAGCAGCCTTGAGGCCCCCGAAGGCACCATCGACGACACCGTGGAAGGCAATATCGAGCGCCGCAAGGTCATCGTCATGCGAGTACTCATCGTCTTCTTCATCGCCATCTCGCTGCTTATAGCCCTCAACCCGCCCACCTTCATCGCCCAGCTCATGGGTATCTCGTGGGGCGCACTGGCAGGTGCCTTCCTCGCACCCTTCATGCTCGGCCTATACTGGAAGGGCGTCACCCCCGCTGCCGTATGGGCTTGCTTCATATGGGGCGTAGGCCTCATCGTTGTCAACATGCTGCTTGACAACGCCATCGCCAACCCCATCAACTGCGGCGCCATCGCCATGGTCGGCGGCTTCCCCGTAGTGTGGATAGTCAGCCTCCTCACCCCCAAAATGGACAGCGACAAAGTAAACAACATGTTCAAATGCTTCAAGAAATAATATGAAAAAATCACTCTTCACTATTCTCTGTTCTCTATTCTCTATCTTGGGCTTTGCCCAAACTAACGCCGCTGCCGACCTGCTCAAGTCTTTCACCGACCGCATAGAGATACACGGCTATGCCCAGGGCGGCTACGACTATAATACCACCACCAACGACAACTCCTTCAACTTCAAGCGCACCGTGGTGTGGGCAAAGGCCAAGATTACCGACCAGTGGTCGTTCCTCTTCATGCACGACTTCAACTCCAAGCCGCTTGAATACTACACCGATTTCCGCCCCCACAAGGCAATAGGCTTCCGCCTGGGACAGTTCAAGAACTCCCTCACCCTCGAGAACCCCCTCTCGCCCTCCAAGGTAGAGCTCATCGATGTCTGTGCTCAGGGAGTGACCTATCTCTCCGGCGGCGGTGCCGACCCACTGTATGGCAAGCACACCGGCCGCGACATCGGCTTCCTCATCTACGGTGAGCCCCTCAAGGGCTTCACCTATGAGCTCGGCATTATGAACGGCCAGGGCATCAACAACCGCGACCTCAACAAGTCGAAAGACCTCATCGCCAAGCTGTCCTACAAGCCCTGCGACGCACTCGCCATCGTAGCCTCTGGCCAGATAGGCCACGGCCACGCCATCGCCGACTCCGAGTTCAACCCCTACGTCCATGAGGGCGACAACTACCGCCGTCACCGCTACTCCGTGGGTGCCAACTACACCACCGCCCCCTTCAGCCTCCGCGGCGAGTACCTCAAGGGGTGGGATGGCCCCGTGCAGAGCCAAGGCGTCTATGCCACCACCACCGTCAACATCGTGCCTAAGCTTGACGCTGTAGCATCCTACGATTACTTCGACCGCAATACCCATGGCGACTTCAATCAGACCAACTACACCCTCGGTCTGCAGTACTGGTTCTTCAACAAGTGCCGCATCCAGGCACAGTGGACCTTCTGTGACCCCAACTCCAACTGGAAGAAAAACTACAACATGCTCCAGTTCCAAACCCAGATTTGCTTCTGATAACCCTCAATCCTTCTGCCCCTAAGCTAAAGGGAGTGGTTTGCTCCCCTGCCGGAGGGGAGCTTTCTGCCCCTAAGTTAGGGGAAGTCCCCGTAAGGGGGATGGGGTGTGCGACTGAGGGGTGAGAGTGCCGGGATGGGGTGTGTCAATCCTCAATTTTCAATCTTCAATCTTCAATGACTTTACTTGAAAAGTTAAACGTCACCGATATCTTTGCCCGCGACAACGGCATACAGCTCACCGAAGTGCGCGAAGGCTATGCCAAGGCCGAGATGACCGTAGGCCCCGGCCATATCAACGGAGCCAACGTGTGCCAGGGCGGAGCCATCTTCACCCTCGCCGACCTCGCCTTCGCTGCCGTATGCAACAGCCACGGCACCCTCACCCTTGGCATCGCCAACACCATTGACTATCTCGCCTCTGCCCGCCTCGGCGACCATCTCATCGCCGAAGCCACCGAGACCGTCAACCACCCCAAGATGCCCCAGAGCATCATACGTGTCACCAATCAGGACGGCACCCTCATCGCCACCGCCACCGGCCGAGCCTACCGCAAGCATATCCCCTTCGAGGCCGACGGCCTGATGTAAGGGAGACACATTTCAATTTTTCAATCTTCAATCTTCAATGAAAAAAACACTATTCGCTATTCTCTTTTCTCTATTCTGTAAATAGTAATTGAAAAGTATACCACTATAATAATTGAAAAGTATACCATGTAGGTCATAGGATTTACGTTATAATAGTAGTTAATATGAGTGCTGTTTAACGTACAAAGAGAAAAGATGATCGACATGGACAAAA
>JAFTAJ010000011.1 GCA_017458585.1 Bacteroidaceae bacterium
CCGAGAAAAGGACGGCTTCACCAGATGTTGCCCCAGCCTTCACCTGAGCCTCGTTGTACAGTGTGAACCCACTGGCATTGGCTCCGCCGATGGCTCGATAACTACCAGTGGCATACACATGGCCGCCATTGATGACGAGGGTACCATCGTAGTCATACTCTCCCATTATGCTACCTTTGCCAGGGCCAATGCCTTGAGCACCCCCGTTGGCCTCCACCGTGCCGCCGCTGATGGTGATGTCGAGTTTGGCATTATAGTCGCCACCGCCACCGATGCCTGCCGAGCTTGAGCTGCTACAGGTGGCTTTCACCGTGCCGCCGGAGATTTTGACGGTGGCACTCTCGCCCCTGAAGCCACACCCTATGGCTGCCGCCTCCGTGGCACCTGCCGTGACCGTGCCACCGTGTATTTCTATTAGGCCTGAATTTCCCTTTTCACTATGGTTGCGAGCACCTCCTCCACCAATGCCAGCACCGTAGTCTCCTCCATTTGCATCAACGGTGCCACCATAGATATAGGTCTCAAAGCCATTGCCATAGCGACCGCCACCAATGCCGGCACCATCGCCTTTGTCGTCTTCTGTTTTCGGGGCATAAGCTTCCACCCAGCCGCCATAGATGCTCAGGCTGGCTCCGTTGCCTTCATAGCCGCCACCGATAGCCGCAGCATACTTGCCACCATAGGCCACGACCTTTCCACCGTAGATGGTGATGAAGCCTGCCATAGCGGCCGAGTTCTCGTCGCCGCTACCGATGCCTGCACCAAACAGACCGCCGTGAGCCGTGACATCGCCGCCATAGATGGTAAGTTGGCCATAGAAGCCCTGACCCGAACCGCCGCCGATGCCTGCACCCTTCTCGCCGCCCGTGGCATTGATGGTGCCGCCGTGGATTTCGAGGGTTCCGCAACTGGCTCCCTCACCGCCGCCGATGCCGGCAGCACCGCTATAGTCGTTGGTGACGGTGAGTTTGCCCGAGTTATTTGTCTGTCCGTAGATGGTGAGTTTATGGCTCGTCTTATCATCCGACTCCAACTTCACGCCGCCCGTCACGGTGAGTGTCACGCCGTCGGGGATGATGAGGTGGACATCGTCGCCCAGCACGTTAAGCACCTTGTACTCAGAGTTGCCAGTCACCACGTACCAGCCGTTGTACAGGCCTAACCAGCCACTGTCGCTGGTGTCGCTGCCGTTGATGGGGGTGTAGTCGCCCACGTTAAGGGTCTTGGTGGTCTCTGTCACCACCTTGTTCTCGCTGTCCCAGGCGCGCTCAATGTAGTCGTAACTGGTCTGCGCCAGGGCTGTCGTTGCGCCGCAGAGTGTCAGGATGGCGGCGAGCATCCATTGTTTCATTTGTCTCATTATTCTAATTATGCGTAGATTAAAACATCAGAAGTTGAAGTCCAGGCAAGAGATGGAGAGATAGCAACTTTGCCCCATCGTATTAAAGAAGGTAAAGGAGTCCATCGTCTGCTTCACTGCCAACCTGTAGACGCTATACTCACCCGGGAACTTGATGTCGTAGATCTTGGTAGCACTGTTGACGGTGGGCATGGCATCGCCGGCATTGACGTTGACAAAGCGGTAGTCGAGCAACGCCCATTCGGGGTCAGAGGCATTCTTCTTGCCGTAGAGCGACCACTCCCTGGGGTTGCGACCTGGATGGCTCTCCACGTCGGCAGGGGCGGTGAGGGTGTAGGACTTGACTGTGCAGGGAACATTTGATGCGAAATCCACAATCCAACAGTCATTTGTCTTTTGGTAAGGATTAGAGAACCACTTCGTGGCGGGGTTGTGGTCGAAGAGGTGGTCTGCAATTTCGCCACCGTGTCCTCCCGTAGCCGCCCATCCTTTAGGTCTGAACAGCCAGAACTTTGCTGTCTGCACAGCCTCATAGTTGGGAAATATGGCGTTGAACTGGCTCTTGATGTGCTGCACCTGATATTCCTGCCACTCCGTCTTGTTCGTGGGGTCGGCTTTCTGGTCGGCCAGCCACTTGTCCAGTTTGTCATGCTCCTCCTTCAGGCGGTGGTTCACGTCATCCTGCGTGTAGAATGTGTAGTTGGGCAGATAGGCGCGCGTCATGACAAAGGGCGTGTCGTAGTCTTTCAGTTTGACGGTGACGGTGACGGTGACCTCGTAACTGGGAATCCACCTGGGGCTCAGCACCTCGCGTGAGATAGAGACGCGGGGGTCTGAATAGAGGTCCTCCCACTTGCTTGATGAGAACTGCGTAGGCTCAAGCAAATAGCCATCGTCACCACGCCCTACGAGATGATGGGGGGCCTCGCCTTTACGCGAGGACTCCGTATAGGTCTCCACATTCTCCCAGCATTTGGGGAAGGCCAGTCCCTGCTTGTCATCGGCATCGTAGAGGTAGTCGTAGCAGGGGCTGTTACTGGCGTGGTTGTTGAATGATGCGAGGTTGTTGGTATCCCCAGCATCATTGTTGCTCATGCCAATGGCGTTGCGGTAGGCGTTGTAGGTGTCGTGCTTAGTGTCCTTCCTGACACCGCACACGGCTGTCACCCGCTTCCACTCTATCTGGTCTTTGGGGAACACGTTGGGGTTGAGTACCACGTCGATGCTTCTGGGGTCGAGTGTGTAGTGTAAACCAATGTTGGTGTTGCCGTACTGTGGGAAGAGGTCTGTCAGTCCCGACATCTTGTGCGGGTCGATATAGTTGAATTGTCCGAGGCAGATGAGGGTCGGTGGGGTCTTGAGGTTCCACACACCCTGGCCCACGGTGGAGTTGTTGACGTCGAACTGCGACATGGCATAGGTGATGGTGTTCATGCCGCTGACAGTTCTCGACCCTTTGATGAGTCCCTCGGTGTCGATGGTGCCGTCGATATACTGTTTCACGATGTATTCCGGCTGTGGCGGTGTCTGCCCGTAGAATTTGGCTTGCAGGTTGCGGGCATCTGAGATGATATTCCAGGCACCCTTGGCGGCAGCGACGGTCGACTTGATGGCACCTACCCAGTTGCCGGAGGTGAAGTTGGCGATGAGGTTGGTAACGTCACCGGTCGCACTTTTCGCCTTGCTCACTAAGCCACCGAGCGAAGAGGTCATCGATTCCTCTGCGGGAGCCTTCTCCTTGATTTCGGCGTTGATCTTACTGCGGAGCGACACCTGGCTGTTGCTCCAGACGCGCATCTCCAAGCGTATGTTCTCTTTGAGGGTCTGGAAGTCGGGACGGTATTGCGAGAGGTCCACGTCGAAGGCCCAC